>JBBQTB010000007.1:0-148793 GCA_038213375.1 Bacteroidales bacterium | reverse complement strand
CGTAATCCTCGAAAAAAAGAATCATCGCCGTAAGTGTTTGTTTAATTGATATTTAAAGTCATAAGCGAGCCGTCGATACCTCAGTTTAGCACATGAATTACCCCTGATACATAGGGAGAAATCTTCTCCGAAACTTCAGTTCGTTAATAATATACGATGTCGTTGACTTAATCTAAATTAACCCCAACCCCTTAAAAAGGGGCAATAACTTGTAACTGGCAATGCTCAAGTTAAGGATGGTTGGGAGGTCAAAACCTTTAGTAAACGACATTAAATAATATACGATGAATTTAATAATCTGCCATATTAATTTTCAAGAGCCTATAAACAAATAAATTACATCTTATTTCTTCTAAACTGTCAAGGTAGAATTAAAAGCAAAGTATGTCAAATAATTTTAATGAAAGGAATACAAAGGTTATATTTATATCTGTAAGGAAGGAATTAATACGATACTTTTCATAAAACCGTAAACAAAAATCATTTTATTATCTTTGCAATTTTGAAGTATTTGAATATTGAATAATGATAAACAGAAAATATAAAATTCAGGAAGAACTTGAGAAACGTGTTCTGGTGCTCGATGGGGCTATGGGCACTATGATTCAGCGCTATAAATTAAGCGAAGCCGATTTTCGTGGCAGTCGTTTTGTTAATCATCCTAGCGATTTGCGGGGTAATAATGATATATTGTCCATTACGCGACCTGATATCATTCAAAACATTCACGAAGAATACCTTGAAGCTGGCGCCGACATTATCGAAACCAATACATTTAGCGCTAACCGTATTTCGCAAGCTGACTACCATCTGGAGGATTTGGTTTACGAGATAAATTACGAAAGCGCTAAGATTGCTCGAAGGGCAGCAGATAAATTCAACGAATTGAATCCTGCAAAACCAAGGTTTGTTGCCGGTTCATTCGGCCCTACCAATAAAACCGCATCCATGTCGCCCGATGTGAACGACCCGGGGTATCGCGCTGTAACATTCGATCAGATGGCTGAAGTTTTTGCAGAGCAGGCAAAAGGACTTATCGATGGAGGTGTTGATTTTCTTTTACTCGAAACCATTATTGACACATTAAATGTGAAGGCCGCTCTATTAGCGATCAATAAATTGATGGAAAGTCGTGGAGAACGCATTCCAGTTTCGGTATCAGCAACCATCACCGATGCCAGTGGACGGATACTTTCCGGTCAAACCATCGAAGCGTTTCTCCATTCCGTATCTCACATCGAATTACTTAGTATCGGCATCAACTGCGCACTTGGGGCAAAAGAGATGAGGCCTTACATTGAAGAACTCTCGAAGAAATCACCTTTTTATGTCAGCGCCTATCCCAATGCAGGGCTTCCCAATCAATTTGGCGAATACGATGAAACGCCGGACCAAATGGGCCATCATGTACACGATTTTCTCGATCATCAATTTTTAAATATTATTGGTGGATGCTGCGGCACTACTCCCGATCATATAAGGGAGTTTGCACAAATTGCAGCTTCCATGCCTGTAAGGAAAAGGGCCGCGAAGTCGCTCGATACCCATTTGGCAGGATTGGAGTCCCTCACGATATCAAAAGGTGTAAATTTTGTAAATATTGGTGAGCGTACCAATGTAGCAGGTTCAAAGAAGTTTGCACGGCTTATACGCGATGAAAAATACGACGAAGCTCTTGCCATTGCCAGGGATCAGGTGGAAGGCGGCGCCCAGATCATTGATGTTAATATGGACGATGCCATGCTCGATGCTGAAAAATGCATGGTTAAGTTTCTGAACCTCGTTGCTTCTGAGCCTGAGATATCAAGGTTGCCTATCATGATTGACTCATCCAAATGGTCAGTTATCGAAGCCGGACTGAAATGCGTTCAAGGCAAAGCCATTGTAAATTCTATCAGTCTGAAAGAAGGTGAGGATATATTTAAAACTTATGCCCATAAGCTTAGGGAATATGGCGCTGCAGCAGTGGTGATGGCTTTTGATGAGAAAGGTCAGGCTGATTCGTTTGAACGCCGCATTGCCATTTGTGCACGTGCTTATAAAATACTAACTGAAGAAATTCATTTCCCTCCACAGGATATTATTTTTGATACCAACGTTTTAGCTATCGCCACAGGTATTGAGGAACACAACAATTATGCTGTAGATTTCATTCGCACTGCCCGGTGGATCAAGGCAAATCTCCCTTATGCCAAGTTAAGCGGTGGAATAAGCAATCTATCGTTCTCTTTTCGCGGAAATGATACGGTTCGCGAAGCCATACATTCAGTTTTTCTCTACCATGCCATTCAGGCAGGCCTCGATATGGGGATTGTGAACCCTAGTATGTTGCAGGTGTACGACGAAATTCCTAAAGACTTACTCGAACTTGTAGAAGATGTGGTACTTAACAAACGCGCCGATGCTACCGAGCGGTTAATTGAATTTGCCGAAAAAATCAAGGCTCTGGGTGATAAAACGGTAGTTGTTACTGAAGAAGAATGGCGCAAAGGATTACTTCAGGATCGTATATCGCATTCACTTGTAAGAGGTATCGATAGCTTTATTGATGTAGATATGGAAGAAGCCCGCCAGAATTATAAGTTCTCACTCGACATCATTGAAGGTCCTCTGATGGTTGGATTGAATGTGGTTGGAGACTTGTTCGGAGCAGGAAAAATGTTTCTTCCCCAGGTGGTGAAAAGCGCCCGGGTGATGAAAAAAGCGGTTGCTTATCTTCTTCCATATATTGAAGCCGAAAAAGAATTGAGTGGTCGCCGGTCTTCTGCAGGAAAAATTCTGATGGCTACCGTTAAAGGTGACGTTCACGACATCGGAAAAAACATTGTAAATGTTGTTTTGGGATGCAATAATTATGAAGTCATCGATCTTGGGGTGATGGTTCCCTGCGAAAAAATTCTCCAGGTGGCTCGTGATGAAAATGTCGATATCATCGGTCTTAGCGGATTAATCACTCCATCGCTCGAAGAAATGGTGCATGTGGCCGAAGAAATGGAACGCACTGGAATGACTCAACCATTACTAATTGGAGGAGCAACCACATCTAAAATTCACACGGCGGTTAAAGTATCTCCTAACTATAGCAATCCGGTTGTATATGTTAAAGATGCGTCAAAGAGTATTCAGGTGATTAGTAATCTGCTTTCAAACGAACGCAAAGACAGCTATTCTGCTCAGATTCATAACGAATACAAGGAGTTACGCGACAATTATGCTAGTAAAGCAATTCAGGTGAAATATCATACACTGGAAGAAGCCCGGGCAAACAGGTTGAAAATAGATTGGAACGCTAATCCTCCAATAAAACCAAAATTTATCGGCACAAAATTATATAAAGATTATCCGGTGGCCGAAATCCGCAGTTACATCAGTTGGATTTTCTTTTTCATTGTTTGGCAGTTAAAGGGGAAATACCCCGACATTCTCAATGATCCGCAGCAAGGTGAAGAAGCCCGGAAACTGATGGTTGATGCCGAGAAATTGCTCGATGATATTATTTCAAAGAAAAAAATTACCGCTAATGGAGTGGTAAGCATTTTGCCTGCTAATTCGGTTGGTGATGATATTGAAGTATATACCGATGAAACCCGCACGAAGGTGCTAACAGTTTTTAGGAATTTACGTAACCAAACGATCAAGGAAGATGGTTTACCTAACCTATGCCTTTCCGATTTTATTGCACCCAAATCAACTGGTATGGCGGATTATCTTGGAGCTTTTACGGTAACTGCCGGAATTGGTGTGAGCGAAATTGTAAATGAATTTGAAAAAAATCTCGATGATTACAATTCCATTATGGTAAAAGCACTGGCCGACCGGTTAGCTGAAGCATTCACCGAGTTAATACACCTGAAGGTGCGCAAAGAGCTTTGGGGATATAATACTTCCGAAAATTTATCGCTCGATGATTTGTTACTTGAGAAATATAAAGGCATTCGTCCTGCACATGGTTATCCTGCTTGCCCCGATCATTCCGAAAAGCCGGTTCTTTTCCATTTGTTAAACGCCGAAGCTAATACAGGTGTGCAACTTACTGAAAGTTTCTCGATGATGCCAGCAGCCTCGGTAAGCGGATTAATCTTTGCTCATCCTCAAAGCCGCTATTTCTTTGTCGATAAAATCTCCCGTGATCAGGTAGAAGACTACGCTCAACGTAAAGATGTTTCGCCCGGGCAGGTAGAGAAATGGTTAGCATCAAATATAAATTATAAATAAAAAGAGCCAGGAAGCAAGATATAAGCCAAGAAATGAGCTTTAAGATAATAAAAGCAAATCTTGATTCTTGGTTCCAGACTCTTGAATTCCCAATATTTTAGCTATGAAAATTACCAATATATTCAAAACACAGCCACGAACTTATTCATTTGAGTTTTTTCCGCCAAAGGACGAAATTGCCGCTGTTGATTTTGGTATTAATACCGGGCAGCTATTAAAGCTTACACCTTCGTTTGTTTCGGTAACTTATGGCGCTGGCGGATCTACTCAGGAACGCACCTTTGCGCTGGTCGATTTTCTCCAGAACAAAATCGGTTTAAATACGATGGCTCATTACACTTGCGTGAATTCGAACCGCGACAAGGTGGCTTCCGATCTCGAATATCTTACCAAAATGGGCATCGATAACCTAATGCTGTTGCGCGGCGATCCACCTAAGGGACAGGGTGAATTTATTCCGTCACCCGAGGGATTTGCCTATTCCAGCGAGTTGGTTGCTTTTGTGAAACAACGGTTTGAAATTTGTGCAGGGGGGGCTGCTTATCCCGAAAAGCATCCTGAAGCAATAAGCCTCGGTGCCGATCTGGAAAATTTGAAGAAGAAAGTGGATGCAGGGGTTGATTTCCTTTTAACGCAATTGTTTTTTATGAATAACCACTACTTCGATTTTGTAAGCGCTGCCCATGCGAAGGGGATTTCCTGCCGTATCATTCCAGGAATAATTCCGATTACTTCCTTCGGGCAAATCAAACGATTTGGAGAGATGAGCGGAGCCGAAGTGCCTGAAGAGCTTATCCACCATATGGAGCCGTATAAGGACAATCCTGCAAAAATTTATCAGATCGGAATGGATTACGCCATTCGCCAATGTCGGGATTTATTGGTGATGGGGGCTCCGGGTATTCATTTTTATACTCTCAATAAATCGAGAGCCACAGTAGAGATTTTCGAGACGTTATTGAAGTAGCTTTAAAGGAAGAATATAAGTATGCAGCATTCCAAATGATAACCAGAGAAATTACATGTTAGCCACAATTATAAAATTTAAAAACATATTTTCACTTCTGGTTGTTTATGCATATAAATAACAATTATGGAACTCACAAAACTAAAATGCAAACCTTGCAAAAAGGAAACGACGCCACTTACCATTTCTGAAATACAAAAATACAAACCCGATATTGACTCTGATTGGAGTATTGTTGACAGCAAAAAAATTACAAGAGAATATTTGTTTGATAATTACCCTCAAACAATAACCTTTGTAAATAAACTGGCAAATCTTGCCGAAAACGAAGGTCATCATCCGGTAATTCATGTGTTTTTCGCTAAAATTACTGTTGAGCTTTGGACTCATGCCATCGATGGGCTGTCGGCGAATGATTTTATCCTTGCTGCCAAAATGGATGAGCTTTATTAAAAGTTCCACTTTAACACGTCAAAATAGTATATTGAAAACCCCGAAATATTTAAAACAAAAACAATTCTGACTGTTAATTGTTTCACGAGTAAATACAAACTATTATGACAAACAGAATTCTTGATATTGTAAAGCCTGGCGTTCTTTCAGGCGATGACGTTCAAAAAGTATATAATGCAGCAAAAGAGAGTGGTTTTGCCATTCCGGCAGTAAACGTAGTTGGTACAAGCACTGTAAATGCGGTACTTGAAGCAGCTAAAGTGGTTAACTCCCCTGTAATTATTCAGTTTTCAAACGGTGGTTCAATTTTTTATGCAGGCAAAGGATGTCCAAATGGAAACCACGAAGCAGAAATTTGGGGAGCCATATCCGGGGCAAAACACATTCATCATTTGGCCTCTGTGTATGGAGTGGCTGTAATTTTGCATACCGATCATGCTGCAAAAAAGCTACTTCCTTGGATCGATGGACTTCTTGACTATGGCGAAAAACATTTTAAAGAATATGGCAAGCCTCTCTTTAGCTCTCACATGCTAGATCTTTCGGAAGAATCGTTGGAAGAGAATATAAAGATAAGTAGCCAATACCTTGAGCGGATGAACAGGATAGGTATGACGCTTGAGATTGAGCTTGGAGTTACAGGTGGTGAAGAGGACGGCGTTGATAATTCCAGTATCGAAAACTCTTCGCTTTACACCCAGCCTGAACATGTCGCCTATGCTTATGAACAACTGGGCAAAATAAGCAAACATTTTACCATAGCAGCCTCCTTTGGCAATGTTCATGGCGTGTATAAACCTGGTAATGTGAAACTGGAGCCTAAAATTCTACATAAATCTCAGGAATATATTCAACACAAACACAACACAAGCGATAAACCGGTGAATTTTGTATTTCACGGAGGTTCTGGTTCTACCCGTGAAGAAATAAGGGAAGCTATAAACTATGGCGTTGTAAAAATGAATATTGATACTGATGCTCAATGGGCTTTTTGGGATGGCGTCCGTAAATTTGAAGCTACTAACCGGGCATATCTCCAGGAACAAATAGGAAATCCTGAGGGATCTGACAAACCCAACAAAAAGAAATACGATCCGCGTGCATGGTTACGCGAAGGTGAAAAAACGCTTGTTGAAAGACTCAAAATTGCCTTTGAGGACTTAAACTGTTTGAACAGAAATTAGGCATATTATTAAGAATTTAAAGTGCAAAGGCACAAAATCACAAGGAAAAATATAATTTATTTTTGTGATTTGTGCCTTTTATCATTTACTAAATTCTTCAACTTATTAATTCATCAATGCATTCAGCCATTAACCTCATTCCTTTGCCAATCATTTCCTCATTAGCACACGAATAATTGAGCCGGAGGGTGTTTACATCCCCGGTACGATTAGTATAAAACTGGTTTCCAGGAACGAAAACTACATTTTTTTTGGTAGTAAGCGAAAGCAATTCCATTGAAGAGAAGCCTACAGGCAGCGTTACCCATAAAAACATCCCACCATCGGGTTCAGTAAATAAAATTTCCCTGGGAAAATACTTTTTGATTGCAGAAACCATAGCGTCACGTTGTTTTCCATAAGCAATACTTACCTTACGAATATGAGCATCGTTGTCGAACATCGTAAAGTACTGATTTATTATCATCTGGCAAAAAAAATTGGTATGTAAGTCAGCGGCTTGTTTAGCAACAATAAGTTTTTCCATAATTTCAGCAGGGGCAACCACCCATCCAATGCGGAAGGAAGGCACTATTGTTTTGGAAAATGTTCCTAACATAATGGTTTGATCGGGAAGATAATTTTTAAAGGCTGGTTGGGCTTCTCCTTTAAATCGAAGTTCGCCATAGGGGTCATCTTCGACGAGTAGTATATTGGAATTTTTAATCAAACCAGCCACTCTTTCCCGATTTTTCGCGGTATAACATATGCCCGAAGGATTTTGGAAGTTAGGAACAATGTACATCATTTTGGGGTTGTGGTTTGTGAGGATTTTTGAAAGTGCTTCACAATCCATACCTTCCTGATAAACAGGTACTGAAAGAAACTTTGGACTGAATACTGAAAATGCTTGAATTGCACCCAGATATCCAGGTTCTTCCATAATTATTTCATCGTTTTCATTCAAAAATATTTTTCCTAACAGATCTAATGCCTGTTGTGAGCCATTGGTTATGAGGATTTGGTTGACAGAGACATCGATCCCTTTTTTGTCCTTATACCGTTTTGCAATGGTCTTACGTAACTCGGCGTAACCCTCAGAATTGCTATATTGAAGAGCATCACTCCCCGCATTTTTAAATACTTCATTGGTGGCTTGGTTTAATTCATTAATTGGGAACAGATTGGGGTTAGGTAGCCCTCCTGCAAAGGATATAATGTTTTTATCAGTTGCAACTTTTAAAATCTCACGTATAAACGAGCGGGGCACGCCGTGTATACGGTCAGCGAAGGTAATATTCATGATTATTTTTTATATGAAAGTTATAAAAATGAGTTATTAAGGTAATGAACCTTAATTGTAATTGATTTGATGTTTTTTTGAAGTAAGGTGCACGGATACACCAAATAGATTAGTATCTCCCTTCCGGGAGGAGGAATGATAGAATGTTACAAATGATCGATATTTTAATTATACTGGGCGTCATTATCTTGAAATGAAAAACAAAAATAAGGAAAGATTTGGATTTAAGGAACAGGAGAAGAGGTTATTTTCATTAATTCCTAAGCAAGGGGTACTTGCAATTCCGACGTAAATTGTTTACAGATGTCAGAGACCGAGGTTTAATACTGCGCTGATCGGAGACATTCTCCGGGCAGCGCAGTATCTAATCTATAGACTTTTATTCAACTATTATCTTAATTACCTGAACCTTTTCGTTTGCAATAACTTTGCAGAAATATAACCCTGATTTAAGTTTACTAGTATTCAATTGGAATGTCTTTTCACCTGCTGGCAATTTGCCTTTATATATGGTGTCAACTACCCGACCGTTTGTGTTATAAACATTCACTTCTACTGTGAGTTCTGTTGGTAGAACAATATTAACAAAGGTAACATCACTTGCCGGATTTGGATAAGCAGATAAACTTATTTCTTCTGTTGTTTTGTGCCCTGACACAATAACATCGTCTATAATACTTGCACTTTTTGCTGTTGAAGGGATCACTATATACTCCGACGATAAAACATAGGCTGCATAACCACGTGCTGGCGCTTCAACCCATACTCGCCCGTCTGCTTGTACCGTAACAGCAACACCTGTGAAGGCATTTTTCAATACCAAACCTGCCCAGGTGGCAAATCCGGTTGCAAAAGTATTTACCCAAAGACCTTTAGTCTGCGTATCATTATTGTTAAGTACGATTATAGCACCACTCTTGGTTCCATTTCCAGCCCGGCGAGCAACATATACATTGGCAACATCACCTGCAGGATATGGGTTTCCTACTTCTGATAGTACTGTCAAACCTCCACCTAAATATGTTCTGCGAGCAAACATCAATTGTTTGATATCAGATTTTAAAGAAGCCGGAGGTGTTACCGATACTTCCGGATGACCATTTTCCCAATCTTGCTCTGCTACACCATAGAAATGGTTATAAAGCACACATGGACGTCCTTCGTGGGTTAAAATATAAGCATAGCCTAAATTCCAATCTTTGGTAATCCACTGGACGGAATTCTTTGCATTGTCGTGGTTATCAAGGAAAGTACTTACACTTGCACCTGATACGGCATTGCCATCGTCTGCCCTGACCATACCTGAATGGTTAAGCAATGACATGTTAAATGAACCTCCGTTACCATTACATAAATCTTTCATCTTAGCCCTCAACGGGAAATCGAATATATTAACAGTTGATCCCAGCGCTGCATTTCCATCTATCCATTGTTTTAACCTGGCCCTGTTTTCTGTCCAATATTCCCCTACAATCCATCTCTGAGTGGTTCCTCCTATTTTTGGCAGGTTATTAATCCAACTTGAAACATAAGGTATCTGGAATCCTCTTACGAAATCCAACCTGTAACCGTCAAAACCTATAGTATTGGTTAACCATACACCCCATGCATTCATTCTGGATTGAACTGTTGTGCTATATGTATTGAAATCGTTTCCAAACCATCGCTGATTAGGGATAATGTTGTCGGTACCATCGTCACCTCCTAGCCAGTCAGATGCATCAACCGGATGATAATCGGCCCATCCCCATTGAAAATTAGCTTCGCCTATACCAGTATGGGTAGGATAAGTTGATTTCGTAGGAGTGCGCGCTTCTAATGTGGTAAGAGCTATATTAGAGCTATTATACCAAACATTAACAGGATAGTACCCTCTTGTTTGATCGGCCCATGCCCAATTTACGCCATTCTGTCTCATGGCTGTCAACTTAATTACAATGGTATTGGTCGATGTCAAAGTAATTTTGTATTCATCAATATCACCATTATAATCTGCATGAGCTCTTTTAGTAACCCCGGTGGTAAGAGGGTTGTTCTGACCTCCACCATTGTTTGGTTCAACTTCCCATTGACCCGGATCGGTTTCAGTTGAACCCATCCAGTTAACGTTTACATTGTATCCTCTTTCGCCTATAGCCGATCCCCAGTCAAGGTTGTAGCCTTTAATCTGAATATAATAATCGCCGGCTGCAGCATTGGGTATAACCCATTTGATATCGGTGGTCTGATATGGAAGTAATCTTTCGGCTCTCACATATGCTTTGAGTCCAGGATTTGGCTCTTCGTTCTGGATTCCATTAGCATCGGAAAAATTGCCATACGTGTGGTTCAAAACAATATCTGCAAATACATCTATTCTTGGGGAAGCATGTGCAGCGCCGAGGAAACTTGTTAATTCTGCCTTACTTCCGTAACGCGTTTCGGTAGAACCCTTTTGGTTATATGCCCCTAAATCGTATTGGTCATAAATACCATAACCAACATCATCTATTCCCCAATTTCCTTTAGCCGGAGGCGGTGACCATAATGAAGTAAAACCTGCCGTTTTTAATTCGGACATTTTACCTGTTAAGTTTGTGTACCATGTACCGTTTTTGTTTACTGCATCAGCTGGAACATTCCAATAAAATGCCTGCATCATAACGTCATTCTGTGAGAAACAAGCAGCTGAAAACAATAGCCACATTGCTCCACTCGAATACCATCTTTGTATGGCCTTAATCTTGTTCGACTTCATAATTAATTAAGTTAGTTAATAATGATTAGTTCATATTCTTTGATTTCAAAGAATATGAACTATAAAGTTCCTTGATTGAACCGAAATAATCGACTGATTTTTAAAATTAGAACTAATTTTTTTGAATACTGTAAGCCTATATTTAAATTTAGGACGTATAAATTTCTTAAAATTAAAGCTTTATAATAGTATGGTTATGCTTCAAATAATCGCGGGGAGAGAGTTTAGTTACTTTTTTAAAAGCAAGATTAAAGGTCGATTTTGAATTAAAACCTACCTCATGGGCTAATGCTAGAAAAGTATAATTTTTATATTTATCTGATATAGATGATTTTATAAATTCATTTACCCGATACTCATTGATAAAATCTCTATAATTTTTATTAAACCGTTCATTTATAACTTTCGATAAAATATGAGGTTTGGTCTCTAGCATATCCGAAAGTTCTGCAATATTCAATTCAGGGTTCTTAAATGGTTTTTGCTTCTGCATTAGCTTATCAAGTCTGCTTATTAAATCTTCAGAATTTCCAATTGGATTTTGAATTGCTTTATCCCGAAGTATTTCAGGAAATTTCCAGAAATAATAAAACTCAACAATTATGATGCCCGAGATGATGATTAATGGTGCTTCAAAATTTAACAGGACACTCCAGGTTATTTTAGCCAGAAGTAATATAAAATTTATCATGAGCATCAATAGTGCACCACTGCTTATAAAAAAAATACTATTTACAAGTAATATCTCGCGAGGGAGTCTTTCCTCATTTATAGGCCTTAATTGGAGAATTTTGAATAATTTTAAGTGATAAAAAGTGTTTACACCAATCCCAAGCAGCATTAGTATTGAATTTCCTAAATTCATATACGGATTTATCTCATCCAAAAGAAACAATATGGGTTTAAAATTAAGCAATCGCAAAAGTGCCAATAACAAAAGAAAAAGGGATGGAAGATAATGAATTAGTAAGTGCTGATATATTTTGCGCGAACGCAAAGAATTTAAAAAAAGGGCTAATGTTGGGCTCCAGGCAAAAAATATCAGATACCCAAGCATAGCAATATGTGATTGCCATATTAAATTTGTCTGATTATGTAATACTCCCCCTAAAAGTGTTAATATAATAATTATATTAAGTGCAAAAAATGTTCTATATTTTAATATATTAGTTTTTTGAATGCGGTAAACCAGAAATAACAAAGATAAACCATAAAACGCAGAAGCAAACAGGAACAAAACCATATAGTTATAGCTTTTTACACCTCCAAGATCCTGCCAGTTTATTATTTTCACTCTTACTTTTCTGTTGGTGTCAAAAGTGAATTTTCTATTAGGACAATATTCATTTTTTTCATTGGTTTCCCACTTCATCCAACTTCCCCTTACAAATTTGTATTCAATTGTTCCGGTATCGGCTGGTAATGAGATTGAATATGTTCCATTAAGCTGAGGGCGTAGCATGTACTTTATATCGTGGACATTCCATTCATTAAAAGTGCCACAAATGAATAAGGTATCTTCTTCAGGGGTTGTATTGGGGAGAGATTCTATAATAAACGTCACTTGCCCTTGTACAACCGTAATTATTGCATTGACAATAATGAAAAGAAAAATTCGAATTCGTGACCTCATAAGGGGTTAATTTTAGACGTGTATAAAAATTAGTAGCATTTGCAATGACAAAAACAAATTTACAAATCTAAAATAGGTAATTTTTGTTTATACAAAAGAGCTTGGTTTAATATCTTCTCAACGAATTTACTCCTCAAACGCCTCACTAATCAAATATTCGGTAAGGTTAACCTCGTGGCTAAGACCCATTTTCAGACGAAGTCGGTATCGGCTTATTTCAACACCTCGGGGATTTATGTTGAGCAATTTGGCAATTTCCTTGGTGGTGAAATTCATTCGAAGGTAGGAGCAGAGCCGTAAATCGTGGGGTGTTAATTTCGGGTGCTTAGCTTTCAGCATTTTAAAGAATCCCTGTTGTGATAATTTTAAGGTGTCCATCGCACTGGTCCACTCTTCGGTTTGGGTTTTTAGTCCCTCGTTGATTATTCGTTCTATATCGCGAATGGATTTGATAGGATATTTAGACGAGGATTCTTTGAGAGATGATATTTGCTCCTGTAACTCGCTGAGAATTTCGTTTTTCTGAATTAAATACCGCATGGAAAGCATCAGTTCATATGATTTGTAATCGAGTTCGCTTTCTAGTTTTTTACGGCCCACCTCAAATTCAATCAATTTTTTTTGCCTGCGAAGCTCTATTCGGAATATATAAATAGCGAGTAATACAATCCCTATCAATACCAACGAATATAGCAAAAAAGCATACCAGTCAAGATACCAAGGTCTTAGGATAGTAAATTTAACTTCAGCTCCTTCATCATTGATGTCAGATTTTACCAGCAGGTGATAGGTGCCATATTTAAGGTTAAGATACGAAAAATAGTCAAGGGTGGTTTTATGCCAGCCTTCGTCGATTTCCTTTATTTTATAAAAAAATACTTTATCTTCTTGGCTGAATTTTTCGGGATCGATAAAATAAACGGTCAGGTTATTATTCCTGTAAGCTGACTGAATTGTATTTGACTGTTCAAGACAAAATTCATTTACTTTTCCTTTGCCTTGAAAGACCATATTATTGATCCTTAGTTTTACCTTTTCAGGATTTTTTTCACGATAAGTCAGGTTATAAGTTAGAAATACCTGGCGGGTAGGAATCAGCAACGTTTTATCATCAAGCTGGATGATTTGGTTTTCGCGTTCAGGGAGATCAATCGATTTTTGCGAAAATTCAAATTTCTTTTTGGCTACAAAATCTTTTGATATCTGAAAAAGACCAATTTTACGGTCGTTTACAAACCAATATTCGTCTTTTTCGTGAAGAATAATTTGTTGGGTATGAATGAATTCGCCTAAACTTGCATTCAATGAGTTAAAGACAACAACCTTTTTTTTCTCGTAGTCGTATGTATAGATATTTTCGGTGGTCGAAAATGCCACGTTGTTATTAATTTTAAACGCTGAAGTCTGAAAAGGTTTATCGAGAACGATGTTATAATAATCTGACTTAACTATCGAATCGAGTGATTCGTCGAGTTCTAGTTTGTATATTCCTTTATGAAGGTGCGGCGCCCATATAAATCCGAGGTAATCAACTTCCAGATGGCGAACTGGTTCATTAAAATCTTTCACTTTATTTCGGAAAACCCATTTTCCCTTTTCATTTTTTTTGAATACAACTATTCCTGTATAGGTACCCTCTATCAGCATGTCGTGGTATTGTCTGATTGACCATCCTCCGGTAACGTTGGAAATCTGACGAAACTGATTACCCTCCACGATAAAAGTACCTTCGTTATGGCCACATAATATCTGATCGTCAAATTTTTCGAGTGTCCATACCTGTCCCTGGCTATTGGGAATCATACGAATATTCGTAAAATTGTAGTTGAAATTATCCTTAAAAATATCTGCTACAAACAAACCATGATTAGTGCCCAGATAAAGTTGGTTCTTATCTTTCAACACGGTATAAATAGTGCCTAATGTACCGGTTGTATTAGTATAATGGGTGTACGGTGAGAAAACATCCACATAATTCACACCTTCATCCAAACCCACCCATAAACCGTTGTCCATGTCTTTTGAAAGCGAAAGAACTGTATTGTTTTTGAGCCCATTTGAAAAGTTATAATGTTTCAGGATTTCGCCTTGTCTATTGCAAAAAACCACTCCATTCTGTATTGTGCCAAAAGCCATGATTGAATCGTTAATGCTAACACCCGCATTACATGTGTAATCCTGCAAAAACGATGAGATGGGAGATGAAAAATAAGTGAACTGATTGTTGGTATATTTGTATATTCCACTGTTGGAGGTACAAATGTAAATTTCATTGCCTTTGCCCTCAATGATGGAATGAACTTTTCGGAATGCATACAATTGGCTGCCGGGGATAAATTCGAATTTTTTTCCATCGAACCAATATAAGCCATGATCAAGTACCTGTGCAATAAAGTGATTGCCTACCTGAAAAAGGAAAAGCATGGTAAAAGGACTCTTTATCGATACCACCCGTTTATAATCATAGACATAGATAGTTGTAAACGATTGAAAATAAATCTTTCCGGCTGAAGAATATATTTTCCATATTTCATCATTTTTGCCGATTTTGATTTCTTTGGTAAGCGAACGGTAGGTTAATTGTCCGCTGGACGTAAGATTCCAAACACCAAAGTCTTCAAACGAACCTGTAAAAATATCACCCTTTTTATCTGCCAACACAGAGCGCACACCTTTTCGATATGGAAGATGGTATGTTTTTTTGCTTATTCCATTGTATTCAACCAAACCATCGGAGTTGGCGAAATAAACGAGTCCGTTTTTAGGATTTTGGGTGATGTTCCAGTTTTGATTGTCAATGGAGATATTACCTGGAATGTAGCTTTTTATTTCGTGCGGCTGGTTAATATCAGTAGCTCGGAGTAAGGAAGTAAATAAGAGAATAAATAAAATTGTGCTTGGTGAACGCTTCCTTAGATTACAAGTCATAAACAAGGCTTTTATTATTAAGGCATCAATCTAATGTATACAAAAATATCACAAAAAAACCGGATGTTATTCCGATTTATGGACACTAATGATTATTTAACTTTTATTTGCCGTCATTTAGATGGAATTTAGGGATCAATCGCAAGAAAAATAAACGAACATTTCTGTATTGTTGAGTGTTTTGTTTGTTTATCAACTTGTGCAGTTATAAATTTATTACTTCTTTATATTTACTGATCATGGATAAAAGAATAGAAATTTTAAATGCTTCCGATCCGAAGGCATTAAAACAGCAATTGGAACAAATGGTTAATCAGGGATGGCAGATAAAAGGTGTGATAGGGTATAACCCCCACGTTGCAGATAGCGAACCATTTGTTATCATGCAAAGAGATTCCGTTGACGATCCGGCCATAAGTGAAAGTTATTATGGAAATGAAAATTTGGTAACTGAACAGTTTTACACTAATCCGGAACCTCCACGAAAAGAAATATCCATTAGCATGGGGTGATAAGACAAATGGAAATAATTGTTAACGGAATAAATTATGTTGGGCAGACCTTATTCTTGTAAAATAATCTTAGTAGAAAAAATAAGTATAGTTACCCCCAAATTTAGGACAACAGTGTTAATAAAATAAATTTTAGGGTTTTAAATATTAAATAATATCGGGTTGAGTTTAAAATTATGCCAACCCTTTACTATGATTTAACTCCGGTAAGCAATGGTGAACTTAAAACAAATTTATATAATTTGGGAATTTCAATGGGAATTGGTTTTAATTTTTGTCATCTGAAAAAAAATTAAGTCAGAATTAACTTTTGTCTTTCAATTTATGGTTCGTAAACCCCTAGGCAACAGTGCTAATTAATACAATTTACTATTTTATTAAATAACCTCCCATTTTTTGGATTCATTCAAATACTTTATATTTTTGTAAAAAACATAAAATGATATCTAAACTTCGTTTAGTTAATTTCTTAAGTTACAAGGATGTTACGATTGAATTTAACGAATTTAATGTAATTCTTGGATCAAATGCTAGTGGGAAATCAAATCTCATTAAGGCTTTGACTACTATTAGAAATCTTATTTTAGGAGGGTTTACTTCTCTAGACGATTTCGATTCATTCATGGAAGGAATTTTTAGTAAAAATGCGCCTGAAAATGAAAGTCTAATATTTGAAATTACTATTGAAAATCCAATTAATTTCGTTGGAAATAATTCGGAAAAGATATGTTTTAATAAACACTATTACTATTTAGAATTAAAATACTCGGAAGGGGTAGTAAAAGAAACTTATTTTGCTCTTTTAAAAGGACAAATACAGCCTTATAAAATATTAGAACGTGATCGGAATCAAACTCGGTTTTCAAACGGTTTTGATTTAAATAATTCGTTAAACAGTAATCTTGATCAAAATTCAATAGATAATTTACGCTATCAACCAATAGCAGGTAAAGGGTTTAGTCCTTTACTATTAATGCTTAATCAAGCCTTCGTGAATTATTTTTTGTCATACAATCTCCTATCGCAGCATATTATTTCGCCATCGGTAAGCAGAAATCAAAAATTTCTTCAAACAACTGGGAATAATTTAGCCGGAGTAATTCAATATTACAAGGAACATATACCTGGTGTAATAGACTCTATTAATGAAATTTTAAGAAGAAATATTCCTAATTTTTTGGAAGTAGATACTCGTACCTTAAACATTAATAAAAATTACTTTTTTGTTATAAAGGAAAGTGATGACAAATATTATTCTTTAAATGAGCTTTCGGAAGGCACTGATTTATTTGTTGGTCTTGTAACGGCTATGGTTACAACGCAATTTTTGGATGTTCCGAAGGGATTCAAAGGAATTTTAATGATTGAGGAGCCTGAGAAGAATCTTCATCCTCAATTGATGGAAGAAATAATTAGTATTGCAAAATCACTAACTGATAAATTTCAAGTCCTTTTTACAACACATTCAACTGACATTGTAGCACAGCTAGAGCCTTCAGACCTCATTTTAATTGATAAAACTGTTAATGGTACTAGGATAAAAAAAGTAAAGGAAACTAAAGAGTTGAAACAATTTCTGAATGAATTTAGCCTTGACCAATTATGGTTAAGTAATGATTTAGATGGAGGTACTATCAATGGCTAAGCTAATTCAAGTTTATGTTGAAGGTAAATCTGATCAAACTTTTTTAGAAGGCTCCCAATTTAGAGATTTTACAATGTCATTAGGGGTATCTGCAAAGGTTAAGAATCTTAAAAACAAAGGAAATGTGACGTCAAACTTTGAAAAATATTTAAAAATACGACCTAAAACAATATTTGCAACAATATTGTTACATGATCAAGACTGTTCTAGCTTTGACTCAGCTAAAATAGACGAAATTATTAAAAAATATAAAAAAACATTTCATTGTATTGCTATTCAAGAAATTGAAGGGTGGTATTTGGCAGATATTGATGAAATTTCAAAAATTGATAAAAATTATAAACCTATAAACGATACTCAAAGTATAACAGATCCTAAATCCTCATTAAAAAATTTATTTCTAAAAGCAAACAAAGGTTTCAAAACAGAAATGGGATTTGCGGAATATTTTAAAGATAAAATTAATTTTGCCCAAGCCAGAAAACAAAACAAGAGTTTAAATAAATTCTTATCTGTTTTAGAAATGGAAATCGCTTGATTTGTTTATTCAAAAGCTTAAATCTATAACAATTAGACCTTGTTAAGAGTATGTAAGTTTTATATAAAATGTTGGTGAAAGCTCTGTCCGAAGATTAGGGTATAGTATACATCTAGTAGATAATTTATCGTTCAACACCCCGTCATTTCAAATTGGTAGTGTGTTTTGAACGGAGAAATGTTCATCTACAACTATAAGGAATAATTCAAGCATCTTCAAGGAAATTAAGGATAAATCTAAACTATTACGAATAAATTGATGGGAACTTCAAAATCTACCTCATTTGATAATTTGTTTGTTGCAATCTTTTTATTAATATTTTATGGAGGATTTTTAAACATATATTAAATTGAACGTCAGTATTCAAAAGATTTATGATAAAAACCTTACTTATTAAGTTTATTACTTTTCCAATCTATTTCCGGGTAAAATCCAGTTTTTTTAGGCCTGTTTCAATCTCCGGGCACGACATGAATAGTTTCCATAATAGACCTGAACGATAATTTTCAATCATTACTACTACAGGGCCCTGATCAATGGCCAGATAGCGCTTCGGATACCATTTATTCTGAACGCTGAAGGCATCATAAAATCCATATTTCCCAAAAATACTATCTCCCAACGCATAATAAAAATGCTTGAGTGCCTCCATGGAATATTCGGGTGTATATGGAAAAGACGACAAAGCGGCTGTTGGTGAGATAACCCCGAGATCGTTTTTTTCACCGGGCGCATGAGCACTATATCCATTGATAGAATAACTGGCAGTGAGTCCCCAGCATTTATCGCCGTACTCTGCAAAATGACCGGGATTTTTAATGCACCATTGACGATTAATTAGGGTTTGGTTTTTATTATGTGTCCAATAATCGGCATATCTGTCACTAAGGCCTCTCGGATCAAGCCCCAGATAGGAATAATGAGCCCAAAACAAAGGTCCGCCATATTCCTCAGCGCCATTATGTTTCAGATTGAGTGTATATCCGTATTTTTCGGTGGTTTTCTTTATTGTACCACTCTGTGCCCACCCTTGATGATATACGTCGGCAGAAATAGGATATGTAGGAGAGGATGCTGCCAGCACATACAGAATTAGACATTCGTTGTAACCGCTAATGGCAAAGTTCATTGCCCATCCGTATGTTGGTGACCAATGCCAATAAAGAACTTTCTCGCCACCCTTGGTAAACCAACTCCATTCAACCTCTCTCCACAATTTATCAATATCAGAAGCCAATAATTTTTCCTGTTCATTACCATCCTTAAAGTACTGCCGAACAGCAAGCAATCCCTGCATCATATAGGCTGTTTCAACGATATCGGCACCATTATCCTTTGTGCCAAATGGTTTAACCTTTCCGGTTTCGCCAAATAACCAATGAGACCATGCACCATGGAAACGATCTGCCGACTTCAAAAAATCAACATTCTTTCGCAGCCGGGTAAAACCTTTGTGGCGGGAAATAAATCCGCGTTCTATACCAACCAACATAGCCATAACACCAAACCCTGATCCGCCAGTTGTTACAATATTTTTATCATTTTCGGGATATACATTGTCAACGTGAAACCTTTCCCGTGCCATTCCCGAAACAGGTTCTGCACCATCCCAGAAATACAAAAAGGTACGGTATTCAACAAGCGTCAACAAGGAATCCTCCGAAAGTTTTTCAATTTTGGTCAAGGAATCGCGATTTCCTTCTTTGTTTGATGTACCTGAGCATGACGATGCAATAAAATTCAGGAAAATCAGGAAAAACATGTTTATTTTTATCATAACTATTCAATAAGTAAAACCTAATTTATCCAAACCTAATTTCACTTCGGGAGCTGACATAAATAAATTCCAGAGTAGACTTGTGCGGTAGTTTTCAATCATGCAAATGATAGGACCCTGGTCGATGGCGAGGTATGAATTTGCCCACCAGCCTTCAGTTACATCGAAAGCATCGTAAAATCCATAATCACCCCAAAGTTTATCACCAAGTAAATAGTAATAATTTTTAATGGCGTTTATTGACTGAGCTGGTGTATAAGGTATTGAAGATATAGCCGCAGTGGGTGATATAACACCCAAATCGTTACCCGGAGAATGAGCATTGTATCCCCAGGGATTATCACTGGCAGTGAGGCCCCATGAGTCTTTGCTATAACCAACAAAATTTTTGGGATTTGAAACACAGTAGGACCAATTAATCAAGGATTGGTTAACATTTTGTTCCCAATAGGAAGCAAAAGCATCTTTAAGTTTACGAGGGTCCAATCCTAAAAATGAATAGTGTGTAAAGAAGAGAGGGCCTCCGTATGTGTCTCCAAGAGGTAATTTATATCCAAAGTAAGTATTACCATTTTTGATAGCTCCGTTTTTGGTATAGCCAATTTTGTATGCATCGGCGGGTATTGGGTGAGTCACGGAAGTAGCAGCAACAACATAAGTGATGAGAGTTTCGTTATAGCCCTCGAGCTTTAAATTAGTTAACCATCCGGAATTTGGCGACCAGTGCCAGTAAAGAACATTTTGATTTTGAGTAAACCAGTCGTATTCTACAGCGCCGGATAGTGTATTTATTCTGTCGATCAGTAGTTTTTCGTTGGAATTTGCAGATGAAAGATATTGACGCATGGCGATCAATCCCTGAATCATAAAAGATGTCTCTACCAAATCGCCCCCATCATCCTTCGGACTGAAAGGCACCGTTTTACCGGTAGAACCATTTAACCAATGCGGCCATGCACCATGGTAGCGATCGCATGTTTCGAGGAAACTTAATATTTTATCAAGACGATTAAGGCCTTCGGTTCTGGTAATAAAACCCCTTTCCATTCCTACAATCATTGCCATGACACCAAATCCTGAACCACCAATAGTTACAACATCGCCGGAAGAGTTTCGCTCTCGGGCAAGTCCGCAGGCTGGATGGCCAAAATCCCAGAAATATTTAAATGTTTGTTTCTGCACAAGGGTTAACAGGGCATCATCGGAGATTAGTGGGAATTTAGGTGTTGAATCTACTGCGGTGAAAAAGGAATTGACATAACCATCGAATAAAAAACCATTTTTTGCAGTAAGGTTATTTGAAATGGTCAAATAATAATGTTTGAAGCCCTCTAAACTTTGAATATTTGAAATTGTTACCTTCTTATTGTCTGCGGAGAGCGTGTAAAAAAAGCCTGCATTTCCGGTTAGCGAAATTGAAGATTGATAATTGGAAGCATTTAACGACTGAGAAAAACTGATCTCAATGGCTATTTTTTTTGAGTCAATGTTTTGTAATACTTTTGGTGAAGGAAATTCTTTTTCATTCAGAGTTATATTTTCAATTGTAAATTTTCCATTCAGGGTTACGAAAGTATAGGTTATTGTTGGAAATGTTTCTCCATGGCTTCCTTTTAACCCCGCTTTTATTTGGAGAGTAAAATTTGCAGCATTATTTAATTGTTGAGATGGAGTAAAAACAATTGCGCTATAATCATTGGTGTAAGTTATTACAGAATTTACAAGAGTACTATCGGGGGCCTTTAAAATAATGTTTTGTTTTACAGAACTTGTATCTACACCTGTATTAAAAGTAATTATGATACTTTTGTCAACAGGGATATTTTTATTGATTTCCTGAAGATTTAGTGTTAATTCACCAACTTTTACATTGACTAATTGCAGCTTTTCCGTGGTATTTCCACCATTATTTTGATCCTTTTTACACGAGAATACCAGAAGCAGGATAACAATAAAACCGATGCCACAATGGGATATTTTCACTTATTACATTTTTATTAAAGAGGGAAGGTTATAAATGAACCCTCCCTCTTGATTAATTAAAAGGTATGTTATGGTTTTTCCGAATTGTACATCAAGCCAATTTCAGTTTCGGTTAAAACCTTATGGAAAATTCTTACATCGTCCAATTGTCCTTTAAAATGGTTATTAGTAGTAACCATATAGTCTGCCCAGCCATCGGTTATCGTTGGAGATGTTTTATCCTGTATAAAACCAAAAACTAAGTTGTTGTTTGTAGCATTTCCGGCAAACTTAAGACCAACAATTCCCTTCTTTTTGTCACCAGCAGGCCAAAGGTTAAAATCCTGTGATTTCATTTTAACTCCATTGATATACAAAGTACCTACTTTCGAAGTACTATTGTAAATGCAAAGAACCTGTGCCCATTTAACAGCCAATAAATTGTTTACGCCACCTGACGAGGTCAAATCTTTTGCAAAAGTCCATCCTTGCCATCCACCATTATCCTTGGTTGAATTTGTGGCATCACCATTTAACCATAAATCTTCCGAACCTGAAGTGCCATCACCAAAATCATATTGGGCAGCGAGTTTGCAAGAGCCGCTACCATAACTTTGGATTTCAAACTGAAAACCATACCAGCCTGCAAGACCCATTACAAACTGGTCGTGTTTCGAAGAATCTGATTTAACCCAGAAACTTAATGTAAAATCATGGGTATTAATTAGTTGATCGCCATTAGGAATTTCGATCAAACTGGTTGTACCATTAAATGTAGCAGCTTGGCCTGCTGCTGCATTGCGGCCTGCACTATAAGTTACACTAATAATTCCGGAAGCAGTAGCGCTGAATGCACCTGCCAGGTCGTTTGCATTGTTTTCAAAATTCCAATACCCAAACTGTCCACTTGGAACAAACGTGCCTAAAGTTGTGAATGATCGGTTGAGTGTAGTTAAAGTCAAACCGTTTGTTGCTTTTAATCCTGCGCCAAAAACCAGCTTGTATAATGCCCCATTTGCAAGTTTGTTCACAAACGTTATTGTTACAACCTTACCGGATACGGCAATAGTCAATGGTATTAATAAAGCATCATAATCTTCTGTAACTGTAATATTAGCAGCTACTGCTGTTGTTGCATCAACTTCGGTGGCAAATGTTGCAGTAATGGTTGCATCAACAGGCACATTGTTTGGCGATGCCGCGCTATTTAAGTCGATGGTTCCAGCCATAAGCGTCCCTAAAGTCAAGGGTGTTGCAGGAGTGTCTTTCTTGCAGCTATTTAAAGCAAGCGATAACAAAAATGTCATCATTAGAAAACCTAAAAATACATGTTGTTTTTTCATAATTAAGTTAAATTAAATGTTATTAAAACTGATATTAATTGTAATTCGGATTTTGAGTCAAAGTTCCTTGTGAAATATCTATTTCAGTTTGATGAATTGGAAGAAGTTCATGTTTGCCGTGCATGAACCCTAAAGGCCCCAATACCTTGGGTGCATTACCTGTTCTCACTAAATCCCAGAACCTTATGCCTTCAAGAGCAAGTTCATGTCTTCTTTCTAAAAAAATTTTATCTCTCAGGGAATTTTTATCGGTTACTGTAACATCGGGTAAAATAGCATTATTGCCTTGTCGGGCTCTCGCTCTTACCATGTTTAAGTAAATCAGTGCCTTTGAAGAATTATCGTTTTCATTTAGGGCTTCCGCAGCCATCAATAGCACATCAGCATAACGAATAAGCCTTCTGTGCCATGCCCATTGTGTTATAGTAGTATTACCCGGCACCCATACTTTTCTGTTATAGCATTGAATATTTATCGTATCACCATTTGTATTAGTTATAACACCAGGATCGGCAGGAATAATTTCTCCACTTATAGTTACATTATCAATCACATCGCCCAGATCAATAATCGTTCCTTTGAGTCTGGGGTCGCTTGATTCAA
The DNA here is from genome assembly GCA_038213375.1 of Bacteroidales bacterium. Taxonomy (GTDB): domain Bacteria; phylum Bacteroidota; class Bacteroidia; order Bacteroidales; family JAAUTT01; genus JAAUTT01. The sequence goes on along the minus strand of JBBQTB010000007.1, from coordinate 125,014 downwards.
AGGATTTACGAAGGTCTACGGATGGTCTGTTGAAACCCCACCCTCTGTTGGGAGCTCCCCGAACGCCCTGAACATTGCCGTATTGAGCGCCACCCCCTTCAAAACTTTCAGCTGCCAATGCACCCACTTCAAATACCGATTCAATTCCGTTATTACCATTTACTCCATTGGCATCGGTAAATAGCGGTTCCAATCCGTAAACATTTGAATTTATTACAGGCATGAGATATTTTTCGGCATTTACATAGTCTTGCTGAAAAAGTAACACCTTGCCTAATAAAGCCTCAGCAGCTTCTTTAGATGCTCTGCCAGCATCAGAAGATTTAAGTGAGGTTTTGTTACTCAGATTTTGAATGGCATAAAGAAGATCACTTTTTATAAGACTATATATTGCTTCCTTTGAAGTGCGTGCCAATTTAACCTGAGGATCTAATTCTGTTACGATGGGAACTCCCCCCCATGCTCTTACCAAATCGAAATAGAATAATCCTCTTAGGAATTTTGCTTCGGCCAGATACCTGTTTTTTATAACCGTATCCATTTTGAGAAAAGGTATTTTTTCGATAACAACATTTGCCCTTTTAATCCCCTGGTAAAGAGATGCCCACCATCGGTCAAGACCATCCTGAGTAGTGTTGATTGTGAAATTATCATAAGGCCCTACTGTCGATAATTGATCATTTGTATTACTTCCTTTGTAGGCATCGTCAGACATAATGTCAAGGATAGGATATCCTCCGGAATTAAAGTTCCAGTCCCTTAGTGAAGCATAAACCGCGTTGGTTGCCAACAAGGCGTCTGATTGGCTGGTTGGAAAAGATGCCTGAGTAAGATCTCCCTGTGGATTTTTTTGCAGAAAATCTTTACTACAACCAAAAAATACTAGAATCACAGTCAATCCAAGCAAATATTCTTTTTTTGGCAATTTCATAGCTTTAAAATGTTAAGTTGATTCCAATCGAGTATATAGCAGATATTGGATATGATCCATAATCTATTCCATTGGATAGCACATCGCTACTTCCAATTTCAGGAGTGTAGCCCGTGAATTTTGTTATCGTATAAAGATTGTTCCCTTTAACATACAATCTCAATTGCTGTATGGATAGTTTTTTGGTAATGGAATAAGGAAGAGAATAGCCAACGTTCAAATTGCGTAATCTTATAAATGAACCATCCTGAATAAATTTGTCCGAAGGGAGGTAATTGTTTCCTCCAAAGGATGCCCGAGGTTCTGAATTGCTTGTTCCAGCGCCTGTCCATGAGTTAACCACATGTTTTTCGAAATTGTATTCATCGGGTCTAACCATCTCTTTGGCGTTATAAATCTTGTTGCCCGTTTGCCCTTGAATATCTAATGAGAAATCGAAACCTTTATATTGACATCCAATATTAAAACCAAAGATAAAAGTTGGTATTGGTGACCCAATATAAGTTCTATCATTGCCATTGATAACCCCATCATTATTTACATCAACAAATCGTAAGTCTCCGGGAACAGCATCTGTTAAATGGAGATAGCTGTTCAAATCAGCCTGACTTTGAAAAACACCATCAGTTTTGTAACCGTAGAAAGCGCCAATAGGCAATCCAACTCTGCTTTGAGTAACCTGAAGGCCATTGGCTAAAGCTCCACCCAATAAAACTGAATCAATTCCACTACTACCACCTATCTTTAGCACCTCGTCATGCACAAATGTTCCAAGTAGAGCCACATTATAAGTGAAGTCACCTATGTTGTCCTTCCAATCGATTTTCATTTCATATCCACTATTCAACACTGACGCGGCATTGAAATAAACTTTTGCACCAGGGCCATTACCAAGATGATCGGGTGTGGATAAATTAACAAGAATGTCACTTGTAACCCTGTGGTAATAATCAAATTCGCCTGTAAGTTTATTTTTGAATAATCCCAACTCAAGGCCTAAATCCGTTTGGGTGGTGCTTTCCCATTTCAGGTTAGGGTTGCCACTTAATGCATATGACACTGCTGAGTTGGCCGAGGGGGTATTTCCGAAAATAGTAACAAGGTTTTCTGTCTTGGAATACTGTTTGTCGTAAGGTATTTTCTCATTCCCGATAATCCCCCAACTTCCACGAATTTTTAAGTTAGAAATTTGAGGTATTTTTTTCATGAAGTCTTCTTTGGATACATTCCAACCTGCTGCAAATGATGGAAAATTTCCATATCTATTGGCCTGGCTGAATTTTGAAGATCCATCCCTTCTGAAAGTCCCCGTTAAAATATATTTGTTATCATAGGAGTAATTTACTCTGGACAGAAAAGATAACATGGAATAATTAAGGTTGGGATCCACACCGTTGGCATTGTTAAAATTACCAAGAGTATTTACTTCATTCACAGGATCATAAAAATAGGTTGATCTATTTAAATACCATAAATCACTTGAATTTCGGATAATGTTATTCCCTGTAAGGCTTAAATATTCAGAATTTGATTCCTGAGAAGTGAACCCAACAATTGCATCAATCGCGTGTACTCCCAAAACCTTATTAAAGTTTAGTGTATTTTCCCATAACCAGGTCAAATTATCATTGTTTTGCTTTGTTAATGAGCTATGTACAATTTGTTGTTGTGAAGGAGTTGTTTCATCGGGCAAATACACAGTATATGCAGGAGTATAATTCTCTACTTTGCTATAGGCTGCATCCATGCCTATGCTCGATTTGAAAGTGAATATACCTAATATTTTAGCTTCAGCAAAAAGGTTCCCAACCCCTCTAACACCTTTGTTAAAGTCATTGGAATTCTCCAAACCGGCAATGGGGTTGCCAACATTGTAAACAACAGCATAACTACCGTCAGGATAAAATGGTAGCAAATCAGGACGGGCTCTATAGGCTGCATAGGTCACATTTGGCGCATTCTGCTGTTTATAAGAAGTTACACTAATATTATTGCCAAGTTTGAAGCTTTTAGTAAGTTGGTAGGTATTGTTAAGCTTGAAGGTAACTCGCTCATAATTAGACTTTTCTACAATCCCATTTTGCTTAAAATAACCCAGACCAGCGTAATATTGCGTATATTTAGTTGAACCGGAAGCTGATATCTGATGATTCTGGATAGTTGCGGTATGAAAAATCAATTTTTGCCAATCAGTACTTGGAACCAGATCAATATTATTATAACTTCCTGGTATTATAGAATTTTTAACGATAGCATATTCTTTACCGTTAAGCAGATCGATCGGTTTAACAAGTTTTTGGATGCCTGATTCGCCTGAATAATTGAACGTTGCTCTTTCCTCTCCAGCTTTTCCTGTTTTGGTGGTTACAAGTATAACGCCATTGGAACCTCTCGCACCATAAATAGCAGTGGCAGAAGCATCTTTAAGCACTTCCATGGATGCTATGTCTGCGCTGTTCAGGAAAGAGATGTCATCGAGTATTACGCCATCCACAACAAAAATAGGAGAAGAATTATTAAAAGTACCTACTCCTCTGATTCTTATGGAGGCACTTGCCCCGGGGGCGCCTGAAATACTTGAAACCTGCACTCCTGTTACCTTTCCTTGAAGACCCTGTTCGGCATTAAGGGAAGTAATTTTAGTGATATCGTTACCTTTTACCGAACTCACTGATCCTGTAAGATCGCTTTTTCTAACGGTTCCATACCCTATCACTACCACTTCATTTAATACCTGAACGGAAGCGAGTAAAGTGATGTTAATTACCGACTGAGTGCCTACATAAATTCTCTGCGATATTAAACCAACCATCGAGAATACGAGCGTATCCTGTGGAGAAGCAGTAATTTTATAATTTCCGTCCATATCTGAAACCACGGCGCGCTGGGTATTCTTAATTATAACGGAAACTCCAGGAAGTGCGATATTTTGTTCGTCTATAATCCTGCCAGTGATTGATTGCTGACCATAGATGTATGAGTAAGAAATATTAATGATAAACAGAAGAATGATTTTTTTCATAGTTAGTAATTGTTTTGGCTGTCATTCCGAATCAAAATTACTTCATATAAACAGCTATCTGATTAAAAGGGTTGTGTCATTCAATTGCTCAAGGCCTAATTTCACAAAAAAAGTACCTTAAAAACAATACATCATTATATTTTATAGACTTATTATACAACAAATTACTAGCTAGCAATGTTCTTTTTTATGTTTTCGAATATTGTCAGGTTTTGTCGTTAGTTGTAAATTGGAGAGAAAAATGTAAACACAAAAAAATTGTGTCAATTTCAATTGTATTGTAGTGGCAAATATTAACTCCTGTGTTCAATACATTCTTGCCTATATCCAATGATCGAATAGTTTCACTATCCAGGGCGCAAGTAAAGAAGTCAAAATTCCATTAATAATCATTCCAAGGCCGCTAAAAGCTGCGTGTTTGGAACCAAGCTCGGCAGCTTTGGCAGTTCCAATACCATGAGCAGCGGTACCCATAGAAAGGCCAATCGCATGATCATCATTCACCTTGCATAATTTAAGAACATGTGTGCCTAAAATTGCCCCAAAAATCCCTACAGATACTACTACTCCTACTGTTAATGAAGGTATGCCTCCTATGGTTTTTGATATTTCCATAGCAATTGGCGTAGTTACCGATTTTGGAACTAACGATAATATCACTTGTCTTGATGCTCCAAACATTTTCGCAAAAACAATAACTGACACAATACCAATAATACATCCAGCTAGTTGAGAAAGTAATATTCCTGCTTTTTGTTTCCGAATTTCTTCGAGTTGCATATAAAGGGGCACACCAAGCGCGACTATGGCCGGTTTAAGAAGAAAACTGATGTAATGTCCGCCTTTGTTATAAGAGTCGAACGATATTCCTGTTATTTCGAGAAACAAGATGATGCAGAGAATACTGATTAATACAGGATTTAAAAAGAAATAACCAAAACGGGAGTTTAGTTTCATAGCAAGAAAATAAACCACAAAGGTCAGCGCAATGGCAAATACTTCGGAATTGGCCAGATATTCAAGCATGTTTCTTTTTTGTAAGTTGATAAACCCATCCGGTAACTACCAAAACCAGCATAGTACTGAAGATTGATGATAAAACGATTGCCCAGAATTCCTGCTTCAGTATACTTACATAAAGCATGACAGCAACACCCGGAGGAATAAAGAAAAAGGCAAGGTTATTTATTAAAATACCCGATATCTCTTTAATCTGATTTATTTTTATGATTTTGAAATACAAAAGTCCGGTAAGCAGCAGCATTCCGATGATGCTCGAAGGTATTTTTATATTAGTCAGGTAAACCACCAGTTCCCCTGCAAACAAACAGCCAAAAATGATCGTGCATTGCTTTATCATATCAAATATTTTATTCTGCAAAATTAATGGAATGAGTGGATTTTAAAAGATGTTGCATTTTTTATAATGTTAGCAATTGTTAATATGTTCTCAGTAAAACGTTGTTCGAAAGGATCAATTATTTCAATTCATGACATTAATCACTTTTACTCATATAGTCTATCCTATTATTTTTAATACTTTTGCCCACATTGCAATGGAAATAGCATTAGATACATATTAAAAATTGCTATTTTTATCAAGCCAATAAAATTTGAAATTAATACTACAAAACATGTCTGAACAAAAGAAATTTATCCCGTTTGTTTCGCCGGACACTAACATGGCCGAATTTACTGTGAAAGCATTGCTGATCGGTTTAGTTATGGCTGTTGTGTTGGGCGCTGCTAATGCTTATCTGGGTTTAAAGGCCGGTATGACCATTGCTGCTACCTATCCGGCTGCTGTTATTGGGATGGCCATCCTTAAAGCAACAAAAGGCACTATTTTAGAAGAAAACTTTGCCCGTACTGTTGGTTCCATTGGTGAATCAGTGGCTGCCGGAGCCATTTTTACGTTACCGGCATTTTTTGTGGCTGGTATCTGGAATCCGTTCTTCACTCCAGGTCATTATATCACCTCAACACTGATCCTGATTGCAGGTGGTATTCTTGGGATTATGTTTGTGGCATTGCTTCGCAGGGTAATGGTTGAAGATGTAGAACTTCCATTTCCAGAATCAGTGGCTGCCGCCGAAATTCATAAAGCCGGACAAAAAACTGGGGGGAATTCCAAGTTTTTATTTGGTGCAATGATATTTGGTGCCCTGGTAAAACTTCTGGGCGAACTAAAATTCTTTGCTGTTAATTGGGAAAAATTTATTGCCTTCTCCAAACAAACCATCACCGGAACTAAATATGCCGGACAGGGTGGAATGATGGTTGCTTCACCGGGTATAAGCCCGGCTTATATGGGTGTTGGGTATATAATCGGTCCCAAGCTTGCATCACTCAATTTTAGTGGCGGGGTTATTGCGTGGGGCTTATTAACACCTATTATATTGTATTTTCTCGCTCCATCGTTTGATATACCAGCCATGGCATCTGCTTTAATGGGTGCCGATCCATCACTAACTCAGGGCGCTGCAATTGACAAAGTTTGGTCCACTTCGTTTTATTCTATCTGGCGGTTTGTAGTTCGCCCAATTGCCATTGGAGGTATGTTGGTTAGCGCTGTATTTACACTTTATCGCATGCGGAAAAGCCTCATCGCAGGCATTGCCCGGTCGGTTAACGATGTAAAAAAAGCTGCTGCCGGTCACGAAGTAAACACTCCCAGCAACGAAAAGGATATTAGCTTTAGCTGGATTATTACAGGCATTGGACTAGTAGCATTACTAACATTCTCAATCACATTTTTTATCTTTAATACTTCGGCGCTGGTGGCATTTGTAGCTGCAACGGTTATGATCATTCTGGCCTTTTTCCTTGCCGCCGTATCAGGCTACCTCGTAGGGATAATGGGGTCGAGTAATAATCCTATCTCTGGACTTACCCTAACAGCATTGGTTGTTACTGCCCTTATCATGGTTGCTCTGGGAGTTACAGGAAATGAAGGTGTGGCTGCGGTACTTGGTGTCGCCGCCATTGTTTGTGTTTCGGCTGCTGTAGCTGGTGAAATGTTACAGGATCTCAAAGCCGGACATATCCTGGGTGGAACACCATGGCGTATGCAAATTGGAGATGTTATTGGCGTTGTATTATCTGGGGCTGTAATGTTTGGCGTTTTAGTATTCCTGAACGATGGCGATATTGCCAAAGGTATCCGCGAAGGCTACGAAGGTGGCTTTGGTAGTAAAAACCTTTCAGCACCTCAAGCTAGCTTGATGGCCATTCTCTCTAAAGGAATTGTAGGTGGGTCTATGGCATGGCCGCTCATTATCGCCGGAATGCTCATGGGGGTTGGTTTTATTATGATGCAGGTTAAGAGTCCGATGCTTGTTTGCGTTGGCATGTACCTTCCTTTGGAAACAACCTTCGCCATTTTCCTTGGCGGCATCGTAAAAGGTATTGTCGATTATTTTGTTGAAAAGAGAAAGTTCTCGGCATCGCAGAGGATTAATACTGAAAACATCGGTGTATTACTGGCATCAGGACTTATTGCCGGAGAGGCATTGATGGGTTTGGTAATTGCAGTATTTGCCGTAGGAAACGTATTCCTTTACGATTTATTCTCCTTATTTACTAACCCACCAGTAACCATAAGCATTGCTGTTTTAATTTTAATTGGATTCGTGTTGGTTTGGTATCCTGTTAAAAATGCCGGATCACCTGATGCGCCAACCCCTCCAAGCGCTGTAGTTTAAAAAAGAAGTGAGGAGTGAGAAGTTTGGGATTTAAACCTTTAAAGATTCAGGATATAAAGATTCTGAAGACGAATAATATGTAAAAACCCAAAATTTTCACTTTTCACTCCTAATACCACACTTCTCATTCGTATTAAAAATGTTTTTCAAAAAAGCCCCAATCAATTATCTTTCATTGATTCCTGTTCGTGCGGTAAAAGAATTTACTGAAACGGATGGACGAATTACTTTGTTAATTCCAAAATTCAAACATCCTTTTTTTCAAAAGTTTTTTATTCCAAAGCGCAAATCCCCGCATTTCAGAATTCATCTTGATGAACTGGGAAGTAATGTATGGCAACAAATTGATGGAAAACAAAATGTTGAGCTCATCTGTTCCAAACTGCCAAAATCGATAAATTCCGAATCGCCACCCGACGATCAATTGGAAAATCGGGTAACCCAATTTCTTACCGAATTATATAAGAGCAGGTTTGTAACTTTTGAGGGAAAATGAGGTGTAAACTCAAATATTGAATAATTTATTGCTCTTTTTAATGGGGTGGGGATACTTGAATATCAAAATAATACCGTTTAAATATGAATAATATTCCACAAAGTCTAAGCGATCGTTTAATTGAGCCATTATCCAAGGAGTTATCGAAGTGGATACAACGGAAATCAGCCCAATTTACTTCTGATACCCTTAAATTCACTAATAAGATATACGAGCAGATGGCAGTTTTATCTGTGGAGTTTGGTCACGACATTCATAATGATCTAGGCATTTGGAAAAGCTATGAAAGGCTTAACAACCAAATATTTGGTACTCCTTTGCCGGTTCATGGCGAACTTTATGACATTGATCCTGATGACCCGTTTGATATTGCCCGTGTTCAGCATTTTCTATGGAAAATTATCGGAGAACTTGTACCGAATATCCTTATTTCACCAACTCACGATGACCTCGAAAAACTTTCGGAGACTGTGGCCAATTTTCTTACAGATAAATTCAAAAGAGTTTCAAAAGATTCGATACAAAAAGAATTTCTTACCAACGAAATGCCCGAAGCTGGCGACGCAAAGCGCAAATTGGTATGGCTGGGAACAGAATCCTACTTTTTTCGCCTGGCATTTTTCTCATTCATTCACAAAAATAAGCTTAAGCAGGACGTGGCGTCCGTTGATGATTTTATATGTCAAAATATCACCCATTGGTCAGGTTTCGGTCCTTTGGATCTACTTGCTGAAATGTTAGAAGTATCTAATGATTTAAAAACCGATTTATTAAGTTGGAAGGAAAGAGTGCAGGGTTTGTTTAAAGTTATTCAACTCGAACAGGATCATTTAACAGTTCTTAATGTTTTTAATCATTGTAAGTATGAAGTTTCTACAATGGAAGCATCGAAATATTTTGGTAAAGCAAAAATCATTCATGGTTGGATTATACCCTGGGGTGGACAATGGTATTGGTCTGGGCAACAGCAAACTTATAAAGAATTCACTGATGTAGAGCTAAATGATTTTGTTACAACTTATTTATCAAGTAACCCTACCATTCAATACCAGTTTGATGATGCCAAACTCGAAAAAGCCAGAGAAGTTCTGGTGACTATTTATGACGATTCTCTCAATTTTTTCAAAAATGATTTGGGTTGTTTTGCGAATGGCAGCGAAATGGCAGTGCAGTTAAAGGCAAAGGATTTGGCTGTTCGTAAGATTAGAAAACCCGACGATAAAACAGAAGAACCGGAATATTCTTTCCCCGATTATATTATGAACTGTGAAAAAGGAATTGGGTATTTTATTAATATAAACGAAGGAATAGAGCTTTTTCTGGGATATAACGATCTGATATCAGGATTGCAAAAAAAGGGAGAGTCATTGACCGAAGATGAAGAAGATAGTTTTTTCCATTTTATTACTGGCACAAACATCAGTCCTGATTTTGTGAAACGAGTTTTAAAAGATCATCCTGCAGATGCAATTCTGCAATTGTTTTTTCTTGAGGAACTCGAAACGGAACATGCCTTAAACTACCTTTTTCGTTGTTATAAAGGTAATTATTATCAAAAAAGATACCCGAATATTACAATAACATAAAATTATTGTTTTAAAATTGGGTCATCTAAGTGCAGCTGTTAAAAAAGCAGTTATTACTTGGAAGGTTCGGGGTTAATTTGTTATTTTAAAGGTTTGAATTCAATTACAAACAAATAATATTTTCATCCAATGTTTGAGCGGATAAAAGCAAAAGCCCTAACTGAAAATAAATTAGCCGGGGTAAGACAAGAGCATACCGGGAAAACCATTGTTTTTAGCACCGGATGTTATGATATTTTGCAATCAGGTCATGCCGTATTTTTTAATCAGTGTAAGGAACTTGGGGATATTCTGGTTGTTGGCGTAGGACGCGATTCTGTTATAACTCAGCTAAAAGGTCCCGGGAGACCGGTAAATCCCGAAATCAATCGTCTTTACCTTGTGGCGGCCATGCAGGATGTGGATTATGCCGTACTTAACGGCGAAGAAATAAAGACCGGAAAGATTGATTTTGAGAATATAATTGAGAAACTTCGTCCTGATTTTTTTGTAGTGAATGATGACGATTCAGGCCTCGAAATAAAGCAGGAATTATGCAATAAATATGGAGTTGAGATAAAGTTTGTTTCCCGGATTGTGCCCGAAGAACTTGAACCTACATCAACTACACGCATTATTGATAAAATAAATTTTGCCTTTAGGGCTCCATTGCGTATCGATTTTGCCGGTGGCTGGGCCGATGTGCCTTATATTATGAATGGGAAAACCGGATATGTTTCCAATTTGGCCATCAACCCACTGATTGAGTTAAAGGGTGGACGGTTTAATTTTTCGGGTTATCCGCGCGGAAGTGGATTAAGTACTTCAACTGCGGCAAAGTTGCTCGAAATGATCAGTGCTAAGAATTATAACGCTGATTCAAAAACCTTAACGAGCATTGCTGAGGATTTATTTAATCTCGAAAATAAGGAATTAAATTGGGCAATAGGTCGTCAGGATCAATATTCCATCGTGTATGGTGGTTACAATTGTTTTGAATTTGGAACCGACTATGCCAGGCCAATCAATGGCGAAGTGTCGATAGAACTTCTTGAAGAGTTCAGGCATAATTTACTTTTGCTACATACAGGCGTTTCGCGCAATGCACAAGTGGCAGTTGAACAGGTGTACCAAAATTACAAAACACCTGAAGGCCAGGCAGCACTTAATAAAATTAGCGCTTGTGGAAAAGCATTCCACGAATCTTTTGTGAAACACGACTTCCTGGGCTGTGCAGCTATTATGGAAGAAAATTTTGAAGCACAAAAAATACTGGCTCCTGCAACTTCAAACGAATCTCTCGATCAGATGTACTCCTTTGCGAAGCTCAACGGCGCTTATGGCGGAAAAATATGTGGCGCTGGCGGGGGAGGGGCTTTTGTGTTTTATTGCGAAGATCCAACCTCTTTGAAAAGAGCACTGAAAAAGCAGTTTGTCGATTGTTTTGAAATTGACTTCGAAATTGAACATAAAAATATCAAGGATTTAAATTCATTGTAAAAATTATTACTGAGAACTTGGTACCTGGTATTACGACTAAATTGTTAATAACTTTGTAATGACAATATTCGCCGTAAATTGTTTTTTTATACTTTTACACAAAAAACCGGTATGAGATTGAAAGGTGTCTGGAAAAGTATACTGCCTTTATTAAAAAATAAATATACCCTTACACTCATTATTTTTTTTGGGTTGATTTCTTTTTTCGATGAAAACAATCTCATTGAACGCACTGGTAATTTGAACCAAATACATCAGCTAGAGCGCGATAAACTATATTATCTCGATAAAATAAAACAGGATTCATCCAAGCTAAACGAGCTTAGAACAGATAGCCGGAATTTGGAGAAATTTGCACGCGAGCAATACTTGATGAAGAAGAAGAATGAAGATATTTTTATCATTGTTGATTAACTAAATGCCTTTTTGATCAAGTGACCGGTATATTTCTAACAAATCTATTGTCTTTTTTGATGGTATTTTTCCAATCACAGACAACAAATTTCCGGCTTCGGAGCTAACGTTTTGCTTTTCATATTTTCCTGTATGATAATAGTTCAAATATTTAATCACTTTAAAAGCATTAAACCAACGAAAAAATCTATCCCGAAATGTTTCTGGCGATGAAACATTGGATTGGATCGAAGCCACTTGGTTAATAAATTGATTTTCCGATAAAAATGTTTTTAAAGGATATGGCAATCCTTCGTGTTGATTTTCTATGTTTTTCTTTCCTGCTTCATAAAAATTAGATATTTCATCGAAAAAACCTTTTAAATCAATATAACTTTTTAAGGAGTAGGTTTTTAGCTCCGCCTCCTCGCTGGATTGGAGCAGACGCATAGCCGCTCCGGTGCCGAAGGGAACTCTGTCCGATTCTCTGGGCGAAGGTATTACACGTGTGCTGTTTATCTCCGTAAAATTTTCTAATGAGATAATCTTTTGCAGAAAGTAAAAATCTTCTCCGGCTTGTCGCTTATTCATCCCTCCCTGTTTAACATATGCATCCATTCGCACAGCAAAACTCGATCCAACGGTATGAAATGCATGAGGATGACCAGCATACCTAAGAGCTTGATTCATATAACGCAAATGCAGCTCGTATTGTATAATTCGTTCGTAAATGGAATCGCTAAATTCTTTACCTGTAATCGGATGCTCAAAATATATCGATGCCCCGTCAGATTTGAGATGTTGAAGAAAGTGTTGCTCTATTTCTATCAAATAATTTGTGTCGCATAACGAATCGGCATCAAACCCTGCTATGATTCCCTTTGGATTATTAACCTGCGAAAAGCGCCAAACGGCTTCATCCATTCCTATTTTGCGAGCCAGACCCACTCCTGCAAACTTATTTGGAAGATTTGCCTTGTTAAGAAAGTTAAAACGAAGTTTTTGGTCATGATGATATTTTGCCCATTCAATGCCTTCGGAAAGAGATGTTAAATTTTGAATGATTGATTTCGCCGGAGCATTTTCCGAAGAATTTATTACCACCATCACTTCTACTGCTTTTTGAGGGCGTTTACAATCCCATATTGACTGTAACGTTCTGATTAAATCGGGCTCATCATAGCAAGGAATGGCCAAGCATATACAAAGATCAGGATGTGGCTGATCTAAAAGGGTAGGAGAGTAGTTCTGTTTTTCGAGGTAGTTTTTTACAAAATCCATGAAATGAAAATGTCGTAAATCTTAAGCATAGGGCAATAGGATGAATTTCCTCCAATCCTTAAGAAACACTTTGAACACGAAAACACAAATTCACGAAGAAAATTCCAGAATATTAACTCTTTAGGGCTTCGTGTTAAAGGGTTAAGGTGTCTTCTAGATATTATGTCTTCGTGTTATTGTGTTTTCATGCTGCAATTATTCCTGTCTGGCGAAGCCAGATTATAGCACTAACGAATAAAATACTTACCACTATTTCTTTGCAGAAGGCTTAGTAACCTTGTACTTAGCATTCAATCCTTCAATTACTTCTTTAGTAATATTTAAGGTACTGTCAGCATAAAGAATGCTACTTGGAAATGAATTGGCCAAAATATAATGATACCCCTTGGTTTGGTTAAATTCTTTCAGATAATCCATGATGCTGTGAAGAACCTGACGTTGGTTAACCTGTCCTTCTTCGGCAAGCTGAGATTGGTATTGCTCACGGAGTTGGTACAATCCTTGTTCCTGAGCTTGTAATTGCTTTTGAATTTCCTGTGCATTAGCAGTAGTAACCAGACCTTTTTGAACTTTATTTTGAAAATCTTGCACCCCACCTTGGAAAGTCTTTGATTTATTGCTCAACTCAGCGTCAAGTTGTTTTGATTTTGACGCAAAAGTTTTGCCGAGGTCTAATGCCATGTCAAAATGTTTAAAAACTGTATCAACTTCAACATAAACAATTTTACTGGAGTTGGATGTTGATTGGGCTACTAAATCTGTATTAGTACCAGCCTTGTTTTCTATCGATTTACCAGATTTTGCGCACGAAAAGCAAAGAGCAATAGCACAAACACTTAAAAGCCCGAGAACCAGTTTATTTTTTTTCATATAAATAGTGATGTTTAGATTTTTTCAATCGCAAACCTACATGATTTTTGCAAATTTCACAAACGCTTTGTTAAAACTAAACTCTTTCTTCCTTTCTTTTGTTATTATTGCAATCTTTTTTTCATATCACAAACAGAAATATCAAATGAATCCACCAGTTGCTGAAAAGATAAAGAAAGAACTTATTGCCAATGGCGATGCGCGTATCGATTATTACTATTGGATGAATCAACGTGAAGATCCCAAAGTAATCGATTACCTTAAGGCAGAGAATACATATACTGATACTATCTTGTCAGATGTAAAGGATTTTCGCGAAAAATTATTTACCGAAATATTGGGGCGTATAAAACAGACCGATGAGTCTGTTCCATACAAATTACGGGGATACTATTACTATTACAGATACGAACAGGGTAAGGAATATCCTATTCACTGCCGTAAAAAGGATAACCTGGATACTCCGGAAGAAATTCTTATCGATGTAAATGAAATGGCTAAAGGACATACATATTGTCAGGTAACAGGTTTGCAGGTTTCACCCGACAATAAATTGTTGGCATATGGCATCGATACCGTTAGCCGGCGCTTATACATGGTAAAGATTAAAGATATTGAGTCAGGAAAAATTTTTGATGATGCTTTGCCTGACACCGCTGGGTCAGTTGCCTGGGCAAACGATAACGAGACGCTTTTTTATACATTGAAAAATACTGAAACACTTCGTGAAGAGAAGATCATGAAGCATATACTAGGAACTTCGGTTTCTAAAGATACGGAAGTGTTTTTCGAGAAAGATGAGGCATTTAACACCCACGTGTACAAGAGCAAATCCCGAAAATATATCATGATCGCTTCCTCCAGCACGGTTTCGAACGAATACCTGTTTTTGGACGCTGATAAGCCAACAGATTCATTTAAAGTGATTCAACCTCGCGAACGCAATCTGGAGTATTCAGTGGATCATTTTGGCGACAATTTTTATATCCGTACTAACCTCAACGCGACAAATTTCAGATTGATGGAAACTTCGGTGAATAATACCGGCAGGGATTATTGGAAAGAAGTAATTCCTCACCGACCTGATGTTTTAATTGATGGTTTTGAAATTTTCAGGGATTATCTTGTGGTTTCTGAACGTATAAATGCCACTATTCAATTGCGTGTTATTAAATGGAATGATAAATCGGAACATTGGGTTTCGTTCGACGAAGAAGTTTATGAAGCAGGTATCGACAATAATCCGGAATTCGAAAGCGAATTATTGCGTTTCAATTATAGCTCGCTCACCACACCCAACTCATTTTACGATTATAATTTAGTATCGAAGGATCGCAAATTGCTAAAGCGACAGGAAGTGATTGGTGATTTCGATCCTGAAAATTATCAATCAAAAAGGATGTTTGCATTAGCATCGGATGGTACAAAAATTCCGATTTCAATCGTCTATAAGAAAGGAATTCAGTTGAATGGCAATAATCCGTTACTACTTTACGGGTATGGCTCTTATGGAATATCGATTGATCCTTATTTTAGTTCAGTCCGTTTAAGCTTGCTCGATCGTGGGTTTGTGTATGCCATCGCCCATATTCGTGGAGGTCAGGAATTGGGTCGTCAGTGGTATGAGGATGGTAAGTTGATGAAGAAGAAAAATACCTTCACCGATTTTATTGCCTGTGCCGAACACCTGATAAATGAAAAGTATACCAATCAGCAAAAACTTTTTGCGATGGGAGGCAGTGCCGGTGGACTTTTAATGGGTGCCATTGTAAATCTCCGTCCCGCCCTGTTTCAAGGGATTGTTGCTTCAGTACCTTTCGTTGATGTGATTACAACCATGCTTGACGAGACCATTCCATTAACCACCGGAGAATATGACGAGTGGGGGAACCCAAATACTATGGAGTCCTATGAGTATATGAAATCATATTCTCCATATGATAATGTGGCAGCTAAAGAATATCCGAATATGTTGGTGACAACCGGTTTGCATGATTCGCAGGTACAATATTTCGAACCCGCTAAATGGGTGGCCAAGCTTCGGGAATTAAAAACGAACCAAAACCTGTTGTTGTTGCATATCAACATGGAGGCCGGTCATGGCGGAGCATCCGGTCGTTTCGAACGTTACAGGGAAACGGCATTGGAATATGCTTTTTTCTTCAAATTGCTTGGGATTAAGGAATAAAAATGTTTCCTCATTAATATTCTATTCCTCGCTAAGCACAGTTTTCAGCAATAAAGGCCAGAGCGGCTCGGCGAATGTCTCTTACTTCGCCGCACTAAATTGGGGTCTCTGACCGTTTTCACAGATATTGCTTTTCTTAATTTGATGTAATAAATGTATAGGTGCAGTTTAGAGACTGCTGATTAAAAGGCGAAGTCAAAGACATGCGCCGAGCAGCTTCGAACATTGCACTGAACAAGAGAAAGTTGGCTAAAAGTTGATTATGGGGCAGATAATACTGGGTGGGTAAAGAAAGAAGATGTTAAAAGAAGGTTTATTCATAAATTTCTTTTCTGTCTCCCGCTTCAATTACATTAACAGTAAGGATTTTATCGTTAATTTCATAAATAAAAGCCGGTAATTGCCTTCACGTATCCTTTAACCTTAGCGGCTTTTGAGCTTTTTACAACCTACAGGGCGAGGATCGTTTGCCAAACTAGCGATGGCGGCTATGATTTTTTTGTAATCCTTTTCGGGGATATTTTTAATCTGTTTAAATACCGCCTTTCTACAAAGAGTTTATACACGGTCATTGCACAGGAGTTCAATTTCTTTTACGGCCTGTTCAAAAGGTATTGGCTCACTTTTGCGAGCTTTCGCACGGTCGTAAGCTTTAATATCTTCCAATTCTTCAAGCTCATCAAGTATTTTTTCATAATCCTTGATAGGTAGGATTACACTTACCTTTTTGCCCGTGTTATCGGTAATATATTGAGTTCTCATAACAGTGATTTTTAACGTGCAATTTGTTGAACCTGACGCTTGGTAACAAATGAACCTAAAAATAGCTTCACCATGTTTTTATCGTCGCTGCCCATGTGTTCAACTTCTTTAAAAAGGTTTAAAAGTTCCTTGTCCTGCAATTGTTCTGAGGAAATTTTATCCGTTGCACCGTTCATTAAATAATCGTAGTCGTATTAAGCGCATCCGCGAGCCGTTTTAATACATCAGATGAATGAAGAGCCCCCCGTTTTTCATACCGACCAATTTGCACATACGTCATACTAACCATTTGAGCTAAATCACTTTGTGTAAGCTCAAGTTTATTTCTTAATTCTTTAATGCGTTGCCCTACTGCTTCCACAATACCTTATATAAAAAACAATTTAAGGATATTCATTTAAAATTAATAACTCATCCTAAATTATTTATTTTATCTTCATTTATAACTCAAGAAAAGTATTATTGCTCGCAAAAGCCATTTAGTATCGATTTTATTTCCCTACCCGATGATGGTCGAGGTGCATTTTTATCAACTATATGGCCGACCTTATCGATAATCATGTAAGTTGGAAATCCTTGGATTCCAAGTTTTCCTTTTATTATTGCCGATTGGTCCTGGTTGAGGAATATATTGTCTCCGGTTAAATGTTGAACATCAACTGCCTTTTTCCAGTTGTCTTCATCTGAAAACATACAGATATTTACGAAAACAATAGGTTTTCCCTTATAACATTGCTGTAATTCTATGGAATATGGGATTTCGACCCTGCAAGGTCCACACCAGGTTGCCCAAAAATCGAGAAATAAAACATTTCCTTTGTGTTTCTTTTGAAGGTTACTGAATAAATCTCCTGTAATTTCTTTTATTTCTTTCGTTTGATCATCCAATATTGACACCTGATAGTTGGCTTGCTTGTCAATGTCGTCCTTTCTCGTTTTTAACAATCCAGTGAATGTTTTATTTTGTAGGAATGTATCGATATTTTTCCAGATACTTGAAAAATCATTGACCGATTGGTTTAATAATTCTAAAATTATCTGGTAACACATGAGATCCCTGCTTAATCCTGGTTGTTCATGTGCCAAAATATTCCTGATCATGATGCTATCTGCCTGAAATAGTTTTTTTTCGTCCAAAAGGTTTTTAACGATGGAGTCTTTTTGCCCGTATATATATACTGCATAATGCCATAAATGCACGGAATATAATGATGAAACCAAAGCGGCATCGTCATTTATCGGAAAAATGGTTTTATCGAACAACTCCCCCGCAACCTTAGTATGGTGCATGAAGTGGTAATATTCAAAATCGATCAGGTAGTTAGCGTTTGAATAAACAATATCCTTTTTGGCCCAGGATAAAAATTCCATTGTTGGGTTATTCCGTACGTTAAACAGCTCTAAAATTGAATCTTGGGTTTTTATGTTTTGCCGGATCCCACTCAAATATTTCTCAACAGTTTTATTGGCGCATTCATTTGAGAAATTTTTGAAGCTTTGTTTGAAGCTTGCATACTTTTGAATGTCATTTATAGTTTTTGCATGCTTACCTGTTATTTCAAAAAGAGGATATTGTCCGTCCTTAAATAATACAGCATTTAATGTCAGGTAGATACTGTCGAACGGATAAACGATCAACTGGGCCAACCCGTTTTCATATTTAACAGTTACGTCAATGGGATGTAATATCTTAAATTCAAACCTGAAGTTGCTTTTTGCATCAATCACTGCGGTTAAATAGTCGCATCGATTGGTAGCACAGGAACAAGAGAGTGAAATGATCCTCGAAGAACTATCACCTAACGTTACATGTCCAGATACAATTACTTTACTAATATGTATATCTGTACTTTGTCCATTCAAATTAAATATGGTACAGGATACAAATAACAGGGTATGTATAATTTTTTTCATCATTTCGGACCTTCTATTTTGTAAATTCAATTGGGATATTCACCATACATTTAACGGCTTTCCCATTTTGCTTGCCTGGGTTCCAATTGTTGAATAAGCCAACGATCCTCAACGCCTCTTGGTCTAATAAAGGGTTTACAGATCGAACTATCTTGCAATTCGTTGTTTTACCCTCGGCAGTGATGGTAAAGGTAGCCATTACCGTCCCTTCAATTTTAGCCTTTCGGGCTGCATCAGGATATTTCAAGTTGGTTTTGATAAATTCCAGCAAAGCATTTGTGCCACCGGGATAAGAAGGATTTTCCTCAACAACCACAAATACGGGTTCATTTTTGTTTGTTTTATTATTCACCTGTGTCATGTCTTTTCGATAATCGGGTATCATTTGGTTTCCTAGAGAAAAATTGATATTATAAGTTTCAGGTTCAAGCATGAGGTCGAAACTTTCTTTTAAATTTCCTGTAACTTTTAAAATAGTAGAAGTTGGGAAAATTACAGTGACATGTCCAATATGTGAAAATACTAAAGCTGAAACTTTTGGCACTTTGATTGAATAATTTCCTTTACTATCTGCCGTTGTTCCTATTGTTGAACCTTCAACGGTAACGTGCACTCCATCAATAGGATTTGATGTTTTTAACTCAACTATTTTCCCATGGATTGTTATTTCCTCATTTCCTATGGATGATGTTGCAAAAGCTTGGCCTTCATTTTTTTGACTTGCAAATGAGAGCATAAGTACTAGGATCAAAGGCACAAACAACAAGGCCTTTAGGGTTGCTTTTTTTGGCGTTTTCATTTTCGTCATCATGATGATACGTTTTTTAATGAGTGATTGATTGAATTGATTGGTTATGGCAAAAATAGGCCCACCAATGGCTTCGTTAACCAATAGTGCCTGGTATTTTCCCTGGTTGACACCTTTTTTAAGCACAGCATCATCGGCAAGATACTCGTGTATTTCCCTAAACGATTGCTCGTACAGCCAGATAAATGGATTAAACCACTGTACTACAATCGCTGCTTCCATAAGTATTAAATCCAGTAGGTGAAACTGCTGCAAATGCGATCGTTCGTGTTCGATAACGCTTTCGATGGAGTGGTGGTCAAATTTTGTGGAAGGGATAAAAATCTTGTTGAAATATGAAAATGGGGTAATGTCGGAAGAAACAACGATAATTGTAACACCTTGATAAGTGGTTTTAACTGATTTTTTTTCAAGCACCCTAATGCTCCATGCCTGGTAAATAAGCCTGGCAACAACAACCAAACTTCCAATTAGATACAGTGTTTTCAGGATTTGCCATATCGATAGCGGAGCATTGTTGGCAACAGAAAAGACCGTTTGTTGAGTTGACGATCCATTAAAATCAATGGTGAATGTTGGAAGTGTAGGTTCAACCTTTAAAAGAAAATCGAAGGATATAAAAGGAAGCAGGAATGAAAAAAAGAGCGAGGAGAGCAAAATAAACCTGTTTAGTTTAAAATGTGTCCCATATCGTAATAATGTCCAGTAAAGAATATAAAATAATGAAAGTGCTATTCCCGATTTTATGATGTACAAAACAAGTGGGTTCATGGCTGGGAGGTTTGATTGTTTTTTAATTCCTTTTCCGTTAATTTCATGATCTCTTCCAAATCTTTCATTGACAGGTTATTTTCCCTGGCAAAAAAAGCAGCCATCCGTGGAAAAGAATTGTTAAAATAATTCGTCATGAAATCACTGAAATGGATTTTCGTATACGCTTCCTTTGTAACAACCGGAAAGTATTCGTATGTATTTCCATATTGTTTATGGGAGATAAACTGTTTCTTTTCGAGCACCCGAATAACTGTCGATACGGTATTGTAAGGCGGCTTGGGATCCTCCATACGGTCAATAACATCTTTTACAAATCCTTGCTTGAGTTCCCAAAGGATTTGCATTACTTCTTCTTCTGCATTCGTTAGTTTTTTCATTACCATCTATCTTTAAATTTCTATGACAAACATACAACTGCAATTTACGTTTACAAACTATTTTAACAGTTATTTAACGTTATTACACGTTATTTATCCTATATTATTAAATAACAACAACTTGAGCTTTGTAATATAGTTGGGGGTTAACTGCCCGCAATAGAACACCTGAAAGTTTCTCCCTTGCCTGATTTTCTTTCCAATGAATGTTTGTGGTGGGATATCCATGAAGTGCCGGAATTATTTATTGATCATAACTTGATTTTGGAAGAAGCCCTCAAAGCCCTTCGGCTTCAAATATACCACCAACCCATAGGGATAAAGCTTTTGCCGGAAAAATTTACATTGCCGGAATTACAGGGACTTTATGAGAAAATAATTGAGAAAAAACTAGACAGGAGAAATTTTCAAAAAAAGATAATAAGCCTTGGTATATTGATAAAACTGGAAGAGGGTAAAAGTATTGGTCCGCATCGGTCTCCTGTTCTTTATAAATTTTATAAACATAAGTATGAGGAAGCACTAAAAGTAAGTATAACCTTTGGCTTTTAGGATGTTGCTTTATTGAATTCGGGTGTCCGTTGTCACATTTTTCAATAGCTGATTTTTCGATAACGAAAATTCAAATTAGGTCTGGCTCACGTCAGTTCCAGACTTTTTTATTTTAATAAAACAAAGCTTTTTAATCGGTCTAATCAAAGTATTTTTTTACATTACAGGCTTAATTTTTTCACAATTAGTTTTATGAAGATTCTGTAATTGTGATTTGAGATCCAAAAACTAACAACTAAGACTCAGCAAGCGCGCGTTTATCTAAAGGATGAAATTATAATGGAATACATATTTTAAAAGAAACCATTCAGATTTTCTACCAAAAAATTGAATAAGTATTTGAGTTTTAATCCAATATTTTAAACGTTTATCAAATTGTCAAAACATTTCTGCTAGAGATTGAAACATTTTGTTATTTTTAACAGTACAAAAAGACAGCTTTAAATAATTCTAATCTTTTAAAAATTTATGAAAAATCTACTTTCTTTATTATTCATTGTTTCGGTCATTTTTGGCAGTTGTTCAAAAGAGAATGTGAACAATGAAAGCGGAACTGCTTCCATCGAACTAACTTTTCAGGTAGCGGACAAATCCTCGCTTAAAAGTACTACCGACACCTCCTTAGATATAGCATCTGCCATTGTCAGTATTCAAGACGAAAAGGGCGAATCGGTATACAACAACGAGGAAGTTAAAGTCTACAAAATGGGCGACAACTACATTTCGAAACCTTTGTCAGTAAAAACCGGAGCTTACAAATTAACTCGTTTTTATCTTGCCAATTCGAGTGGAACTATCATTTATGCTTCCCCTTTAAAGGAATCGAACTTGAGTTACATGGTGAACATTGCTCTCCCATTATCGTTTTCCGTTTCGAAAGACGAAGTGCTAAAACTTTCGCCCGAAGTATTATCTACCAAACAGTTTTCACCTATCGACTTTGGATACAATACTTTTTCATTTAAAATAGTTAACCCAATCAATTTTCAGATTGCAGTATTTGAGTATAGTGAATCAGTCAAGAACTTTATTCTTACCGATGCCAAACTGCAGGTTACTTCAATCGATTCATTTAATTATCAAACTTCGCTTTTAGCAAAAACCAATGTTGTTACAGTTCCTGAAAAGAACGGCAGGTATACCTTATCTATAACTAAAACTGGTTATAATAGTTTTATAACGTCTGTATCAAAAGATTCATTGAAACTATATAGGACAAAACATTTGGATATTACCTTATCAAAAATAGGTATAGCTTCTAGTTTGGTTGCTTTCTATAAATTTAATGGCAATTTGCTAGATTTTAGTGGCTATGGCAACAATGGCGTAAATTACGGTAGTGGAGTTTATGCTGCAGGAAGAAATGACACTCTTTCAGCAATCTCGTTAAACGGCTCTACCGACTATGCAAAGGTAACAAATTCAACTTCTCTTAATCCCCAAACCGGAATAACCATTTCGGCCTGGATCAAACCCATTGACTTTGTAGGCATAGGTAACGATGCTATTGTTGACAAGCCTTTCACAAGCCATATAACACCTTACTATCAGTATCATTTGGGAATTAGTGGAAGCTACGGTGGAAATGTATATTCATTCGGATTTAATATAGCTGTTAACAATGCTTATATAGGCGTCAATTCAGGTGCCAATACTTGGCAGCCAAATAAATGGTATTATGTAACTGGCACTTACGATGGGGCTAAGATTAAGATCTATGTAAATGGAATTCTTTACAATTCTGTTAGTGCTCCAGGCTCAATTTCGACCTTTAATACAGATTTGTTTATTGGTAAGATGGGCAATATGAATTCTTACACCCAAAGCACTTTGGACGAGGTTCGAATATATAAGGTGGCTTTAACCGCTGAAGAAATTCTTAACCTTTATCAGAACTGATAGATATACAATTATGTCTCAGCTTTTTAAAAGCTGAGACATAATTTCTAAACCTTTCCTTCCACTACATACCCCAATTTTCGAATATTTATTACTTTCTTGTTATTCAAAATCAGATATTATATTGACTTTTATGGCTTTGCGCCATCTAAATGTATGAGGTCAACTTTCCCCGATAAGCATAGGATGTAAACTTCCTTGTTCCTGTAAAATCTTTAAATGTTAGCTCAAACTATGAACCACCAACCCGCTGCGTAATTTAGGTTCGAACCATGTGGTTTTTGGAGGCATAATATTACCGGTATCAGCGATGTCTATCAATTGCTTCATCGAAACTGGATAAAGAGCAAATGCAACTTTCATGCCGCCATTATCAACCCTACGTTTTAACTCTCCAAGTCCGCGAATTCCACCTACAAAATCAATTCTTTTGGAATTCCGTAAATCGGTAATATTCAAAATGGGAGATAACACAAGATCGGAAAGTACGGTCACATCCAAACAACCAATCGGATCAGCATCATTATAAGTACCTATCTTTGCAGTAAGTGAATACCACTTCCCGCTCAGGTACATACCGAAATTGTGCAGTTTCTTTGGTCTGAATTCGCCGACACCTTTGTCTTCTATTTCAAAACCTTTGTCTAATGCTTTCAAAAAGTCTGCTTCAGAAAGACCATTCAAATCTTTGATTAAACGGTTGTAATCCATAATAGCCAATTGATCGGCAGGAAAGTGAACAGCCAGGAAAAAATTATATTCTTCAGTTCCGTTATGTTTGGGATTGGCCTTGCGTTTTTCGTTTCCTACAAGCGCGGCGGCGGCTGTACGATGGTGACCATCAGCTACGTATGTATATTTGATGGTCTTAAATATATCAACAATTTGTTTAATAATTGTTTGATTATTGATTACCCAGAGCTGATGACCAAATCCATCTGTTGCAGTAAAATCATATTCGGGTTTGGCTTTTACAACACCTTTTACTATCAAATCAAGCTCATTATTTTCGGGATATGCAAAGAATACGGGTTCATAATTCATGCCGCTTACGCGAATATGGTTTTTGCGATCCTCTTCTTTGTCGGGCCTGGTTAATTCGTGCTTTTTGATGATGTTGTTCATATAATCTTCAACCGATGCGCAACCAACTATGCCATATTGTGTGCGGCCATTCATCGTCTGAGCATAAATGTAAAGACAATCGTCTGTATCTTGAACCAGAACTCCTTCATTAAGCAATTTTTGGAAATTGTCTTTTCCTTTCTGGTAAACACTTGCATCGTGTTCGTCTAAGGAATCAGGCAAGTCAATCTCTGGTTTTATCACATGAAGAAATGAAAATTTGTGATCACCAGCTTCTTTTTTGGCCTCTTCGCGGTTTAAAACATCGTAAGGACGCGAAGCAATCAACTGTGCTTTGTCCTTCACCGGACGAATTCCTTTGAAGGATTTCAATATAGCCATAATAGTTCGATATAAAGTGGGTTTTAAAGTAATTCAATGTCGTTTGGTTAAGATGATTAAACTCTGGCAGAACCTGCGGACTCTGCCATGGTTATCGGTATTAGTTTGACCTTCCAGAGTCGATAGACCTGGAAGTCTAATGGAACTAATAACTTAAAGACATTTAAAAGTACTTGATACTAATTTTATTTATTCACTTTGAATTTCACATCGCCTTTTTCAAAAAAATTTACTATTTGGTTGGCCGCAGCTATGCCTGCATTAATATTGGCCTCTTCGGTTTGTGCCCCCATTTTCTTTGGTGTGCAGTAAATTTTAGTCGCAAATTTTTCAGCTAACAATGTAGCATTATCAGGGGCTACATCTGTTACATAGCGAAAATCAGTACGGGTTTCGAACATCTTTTGTAATGATGTTTCGTCAATTACTTCTTTGCGAGCGGTATTTACCAGCATTGCTCCCTGAGGCATCTTCGATAAAAGGTCGAAATTGATAGAACCTTTGGTGTCCTTGGTTGCCGGAATGTGAAGAGAAACATATTGACATTTGGAATATAACTCTTCCACCGATTTTAGAGGTTTTATACCATCTTTTATCATCACATCGTCGGATACATAAGGATCGAAAGCATAAACCTCCATACCAAATCCTTTAGCAATTAATGCAACATACTTACCTACATTACCATACGCATGAATTCCAAGTGTTTTGCCTCTCAACTCGGCACCGGAAGACCCATTAAATGAATTACGGGCCATATAGACCATCATCCCAAATGCCAGTTCAGCAACTGCATTTGCATTTTGACCTGGTGTGTTCATTGCAACAACTTTACTTTGTGTAGCTGCTTCAATGTCAATATTGTCATAACCCGCACCAGCTCTAACCACAATCTTTAAATTTTTTGCAATCGCAATAACTTCGTGATCAATAATATCGCTTCGAATGATTATTGCATCAGCATCAGCAACAGCTTGTAAAAGATCGCTTTTTTGGGTGTACTTTTCGAGAAGTGTCAATTTGTATCCGGCGCCTTCAACAATTTTGCGGATTCCGTCCACCGCAACCTTTACAAAAGGTTTGTCGGTAGCAACAAGTACTTTCTTCATACTTTTGGGTTTATAGGATAATGTATGGGAAAAATAATCCGGGTTAAAGATTAAAGTCTTTGACCCGGATTATATAATATAAGTTACACTTTGAGCTTTTCAAAATCATGCATTGCATCAACTAATGCCTGAACGCTTTCAATTGGCATGGCATTGTATATTGAAGCTCTGAAACCCCCAACTGACCTGTGACCCTTTATACCAACCATTCCTTTTTTCTTGGTGAATTCCATAAATTCATCTTCCAGAGCAAGAAAAGAATCTTCCATCACAAAACAAACATTCATGATCGAACGATTTTCTTTTGCAGCTGTACCTTTAAAAAGGTTATTTCTATCGATTTCATCATAGAGAATCTTAGCTTTTTTAAGATTGATTTTTTCCATTTCAGCCACGCCTCCCAAATTTTTTAGCCATTTCAAAGTTTGCAAACATGCAAAGATTGGAAGACAAGGTGGTGTGTTATACATCGAATCATTTTCGATATGTTGCTTGTAATCAAGCATCGATGGAATTTGGCGTTTTTGACTTTTGATGAGATCGTTTTTGATGATCACAAATGTGACACCTGCAGGTCCAAGATTTTTCTGGGCACCACCGTATATCATAGCATATTTTGATACATCCATTTTACGGCTCAGAATATCCGATGACATATCCGCGATAAGCGGTATTTTAGAATCTATATCTGTATGAATTTCGGTACCAAAAATTGTATTGTTTGTTGTAATGTGAAAATAATCAGCATTATCAGGAACCGAATAACCTGCTGGGATGTAATTGAAATTTTTATCTTTTGACGATGCCACTTCAACAACTTCACCAAATATTTTTGCTTCTTTTATTGCTTTTGAAGCCCATGTACCTGTATTAAGATATGCAGCTTTGGAATTTAAAAAATTGTAAGGAATCATACAAAATTGCAAACTAGCTCCGCCTCCAAGGAATAATACTGAATATCCTTCTGGAATATTAAGCAACTCTTTAAACAAAGAAACTGTTTCAGCCAGGATGGCTTCGAAATCTTTGCTGCGGTGTGATATTTCCATAATCGACATTCCACTGCCATTAAGGTTTTGAATCGCTTTAATCGTTTCCTGAATGGTAAACTCAGGCAAGATAGATGGACCTGCATTAAAATTATATTTTTTCATTGTAAAGTGAAGTTTTGATTATAATTATCGGTTTTATAAAATAAATTTACTGTTATTCTAAAAACAATCCAAAGTTAATTGATTTTTGTTATGATTTTGCCAGAAAAACTGACTATAATCATAAAATGTTATCAACAACTAGTTACTAAGATGCTGGTTTATTCTGTTATTACTGTTAAAAATCCGTTGGTGTATATTGGAATAATTTTTGTTTGATCAGGGGTGAGACAAAATTCAATCACGTCGTCAAGACCATTTTTTTGAAGTCGATTTCGTTGCGCTGTTTTTTCAATATACCCCATAAGGTCGGGTTTGGCAATGAACCAGAGGTCTAGGGAAGCCAAAGCCGAATCGCAATCGGTATAATAACCCGGATTTGATAAAAGCTTTTCCGCAATAGCTCCGGCAAGGACAACGTCTTCCAAACTAAAGCGGTTTTTCCATCCTGCACAAAAAATAATTACATTGCGTTGTTGGTTGCTTAACCACATTGAAAGTGCCGAAATATTCAGAAATGACCCAACAATAACCTGAAAGCACGAATTAGCCAAATTTATTGCTTGAGTTCCATTGGTAGTGCTATAAACAATGGTTTTGTCTTTAACCCTATCAGGGGTAAAGTTAAAGGGCGAATTTCCGAAATCGGCAAAATCAAGCACAAAGCCATCGCGTTCCGCGGCAACTAAATAACCTCTGTTTTTTAAATCCCTTGCTTCCTCAACAGTACCGATTGGAATGATTTTATGAACGCCGTTCATAAAAGCAGTGCATATGGCAGAAGTAGCACGCAGAACATCAATCACAACCACAATCGCTTTAGGATCTTGAAAGCAATTGAATAATGCCGGTGAATAACAAACCTCTATTTTTTTCTGCGCTATTTCCATTAAAACTAATTAAAAAATGGCATAAAGGGCAAAAACCTTTATGCCATGGCTCAAATCATTCGCAAATCTAAAACTTTATTTAGAATAAAACGGCATTTTTACCACTTTTGCTTTTACTCTTTTATTCCTTATACTTATAAATATCTCATTGCCAATTGAAGAATATGAAGTTTTAACATAACCCATACCAATGCCTATTTTCATAGATGGAGACATTGTTCCGGAAGTAACAATTCCAATTTCTTCACCTTGTTCATTAACAATAGGATATTCGTGACGTGGAATAGCCTTTTCAAGCATTTTAAAACCAACCAGTTTGCGATCCACACCATAGGTTTTCTGGTTAAAAAGATATTCGCGATCGATAAAATCTTTGCCATCAGCAAATTTGGTTATCCAGCTTAAACCGGCTTCTATTGGCGATGTGGTATCATCAATATCATTGCCATACAAACAGTAGCCCATTTCCAGGCGAAGTGTGTCGCGGGCAGCCAGACCAATTGGTTTAATCCCAAATTCCTTCCCGGCTTCGAAAATTTCCTTCCAAATTTTTATACCATCACTATTATTGCAATAAATTTCGAATCCACCTGCTCCGGTATACCCTGTGTTGGATATAATAACCTCTTTAACTCCGGCAAAATATCCAACAACAAATGAATAATATGGTATTTCCGAAAGATTAACATCGGTTAATTTCTGCAAAACTTTTACAGCTTCAGGTCCCTGAATGGCAAGTTGTGAAATACTATCAGATGCATTTTCTAATTCGGCGCCCAATGTGTTTTGGCTGTTCACCCAAGTCCAGTCTTTGTCAACATTTGAGGCATTCACCACCAACAGATATTTCTGATCATCGAATTTGTATACTAACAAATCGTCTACAATGCCGCATTTACCATTAGGAAAACACGAATATTGAGCTTTTCCATTGATGAGTTGTGAGGCATCGTTTGTGGTAACTTTTTGAATTAAATCCAGTGCCTTCGGGCCTTTTACCCAAAATTCACCCATATGTGAAACATCAAAAACTCCAACGGCATTTCGAATAGTAATATGTTCATCAGAAACTCCTGTATACTCTACAGGCATCTCATAACCTGCAAAAGGCACGATCCGAGCCCCTAATGCTTTATGTAAATTGTAAAAAGCTGTGCGTTTCATCATATATAAATTTAAAAATTTAGGTGTGGACTAACACACTGTGCTTTATATAATAAAGTGTTAACGAATAAAAAACAAAGGTGTTTCAATCTTAAAAAATGAGACAACAAAAGTATAAATTTTCAGTTTCTTCCTCAGATGTTTAGGAACAGATTTTCATTTTCATTTAATTAGAGTCTGTCTATGGCTTTCCTCAGTATTAAAACCGTAAAACAAAATGTTTTTTGAATAAAAAAAACGTTACATATTTTTTGTACCTTAGTACTTACGAATTGATAATTACGTCTTTTATTACAATAACCTTATATATTTTCAAATAAAGTATTTATCTTGAAAAAATTACCAATATTTGGACATACATAAAACCAGATACTTATAAAATTATTACATGATCAAACGAGTTGTTGTAACAGGAATGGGAGCTTTAACGCCGATTGGGAAATCGATAAATGAGTTTTTAGAAAATATATCTAATGGAAAAAATGGCGTTGGTCTAATCTCCAGGTTTGATACGGAACATTTTAAAACAAAATTTGCTTGTGAACTGAAGAACTTTATTGCTGAAAATCATTTTGATAGAAAAGAGCTTCGTAAGCTTGATCCATTTTGCCAATATGCACTGGTGGCAGCCGCAGAGGCTGTTCTTAATTCTAATATTGATTTTAAATCGATGGATAAAACGCGTGCGGGTGTCATTTGGGCCAGCGCCTATGGGGGAGTGAGTACGTTGGAAGAACAAGTTTTTGATTTTGTAAGACGTGGCAATATTCCAAGGTTTACCCCGTTTTTTCTTCCTCGCATGATTATTAATATTGCTGCAGCATTAATTGCAATTAAATTTGGGCTTAAGGGAATTAACTATGCTCCGGTGGCTGCCTGTGCATCTTCAAATGTGGCTATTCTTGACAGCTTCAACCAAATTCGTATGGGTAATGCCGATTTAATCATTTGTGGAGGATCAGAGGCGGCTATAGCTGAAACTGGAATTGGCGCATTCAATGCGGCTATGGCGTTATCTACTAACAACGAGCAATATATTACTGCTTGTCGTCCATTTGATGTAACACGCGATGGATTTGTGATGGCCGAGGGAGCAGCAGCTTTAATTCTTGAAGAGTTGGAACATGCTAAAAGCCGAGGAGCAACTATTTATGCAGAAGTTATTGGTGGAGCAATGACTTGTGACGCTTATCATATTACTGCACCTCATCCTGATGGCGAGGGTGTAAATACTGCTATGAAATTAGCCATTCGTAATGCTCAAATTGAACTGAATCAGGTAGATTATATCAATGTTCATGCTACGTCCACTCCATTGGGGGATTTATGTGAGTTAAAAGCAATTAATGATTTGTTTGGAGAACATGCAAAAAATCTTTCAATTAGTGCAACAAAATCGATGACGGGCCATTTACTTGGTGCAGCAGGTTCATCTGAGGCTATTGTTTGTATCAATGCTGTTAAAAATGATATTATTGCTCCTACAATTAATACAACTCACATTGATCCGCAAATACCTGAGGGATTAAATTTAACTATGGGCATTGCACAAAAGCGTGAAGTAAACATTGCTATGAACAACACCTTTGGATTTGGCGGACAAAACGTGATTACTCTGTTTCAAAAATACATTTCATAACTCTTTGTTTCTAATAGCCAATCCGTAAGCTTTGTCATAGAATTTTCCCAGCTTATCCCAGTCGAATAAAATGGACGATGCCTCCACTTTATTTCGCTGCATTATCCGTTCACGACGGTTCATTTTTACAAAATCAAACAAAATATTAGCAAGATCTTCTGCTGCATCATTTATGTTGCGGTGTTTACGCTTGAGAACATATATTCCTACTTTATCCGGTTCCGGAATAGCCGATTCTACAAATGAGCCAAATCCGGACAAATCGCTGGTAACAGATGGTATTCCACTGGCTATGCATTCTAGTGGCGTATATCCCCAAGGCTCGTAATAGCTTGGAAACACTCCCATGTGGCAACCCCTGATAAACTGGTAATACTCCATATGGAAAAGAGGGTTTGAGGGCGCCACGAAATCAGGGTGATAAACAATCTTTACCTTGTCTTGAGGATTATTCATTAAACCATTAAATCGAAGGTAATTAATAACGGGGTCAGATTGTTCATCAATCAGGTTATGAGTGACTACAGGTGGTAGTCGCTTGGTTCGCCACGATTGAAAATTATTGCGTAACCTTAACACCAGGTAGTCATCAATCATCGTATTTAGATCGGGCATTGCAAATCCTTTTTCATTCGAAGTAATCGCGTAAAACAATTTTTGTGCGAGCTTTTCTTGTAATTGCTCACAATTTCGTTGGATTTCCTCGAGAAGAGCTTTCGACTGAAGTACATCGGGGTTAATACTTGAATAAGGATTTCGTGTAATAAAGAAGGTGACCACTGTGGCATCAGTTCGCGCTTGCTTCATTTTTCGGTTCAGACGTGACAAAGCGTCTAGTGTTAGATCGTAGCCTTTATTATTATATTCGAATCGTCCTGAAGTAAAAAAATAAACAGTTTTATCGAGGTTAAACGAATAGCTTTGGAAAAAGTGTCCCATAACAAACTCATTGATCTTTTCCTTATAATGACGATGGAGGTTCTGAAACTCATGCATCGCCTCAAAGCGATCTATATTCAGACCATTTGGTAATATCACATCAGGTTCGCGTCCAAGAAAAACAGTGCATTCGACCGCGGTAATTTTACTTACAGTTGTAAATACATGAGCTCCATGTGCAGCAGCGCGCTCAATGTAGGCAATATGCTCCACATTAAAATGTCTGGCTTCGTGTTGCCAATCATATGAAGGCAGATGCTCATAAAACGCATTGTCATTCATAGCCAGATAACGTCCCAACATGGTAGCGTGGGTAGTAAAAACTATTTTTACAGGTAAATTATCTCTTCGCATCTCAGGAATCGGAGTTCCTGACATCCATTCATGAAAATGAGCGATTATCCGTTTTCTATTGGCATATTTTGCTGTAAAGAGTACAAAAAACTGATGTACCATATGCCCAAAAGCTACTACCTGATTAGTTATTTCGTCGTTTGGTGTTGGGATCTTATGATTTTCCCATAAAAAGTATTTGATTTCGCCAAGCTGGGGATACACCGATAATGGATCAAAAAGTACAACTCTAGGTCGTCCGGCAATGAGCCATTGCCCATAATAAACTTTAAATCCCAAAGTATTCATTTCCTTAACTGCCAGAGCAATGGGATCGGTAAAATCGTCGATAGGTTCGAAAATACTGGAAGCTTGTTTTTCAATATAAGGACCAATCATGACATAATTATCCCTCTTCCATTTTTCAATTACCGATGGGGCTTTCGATTGAAGAACTGTATAAATACCTCCAATTTGGTTGCAAACCTCCCATGCGATCTCAAACAAAAGCGTCCCAAACATTTCTTCATTGGTCATTCTTTTAATGTAGGCACCACGTAAAGGCGATTGTCGATCTGCCAAATTATTTTTGTTCATATTGTCAGGTTTCAGGATTTTCGTTTTAATTAGGTAAAACTTCTATAAAAATAGTGAAAATCTGGTCAATTCAGCATTTTAACCAGCGTATGATGCATAAATTTTTGTAAAAAATATGTTCCAATACAAACAGCTTTCAACCCTTTTAATTTCTGTTTTCATTCCGTGATATAAATCATAACAGTGCACTGATAAACGTCATTGAATACAAAATCTTTGTTTCGTTACTTTCAAAATCAAAATTTAGGTTATTTGTTTAAAGAAAGTTGAAAATGAACAGAATAATAACTCATCCCATATTAGATGTAACGCAAACTGATAAGACAAATTTCTATTTTGAGGGGAAGCCTATTATTGCCGAAAATGGATTTACAATAGCATCAGCTTTGCATCAAGCCGGATATCCTGTTCATAGTCATAGTCTTCTAAACCGGAAACGGAGTCTGGAGTGTGGTATTGGAAAATGTGGTGCTTGCGAAATGCTTGTTGATGGCCAGATAAAACGAATTTGCATTACCATAGTCGATAATGTTAAACAAGTTAGTGAAATACCTAAAAATTATCATCCGGAAATTGTACCTATAGATATTAAAGGAAGCATCAAAGTTTATCAAACAACTGTTGCCATCATTGGAGCAGGACCTTCTGGATTGGCTGTTCGTGAAACATTATTAAAACATGATATTCCAGTTGTAGTTATCGACAATAATTCTAATGTGGGTGGACAATTCATGATGCAGACTCACCAGTTCTTCTTTTTTGAGAAAGAAATGAAATTTGGTGGAAAGCGTGGTTTCGAAATAGGAAAAGAATTGGCAGGTAACAATAAAGAAGGAATCTATCTTGATACAACTGTGTGGGATATTTTTGAAGGAAACCGTATTGCCTGTCGTAATATAAAAACATCCGAAATATTTTATGTTGATGCTGAATATTTAGTGATCGCTACCGGGGCCGTTCCTTATATGCCCCCTTTTGAAAATGATGATGTTCCCGGTGTATATACGGCAGCGGTGATACAGAAAATGATGAATCAGGAGTTCACTCTTCTGGGGAAAAATGTGCTTACCGTGGGGGCTGGTAATATTGGGTATCTTACATCTTACCAATTACTTCAGGCTGGCGCTAACGTTAAAGCTATTATTGAAGCTCAACCTTTTGAAGGGGGATTTCCGGTACAGGCAAACAGAATTAAGCGGTACGGAATTCCTATTTTTCTATCTCATACACTTTTGAAGGCTATTCCTAATGACAATTATGATGGTGTAAAGGCTGCCATTATTGCCCAATGTAAGGGTTTTATACCCATTGCGGGAACTGAGATGTTAATTGATGGGATAGACGCTATTAATATTTGTACAGGTTTGGTTTCAGATGATTCATTATTCATAAAAGGGAAGGAAGTATTTGGAAGACGCTGTTTTGGTGCAGGAGATGCAGTTCGAATTGGCGAAGGCACTTCTGCAGTGCTCAAGGGTAAACAAGTTGCTTATGAGATACTTGAAGAAATGGATGAAAGTTATGACTATGATCAATTTCTTTCTGTATCAAAAGAATACATCGATTCGCAGCAACACCCGGCCAAAGTTATGAAAACTCCCTTGGTTCCTTCCAAAGAGCGGTCCAATAAATCTCCTTTTGTTATTATCGACTGTTTATATGGATTTGCATGTAACCCATGCGTTTTTGCCTGTCCTCACGGAGCTATTACAAAATCATCCACCAGCACTATTCCTATTGTGGATTATGATAAATGTACAGGTTGTATGGAGTGTGTTTATCACTGTCCGGGACTAGCAATAACAGGATTTAATCCCAAAAAGCATTGGCTCTTTATTCCATCCGAATTTGAAGAGGCCGAAGGCTCAAATGTTCATCTGGTGAATAACTTAGGTGAAGTTGTTGGAGAGGGAGTGATTGAAAAAGTATTTGAAAAATCAAATAAAACACGACTTCTGAGAATTAAAACTGAAAATGAAGATACTTTATTTAGGGCCAGGGGAGTGGTTCATAAAAAGGTTGAAGCGCTGAAATTACAACCCTATTCCAATGGATTTAAAGATCAACAGTTTATTTGTCATTGCGATGATGTAAAACTTGAGGATGTACTTGATGTTATTGGGGATAGAAAATTTGTATCAGTAGACGAAATAAAACATACTACACGACTTGGAATGGGAGCTTGTCGCGGAAAGCGATGCATAAAGAGGTTAAAATCGGCTTTAAAGGCATACAATGTTTCTTTAATAGGGGAGCCTACTCCTAGGGGGCCTTTGGCTAACCAACTGGCTATGGGCGAATTATACCCTAAAGCGGAAAAAGATAGCATCGTTCCCCATTTTATGCAAAAGATTACCAATATAGTTAAAGTCGATTCCTTAATTGCGGGTGGGGGTATAGCCGGAAGTTCATTATTTCGGTATTTTGCTGAGGCCGGATTAAAACCTCTTCTTATCAATTACGGTCATGGAGCTTCATGGAGGAATATTGCAGGAGGTCGGCCTAATTTCAGTGTACCTGAGCTTACTGATATTGCAAAACATAATCTGGAACTCTTTAAGCAGTTGCAAAATAAAAAAAACATAGATTTTAGACTTACAAATTATGTAACATTTGCTCATGATGAGGAAATGCTTCATTCATTAGAACGTTCATTAGATTGGCAGGATGGAAAAATTATATATCCTGAAGCTTTTCACACCGAAATATCTCCATTTTATAACTCAAAATCAAACACATATCTGGCAGCTTTGATAACCAATGATTGTTGGCAGGCAACTCCTGGTAAAACCATTGATTTGTTGAGAAATATAGCCATTCAAAAAGGCGGCGAAGTTCTGGAAGATGCTAAAATAGTTGATCTCCGGTGTGAAAGCGGATTATATAAAATTCTTGTTCAAAATCATCAAAAAGAATATACTGAATATCAGACAAAATATTTTATAAATGCATTGGGACCGGAAGGGGAAAGGTTTGCCCGGCTGCTGGGCATTGAAACCGGATTGTATCCTGTCCGGCACCAGGCATTTATAACGCGCAGGTTGCCAAATCTGGGTATAAATGGGGAACCATTACCAATGCTTATTGACAGAACAAGGTATAAAGGGTTTGTTGCTATCTATGGTCAACAATTGGCGGAAACGGGTCAAATTATTGGATGCGCTTCGCCTGCAGTTGACTCTGCACAAACGAATAAAAATATCAGAATAAATACGAGGGATTTTGTAGAAATTGCATCTGAAATATTTGTAAACTGGATACCCGAGCTTTCGTCTGTTGGTTTTCAGGCAATATGGTCAGGATATTATATTGAACCTCGCATGATTATTGATCCAAACCATGGTCTGTTTTTAGGTCTTCGCGGACAAGGTTTTATGCTAAGTCAATACCTTGCTAAGGTTTATGTTGACAAACTTATGGGTAAAAAAGTACCGGAGTATATGGAAAGATTGAAATTAGAAGGAGACGGTCTTTTGGAAAAAGAGTTTAAGTAATACTTTACATGGGCAAACAATTGTAAAATTCCGTTTTAAGATATTATAGGATCAAAATACAATTCTTGCTTAACTAATTTACCTGGACTAAGATTTGCTTGTTGTGGGATTATTTTAATAATAATGCTGACAATCCCTTGGGCATTGGTTTATCTTTCGAAACCCCAAAACCGGCAGATTTTGCCGCTTGAAGAGATTTTTCAAATTCCTCCGGACTTACATGTCCTTTGGGTTCGGCAAATAAAATTTTACCACCTGATTTCAGCATATAAAATAAATCGGTAAACAGCGTTTCCTTATCTGGTACTTCATGTACTACAGCAAAAAGCATAGCAAAATCAATTTTATTCTTTAATTCTCCAATATTATATGTTTTGCCAATCAACCGCGGTTTAATTATTTGTCCTACTCCTGCTTTATTTGCTCTTTTTTGTAATTTGTCGAGCATTTTATCCTGAATATCAATGCAATATACATTACCTGTGATACCCACTATACGGGCTAGAGGCAGACTAAAATAGCCCATTGCACAACCAAAATCCATTACATTCATTCCTGATTTAACATGAGAATCGAGAATTTTATCCGGATTGTGAACTAATTTTCGTATCGGATTGAGTAGAATATATCCAAGCCACCATGGGCATAAACGCTGATTCTTTTGTTCCATAAGAATTTGTTTTGATGGTTATTTTAACAAAAGTATTGGATAGAAATAACTAATAATTCCTTATTTCGGTGAAATGGCCATTTATCAATGTGAAAAGGAGTTTTTTAGCGGTAAAGTGGATATATCATCCTCTTGATTCATTTGGAAATGTTGCAAAGATTCCATTTTAATATTAAAATAATAATTTAACCCGATTAAACCCTTGTCCATTTTTATACATATTGTTCTAATATTAGCTGTAGTAATGTTATTATTTGGCGGGAAAAAAATTCCAGAATTGATGCGTGGATTTGGTCATGGTATACGTGAATTTAAAAAAGCCACCGAAGATATCAAATCGGATATCAATAGCAGCACTTCTGATATCAAGAAGGAGTTAGTCGATATAAAAGACAATTTAAACAAAACGGTGAATTAGTAGCGTGTGCTTGATTCGTGAGTTATTTCCCCAACCGACTCCATGACAGACATACTGGTTTTGGACAACCTACATTCATATTGCAACATGAGTATCAAGAAAAATCATGCTTTCCATTCCTTCTCCCAGTGGTTGTTTATAATTTCATCGGGCGCAAAATTTAATACTTCACTTTTTTTAAGGTTATCAAGCTTTGACTTTGAAGGTTCTATACTAATTTTAAGAACCTTTTTTCCTCTTTTTATTTCAATGGGCTTACCTGTTAATATTACCTGATCAAGTAAGTTGTATAAGTTCTTCCTTAGTTCTGATGGTGTTATCATAATTGTATTATTTATACAAATATCATAAGACGTACGTTTTATACAAGTTATAACCTACGTAGTTTAGATCCCAGGCTAACAGGATAATTCATTAATTGTTATCTTCAGCACACTGCCATATGGGACCGACAAATTAAATGCATCTTGTAAAGGAATATTTTTTACATAGCATAAGATACTTCGAATGACTCCAGCATGTGTAATAATAATTGCTGGTCCCTTCTCTTGTCTCTGTAATAACAATGTTTCAATAAAATTATTTACCCGTTGGTAAAGCTGTCGAAACGATTCTCCCCCCGGAACTGTAGCATTGACAAAATCATCCATCCATTCATTCAGCAGGTCGGCATCCAGTTCTTCCCATTTTTTAAGTTCCCATTTACCAAAATTTAGTTCCTTTAATCTGTCATCATACGTTATTCTTTGGCAGTTTTTATTGTATCGGAGGAGGTATTTTGAAAGAATCATACAGCGTTTCAAAGGACTCGAATATATGATGAAATGTTTTTCATTGATCTGTTTCGAAATAAGGGCGAACTCCTCTGTGTAAGGCTTTTTTAATAGCACATCTGACTGACCATAACAAACGCCTTTTTCAACTGTTATTTCGGTATGTCGTATCAAATAAACTTCCATATTCCAATCGCTGATAGGTAAAATACTAATTCACAAATCTGTTGGGTGGCTCCCAAACAATCTCCTGTATATCCTCCAATCCATTTTTGAAAATAACGAGCCAGAAAATAGCGAGTCGCTGCTACTATAATGATGGAGTAAAGGATTTGATATTGATAAAACGATATAAAGATGATTGGGGACAGGCCGAATAAAGATGAAATAATTACTTCTTTCCATGAAAAATCCTGTGCAATTGGTTTGCTTTTACTATTTAAATCTTCTCGCACATACTGATGGGTAAACACGATGGAAGCAGCTGCCAGGCGACTTATGGCATGTGCTGCTATAAATAGTATCAGTAAAGTAGCCGAAGTGTTGAAAACCAGAGATATGGGTGTCTGAACAATTTGTACCAAAAGGTAAAATTTCATTAGAACAAGCAGAATTACCCCAATTACTCCGTATGCCCCCACACGGCTATCCTTCATAATTTCCAGAATTTGATGCTTTGTCCAACCGCCTCCAAAGCCATCGCATACATCGGCAAAACCATCTTCATGGAAAGCTCCTGTAATTAATATTCCTGAAATCATACTAATTATAACTGATATTTCAGCTTTGAATATTTGATTAGCTGCAAAATAAAATGCAAAGGTAAAAGTACCCAAAATCCAACCGATCAAGGGGAAATAGCTTGTCGCCTTATTCAAATACTCAGGAGAATGTCCGACCCATTTCGGACAAGGAATCCGGGAGAAGAACATCAGAGCAGCGAAAAATATTTTCAGTTCTTGTTTAAGCATTTATAGGTACTTCTTCTTCTTTATTACTTACTCCTGCACTTTCAAAACTAGCCATTTCGTTTAAGAAAGCGTTTGCCATTTTTATAATCGGATATGCTACTGCACAGCCTGTTCCCTCGCCTAATCGCATATTTAAATTGATAAGAGGTTTTGCATGCAGAAACCCAAGCAATAAGCTATGCCCTTTTTCCTCACTTTGATGACAAAAAATGGTATAGTCGTAAATATTTTTGTTCAAGGCATGGGCAACCAGAAAAGCCGAGGTGGTTATAAATCCATCTACCATCACCACCATTTTTAGCTCGGCAGCCTTCAACATGGCTCCCACCATTTGAGCTATTTCAAAGCCACCATAGTTTGCCAGCTTTTCTAAAGGTGTACCACAGTTTTTATTTATTGATATAGCATTTCGTATTACCTTCTCTTTATGGATAATACTTTCCTGGCTTAGGCCTGTCCCTCTGCCAACACATTCGTGTAAGTCAATTTCTGTAAAAACGTGCATCAATGCAGAAGCTGCGGTGGTGTTACCTATTCCCATTTCTCCAAAGCCAATGATATTCGAACCAGCGTTATTAATATCTTCTACAATTTGTGATCCTTTTTCAATGCAGGTCTGAGCCTGCTGTATGGTCATGGCAGGACCTTTTGCAAAATTTCCGGTAACTTCTGCTCCTTTTGATATAATTAAGTTGGGGTGTGGTTGAAACTGATGATTTACGCCCGCATCTACAACTTTTATTTTTATCCCCTGATGTTTGCAGAATACATTGATAGCAGCGCCTCCGCTCAGAAAATTATATACCATTTGATAGGTTACTTCCTGTGGATAGGCGCTCACTCCTTCTTCAACAATCCCATGGTCGCCAGCAAAAACAAGGAGGTGTGGATTGGAAAGTACCGGAGTCAGCGTATTTTGAATAAGCCCTATTTGCATTGCCAATTCTTCCAAACGACCAAGGGCTCCAAGCGGTTTGGTTTTAAAATCGATCTTATGCTTTAGTTGTTCCTGGAGACTGTTATTTATGGGTTCAATGTTAAAAGTTGTCATTATGTGTATTTTTAGGTTTTTATTAATTAATGCGAAATCAAATCACAGAACCAAAATCCTATGGTATTTAAGGGTGAATCACAAATTTCATCGGTCTTCAATTGCAGTTCTTTATTAATCTTATCTCCAATTCGGAATCTAATTTTATTTTTGAATACTATAAGTGAGTTTATTTCAATCGATTTCGCTTGCTTTTCCAGAAGTTCTCACGTACTCCATGCATAGAAATGCGTTTCTGCGTTTCGTTCACTGTAATAAGCAAATATTCTACATCAAATAATTGTTCCAATAGCACTTTATGAAGACAATAGGCAGAGTCTTTGCCTCCGCTCCAACAGAATATAGCTTTTGGTTTATTCATTTTAGGTTTTTAATTTTAAAGGAATTCCTGAGACCATTAAAATTACTTCATGTGCCTGTTTTGCTATGTACTGATTCATCCATCCTTGCAATTCTACAAATTTTCGTCCGGTTTCTGTTTCAGCATGAACACCCATCCCTAATTCGTTTGAAATAAAAATAAAAATCCCGTTCTTGGTCATTATCTTATCAAACTCTACTTTCGCTTGAGCCAAGGATTCTTCAACATTGTGTTTTGTATCTGTAAAGAAATTTGCAAGCCACAATGTAACACAATCGACCACTACAACTTTATTGTTCAATGTAAGATTTCCGATGTGTTTTTCCTCTTCGATATTTGTCCATCGGTCGTCTCTTTCACTTTGATGCCGTTTAATCCTTTTACGAAAATCATCATCCCATTGTCGGGCTGTTGCCAAATAAACCGGAGAAGATGATAATTCTAATGCAAGTTCCTGTGCATATCTGCTTTTCCCAGATCGTTCGCCACCGGTAATGAAATAAATCATGCTTTTTTTAAATTTGTGGGGACAATGAAAACAGCCATTATTGCAGCAATATCCTTTTTTTAGATGATGCCATAACCAGCTTTCAGGCTTTTAAATTTTTATTTTTGAACTGCCAAAACCGGATATTTTCGTTTTGCTAATTCAAATACTCCAAACATGATAGAACTATATACAACCGTTCCTGCGAAAATGCTCTGTAAGTAAGGCAGTGCCAAGGTATAACATTTAAGTAACCCGATCATATCTTTGGTGAAAGGCATTCCCGTGGTAACGTCAATTCCTCCGAGCCACACACCAAAATCAGAAATGAGCCAATGGCTTAGGGAAGCAGTAATAGAAGCGAATAGTATATTTTTCACACTTACTTTTGCAATGATCCATTTTCCTAGAAATACCATTAGCGCAAATACGCCATAAATAAGGTACCAACCTTCGTACATGATACCATATTGCCCATGGTAAAAAAAAATATTGATTACCAAGTCGCTGATTAATAAAGTGAGAAGTGGAAGTAAAACCGCTTTCAATTTGTTCTCAAAATAAGCACCTCCAAACAATGCCATTGCTCCAATAGGTGTGAAATTGATCAGAGGAGAATGCCCAAGTATCGTGAAAAATCGTGTACAAGCGGCTCCAACTATTACCAGGAGCAATACTGTAATTCTGGGATTGAATGTTGTTTTCATAAGAATTATTTTAGTTTACGTATAATTTATTAGAAGTAATATCTGAATCCACCGTATAACCCTCTGCCACGAGTTGCATAACCTATTATCTACAAGTAATTTATGTCAAAAGTATTTTCTATTCGTACCGTTGCAAAAAGCCCCTTTAGATGTTGTATTTAGCACTTAAATCAATCAAGGTGTAATCTTTAATATCCTCCATATTCAATGCGTCATAAGGACCGAGCGTCGAGACATAATAAATATCACTTCTTGCACCTGTGTATATTGCATTTACACATAATACAAAATTGTTGCTGGAACATATGTAAGGAAAACATTCGCAGTACTCGGTCTGCGCACTAGTCCGATCGATTCCGTTTCTTTTGTGACAAAAACTCCGTTTGTGAATAATTGAATGTAATTACCCTTTGTATGGATTGTATACTAACATTGCTGATAAAATGGTCAAATTTTTTTGACTCTTTTTCATGTTTAAGAGTTAAATAATAGGAGTAAAAAGTAGAACGGAAATAAGAGTATAACCTTATCCATTCACTGCTTTCTACCCGAAGCATTGAATTATATAGTGCATTTGGCAGGTCTCCTGGCTTGCTCTTGTGCCGCCTTCCCATTCATTTTGCAGAACAGTGGCTTTTTAGTTTGGCATTTTCCAATTTTCAATGGAAGAGCTTACAGTTGCGGGTACAGCCCCCGATTTTAACGGGGTTCCCTTTTGATCTTACTATCCGATGAATCGAAGTTCAGAACCAATAATGCGCAACAAATATAGATTTTTTTATTTTGCTTTACAACAACAACTTTTTATTCGACAATAACCAAATTTCTATGAGATAATGCAACCATAAGAATTGCAGCTCTTTTCGAGATTAATAAAATTTGGATTAATAGATAAAAGTAAAGGCAATAGTTTCTTAAGTATAAAAAAAGGCTACTGAATTTGTAGCCTTATTATTTTATACTTAATTTATTTTATACAATTTCAATCATTTTAAAGGGAATCCTGATAATGGATTCATAATCTTCTCCAGCTTCAAGCATATCTTCGTCATCCTCTTCATAATACCAATTAATTGCCACCTCGTTATTTGATTTATGAATTGTTTCCAACTTTTTAAATACGTCCAATATGCATTTGGATGAGCTGGTATTAAAATACTCAAGCTGTATATTTACTTTGGTTTGACTTTTAGGTGTTTTAGTATATTTTTCAAGCCAATCAACCAATGGTTTATAAAACTCTATAGAGTTTTCAGGTATCGATCTTCCCTTGATCTCAATTAAACCTTGATCTCCGTCAAACCTTACCGCAGGCGTTTTTGCTGTTCCCTCAATAAAAAGTGATTCCATAATATAAGCCTATAATATTTAACGCACTAGGAAACGTATATGTCTAAATTAAAAAAATAATATTCGTCAGAGACATTTTGAAATGAATATTCCAACTTATTGCCCGTTTTTCGTGCAATATCAACAAGTCCTAAACCGCCTCCTCCTTTTGCCGTTAATTTTTGGTGATTTAGTATGAATTTGTACATGTCTTTTAATTCATCTTGAGTTAACGAATTGATTTTGTCAATTTTATCTTTAAGTGGTTTTATTTTCCTTGAAGTAATAAAATTACCAGTTGTTATTTTATATCCATTTTCGGTTTTTGAAATAATTAAAATTCCAAATTTAGTATCATCCACTCCCTCTGCTGATCCAAGAGGTAAGTCTTCAACATGGTGGTATAGATTTTGCAAGCTTTCTACAAGTACATTGTATAATTTTTTTCTGATTTTTCTTTCTTCACTATTAGTACTTAATTTATTTTCAATGCTTTCCAGCACCTTATTGATGACATCTGATGATATATTACCCTTATAGGAAAGTAATACATCTTTGTTATTCAATTTAAGATAAAACTCATTTACATTAAAGCTCATGTGAGGCTTCTATTACTTGTCAGGTTTGATTGCTTTTTCTCCCAGCAATAAACAAATATATAAAAAAACTATTCCAGTTAATTACGTTCTTTGATAAAAATTCATTTTCAACCCTATCAATTCCTAAACGAATATGGTGAAGTAAGGTTGTTTATTTCTTACTAATAAAGATAATGCTTTTATAAAATAATTGAAATAACCCAATTAAAAAGTATTTATAAATATTTGATCAAAGCTAATATTTTTAGGGTTTGTCCATTCTAAAAATATACTTTTCATCATTTTTTTTCCGACTTAATTAATTTGTTTTGTTTAATGGAACCTTCATACATCGTAAAGCGTTGATATTTACATTCAATTGCGCCATTGTAAAGTGTTTGTTTTTTTGAAGGATGTAAACCAATACTTTCTATTGCCTCTTTATTACCACAAAGAATCCATGACTCATGACCTGGAAAGTTCTTTTTCAAGCAATTTCCAATGGTTTGATAGAATTCATTTAAGTTTATTTTTTTCATTCTCTCGCCATATGGAGGATTCATAATAATTAAGCTTTTTGTTTCTAATGGCAAAAGATTTTCAAAAGGCATTACTTTCAAGGTGATTTTATTGGTAAGAAACGCATTCTTAGCATTTTCAGTGGCTATTCTAATTGCTCCCGCAGATATATCAGACCCAATAATTTGGTGCACGAAATCCTTTGAACCGGAGTCATCATTATAAATAGATTCGAATAAATCCTTATCGAAATCTTTCCATTTTTCAAATCCAAATCCTTTCCTAAAAATTCCCGGAGGGATATTATATGCAATCAAAGCGGCTTCAATAGGCAAAGTTCCCGACCCACACATTGGATCAATAAAATTGGTTTGGCCACTCCATTCACTTATTAAAATCATTCCGGCTGCAAGAACTTCATTTAATGGGGCAATAGTAGAATTTAACCGATAACCTCTCCTATGAAGTGATTCACCCGAACTATCCAGGGAGACAACACATTCATCATCAATTAAATGGATATTCAATAAAATAGTAGGATTCTCTGTATCAATCGATGGTCGTTTTCCAAATTTATTACGGAACTGATCAACAATGGCATCTTTCGATTTCAAAGCAACAAATTGGGAGTGGTTAAAATATTCGGATGACACTACTGTGCTGATTGACAGCGTATCGGAAACATCCATGTATTCACTCCAGTCAATTTGAGAGATACCATTATATAGTTCCACTTCATTTTTTGATTTAAAGACATGGATAGGCTTAATAATTGTAAGGGCTGTCCTCAACCATAAATTAGCTTTATACATCATCGCCTTATCGCCTTTAAAACTAACAGCTCGATTCAAAATAGTCACATCTTTTGCTCCCAACTGTATCAATTCATTGGAAAGGACATTTTCCAAGCCTTTAAATGTTTTTGCAACTAATTCGAAATAATTATTTTCTTCTGCCAATGTTCTGTTTTTTGTTTTTTATTAAATTACGAAATCAAATCTTATTTCTCCTTCCGCGCCTGAGCGAAATATTTCACCCTCCATATTGGACAATGCCTTACCTGAGGAATTGTTACCTGCAGCGTGAATAAGGATAAAATTAGTATGTAAAACCTATTTTTAAAGGTATCCAAGAAATTTCTAAGGTTTTCAAAAATAGTTACTTTTTTCTTCAAATGAACTTATCAGGTGAAGAAAAT
The DNA here is from genome assembly GCA_038213375.1 of Bacteroidales bacterium. Taxonomy (GTDB): domain Bacteria; phylum Bacteroidota; class Bacteroidia; order Bacteroidales; family JAAUTT01; genus JAAUTT01. Next base: position 80,133 of record JBBQTB010000007.1, on the reverse strand, counting down.
GACATTGGATCGTTGAAAAATAAAAAACGATTGAATATCTAGTTTAACTTATTGTTTGTTGTAACCACGCCTAATAAATTTCAAATCATTAACTTGATTGCCAATAGCAATTTAATTGATATGGCATTACTCGATTTTAAAGCTAAACTGGCTTCCGCCATTATGAATAAATTTCATTATAAAATGAAATTTAGGCTGCTTTTATTTTTTTATCAGCATCGTTTTTTTCCATTCAATAAATCCAAATACAGCCATGATGGTATAGATAAAAAACAATATAGCGGTTGGGTATAATTTCATGTAAAAATACAAACCCACGGAGGCTGTATCGGATATTATCCATAACAACCAATTTTCTATATATTTACGTGTTAACATCCAGGTGGCAATAATGCTTAACATCGTAGTAAATGAATCCCATCCGGGAAAAGGCGAATCAGTATATTGTTTGAGAATCACATATAATATAATCAATAAGCTTAAGCCAATAAGCATACTCCAAATGATAATTTTATTGGATATTGTGCGAACAGGTAAAATACCGCCGGGAATTTGTGGATTATTCTGTGTATGTTTCCAAAAATACCATCCGTAAATACTCATTAACAGATAATAAAATTGTAACGACATGTTTGCGTATAGTTTTGAATTAAAAAAAACAATAATATAAAATGCAGAGGTTAATATTCCAATCAACCATAACGAAATATTCTGTCGAATAGAAAGCACAACATAAAAGAGTCCCAAAAAGGCGCCAATTATTTCGATATAATCCTTTATTAACCAGTCTAGCACTATAAAAAGCTTTGGATAATTGTCATTTCTTTTCGATATAATTTTCCCAATTATTAATTACTTCAATGGCTTTAACGTAACCTGGATTTGAGAAGTTATAGATTTCAAAGAATTCACTCAACCCCCATAAATCCCTGGCGATATATGCCTTTAAAAGCAGTGTTATTTGGGGTTTGGATTGAGAAAGTTCAGCTTCGGAACAGGTTATTGATTGTTTTTCGGCGAATTTAATAAGTTCACTTACTAAATTATCATCTGTTAAATATCTGGATTTAAATATCGTAAAATCAGCGTATTTTCCGAGTAGAAATTCTCTGCTCTTATCAGTATATTCAAGTGTAAAGCTATTTAAGACAGCTCCCGATAAGAGTTTTCTGGTATAGGTTGAATATGCTGAAGTGTCCAAAGGGACAAAAACATCCGGTGTTATTCCTCCTCCTCCATAAACGACTCTTTTATTGATGAGTGTGAAGTATTTTATTGAATCGGGATGAATTATTTTCTTTTTATCCAGTAATTCTCCAGATCTAAACCGTGAGGATAATTCATCGGAATAAGATTCATAGCTTTCACTATAAGGCTTTTGTATTAATCTGCCAGATGGAGTATAATAACGGGCAACTGTTAATCGCACCATAGCTCCATCGGGAAAGGTGAATGGTCGTTGAACCAATCCTTTGCCAAATGAACGCCGTCCTACAATAATACCCCTATCCCAATCCTGAACAGCTCCGGCGAGAATCTCACTGGCAGAAGCCGAACCTTCATCAATCATTAATACAAGTTTACCCTTCTCAAATAACCCTTTGGATGTAGAAATGTATTCCTTTTTTTCAGAGTGAATACCCTTTGTATAAACAATCATTTTATTGGCATCAAGAAAATCATCTGCCAGATCAACAGCTACATCGAGGTATCCTCCACCATTGCCGCACAAATCGAGAATGACGTTCTTAATATTTTCATTCTTAAATTTAGTAAGTATACGATCGATTTCAGTAAGTGAGGTGGACGAAAAGCGACTTAACCTGATATAACCTGTTGTCGAATTAATTTTGTATGATGCATCCACACTTTGAAGTGGTATTTTATCCCTAACGATGGAAAATGATATTAGCTGATTCACTTCGTGTCTTTTAATATCAACTTTCACGATTGTCCCTTTTTTGCCACGAAGCTTGCTAAATACTTTTTTATTTGATATATCTTTACCCGTTACGTTCACATTGTCAATAAAAATAATTCTGTCTCCGGCTCTTATTCCAAGTTTTTCCGATGGACCGCCGACAATGGGGGATACAATTAAAATTGTATCATTTAAAATATTGAAAGTGACCCCGATACCTTCAAAGTTTCCCTGAAGGGGTTCGTTCATCTCTTCAACTTCGTCTTTGCTAATATAGGCTGAATGCGGATCCATTTTTTGAAGCATGTTCCGCATAACTTCTTCACTTATTTTGTCAAGATTAACACTGTCTACATAATAGGAATCAATCCAATTGAGAAGCTTAAAAATTTTTAAACTTTGTTCGTTAAATAACTGGGCTTTAACCGCAGTTGACCCGATTAATAATAACAGAAAAGATATAAAAAGTATACGTGATTTATAATTCATTTTGCAAAGATTTGAATTTTAAGTGTTCTACAATATATCTATTCCCATTCTATGGTTGCAGGAGGTTTTGAGCTAATATCATAAACAACTCTGTTTACGCCTTTTACCTTGTTAATTATGTCGTTAGATATCCTTGCTAGAAATTCGTAAGGAAGATGGCACCAATCAGCCGTCATACCATCTGTGGAAGTTACTGCCCGAAGGGCTACAACGTTTTCGTATGTCCGTTCATCTCCCATTACGCCAACAGATTGTATTGGCAATAAAATAGCTGCTGCCTGCCATACCTGATCATACAAACCATGTGTTTTTAACCCTTCAATAAAAATATTATCTACCTCCTGAAGAACAGCAACTTTATCTGCTGTAACATCGCCTATGATGCGAATGCCCAAACCGGGTCCCGGAAAGGGATGACGATTAAGAATATTAGTTGGTATTTCCAGCGCTTTGCCAACCCTGCGAACTTCATCTTTAAATAATAAATTTAATGGCTCAACAATTTTGAGCTTCATTTTTTCGGGCAAACCGCCTACGTTGTGATGAGATTTTATGGTTGCCGACGGCCCGTTTACTGAAACAGATTCAATAACATCGGGGTAAATAGTGCCTTGCCCCAACCATTTCACATCCTGTATTTTATGAGCTTCCTCATCGAAAATTTCAATAAAACCGCGTCCAATAATTTTACGTTTTTGTTCAGGATCGTAAACACCTTTCAAATCTGAAATGAATTTTTGCCTGGCATCAACACCTATTACATTTAACCCCAAATATTTATATGATTCTAAAACCGACTTGAATTCGTTTTTTCTGAGCAAACCGTTATCAACAAATATACAGGTCAAATTTTTTCCTATGGCTTTATGCAGCAGAACCGCAGCAACAGATGAGTCAACTCCGCCTGAAAGACCCAGTACCACCTTATCATCGCCAATTTTGTTCTTTAATCCCGATATGGTTGACTCAATAAAGGAGTCAGGAGTCCAATTCTGGTGGCATCCGCATATGGTAACCACAAAATTTCTGAGAATTGTTAAACCCTCGGTAGTATGAAAAACTTCAGGATGAAATTGTAGCCCAAAAGTAGTTTCATCTTTAATGTGATATGCACCAACCATTACATCGGAGGTACTTGCAATGATTTCATAATTCGAAGGGATTCTTGCAATTGTATCTCCATGTGACATCCACACTTGGGAATTTTTGGATATGTCTTTTAATAGATTTACACCTTGTTTAATAAATTGTAAGTTTGCCCTACCATATTCGCGTGTTGAGGAAGGTAATACTTCACCACCAAAATAATGTGCAAGGTATTGAGCGCCATAACAAATTCCGAGTAAGGGTATTTTACCTTTAACATTTGAAAGATCGGGCAGGGGGGCTTTAGCGTCTCTAACAGAAAATGGACTTCCTGACAGAATTACTCCTTTAACTGATTCATCAATATCAATTTTCTTATGGAAAGGGAATATTTCGCAATAAACATTCAGTTCCCTTATCCGACGTGCTATGAGTTGAGTATACTGCGACCCGAAATCAAGGATAATAAGCTTCTCCTGCATGGTAAATTTTACTTTAAAATGTGCAAAGATAAGGATATTTTATGTTGAAAATTAAGGGTGTGGAAATAAAACACCATTGCTATTTATAGGTTTATTTCAAGTCCTTCTTCTGCGGCGAGTGTATTTGGGAAAATCTTCTGAGCTTGAATAACTAGAGGCTTAATATCCTTGTATCGTGCTGAAAAGTGACCAATGAGTAGTTTTTTGACATTTGAAAGTTTGGCAATGGTGGCGGCCTGAGAAGCTGTCGAATGAAGTGTTTCCAAAGCTCTTTCGGTATCTTCATCAGCAAATGTTGCTTCATGGTATAATAAATCAACGTTCTGTATAATTGGTAATATATTTTCAAGATATGCTGTGTCAGAGCAAAATGCATATGATCTGGTTGATTCCTGATCATATGTGAGATTTGAATTAGGAATAACAATTCCCTCATCTGTAACAAAATCATCACCTCTTTTAATATTAACAATTTCGCGTACCGGAATTTTGTGGTATTCAATCATTTCCTTGCGAATGTTCTTCATCCGGGGTTTCTCACGGAAAATAAAACCACACGTTGGTATCCGGTGCTTTAGCGGAAAGCTTTCCACACTAATTTTTGAATCTTCATAGATTAATTCCTTAGAATCGTGATTTAATGCATGAAAGATAATCTGAAAGTCAAGATGTGTAAAAAAATGGGCAAGAAATTGCTTTAGAATCTTTTCAAGGTTGGTATGAGCATAAATATGCAAATCCTGTTTTCGCCCGAGTAAGTTAAACGTTGAAATCAAACCTGGCAGACCAAACATGTGATCGCCATGTAGATGTGTTATAAAAATATGGTTTAGACGACTAAATTTAGCTTTGTATTTTCGAAGTTGAAATTGAGTTCCTTCACCGCAGTCAATGAGAAAAAACCGCTCATCTACATTAAGTACATGAGCGGTTAAATATCTGTTGGAAGTGGGCAAAGCAGAACTGCTGCCTAATACGGTAACAGAAAAGACCATGCTTTTACAAGTGTTTTTCCAGACATTAATTGTTCCGGTGAATCAAAGCAATTGCTTCTTCAATGGAAGTTGTGATGTTTAGAACTGTATCTAATTGAGAAATAGTAATCAGACGTTCAACTGCATCATTCAAACCTGTAAGTACAAATGTGCCATTGGCATTTTTACACAAACGATTTGCCACAAGAATAGCACTTAAACCAGATGAATCGCAATAACGACATTTACTGAGATCTAAAACAATATTCTTTTCACCATTCCCCGAAATTAATACCAATTCAGATTTTAACGTAGGCGCAATATGCGTATCCAGTTTTTCTTCAAGCACCTGAATCAAGGCATAATTTTCCAGTTTTTCGATCTTAAATTCCATTGGTATGTAATTTAATTATTTGTCGTTTTGTTGTGCCTTTTTTTGTTGTTCTTCCATTTCTTCTTTCAAAGCAGCTAACTCAGTTATATCACCAAGGGTTGTTTTTTCCATGGTGTTCTTCAGTTTTTTTGTGGCTTTCTTAGTATCATCCGAAACAGCTCTTCTGGCTGCGTTTTCTTCAGATTTTTTCACATCTTCGAAAACTCTGCTGTGAGACAAAATAATACGTTTGGCAGACTTGTTGAATTCGATTACTTTGAATTCAAGTTTATCATCAACCTTAGAAGGTGATCCGTCTTCCTTTACCAAATGTTTAGGAGTTACAAAGCCTTCAACACCATAAGGTAATGCTACCAAAGCGCCTTTGTCGAAAATTTCAACAATTGTACCTTCGTGAATTGAATCAACAGTAAAGATGGATTCGAATACATCCCATGGATTTTCTTCAAGCTGCTTGTGACCCAGGCTTAAACGGCGGTTGTCTTTATCAATTTCAAGAACAACAACATCAATTTCTTCACCAACTTGTGTGAATTCCGATGGATGTTTAATTTTCTTGGTCCATGACAGATCCGAAATATGGATTAAGCCGTCAACTCCTTCTTCAATTTCTACAAATACACCAAAATTGGTAAAATTGCGAACTTTTGCTTTGTGTTTTGAACCAATAATATATTTTGATTCGATGCTATCCCAAGGATCAGTCTTAAGTTGTTTGATACCCAATGACATTTTGCGTTCGTCGCGATCAAGGGTAAGAATAACAGCTTCAACTTCGTCACTTACTTTCAGGAATTCCTGAGCGCTGCGCAAGTGTTGTGACCATGACATTTCGGACACGTGAATAAGACCTTCAACACCAGTGGCAATCTCAACAAATGCACCATAATCGGCAATAACTACAACTTTACCTTTTACTTTATCGCCAACTTTCATTTCAGCGCTAAGGGCATCCCAAGGATGAGGTGTAAGTTGTTTTAAACCAAGAGCAATACGTTTTTTAGCGTCATCAAAATCAAGAATAACAACATTCAGTTTCTGATCAAGCTGTACGATTTCTTCAGGATGATTTACGCGACCCCATGAAAGATCGGTGATGTGAATAAGACCATCAACTCCTCCAAGGTCTATGAACACACCATATGAGGTGATATTTTTGACAGTTCCTTCGAGAACCTGACCTTTTTCAAGTTTGGCAATAATATCTTTCTTTTGTTGTTCAAGTTCTGCTTCGATAAGAGCTTTGTGCGAAACAACAACATTTTTAAATTCGTGATTGATTTTAACAACTTTGAATTCCATTGTTTTACCAACAAATACATCGTAATCACGAATTGGCTTAACATCAATCTGAGAACCTGGTAAAAATGCCTCAATACCAAATACATCTACAATCATACCACCCTTAGTACGGCATTTGATGTATCCTTGAATAATTTCGTCGTTTTCGAGAGATACATTAACACGATCCCACGAACGCATAGCACGAGCCTTCTTATGAGAAAGTATTAACTGACCCTTTTTGTCTTCCTGACTTTCAACATAAACCTCTACTTTGTCGCCAACGGCAAGATTTACATTGTAACGAAATTCATTTAAACTAACAACACCTTCTGATTTGTAGCCTATATTAATAACTACTTCACGTTTGTTCATTGCAATAACGGTACCGTCAATACATTCATTTTCAGCTATGGTAGATAAAGTTTTATCATACATTGCAGCAAGCGATGAACGTTCGTCATCTGAATAAATATCCCATTTGTTATTGTATTTGGCCCAATCGAAATTTTCCAGGGAAATTTTTTCGCTTTTAAGTTTCAAAAGATTAGCAGCCACTTCATCAGCATCCTCTTCAACCACTTCTTCTTCTTCAGTTTCTTCTTCAAAAACATCGATCGGTTCTTCTACTTCTACTTCAACTTCATCGATGCCCGCTTCGTTTTCAGCTGATTCATTTTTGTCAATCAGCTCGTTTTCCAATTCTTCTTTTTCGTCAATCATTTAGAAAATTAATTAATAATTAATAAGTTAGACATTATAATTAAATCAAGGTGCAAAAGTATTAATTTTTTTAATTTTTCAGGTTATAAAATCTAAAAATCTAATTTTGAGTGTACTCCGGAAATTATGTTTTCGCCGGTTTGCATTTATTAATATGAATGTAAGCTGCATATTATTAGTGTACTATATTTGTTTGATTCGCAAAACTTACACACAATAAAGCCAAACTGAGTCGTCATCAACATTTATTTTTTTCTTTAGGAAATAAACTAAAGCCTGAAAATTAATTTATCAACTAGCTAATTTACTTAAAAATCTCCACAAAAAAATACTTTTAAAATAATTTTTAATAGGTTGGATATTTTTTGATAAAATTTGTGTTTTTAAGCCTCAATAAAATGTTTTAATTTCACGCTTCTAAATATAATTAAAATTACATGAAGATTTCCATCATTGGCACAGGGTATGTTGGCTTAGTTTCAGGTACTTGTTTTGCCGAAACTGGCATTACGGTAACGTGTGTAGATACTGATCAGGATAAAATTACTAAGTTGAATAACGGGATAGTTCCAATTTATGAACCTGGCCTGGAGCAATTAATAATGAGGAATAAAGATAAAGGACGGTTATTTTTCACATCAAGTTTGAAAGATAGTTTAACAGATGCTGAGACTGTATTTATAGCAGTTGGAACTCCTTCGGATGAAGACGGCAGAGCCGATTTAAAATACGTTTTTGGAGTTGCTCGTGAAATTGGTCAATGTATTGATCACTACATGGTAATTGTAAATAAAAGTACAGTACCGGTAGGGACAGCGCAAAAAGTAAAAAAAGTGATACAGGATGAAATTGATAAACGTGGTATAAAAGTTGATTTTGATGTTGCCTCTAATCCAGAGTTTTTGAAAGAAGGCAATGCCATTGATGATTTTCTTAAACCCGACAGAATCGTTGTTGGGGTTGATTCGGAAAGTGCACAGAAAATTATGAATCGTTTATACAAAGCCTTTTTGTTAAACGGACATCCCTTATTATTTATGGACATTCCATCGGCTGAGATGACTAAATACGCGGCCAATGCCATGCTGGCTACCAAGATTAGCTTTATGAATGATATTGCTAATTTGTGCGAGATTGTTGGAGCCGATGTAAACTTTGTAAGAAAAGGGATTGGCAGTGATGCACGCATTGGTACAAAGTTTATTTACCCCGGAGTGGGTTATGGAGGATCCTGCTTTCCTAAAGATGTTCAGGCATTAATCAAAACCGGAAACGACCATAAATACTCCTTGAATATTCTTAAAGCGGTAGAAGAGGTAAACTATAACCAGAAAAACGTATTGTTTAATAAGATACAGAAGCATTTTGGTGACCAATTAAGTGGAAAGGTTTTTGCAGTATGGGGACTTTCATTCAAACCGCAAACTGATGACATGCGTGAAGCTCCGTCGCTTGTGCTTATCGATAAGCTTTTAAAAGCAAATGCGCAAGTTAGAGCCTATGATCCCGTTGCAATGCCCGAATCAAAAAAGATTTTGGGGGATTCAATTTATTATGCAACCAATGAATATGATGCACTTTTGGATGCTGATGCATTAGTTTTAATTACAGAGTGGCCCGAATTCAGAATTCCAAACTATAAAATTATGGAAAGGCTATTGAAAAATAAACTTATTTTTGATGGCCGTAATATTTATGAGCCTAACGAGATGAAAGAATTGGGTTTTACATATTACAGTATTGGCCGCAAAGTATATAAACCAGAATAATAGATTTTTATTTAATGAAAAGAATTTTAATTACAGGTGGCGCAGGATTCATTGGTTCACACCTTTGCGAACGTCTTTTAAATGAAGGAAACGATGTAATTTGCCTCGATAATTATTTTACAGGAAGTAAAACAAATATCTTTCACCTTATTGGTAACCCAAGGTTTGAGCTGGTGAGGCATGACGTTACTATGCCTTTTTATGCTGAAGTAGATGAAATTTTCAACCTCGCTTGCCCTGCTTCACCCATACATTATCAATATAATGGTATAAAAACCATCAAAACCTCGGTAATGGGCGCTATCAATATGTTAGGTCTTGCAAAGCGAACAAAAGCTAAGATTCTTCAGGCTTCTACAAGCGAAGTATATGGCGATCCAAACATTCATCCTCAACCTGAAAGTTATTGGGGAAATGTGAATCCTATCGGAATTCGCTCTTGTTATGACGAAGGCAAGCGATGCGCCGAGTCGCTGTTTATGAATTATCATGAGCAAAATGGAGTTAGAATAAAGATTATTCGTATTTTTAATACCTATGGACCCAGAATGAATCCAAATGATGGACGTGTGGTATCAAATTTTATTGTACAAGCGCTTCAAAATAAGGATATTACAATATATGGGAATGGCACCCAAACCCGTAGTTTTCAATATGTTGACGATTTAGTGGAAGGTATGATTAAGTTAATGAATACAGGCGATGAATTTATCGGACCTGTAAATATTGGTAATCCCGGTGAGTTCACTATTTTACAATTGGCTGAGAAAATCATTAAAATGACAAATTCAAAAGCTAAATTGGTGAATCTTCCATTACCACAGGATGATCCAATTCAACGCCAACCGGATATCTCATTGGCCAAAGCAAAATTGAATTGGGAGCCTTTGGTGCCTCTTGATGAAGGATTGAAGAAAACCATATCTTATTTTAAAAATTTATTAAACGCTTAATTATCTATTATAATGAAAGGAATTATTCTTGCAGGCGGTTCGGGAACCCGTCTTTATCCAATTACTCAAAGCATTTCAAAACAAATCATTCCGGTTTACGACAAACCAATGATTTATTATCCTTTATCGGTATTGATGCTGGCTGGAATACGAGATATTCTTATTATTTCAACCCCCAAGGATATTCATCTATATGAAGATCTGTTGCATGATGGAACACAATTGGGAATAAAACTTACTTATGCCATTCAGCCCTCGCCCGATGGGTTGGCTCAAGCATTTTTGATCGGGGAAAATTTTATCGGAAATGATAGTGTATGCCTTGTTTTAGGCGATAATATCTTTTATGGATATGGATTTGGTAAAACCCTGCTTGATACAGCCAAGATTGAGGATGGCGCGGTGGTTTTCGGTTATTTTGTAAAAGATCCGGAGCGATACGGTGTGGTTGAATTCGATTCGAAAGGTAATGCTTTAAGTCTCGAAGAAAAACCCAAAACACCAAAATCAAATTATGCAGTAACTGGTTTGTATTTTTATAGTAATGATGTGGTTAGTAAAGCCAAAGCTCTTAAACCATCACCCAGAGGAGAACTGGAGATTACCGATCTCAATCGCTTATATTTGAACGAGAATAGGTTGAAAGTGGAATTAATGGGTCGCGGTATGGCCTGGCTCGATACCGGAACACATGAAAGTTTGCTTCAGGCATCTAACTTTATCTTTACCATCGAGGAACGTCAGGGACTGAAAGTGTCGTGTATTGAGGAGATTGCGTTTAATCGCGGATTCATCAACAAGGAACAATTATTGAAACTTGCCGAACCTTTAAAGAAGAATCAATATGGTGAATATCTTATAAAAATTGCGAACGAGGAATTAGTAACTATCGAGAAAAAGTAAAATGGAGATAATAGAAACATACATTTCAGGACTTTACATTATAGAACCTGACGTTTTTGAGGATTCAAGAGGCTATTTTTTTGAAAGTTTTAATGAAGGAAAACTCGAAGCAGGAGGAATAACTACAAGATTTGTACAGGATAATCAATCAAAATCATCCTATGGTGTTATTCGTGGTTTGCATTTTCAATTGGAACCTCATGCACAAACTAAATTAGTAAGGGTACTCGAAGGTTCAATTTACGATGTTGTAGTTGATGTGCGAACAGGTTCTCCGAATTATGGAAACTGGTTTGGAATAGAACTTACTGCAGATAACAAAAAACAGTTGTATGTACCAAAGGGCTTTGCTCATGGCTTTTCGGTATTAAGCGCTACGGCAGTAGTTTTTTATAAATGCGACCATTTGTACAGTCCCGGTTTTGAAGGCGGAATTCGCTTTGATGATCCGGAACTTGGAATAGATTGGAAAGTTGACGCTGATAAGGCGGTACTTTCTGGTAAAGATAAGGAACTCCCATTGTTAAAAGAAGCAAAAATAGATTTTAGATTTTCCTGATATGAGCAGAATACTTGTTACTGGTTCAAATGGCCAATTAGGGAGCGAACTTCAAAAAATTGCTACTGCTTTTTCCGGGCTTAATTTTATGTTTACTGATGTAGATGTTTTGGATATAACCAATTTACAGGCTGTTGACGATTTTTGTAAGGATAAAGGTTTTGGTTTTATTATAAACTGTGCAGCATATACGGCAGTTGACAAGGCTGAGTCTGATCTCGACATGGCTTATAAAATAAATCGTGATGCTGTTAAAAATCTTGCAATTGTTGCCTCAAAATACAATGCAGCATTGATTCATGTATCCACCGATTATGTTTTTGACGGAACATCATACAGACCATACGTGGAAGAAGATACAATAAATCCACAATCGGCATACGGAAAGACAAAAGCTGAAGGTGAAGTTGAAGCATTAAAATACGATCGAAGCATTGTTATTCGCACGTCATGGCTTTATTCCTCGTTTGGCGCCAATTTTGTAAAAACCATGATGAAATTGGGTTCTGAGCGCAGTGAACTTAATGTTATTTTTGATCAGATAGGAACTCCTACCTATGCGGAGGATTTGGCTTTAAGTATTCTTTCAATTATTAGGTTTTCAATTGAAAATGAAATAAAACCCGGAGTTTATCATTTCTCTAATGAAGGTGTATGCAGTTGGTATGATTTTGCTTTTGAGATTATTAACTTTCAAAAATACAATTGTGTTGTTAATCCCATTGAATCAAAATATTATCCATCCATTGTAAAGCGCCCGTTTTATAGTGTTTTAAATAAAACGAAAATCAAATCTACTTTCAATATTGAAATACCTCATTGGAAAACAAGTTTATATAAATGTCTTAACGAAGTAAATTCTAAAAAATAAGATATGAGCAATAAGGACATGTTAACTCAGGTGAAAGAAAAAGCCAATAGCTGGCTTTCGGAAAAATATGATTTGGAAACCCGCAACCAGGTTAAGAATTTGCTGGATAATAACGAAAAGGAATTGGTTGAGAGTTTCTATCGCGACCTGGAATTTGGTACGGGTGGTTTACGCGGGATCATGGGTGTTGGAACAAATCGTATGAATATTTATACCGTAGGCGCTGCCACTCAGGGATTGTCGAACTATGTTAAAAAAGAATTTAAAAACCTTCAGGAAATAAAAGTGGCGATTGCTTATGATTGCCGGAATAACAGTAAGTTATTCGCCGAAACAGCTGCCGGAATTTTTGCCGGAAATGGATTTACTGTTTATCTGTTTGAATCGCTTCGGCCCACGCCTGAACTTTCATTTGCTATCCGACACTTAAAATGCCAGTCAGGTATTGTAATCACAGCTTCTCATAATCCTAAGGAATACAATGGTTATAAGGCATATTGGGATGATGGTGGCCAGGTTGTTCCACCCCATGACGAAAATATTATTCACGAAGTAAATAAGATACTTGATATTGGTGACATTAAATTTAACGGGTCAAAAACTAAAATTCATCTTCTTGGAAGCGAGATTGATGAAATATATACCGATGAAATAAAGAAATTATCGCTTTCTCCCGAAGTGATTGCCCGAAACAGCGATATGAAAATCGTTTACACGCCTTTGCATGGTACAGGTATTAAATTGGTTCCGATGATCCTAAAAAAGATGGGTTTTCGTAACATAATTAATATTCCGGAGCAGGATGTCACTGACGGTAATTTTCCTACCATTGTTTCTCCAAATCCTGAGGAATCAGCAGCATTAGCCATGGCAACTAACAAAGCAAAGGAAACAAGCGCTGACCTTGTAATGGCCACTGATCCCGATGCCGACCGGGTTGGAATTGCTGTTCGCAACAAAAACAACGAAATTGTATTACTTAACGGCAACCAGGCTGCATCCATTTTAATTTATTATCTGTTAACCAAATGGAAAGAAAAGGGTAAACTTACCGGTAAGGAATATTTGGTAAAAACTATTGTTACTACAGAGCTGATAGCAGAAATGGCACGTGCATTTAACGTACATTATTATGATGTGCTTACAGGTTTTAAATACATTGCCGAAGTAATAAAGCACAACGAAGGTAAGACCAAATTTATTGGCGGAGGAGAGGAAAGTTATGGCTATCTGGCTGCCGAATTTGTTCGGGACAAAGACGCTGTTATGTCATGTGCCTTGATAGCCGAAGCAGCTGCCTGGGCTAGAGACCAGAAAATGACCATGTACGATTTACTGCTTGATATCTACCAAAAATATGGTTTTTATAAGGAATCCCTTTTGTCGATTACTAAAAAGGGCAAGGAAGGAGCCGAAGAAATTCAGAAGATGATGGATAATTTCCGGCAATCTCCTCCAAAACAAATAAATGGATCAGCTGTCGTTTTTATTCTCGATTATGAAAAACGAAAATCATTTGATGTGGTAAAGTCAGTTGAAAAAAGTATTGATTTGCCTAAATCTAATGTTTTGCAGTTTATCACCAAAGACGGTTCGAAAATTTCTGTAAGGCCATCAGGTACCGAACCTAAGATAAAATTCTATTTTGGTGTGAAAGAAACTCTTGAAAAAATTACTGACTTTGAGAAGGTTAACACGTTATTAGATCAAAAAATAAAAAATATCATTAGTGATTTAAAATTGAACTAAAATGCAAAGTTTCCGTAAAGAGTTGTGGTTTAATACAGATACCCGCAGGGCATTTATCAATATTACCCATCAAGTGGAAAGTTGTATTCACGAAAGCGGAATTAGTGAAGGATTGGTGTTGGTGAATGCAATGCACATAACAGCAAGTGTATTTATTAATGATGATGAAGTGGGGTTGCATCATGATTTTGAAGTTTGGCTCGAAAAATTGGTTCCTGAAAAACCTTATTCACAATACAAACACAATGGTTTTGAGGATAATGCCGACGCTCACCTAAAAAGGACGATTATGGGTCGTGAAGTTGTTGTCGCCATATCTGAAGGTAAATTAGATGTTGGACCCTGGGAACAGATTTTTTATGGTGAATTTGACGGGATGCGAAAAAAAAGAGTGTTGGTGAAAATTATTGGTCAATAAAATCATTAAATTTATATTTATGTAAGGCATTTGGATATATTTATACTACGAATTTAATAACTGGCTAAATTAAAATAACCCCAACCCCTTAAAAAGGGGCTATAACTTGCCATTGACAATGTGCAAGTTATCCCTCTTTTTTGAGATGGGTTGAGAGGTCAAAACCTTAAGTAAACGACATTGATATTTATACTACGAATTTAATAACTGGCTAAATTAAAAAAAATAGACTATAAATAAGAGATGTACATTTGGATCTTGTGTCATATATATAATTATTTAGATTAATTATGATAAGAAAATTTCTTTTTGCTTCCGTTCTTTTACTTTTCTGTGCACCTGGTTTTTCTCAGGATCAGTTAATGCAAGCAGCACATGATAAGCTTTCAAAAAGAAATTTCGAAGGTGCTGTTCAGGATTTTAATCAGATACTATTTATCAAACCCGACAATATAGAGGCTATTTGCGGACGTGCAGAGGCTCGCATTAGTATGGGTAAATATACTGAGGCATTAAAGGATGCAGAACAGGCTATTAGCAATGATGTTAACAATGCCAGAGCTTATAGCTTAAAAGGTGACGCGTTGTTTTATCAAAAAGATTATCAAAATGCTTTAAAAACGTACGAAACGGCCATTCAAAAGCAAGGAGCTCCGGCACAGGCTACTATTGGTAAATCCAAGGTTTTAAATCAATTAGGAAATTCAAAAGAGGCATATAAGATTTTAGAGGATGCAATTGGAAAACAACCGTCAAATGCTGAGTTTTATTATGCCCGGGGATTATTAAACAATACGAAGGAAAAATATTCGAAAGCGCTTCAGGATTTTGACAAGTCATTTTCTCTTAATCCTAATTTTAACCCATTTGGTATTTATTTGAACAGAGGAGTAGCTTATATCAACTTGTCGGAAATTGAAAACGCGGTGAAAGATTTTTCTATGGCAATAGAAATTGATCCAACAAATGCCACTGCTTATCATAGTCGTGGATTAGCACTATATCAATTAGATGACTACAAATCTTCTATTGAAGATTTTCTTAAATCAGCTGATATAAGTCCCAATAATCCTGTTACATTTTACAATTTGGGAATGGCCTATAATAAATTGGGAGAAAAGGAAAATGCATGTTTGTATTTCCATAAATCCTGTCAATTAGGAAATACAAATTCCTGCAAGATGGTTATTCTGGTTTGTTCCGATGGCAAGCAAAATCGTTAACCCAGATTCTCACGATATATTGATCTGAGTGAACGCAACATTTTCTTATTGAATTCACATAGATTCCTTGGTTATAGAACCCGATGAAAAAGGCCGCCCGAAACTTAAATTAAGTTCTGGCGGCCTTCGTACTTTTGTACTATCCTGCGTTCTATTCTACCAGTACTTTATCGGTAACCACCCAATCAGTTGTAGATACCCGAATGTAGTAAAGTCCCCTTGGCAAAGCGTAAACATCTAATTGTTCGAGGTATTGGGTGAAGCCGCTTAATTTTCGCGTAACTACCACTTTCCCATTGGCTGATAACACTTGTATAACCAACGGTTCATCCTTTTTAAGATTCAGCTTCACATTCAGTATGTCTCGTACCGGGTTAGGATAAATCGTCATCTCTGCCTGATCACTTAGTTTTCTGATTCCTGTATTAAGGATATAAACCGAATCACTCGCCTTGCAGCCATTATTGTCAGTAACCGTCACTTTATAAAGCCCTTTGGTTATTACTGAGAATGTTGAACTGTTCGAACCATCCTGCCATTTATAAGTTGCAAATCCTGCTCCCGGGTCTAAAACTTTCGGCCATGTGGTTAATTTAACCGTATCATTTGTTGCGCCAAAGTCGTTAATCTTGGGAAAGCCAAACACATTTACAGCAAAATCCTTCGAATTGTTTGTTGCAACCTTGTCAATTCCAGATACCAATGATGTATTGAATGCATATGTTTTAACCGCCGATAAATCTTCAGCGCCATCAAAATTATAGGTAAGTGAATCTCCTGGCGCCCCTGTAAATATAACGTCTTTCGTTTTTTCGGCTGCTCCATCAAGTTGATATTTAATGGTTAGCGGTTGATCGGTAAGCTTAATATTACCATTGTTACTAATCCTGATACCCACAGTTTCAGTAGTGGTAAGTTTGCAATTTTTCGATGGAATAATAAAACTGCTAACTGCTAAATCGGCAATATTGCCTTTTACGTAAACTTCTTTTTGCGAGTCACAACCATGAGAACTCGTAACCTTTACTGAGTATGAGCCTGAAGTTGGCGCTGAAATAGTTTGAGTTAATTCGTTGGTATTCCAAAGATACGTATATCCCGATCCTGCTCCAGCATCAAGTGTGATAGGCAGATCAACTCTTAACGTATCGGTACCGAAATTTATTGATGGATTGCCATACACATTAATAGTTTGTGCTATCTTATTATTTTCGGGCATCAAATCAATTCCAAAGATTAATCCGGCTGTAATTGTATATGTTCCAGGGGTAGCCAAATTGGCCTTTTGGTTAAAAGTATAAATCTGAGAGATTCCATCATCTGCTGTCAGTTTAAAGGTTTCGGAAATCGAATCGGCATTATTAATTTTATACCACACTGAAATATCATTATCAACACGGCCATTATAACCTTTATTGGTAATTTTCAATGCAATATCTTCTGCAGTTTTCATAGTACAAGCATCTTCGAGCAATATTTTTGTTAGCTCTAAATCATATACCTGGAAAAAAATTATTGTTGAATCCATTGCTGTGCATCCATTTTGATCGGTTACCCATACTTTATATAAACGATTTGGATCGTTGTTATGTGTTCGGGTGATCACGTAAGAACTATCGGTTGATCCGTCCTGCCATACATATGATTTGAACCCAATACCTGGATCGAGAGTATATTTCAACGCCCTCACATTACCAAAGGGAGGAAGATCCGGATGAGGTTTGCCAAACACTTGAATAATTTGTACAATACTGTCGTTAAGCATCCTAATATCGCCTGGCAATGTAGCCTTTGTCATTATTTTGTAGCTTGCGATACTGCTAAGATTTACTGTTTTTGTGAATGCATAAGAAATGCTGTCGCCAGGCCGCAATTCACTCGCAAGGTACAAGGGTTGGCTATAAAAGGCGGTATCGTTTACCCGGTAGCTCATATCAATAGCCTCCGAGGTTGCAATGGTATCCGTACCAAAGTTCATTAGCTTAACATTTATATAATTAGTTGTTGGAAGAGAGCATGAACTCAGTGGGCTTGTAATCCGTTTGATACCCAAATCATGAATTTTCAACCTCACATTAATTGAATCCTTGGTTTCGCATCCGTTTATATTGGCAACAATTACCACATATTTCCCTGACAGGTTTACCACCATTGAATCTGTAGTATTAGCGTCACTCCATTTGTATGATGTTACCCCGCTTGTGGCAATTGGCCGAATAGTATACGAAAGTTTTTGAATAGTAACATCTGGTCCCAGATCAACCGTTGGGTAACCATGAATTTGAAAATTGCGGTAACTTACCGGAATGGTATCGTTCTTTTTTGTGGTATCAGCCGGATATGCGGTTAATACGATTAACGTATGCGCACCAACAGATAGATTCAACGGTATTTTTGAAAGAGTGGCTTGAACCATAGTTCCCGGATCAAGTTTTGAAGTAAGGAATAGAGTGTCATTCTGCACTACTCCTCCGTCCAGTTTCAATCGAATTGGAATAGTGTCATTCGTTTTAAGGGTATCAGTCCCGAAATTTTTAATTTCCACTATTGGATTCATGGATGCTCCATACCCGCAATTAGTAATTGGTTTAATAATTTTGGTAAGCCCAACATCGGAGATCAATAATTTTACGTAGGTACTATCCTTTGTAATGCAACCCGTGTTATTATTAGTAACTGTAAGCCGATGACGGCCAAGACCTGTGTTTTTAACTTGAAGAACAGGTTGATAGCCATTTAAGAAATAAGATGTCTTGGGATAAATCCAGTTATATGTAAAATAAGCGGAATCAATCGCTTGAATTTTTGCTTTTTGAGGTCGATTGGTATAAACTGTATCTACTAAACCGGCAACAGGGTTTGGATTAACTACAATACTGATAAAGGAGGTATCGTTGGCGGCACCCCTACCTGGTCCATAAAAGTTTGGGTCTAATTCGTTACGGGTAAAGGCCTTTATGATATAATTACCTTTTGCCTGCAGGTTAATGGATTTGGTCATAGTAAACTGTCGGTCAGTTCCCACTGCAAGATTAGTTCCCAGTATGAATTTTTCAGAAACGATGGCGGAATTATTCACTTTAATCCCAATTATAATGGAATCGGTTGCCTGAATATCCCTTATGCCAAAGTTTTTAACTGTAATTTTAAGTTTATCTGGATTGGCATTGCTACCAAACTGGCAGGAAGGTGTAACTAAATTATCAATAGAAGTAACACCCACATCATATGGGGCATTATATAGTTTGAAATCATCGAAGGCGAAACCATCTGCTGTATAAGTGGATGATGAATCACTTTTTAAAGCTATCCTAAATCTTACTTTTGGACCTATTGTTGCAGCAGGTAATACTTGCTTTTGTCTTATCCAAATTTGATTTCCCGATAAGTTTTTTGAACGATCTGTCCATCCGGGAGTTCCTTTAAAGGCTTTAATTGTATCGTTATACCAATTCCAGTTAAAGCTATATGCGTCTTTAGCCACATATTGCCAGGTAGCGCCTTCGTTAAGTGAGTATTG
This sequence comes from Bacteroidales bacterium, assembly GCA_038213375.1. Classification (GTDB taxonomy): domain Bacteria; phylum Bacteroidota; class Bacteroidia; order Bacteroidales; family JAAUTT01; genus JAAUTT01. Next base: position 60,818 of record JBBQTB010000007.1, on the reverse strand, counting down.
TAAAATTGCTCCATCGTATTTGTTTACTGAATAATAATTTGAATTAAAGTCGACTATTGGAAGCGTGTTGGTGTCAAAAATATAACATGGACTTACAACATACGAATTTTCATAAAGGTTATATTTACCAGTTTCTCCTTCAGTTATCCATGATTGGAAACCCTCACCAGGGGTTTTAATATAATTGTTGTTTGGACTTTTCAACTTCCAGGAGGGCAGAACGCCACCTGATGTCCAGAAAACAGTATCTTCTTCAAATCCGGTTTGATATGGAAGATGATGAGTTGGCAAAGCCACTATTTGTGTTTTAATCGTATCATTATCCGGATAATTGTCCCCTGGAACTGCAACTTTTACCAATACATTATATACAGCGGGTTTACTAAAATCGAGAGTGGTGGTTGACAAATAATCGAGGGAGTCCCCAATGGCGATTGTATTTAAAACCGTTTCGGTTACGTAAGTTTTACCACCATCTTTTGAAAATTTTATGGGAAAACTCGAGATTGATTTGGGTCCTGTATTTTTTATCCGCACTTTTATTTTTTCTGTCGAAGTAAGGCCGCAAGATGTAGAAGGGCTCAGAATTTTAGTAATAGCAGCATCGTATTTGATACTATCACCTGTAATAAACAAATAATCGATATTCCATCCTGAAAAATTTGCCAGTGAATTGGTTGTTCCTAGTCGAAACCGGAGATTAAAGTCACGGCGGATGATTTTTTTTGATAAATCAAAGCTCTGTTGTTGCCATTTTGTATCAACAATGGTAGAGTTGTTCAGCCAAATACTATCCCATTTATTGCTCCCTGTATACTTAAATTCGATACAGGCTGAGTCAGCATTTTCAATGTTCAGCCAACGACTAAAATCAAGATGTATATTTTTGAAATATTTACCCGGAATTAATGGCGACAAAGCCAGCGATCTGGAGTTGGGTTCATAATCTCCAGGGAAACTGCCTAATCCTGATAAATCATTTCCTAATACAGTGGTATCATCATAGGCATATAATGGATCAGGACGTCCTTTATTACCTCCAAGCCCTTTTGGAGCTCTTTGCTGAAAATCTCCAACCGATAAATCCCAACCTTTAATTGTCTCAAAATTGTCGAAAAATATAGCTTGCTTTATTTTCCTTGATCCGGGAGGAGATTGTGCAATTGCAGGGTATGTTCCGCTATCCAATATAATATCATTTGCATTAATCGATGCAGCTAAAGTATCATCTGGGAAAGCATTGGTTTTAATATCATAGGTAACCCAAAAATAATTATCTCCGGTTTCTATTGTTTTATTGAGTCCACTAAAAACAACTTTTCCTCCGGTGATGGATTGACTAGTCCCTATCTGAATTGGTGAAAAAAAAACCGAATCCAGGGAGGTATAAAGTCTCACACTGCCATTAACTATATCTGCATCATTCTGATTTTTGGTGGTTATTGTCAATGATGTTAAATTTATGGCAGTAGTATTTCCGCTAACCCGAATGTTAGTTCTGAGAATCGGATTTTTGATGGACCCCTGAGCTATAAAATTAGACAACGGACGCACTACGTCCACCGATTTTACCTGCCTGGCAGCAGTACCCACTTCATGAATAATCATACTATCCAAACAAACACCCCAGGCATTTCTAGTGGTACCTTTAAACCCGATATATACATTTTTTTGAACAGTAGGATCAGGCAATAAAATATCATGCTTGTACCAGGCATTGTCTGTTCCTATATGATATGAATTTAAAAGTGTCCAGTTGGCAGGGTTTGTGGCTCCTACCTGATAATATACCTCTAATTCATCATTAATTACTTCATTGCAGAGTTCGTCTTTGCATCTTTGAACCTGTGAATGATAGAATATGAGATGTGATTTTGTGGCCAGGCTTAAATCGATAGCCGGTGAAATAAGCATGTTAGTTTTCGGCGTTGAACTTTGCAATTTCAAAGTAACATTTCCTTTTCCAGACTTGGGTTCACCAGGATGACCATCAGGGTAATGAATACGAGGCGCATAAATATTATCGGCAGTAGATACTCCAAAGCCTCCATAAAACCCAAGCCATGAACCGGCGCCACTCTCAGGAGCCTGAGTCCAGTTTTTGGGCTTATTATTGCTGTCGAAGGTTTCAAAATTGCATCTGTAATAAACACTTTTTATAGGTATACTGCCAGTTGGAGATTGAATAGAAGCTGGGAAAAAGTTGTAGTCAATTTCAATACCTCCAGCTCTAATGGATGCATCTAATGTATGTGAAGGTATGGCTAATTTTGTAACATCCATCATAACCCAGATATAGTTGTCGCCAGGATCCAAAGCAAAAGAAAATCCCGAAAATACTACAGTATCACCACTCAACTTTAATTTATTACCAATTTTAACCTGAATATCTGTTGGGTAATCGGCAATTGAGAAGCGGTTATTAACAGTATAAAATAAAGCAATACTATCAATATCCGTATTGTCCTGGTTTAATGACTTCACAACTATTTTTTGCAAAGTCATAGAGGATGCCGTAGGGTTATTTATTTTTATTTTTATCACAGGTTGAAGTGGCATTCCTGTCAGTGCAAATGCTGTATCAACCTGAGTAATTGTTATAATTGGATCCTGAGCAAACAGTATACCTTGTATAACAAATAACAACGTAACGATAATTAGTATAAACTTCTTTTTCATGTCGGTTTGGTTTTATGGCTTTGTATACGGGTTAAAATTTATTTTGTTTTATTTTATAGGGTTAAAGATTGTTATAGTGTTTAAATTATATATTTTATCGTTTAGTACGAACAAGTTTAAGTTAGTCTTTCAGGTAAGTAAAGGGTTTAATTAGTTAATTTATTTTTATTTGGAATCGAAAACCGGGATATGCAAATTGTCCGAAAAGTTTGCTTTTCAATTCTAAAACAAAATATCCTTAGTAATCCCAATAGATACCGAAAAATTAGATAAATATCCTCCTCCGTTGTTTAAGAAACTATTGAAACTTCCTATTTCGTTGGATATGGTATGGGGGGTAATGTTTTTTGCAACAGGGGTAACGGTTCGAATATAGCCAACCGAAGCCACAAAATTATAATAACGGTTCATGGCAAAGGCAAATCCAACACTTGCGCCAACATTGAGTATGGCCAATGGTGCCTTTAAGGTTAGTTTGCTATCCACAACAACATTGGAACTAAATCCATATACGGGAATGTCGTATAATAACGCATGCGTATCAGGATAATACCCTTTGTAAGTAAATACGCCTGAAGCGGAATAATTGCGCACCACCGGAATGAAAATACCTGGCCCGGCATCTGCAAACAAAGCCATATTCCGATTGAAGGAATATTTATAAAAAAAGTGGAGCGGAATATTTACCAGATGTAGTGATAGTTTTTCCGAAATATCTTTGGCCCATACGCGTCGTTCGTATGGCTGATTTTCAGTATCAGTTGCATCGAATGCAGTATAATATTCCTTTCCTGAAGTGGTTTGATTGAAAGAAATTAAACGGATACCCGAAGAAAATCCAAAGGTTTTGTTTAAAAAGTAGTTGAAGGAAACACCAAAATCCGGAACAATTCCTCCTTTGGATGAAGATTCAGTAAGTGCGTTAGGAATTTTTGAGGTCGCCGTTGAATAACCAGCAGTTAGATCCAATCCAACGCTGATAACATGTTGACTTCGAGCATTGCTAGATAAAAGAATTAGTAAACCAATCGTCAGGAGAAATTCAATGCGCCTCATTCTATTCAATAATCAACTTTTCGTAAAACACCCGTTTGCCATTGAGCATAACATCAACATAATAGATGCCAGCAGCTGTGCCAGACGCTTTTATTTCCTGTTCAAAGGTATCAATATCTTTTTGATAAGAGAATGTATTTACCGGAAGGCTATTCATATTGGCTATGCGAAGAACAACCTTACCCTTTTCCGCACTCGTAAATGACACTTTAAATTCGCCATGGTTGGGGTTGGGATAAACTATTCCATCCGATGAAGGAGATATAGATACATTATCTGATGTAAACTGGCAACCAATATCATCAGTAATACTTACGCTATAGTTACCTTGTTTCTGCTGTGTCCAAAGGAACTGTTTATTCTCGTTGGGTATTACTTCACCATTCTTGTACCAGGTATAGTTAATTACCGAATCGCCATGATTTATGCACACCAACACATCGTTCCATTTGCTTGTTATCAGAGGCTTTATCGAAGTTGGTTGTACCTGGCGAATGGTAATGTCGGTTGCCATGGAAACATTACAAAGGATTTCGGAAATGTTGTACGTACCTTCCTTCAAATCGAACCAGCCTGCGCGGTCAGCATTATTTTGGGTAATTGTACCCAAAATATTTCCTCCCGATAATAGCTGATAACTATAATATGGTTGGGGATTAATTAGGATAATACTATCGCCTATAGAGCTATTGCTGCAATATTTACCTAAAGTTTTTATTTGAGGAACAGACGGCTGCGACAAGATAGTCACATAAAGTGTGTCCGAACTTTCACTGATGCCAATATTATTTTTGCCTTTAGTAATGATTCCTGCCCGTCCGGTAAATGAATCTTCAAAATTCATTGTCGCGGATTTGCCTGTACCAGTCCATTTGCCTGCAATTGATGGTATTATTTCCCATTCGTAGGTAGAAGCAAATATCCCGCCGGAGGTTGTATACGTCTGATTAACAGGATTAATACATAATAATGAAGTCCCAATAGGTTTAACAGGCTTTAATGGGTTGGTTCCTAGAATAGTAAGGATACCATTCTGATATGCAAATTCGTAATTATTATCTTGTCCGGCTTGGGGAATTAAATTGTATTTTCCGGGAGTACTACTGATGATAGCGTTAGTTACTACGGAAGGCATCGCATCAATATCAGCAGCAGCATCACCATTCACAAATCCGGAATAAGAATAGGTAAACGGTGGGTTATTTGTATTATACTTACGCGAAAAATTGTCGGCAGACGTAGTTAACAATGCTTTAGTTATTTTACACACATGCGAAACATCAGTTACAGCCTCATAGTTGTTATTTCCTTGTTGACGGGCTGTGATTGTTGACGTACCTGCACCAACAATATGTATTTTACCGCTTTTTATGATTGTCACAGAAGAATTGCTGGTATAGTAACTTACTGCCAAACCTGAATTGGTAACAGCGCCCGGATCAAAATCAGCATCACCATAAGTATGTATTGGTATGGTATCAAAATAAATATCCTGCAAATGTTTCCTAATGTTGATAGCTTGTATAGCTGGCGCAGCAGCATCAAAGTTTGTATTTCCGATCTGCGTAGCTGTAAGTATGGCAGAGCCTGAGCCTAAAATATGAAGCCATCCATTAATAACGGTAACCACCGAAGGATTATTACTCGAAAAGGTAACCGGCAGTCCCGACGAGGAAGTTGCCGACAGCTCAAAATCGTCATCTCCATAGGTTAAGGTTGGTACAGCATTCAATGTTATTACCTGACTGTTTTTTATAACTATAAGATTTTGTTGTATCTGCAGAGCTGCGTTGTAATTATCATCACCTGGCTGGCTTGCTGTAATAGTGGTTATTCCGACGGAAACAATATGCACCACTCCATTTGTAACAGTAGCCACGCTAGGATTGCTGCTTATATACGAAATTTGAAGCCCCGAACTTGCGGTTGTCACCAATGAAAAATTGGCACTTCCGTATTTCTTCGATGGAATACTTGCAAAGGTGATAGCCTGAGAAGCTTTGCTTACAGTTAGTGTTTGTATTAGTATTGGAGAAGAAGTATAGTTACCGTTTCCTGCCTGCCAAGCTGATATCACTGCCGTACCTACTCCAAAAATATGAATTTGATCGCCAACTATCATTGCTACAGCGTTGTTATTACTGGAATATGAAATTGGAAAGCCTAATAGGGAAACAGCTCCCGGATTAAAATCATTGTCGATATAGGTCTTTGCCGGTAATGGGCCAAAGGTTATATTCTGTGTTGCCTTATTGACTAACAGAGTTTGAGGGACCATAGTAGCGGCATTAAAATACGCGTTGCCATCCTGCACAGCAAATATCGTTGCCGAACCGGCTCCTGTGATATGAACCTGTCCGCTTATAATGGTAGCCACATAGGAATTATCGCTGATAAAACTTACCGGTAAGCCCGAACTCGCCGATGCTGAAAGTGGAAAATCGATATCTCCATAAGTTTTGGAGCCTAATGGGTTAAAAGAAATGTTTTGGTTTTCGTTTTTTACAATTAATTGCTGTGATGCAGATGAAGCTGCGCAGTAATTGGCATCACCGGATTGTGAAGCAGTAATATTGGCCGTTCCGGTAGTAATAATATGGATTTTACCACTCACAATGGTTGCCACCGAAGGATTATCACTCGACAAGCTTACCGATAGGCCCGAACTTGAGGAAACAACCGGTGTAAAGTCAGGATCGCCAAATATTTTTGCCGGAAAAGAATTGAATGTGATGGTCTGTGGTGCTTTATTTACTGTTAATGTCTGAAGCACGTCAGGCGCTGCATTGTAATTTGCATTGCCTGCTTGCGAAGCCTTTATAATTGTAGTACCGCTTTCATTAATGTGAACTATTCCATTGGTAACCGATGCCACAGCAGGATTAATGCTTGTATACGAAATTAATAGCCCCGAAGTCGCTGATGCGGAAAGGGCAAAATCCGGGGTATTATAGTTTTTAATGGGCAATCCATCGAACGTAATCAGTTGATCAGCCTTTACAACTGTTAATTGAAGTGACACATCGGCAGCTGGCAGATAATTTGAATTGCCGGCCTGCGAGGAGGTAATTTTTGCAGTACCCGTTTTAATTACATGTATTCTGCTATTTATAATGGTTGCCACTGATAAATTATCACTTTGGTAACTTACATCCAAATTAGAAGAAGAGGTACCTCCCGGATAATAATCTTCACAGCCATAGGTTAATACAGGTAATGAAGTAAATGTAATGGTTTGAGGCGCCTTGTTAACCACTAATTTTTTTACAATACTGGCATCGGTATAATTCGGGTCGCTAAAACGGTAAGCAGTTATATAGGCTGTACCTGCACCTACAATACGTACTTTACCCCAAGCTATTATAGCCACACTTGGATTATCACTTGAATAATTGACTGAAGAGCCTGTGTTCGATGTTGCCCCGGGACCGAAATCCGGATCCTTGTAAGTTTTAGGTGAAATATTCGGGAATGTAATTATTTGTAAACTTTTAATTACTGTTAATGTTTGAGTTACGCTTATAGCGGATGAATAATTCGTACTGCCTAACTGCATGGCGGTAATGGTGCATGTACCTACCCCGTTAGTGTGTATCTTTCCATTTACAATGGTAGCAACCGTTTGGTAATCGATATAATAGGTAATAGGAAGTCCTGAGGAAGCCGTTGCCCCTGGGTCAAAATCTGCCACTCCAAAATTGATGGGCAATATTGGAGGAAAATTGATAGTTTGGCTGGCGATATTGATTGTTAAGGTTTTGACGATTACCGTTGCAGCATTGTAATTCACATCTCCGGTCTGGATTGCAGTAATAGTGACACTTCCAGCTTGTAATATCGTAACTACATTACCTGCTATAGAGGCTATACTGGGATTGGAGCTGATATAACTCACCGCAAGACCCGAATTTGAAGTGCCTGTTAGAGCAAATGGCGCATTGCTATATGTTATTGTTGGTAAGTTCGCAAACGAAATGGCTTGTGCTTTTTTTGCAATGGTAAATAGCTTGCTTACCGCTGTTGCTGAGCTGAAGTTAATATTTCCGGGTTGTGTTGCCGTAATAGTAACACTTCCAGGTTGTAAAATTGTAACTGTAATTCCTGCAATTGAAGCTATCGTAGGATCTGAACTGGTAAACGTCACTGGGAGCGCTGAACTAGCTGATCCAGACAATGCAAATGGCGGATTTCCGTACGTTTTAGCAGGAATAACTGCAAATGTAATGGTTTGTGTTTTTTGCGTTATAGTAAGGCTGCCAGTTGTAAGTATTAGATTATAGTTGGTTGTGCCCGTTCCGGTTAAATTTATAGGGTAAGTAGCGCCAGCTGAAGCTGTTGATGTTGCTGTTGCAGCACTGGCAATTGGTTTGGGGCTGATAAGGGCATTTGTTTGCCCATTTGTAAAACCCGCATAGAGTATACGAAAAACAGGGTTTGCTATTCCGTATACTCTAAAAGTATCAACAGCAGTTGCAATAAATGTTGCTTTGATAATGACTAAAGTTCCAGTTGCATAGGCGATGGTATAATTACTGTTTACCACTCCTCCGGCTGCTGTAATAGTTTGGTTTCCAACAGCAGTAGTAGCTATTGCAGGGCAGGTTGCTGTGGGTAACATCGTGATGACCGACATGTTGTCGCCGTTTACAAAGCCACTATAGGAGATGGTAAAAACAGGATTAGCCTGACCGTACAACCGTGTTTGATTATCGGCCTTTACCGTAAAAACCGCTTTATTAACAGTAAAATTTCTGGGGACATTAGGTGCTAAACTATAGGTGCCATTACCAGGCTGGGTTGCAGTAATATTTGCAGCACCTGCTCCAATAAAAGTGGCCACATTGCCGGCTATGGAAATAGTGGCCGGAGTTGAAGTGATATAGACGATGGCCAAACCAGAACTGGCGGTAGCACCAAGGATCAACGTCCCACCATAGGTTTGTGAAGGTATTGGACTAGGGTTAAACGTAATTGTTTGTGTAAGTGCGAAAATGGGAATTGCACTTGAAAAGCCCAGCATGATAACCAGCGCGTATAAAAAAAACTTTTTAAACCATCCTCCTTTTTCCATTTCCTCTTTTATATGTCAACGCCAAATTATCCTTTTTTACGGAAGTTAGACAAAAAGGTTTTGTCTTAATAAACATTATTTTTAGACTTATAAAATTCCGATAAGTTTTTTTCTTCTGCATTTTATTTACTTACCTTTTAAAAAACAATGACTTATGCAAAACTGTGATAAAAGTAACCCTATTATTAAAACGTTTATTTGTATATTATTATAACTTTGGGCAGTATTACACGTAAAATGCAAAGATTTTTGTTAGTTTTTAATATAATTATTAACCCGTGGAGCATTATATACACTTTAGCTTTAATTATTTACTGAAATACCAGAAATCATGGCAACTTCTGTTTCTATTGCTCATGTTCAATATTACTTCACTAGTAGCCCAAGTTGATAGAGAATTTTGGTTTGTCATCCCTAAAGAAACTCAAGGGCATGGGCCTATAAACATTATAAATAATGTAAGTTTTAAAATAGCGAATACAAGCTCAAATGCTCCTGCACACGTAAAAATTGAAATGCCTGCCAATGGCGCTTTCGTAATAAGAACATTTACAATACCGGCAGGCCTATCGCATGTTGAAATTATGGCAACCAGTTATGCAGAGTTTGACCTCTTATATGCCAACCCTTCTGCGGGAAACGTACCTCCAATTTCTGGAATAAACAATCGTGGAATACATATTACTTCCGATATTGACATAACAGTGTATTATGATTATGATAATTTTTACAACCGAGATCTTTTTTCTTTAAAAGGAAAAAATGCTTTGGGTACCGAGTTTTTTACTCCATTCCAAACAATATGGGATAATGGTTGGGCGAGTTATGACCCTGACCCTATATCTTCAGTTGAAATTGTAGCCACCGAAGATGGTACTGATGTTTATATTACCCCTCCCACAAATCCTTTGCCAATTTTTAAGGGTACACCTGACAATAATACTTTCCTAATTAAATTAAATAAAGGTGACACGTATACTTTAGTTGCTAATTCTAAATTAGGTGCTTTACATCCTTCGGGTACATATATTCGCAGCACAAAAAAAATTGCAGTTACCACCAATGACGATTCGGTTGGTTTACCGGGTGGGTGTTATGATATTGCTGGTGATCAAATGGTTCCTGTAAATATTTTGAAAAATAAATATATTGTAATGACAGGTGCCGAAAGTAGAAATTTCCCCCCTGTAGGTAGTCACGACTCTAATTCAGCCGAACAAATTTTTGTATTGGCGACCAGAGACAATACATGCATACAATTCTATGATAATACAGGTGCAGTGCTTTATACAACACCAACCCTTGCTAAAGGTAAGCAGGATTATTATTCGGTTGATATTAGTAACCCAAACAACAGTTCTATTTTTATTCAGGCAGTCGTCCCTGGTCTTCCTCCGAATGCTCCTGTATTGGATCCGGTTAATCAGAAGGATACATCTAACAGGTTCGCTGTGTGGCATATTACTGGTGTAGGATGCGAAATTGGTGGAGCAATTGTACCTCCCATTTTCGATTGCACTGGTTCCAGTCAGGTTTCCTTCTACAAATCCACCACAGTAGCTACTTTAAGCTTAAACCTGATGATCCGTTTGGATAAAGGTCAACCGTTTGGGGCTGGAACACAGTCTTATAATTTTTTTACATTAATATATTCCGATGGAACACCGGATTTTCATATTCCCGGTAGTTGGTTTGAAGAAAATTCAAAAGGTGGGTGGGCAGTTCTGAAAAAAATAAATAAAGATTTTGGAACGTTGTTGCATGGTGGACAGGCACATAAAATAGTAAATTCTGTAGATGTTTTCCATCTGGGGATTATTAATGGGCAAAATCCACAAACAAATAAGTATGGTTACTTTTCTTCATTCAATGCCGATTCAGCGCAAGTTAGGGTGGCTGACCCAAATGATTTGATTTACGAAAAAACAAGCTGTTTTGGAGATACTGTTTATTTAACTGCCAGTGGAGGGTTGAATTATAGTTGGTATCATTTAGAACCCTCCCCACTACCTTGGTCAACGGCTTATCTCAGCGATCCTAAGTCTCCCACACCGCAAGTTTTTGCCCCTGTCGGGAAGCATAAATTCATCTGCGTTGTTAAACAAGCCAAATGCTTCGGAAACGATACATTATATGTCGATGTTGAGGTATTGCCGCAGGTTCCATCAATATTTACCACAGATAAAACCACTATTTGCGATCCCGATAATATATTGTTTACTGCAACGGATGTTGGGGCGACAAAATATGAATGGAAGGAGAAAATTGGGTCAAATTCCGAGACACTAATGCCTCCTCCACCAAATCCTTTGAGTTTTGTGAAAACATACAACGGTTTTAATAAGTTGACCACTCCCATTAACATTACATATAAGCTAACAGCAATCAAGTTTTTAGGTTGCTCCAACCCGGTTTCAAAAACTATCACCGTTTATCCGGAAATAAAAGCACAGTTCGTGACCAATCCTTTGATGGATACCATTGGCTGCCACCCTCATTCGGTAACGTTTGTCAACAAATCAAATGGGAATGTTACTGATACTTCCTACTATTGGACATTCGGAGATTTTGGAAGTACCAATGTTAAAAATCCAAAACATGCATACCAAAACTGGTTTGGATATAAGGATTCCATATATCACACACAACTGGTAGTTACATCTCCATATTATTGCAGAGATACCGCCCGGCAAGATTTCTATGTGCATCCTTATATTAAGGCCGGTTTTACTGCCGATACGGTTAAAGGTTGCAGCCCACTGACCATTACCCTAATAAACAATTCACTCAATAAACCTGCCATTAAGAACGCATTGGGGCAGTCAAATTATGTATGGGACTTTGGTGATGGTTCCCCTCTCGATACTACCAGTAAGGCTGTATTTTCTCATTCATTTCCGATAAATACCAGTGCTACCTCTATTAGTTATAAGGTGATTCTTACCGTTAAAAACAATAGCCCTAACGGGTGTCCGGATACAGTTTCACGAATCATTACCGTTTATCCATCCACTGCAATAAGTTTTATAATTAACCCGAATCTTGCTGGTTATTGCGATTCAACCGTTGTTCAATTTACCGCTATTCCCAGCGCGGCAATTACATCTTATCTTTGGGATTTTGGTGATGGTAATACATCCACATTACAAAACCCCAGTCACCTTTTTACAAATCTAACAACAGGTGATATTACTTATAATGTGAAACTTACCGGTATGTCCAGTACCTATTGCAATGGTTATGCAACAAAGGATGTTATTGTGCATGCTTTTCTCGATCCTCAGTTTGGAATGGATATTTCATCCTCATGCGCTCCATTTAACGCGAAGATCAAAAATAAATCGAGGGGCGGAATTATAAAATACGACTGGTATTATGGCGATTTAAACCATGATAACCATAGCGTTATTGATACTATTCATACCTATCGTAACAATACAAATTCCGATTTGGCTCCTAGTGTAAAGCTTGTGATTACCAATAGCGGAGGCTGCAAGGATTCGGTTAGTCAGCGGCTGGACGTATATCCTGAAATTAAAGCTGATTTTAAAACTTCGGTTTTATTTGGTTGTAACCCATTGCCTGTTAATTTTACAAACCAGTCAACATATGTCAATAGCATTCCGCCGGTTGCCAAATTTTTTCTTTGGGATTTTAACGATGGTACATCTTCAACAGATAAAAACCCGTCGCATATTTTTACGAATACATCTTCCTCGAGTACTACTTATCAAATTAAACTAACAGTTAACTCGGAGCATAATTGCACTCACGACACAATTAAGGATGTTAGTGTGCTGCCATTCCTGGAAGCAAAATTCTCCGTCGATTCAGTTAACGGATGTTCTCCATTTCCGGTAACTATCACAAATGCTTCCCGTGGAAAAGTTGATGTATACCAATGGATTTATGGTGATGGCATTTTTGATGGGCATTCCTCAATAAATTATTCTCATACCTATTTGAATAATTCAACTAATAACCCATCCAATTTGCTTTTGCAACGATATCTGAAGTTGATTGTAAGTAATTCAAGCGGATTGTGCACGAGCAGAGACTCTGTTTTGATAACTATATACCCGGAGGTACTGGCAAAATTTCAGGCCGATGTAACCGAGGGGTGCAACCCTTTGTTAGTAAAATTCACCAATCTTTCAGGACCCGGAAGTGTACCGGTTGATTATTTCTGGGATTATGGCGATAACGGAACCTATACCACCAAGTTTAAAATACCTCTTGCATCGCACACATTTAGCAATTTGGGAGGTGTTAAGAAAGAATACATCACTAATCTTACAGCTGTTTCGCAGTATAAATGCTCACATACGTTTTCCGACACCATTACGGTATACCCCTTAATTAAAGCCGATTTTGCTTTCGATCAACCGGCGGGTTGTTCCCCCTATGCCATTAGCATCAGGAATGCTTCATCGTCAGGGGCAAAAACCTATTACTGGTACATGGGCGATAAACCAACCCCTTTCATAAATACTGGTTTTTTCCCTTCGTATACCTATCATAACCAAACATCGAAGCCTATTACCTATTCACCTAAACTGGTAGTATACTTCAAAAACGGAACAATAGATAAGTTGTGTGGGGATTCAATGACACACAAAGTGACCATTTATCCCGAGGTAACCGCCGATTTTACACAGGATACTTTGCAGATATGTAGCCCAAACGGCATTGCATATACCAATAATTCGAGCATCGGGCCACACAAGTTGTTACCTTACCCGATCGATTCTACCAGCACAAATTGGACATTTGGCGACAATAGTTCTTCAGGCGATTTTAGCCCCAAGACCCCGCATTTTTATACCAACTATAGCAATACCACTCAACTTCAGAGAAAGGTAACGCTTGATATTACCTCGAAATATCTATGTACATCGTCAAAAAGCAAAACGGTCACCATTTACCCTAAGCCCAAAGCAAGGTTCGAAGTTGAAAAAACCATAGCATGTCCCCCATTCCTTTTACCAATTCAAAACCTTACTGATGCGGAACCAATCGCGAATTTTAACTGGAATTTCGGAGATGGTGATTCGTTTACTACGCAAGTACTGGAGACGATTTCGCATACATTCGAAAATTTAACTCCTGATATCGCCAGTTATAATTTGGAGTTGTTTGTAGAGACCGAACACAATTGCAGTGACAAATTTTCACAAACAATCAATGTTTACCCACATGTGATTGCCGATTTCGCACCCGATACAGTGGGATGTAGCCCTCTGCTCGTGATATTCAGGAATAAAACACTGCGCGCAGCAACGTATCGCTGGGATTTTGGCGACCAGATAACCGGTAAGATAAAATCGCCGACGCATAAGTACTTTAATCCCCAAGTATACGACACAACGTATACCGCCACGTTAATTGGTATCTCACAATATGAGTGTTCCAATACGATAACCAGAAAAATTACGGTATATCCTCAACCCGAGGCTGAATTTTCTGCTTTGCCATCGCATCTCTATTTCCCTGACAATCGTATTTCGATTAAGAATGAAACCAATATTGGTAACTGGAATTTTAACTGGAATTTTGCCGACGGTCAGGGCTCCATATTAAAAGAACCAAAATCGCACGAGTTTATGCACTGGGGCGGTTATGATGTTCAACTGAAAGTTTCGAGCCTAAAATGCAGCGATTCCATTTCTCATCATATAAGGGTATTTCCGCCAATTCCGATTGCCGATTTAGATATGAGTGAAAACGGATGTGTGCCTTGGACCATCAAGTTTACCGACAAATCCACTTGGGTTACCTCATATTATTGGGAATTTGATGATAGTTCAACTTCTACTGAACAAAATCCATCGCATATTTATGAGAAAGCCGGAAAATATCAGGTAAAACTTACCGTTACAGGCGATGGTGGCTCGGCATCAACATACCGTACCATAGAAGTATATCCAAAACCAACGGTTTCATTTAAATATAACCCGTCACTTGTAATGTTAGGCGATTCAAAAGTTCAGTTCTATAACAGTAGCAAACTTGGTACCAGGTTTGTATGGGATTTTGGTGATTCTGTAAAATCGTCAGAACTTGATCCTTTTCATATATATAAGGAACTTGGGAAATATAATATCATATTACAGGCATGGTCTGTTCATGATTGTTATGCCGATAGTTTAGCCGGGCCTGTTGAAGTAATTGGTACCGGAGTTTTACGATTCCCCAATGCCTTTAAACCTAACATCAATGGCCCCAATGGTGGTAAATATTCGTTGCCTGACATCGCAAATCAGGTATTTCACCCATTCTGGGAAGGAATTGTTGAATACCGTCTTGAAATCTATGATCGTTTGGGTGAAAAGTTATTTGATACTTCAGATCCTGCTATCGGCTGGGATGGTTACTATAAAAGTAAGCTATGCAAGTCGGATGTTTATATATGGAAGGCTATTGGAAAATTTACCAATGGAAAAACGTTTGATATGGCAGGCGATGTTACTTTACTGAAGTGAGATATTAGTAGTTAGTATTTTGTAGACCCAAGTTAATATTTATCCATATTGGTTAATAACTTTATTTAAAACCGGTAAACCCTAGGGGAAATGTACATATATTAGCCAGGTTCAACACATGTTTCGACTGGTTAGTCAAATAGTCGAAACCTATTAGGGATTCGGGATGTATTGTTAACAATATTATTTAATAATTTTATTTTATTTTGGTTAGTATAAGAATCATAAAGAAACATATAGTCAAGACGATTATTTTAAACGTAGCCTTGATTTTTTGCCACAGTGCAATAGGTCAGGATATACATTTTTCCCAATTTTTTGCCAATAAGCTATTTCTTGCTCCATCGTTTGCTGGTGCGACACAGCAAAACAGGTTTATTTCAAATTACAGAAATCAATGGCCAGGGTTGCCAAAGGCATTTGTGACATACGCATTTTCCTATGACCATAATTTTCAAAACTTCAATAGCGGAATGGGACTAATCGCTTTGCGCGATGTTGCCGGAACCGGGAAGTATGGTACATTGCAATTAGGGTTATGTTATTCCTTTGATTTTTTGTTGAACGACGAAATCCATATCAGACCAGGCGCCGGCTTTAGCTATATCCAGCGATCTATCGATTTTATGAAACTTATAATGGGAGATCAACTTACCAATGGTGGCACTAATCCATCAAGTATTGAAACATTTCCAGGTAAAGATTATAAAGGTAGTGTTGACGCTTCGAGTTCAATTATCGCTTATTCAAAAAATATGTGGGGAGGAATAACCGTCGATCACCTTTTACGGCCTAATCTTTCCATTATGGGTGGAGAGGAGCGACTGCCTATTAAAATTGATTTATATGGAGGAGCCACCTTACTCAGGAAAGGTCGTTTGCTACGACCAATAGACGAAACTCTTTCCTTTGCATTTAAATTTACTAATCAGGCAAAATACAGACAACTCGATTTAGGGTTATACTGGTCAAAAAGTCCATTGATATTTGGATTTTGGTATAGGGGAATTCCTCCTTTTAATTCGGATCGTGGTGATTCATTTGCATTGCTCTCCGGAATAAAAGTACAAAACTTTACGTTGGGTTATAGCTATGACTTTACCATTTCGAACCTGATAGGACACTCATCCGGCTCGCACGAGCTATCAATTTCGTATGAGTTTTCCCGTACCAGAAAAAAAAAGATGTCTTCAGTACCTTGTCCGGAATTTTAAGGTTGGAAGTTAGGAGTTGAATTTCGTTGTTTTTTAACTTTTTACCATAAAATAAAGACCCCATCGTTCGGCTGAGGCTCTGCCTCTGCCGAACCTATGTTATCAGGCTTGAGCCTGATGTGATATATTCGACTGAGGCAGAGCCTCAGCCGAACAAAGGGGATGAAAATCATTGAATTTTCGAATTTTAGGAATGTCTCAATTTTGAAATCCTTTAATTTTGATTTATTATGAAGAACTTTTTTCTGTTTTGGGCACTGATGTTTGTAATGGCTGATATTCAGTGTCAGACGCCTTTCACTCGTGGGGTAAATCTAACCAATTGGTTTCAAGTGAGTAGTGCCAGAAAAATTCAGTTTACTAAGTTTTCCAGACAGGATTTTCTAAATATTAAGAGCCTGGGATGTGATGTAATTCGTCTTCCAATAAACCTAAATGCCATGACGTTGGGAAGCCCCGAATATAAAATCGACCCGATCTTTTATTCATTTCTCGATTCGGCTGTAAATTGGGCAGAACAATTGCAAATGCATCTACTGATTGATAATCATTCATTTGATCCGGCAGTTAATACCCAACCAGATATTGAAATTGTACTTGTAAAAGTTTGGGGGCAAATGGCCGACCATTACAAGGATCGTTCCAACTACATCTATTATGAGGTTTTAAATGAACCGCATGGCATTAGCACCCAAACATGGGGGGCTATTCAACAGAGAGTGATTGATGCCATCAGAATTTTCGATACAAAACATACTATTATCATAGGCGCTTCCGGATACAATAGCTACAACGAACTTAATAACTTACCAATATACACTGATAATAACCTGATTTATACATTCCATTTCTACGATCCTTTTATATTCACGCATCAGGGTGCCACCTGGGTCGATCCTTCAATGGCTCCTTTGGCACAAGTACCGTTTCCGTATGATTTGAATATAATGCCTGCTTGCCCATCTGCACTTAAAGGATCATGGATTGAAAATTCCATTAATAATTACCAAAATGATGGCACTGTAAATAAAATTAAAAGTCTTATCAATGTTGCTGTTACCTTTAAAAACGACAGAAATGTAAAGATTTTTTGCGGTGAATTTGGAGTTTATATTCCAAACAGTAATAATACCGACAGATGCTATTGGTATGATGCTGTGCACAAATATTTTGACGAAAAAGGAATTCCCTGGACCATTTGGGACTATACCGGAGGATTTGGCTTATTTAAAAAAGCATCAAACGAAATTTTTGATTATGATTTAAATATTTCGCTTTTACAATCATTGGGATTCAATATACTACCGCAAAAAATATTTTCCATCAAGCCGGACAGTGTAGGTTTCGGACTTTATACAGATTATGTTGAGAAAAATATAGATGAGTCAAGTGGTGCAAAGGGTAACATCGATTTTTACTCTTCAAACTGGCCTAACAACAACAAATATTGCATCCATTGGAGTGAGGCCGATCAATATAGTAATATTGGGTTTGATTTTAAGCCAGACAAGGATTTATCAAAGTTGGTTGCAAATAATTATGCGATCGATTTCTTTGTGAGGGGCAATGCAGCAGGGACAAAATTCGATATTCGTTTTATCGATACAAAAACGACTGTGGATGGCGACCATCCCTGGCGTATGCGTTTTACAATCGACGATGCTGTCGCTTCCATGGATAAGCGTTGGCATCATGTTCGGATACCACTTAAAAGCTTTACCGAGCAAGGGGCGTGGGACAATAATACGTGGTACAATCCCGAAGGAAAATTTGACTGGACAACCATCGACCGGTTTGAAATTGTGGCCGAACTTCAAAGTCTGATAGGAAAAGAATTGTGGTTTGATAATATTTTTATATCCAATGTTGATACTGCTCTGGTTCGCGAAAACGCCGTTTTAGGCATTCGCAATCCGCAAAATTCTGATGAACTTACCTTATTCCGGATCTTTCCAAATCCGATGAATCTGGGTGCAACGATAAGCTATGAATTATCCGTTCCGGGTCGCGTTCAGATCAATGTATATAATGTTACCGGGCAGAAAATTAATAAGTTGGTAAACGTTGTTCAAGCCATGGGGTTTCATTCCATTTATTGGAACGGACTAGATGGCAGCGGTAAAATGGTTTCACCGGGCATATATTTTTGTGAAATTGCTACAAACAACGTTAGAAAAACATTAACGATTTGCAAGGAATAAACGCTTGTTAGTGAGTTTTTTATAAGCGCTCTCCATTATTAAAAAAAATGATTGAGTTTCGGTTGACGTTCCCTTTTGTTCGGCTGAGGTTGTACCTCAGTCGAATCTATCAAATCTGGCTCAAGCCTGAAAATATTGAAACGGCTTAGGCAGAGCCTAAGCCAAACAAGGGTGGTCTTTAGCTTCCTTTTTATTTAGACACAATCTAAATATCTGGCAATAAGTAACCCTTTTGAAAAAAAACGTATACTTTACAAAGCATTTTTAAAAATCCAAAACATAGGGATTCCATCACTCAAGATATAGCATCCCAAACTTATGAAGCACAATAAAATAACTTAAATGAAAAAACTTCTGGTATCCTTATCCTTTGCACTATTTACAATGTTGGCTATTGCCCAGGTATCCATAACCGTAAATGTAACTACAGCAGGTAGTTTTAGAACAGCTTTGGCCACTGCTGGCGGCAATAAAAGCACCATAACCAATCTAACAGTTACCGGCAATATCGATGCCCGCGATGTTAAATTTATGCGCGACAGCATGCCGGTTCTGGCAGTACTAAATTTGGCAACAGTACAAATTGCTGCATATACGGGTTTGGAAGGTACTTTCTCACTTTCAACCACTTATCCGGCTAATGAAATGCCTGAGTTTTCGTTTTATAATCCAATTACGTCTCAAGGTAAAACCAGTTTAACAGGCATATCCCTCCCGGGTAGCATAACGTCCATTGGGCGTGATGCTTTATATGGTTGCAGCGGTTTCACAGGCAGTTTAACCATTCCCCCTTCGGTTACTTCCATTGGTGAATGGGCTTTTAAGGGTTGCAGGGGTTTCACAGGCAGTTTAACCATTCCAGCTTCGGTTACTTCCATTGGTGATTGGGCTTTTTATGGTTGCATCGGTTTCACAGGCAGTTTAACCATTCCCCCTTCGGTTACTTCCATTGGGAGTGGTGCTTTTTATGGTTGCAGCGGTTTCACAGGCAGTTTAACCATTCCCGCTTCGGTTACTTCCATTGGGGTTGATGCTTTTAATGGTTGCAGCGGTTTCACAGGCAGTTTAACCATTCCCGCTTCGGTTACTTCCATTGGGATTAGTGCTTTTGATGGTTGCAGCGGTTTCACAGGCAGTTTAACCATTCCTCCTTCGGTTACTTCCATTGGGGGTGGGGCTTTTAATGGTTGCAGCGGTTTCACAGGCAGTTTAACCATTCCCCCTTCGGTTACTTCCATTGGGAGTGGTGCTTTTTATGTTTGCAGCGGTTTCACAGGCAGTTTAACCATTCCCGCTTCGGTTACTTCCATTGGTACTCATGCTTTTAATGGTTGCAGCGGTTTCACAGGCAGTTTAACCATTCCCGCTTCGGTTACTTCCATTGGTGGTTTGGCTTTTTCTTATTGTAGGGGTTTCACAGGCAGTTTAACCATTCCCGCTTCGGTTACTTCCATTGGGTATAGTGCTTTTGATGGTTGCAGCGGTTTCACAGGCAGTTTAACCATTCCCGCTTCGGTTACTTCCATTGGGGGTTATGCTTTTGATGGTTGCAGTGGTTTCACAGGCAGTTTAACTATTCCCGCTTCGGTTACTTCCATTGGCGATTATGCTTTTTCTGGTTGCTGGGGTTTCACAGGCGGTTTAACCATTCCCCCTTCGGTTACTTCCATTGGGTATAGTGCTTTTTCTGGTTGCAGGGGTTTCACAGGCAGTTTAACCATTCCCGCCTCGGTTGCTTCCATTGGTGATGATGCTTTTTTTGGTTGCAGGGGTTTCACAGGCAGATTAACTATTCCCGCTTCGGTTACTTCCATTGGTGATTGGGCTTTTTATGGTTGTAGCGGTTTATCAAAAATTAAGGTAGGTAAAATAATACCACTTAGCATTGGTTCAAATACATTTAATGGTGTTAACAAAACTACCTGCGAACTGGTAGTGCCGATGGGTTCAAAAACTGCTTATCAGGCAGCTATGTATTGGAAGGATTTTATCAATATAACCGAGGCTATTTTTGTTAGTTTCAATTCGCAAGGCGGTAGCGGTATAGCCGATACTATTGTAATAAGTGGTGTTAAGATACCGTCACCAGTAGCACCCACCAAAACTGGCTATACCTTTACAGGTTGGTATAAAGAGGCTGCATGTACCAATGCATGGAACTTCGCCACCGATGTAGTAACCACCAATACCACCCTGTATGCCAAATGGACTATAAACAGCTATACCGTTAGTTTTGATGCTCAAGGCGGAAGCCCCGTTTTGGATATACCTGCAAATTATAACACGCTTGTAACAGCACCCACAGCACCCACCAAAACTGGCTATACCCTTACAGGTTGGTATAAAGAGTCTGCATTTACCAATGCATGGAACTTCGCCGCCGATGTGGTAACTACCAATACCACCCTGTATGCCAAATGGAACATAAACAGCTATACGGTTAGTTTTGATACCCAAGGTGGAAACTCCGTTTTGGATATACCTGCAAATTATAACACGCTTGTAACAGCACCCACAGCACCCACCAAAACTGGCTATACCCTTACAGGTTGGTTTAAAGAGCCTGCCTATACCACCGCATGGAACTTCGCCACCGATATGGTAACTACCAATACTACCCTGTATGCCAAATGGAACACAAACAGCTATACGGTTAGTTTTGATGTTCAAGGAGGAAGCTCCGTTTCGAATGTACCTGCAAATTATTACACGCTTGTAACAACGCCTGCAGCTCCTGCCAAAACTGGCTATACCTTTGCAGTCTGGTACAAAGAGGCTGCATGTACCAATGCATGGAACTTCGCCACTGATGTGGTAACTACCAATACCACCCTGTATGCCAAATGGACTATAAACAGCTATACGGTTAGTTTTGATGCTCAAGGGGGAAGTTCCGTTTCGAATATACCTGCAAATTATAACACGCTTATAACGGCTCCCACAGCTCCTACTAAATCTGGTTATACCTTTGCAGCATGGTACAAAGAGGCTGAATGTACCACTGCATGGAACTTCGCCACCGATGTGGTAACTACCAATACTACCCTGTATGCCAAATGGGACTTTAATACCGGGGTGGAAATTGTAACAACCGGTATATCTTTGCATATTTTCCCCAACCCTGCTATGGATGTCATAAAAATTGAGGGCAACAATATGCAACAAATTACCATCTTAAATCTTTTAGGTAATACAGTGATGCAGGTTAATACCCATGGTACAGACAAAGCAGAAATAAATGTCAGCCACCTTAAAGCCGGCAATTACCTTGTTCGTGTAACAAGTGTTAATGGCATGGTGGATGTACTAAAATTAGTAAAGATCTGATGTTGCAATATTGTGTGTTGTACTCTTAAGCATAAACAGCAATTTCATTATCATATATTAAAAAGCTTTTATGGTTACCCATGAAAGCTTTTTACTTGATGATTTGCAACAAAATAACTTGCCCCCTTTTGTTCAGCTGAGGTTGTACCTCAGTCGAATCTATGTTATCAGGCTCAAGCCTGAAAACATAGAAACAAACCAGGCAGAGCCTAAACCGAACAAGGGGTGAACACCTCTGAGGTGTCGAGAAGTTGGTACAATCTGTCAAAAGCTTTAGAATTGAAATGCAGTTATAAGTGATGAAACTTCTATAATAGGAGAGGAGCGAAGGGATTAGAAAATATAATTTCACATTTTGTCAACTTGAAAGAGGATGAGCTATTGATGTGAAGTATATTAGTTGAGTCGCATGTTGAGAGACTAACAAATAAGGTTCTGTGATAGATTTGGGGTGAAATTCCGCTTGTCTATTCGATTGGCCATTTTTGGCAGCAAACCCTCCCTATTTCGGAAAAAGGATATATTTCCACAGCTAACGGGGATAGTGAAAATGGTAAATTGGAATACGCTTAAATATAAATATTTACAAAAATATTAATCATAAATTTAAACATATAGACTACCTCTAATGACAGAAGAAATAAATCAAAAATTACCAAAGACATATACTGACATTGTTGAATCGACAAAATCATCTGGGTTTACAATGGCTTCCGATATTCTAACTTGTTCTTTACTTAGAACACTTGCAGCTTCAAAATCATCGGGTAAGTTTCTTGAACTTGGCACAGGCACAGGACTTTCCACATCTTGGATACTTGATGGAATGGATAATGAATCTTCTTTGATTTCAATAGACAATGAACCTTTGTTTTTGGAAATAGCTAAAAATAAATTAGGGATTGACAATCGTTTGAGTTTAATACTTACGGATGGAGGTAAATGGGTAGAAGAAAATAAAAGCCAAAAATTTGATTATATTTTTGCTGACACTTGGCATGGAAAATATTTACTTTTAGATGAAGTGTTATCTATGTTAAACAAGGGAGGACTTTATGTAATTGATGATATGATATCACAACCTAATTGGCCAGAGGGACATCAGGAAAAGGCAAAAAAATTAGTGGCATATTTGGAGACAAGGGAAGACTTGCTTTTAACTAAGCAAATTTGGGCGACAGGAATTATAATGGCAGTGAAAAAATAAAAACGGCGTGCAACAATGCAATTGCAAAATAAAGGCAGAACAAAAATAGATATAACTATTTGAAATATAAGTATATATAATGAAAACTATCACTAACACGTTATATATTCGTCTGGTATTACAAATATATGGTAGTTCATCCAATGAAAATTATTACAAACTTGAAACTGACTTTTTTCGAAATACCAAATGGCATTTTTAGCCACCATTTGCAGAAATGTTGTGATGGTTATACTTGACAGGTAAAACTTCCTATTTCTAGGCAACGGGGTTTAATCCCTATAGGTTAATTCCTCGAAGCTCTGCTTCGATAAGAAAAGCTGTTCAAGTAATACCTCGACAGCTTTGCTGCGAGGTAGTTTATTACAAGGCTTTTAGATAAATTAAAAGTTGAATATAAATCAAGGCTTTTTAACGAAAGTGGGTTATCATTAGAACAAATATTAAAAACACATTGGCAAAAAACGGCTGGTAATATGCAATATAGCCAAAATATTTTTTAGTTGTATGCGAAGCCACTATCTGCATTAAATTTGGTGGCGGTGCAATCAATCCTAAAAAATATGAATATACTGTTTCGATATTATCTCATTCGTATTCATCGTATAATTTGCTTTATTTTTTGAGGATCGGTAGTAAGCTAATCTACTTATTATATACATTAGTGGAATTAGGTAGATTTTTCTAATATTTAGGTACAATTTTTGGTAGATTTTTCGTAAATTGTTGTAAATTTCTGGTTATATCTATGGAACTAGACTTTAACATATTCAAAATTGAGTACAACAAGGTTGCACCTCAGAAAGGACGCGTTCTGGTATCGGAACCTTTTCTTCAGGATACCTATTTTAAACGTTCATTAGTTTTAATTACCGAATATACTAAGGAAGGTTGTGTTGGTTTTGTTCTTAACAAATCTTTGGATGTGAAAGTAAATGATGTTATGAACGACTTTCCTGTTTGTACCTCCACTGTGTCAATTGGTGGCCCTGTAAGCACAAATACAATACATTATTTACACACACTTGGCAATTTCATTCCCAATTCGGTTCATGTACTTGAAAACATTTTTTGGGGAGGTGATTTTGATTTTCTGAAAAACGGAATTCGAAACGGCGAGATTCCCTTTGATCAGGTTCGGTTTTTTTTAGGGTATTCAGGTTGGCATGCCGGTCAATTGGAAAAAGAACTTGAACAAAACTCCTGGTTTATCACCGAAATTCCGTCTGCTCAAATAATGAATCCCACAAATGATGTATGGAAAGATACTTTGAGCCAGCTGGGAGAAAAATATAAAATCTGGTCAAATTTTCCTGAAAATCCAGGCCAGAACTAATCTTTTATCAATTTCAGATAATCACATAAATTATCGTTTGCTGTAACTTTTATACACGTTAGCCCAACTCTTTCACCAGCTTCCACATCACGGTTACTATCACCTATAAAATATGATTCTGTTACATCCACTGCATAACGAGCAATTGCCTTCTCTAACATTATGGATCCGGGTTTTCGGCAAAGACATTTCCCTGAGTTTGGATGATGAGGACAATAATAAATATCTGTTAAAAAAAGGTTCTCTTTGGCTAATTCATCATGCAAAAACTGATGTACTTTTTCAACTTCTTCCGTCGTATAAATCCCCTTTAATACACCTCCCTGATTGGATATAATGATTACCTCAAAACCCTTCTCCTGAACTAAACGAATAAACATTTTTAACCCGATGGTTAACCTGAAATCTTCAATTCTCCAGGTATAATCACCACGTTCCTCATTTACAACCCCATCACGATCCAAAAAAATAACCTTTCTCATTATTTAATAAAGGGTTTTAACACTTGATCTAAAAATATATGTATAAACTGAAATTTGATCATCAGGGGAAATAAAAAGCCGAAAACTGCACCTACAAAATGGGCATCGTGATTAATATTATCAGAACCACGCCGACTCATGTACTGCGAAAAAACCAGATAAAGGATTCCAAAAACGATACCGGGAATCGGAATAATTGCATACAACAAAAGCTGACTATACGGCGCAAAGAATATGGCACAAAAAGTAACTGCCGACACTGCACCTGAGGCTCCCACAGCATTGTAGTAAGGGTTGTCTTTTTGTTTTTTGAGAGTTAAAAGGCTTGATATAACTATACCTGCCAGATACAAAAAAGTAAACCAGACTTTGGAAAACCGCATATATCCTTCCGCTTCCATCTGTCCAAAATAGTTTTCAACAGCTGTTCCAAAAGAATAAAATACAATCATGTTGATGATTAAATGCATCCAATCAGCATGTACAAATCCATGAGAGATAAGCCGGTAGAATTCCTTTCGGTGATAAACCTGATAAGGATTAAACTGCATTTTAGTAAACAACTGTTCGTTATTAAATGCTAAAACCGAAATTATACCTGTTATAATGATAAATACTATAGTCATCGTTACTGTAACTAATTAATTGTTAATGTTGTTCGTTGATCGTTTTTTGATGGAAGTTATGGTTCTGCCCACTTCCTTTTGCTTTCAATGTATAATTCTGTAAATCATTTCTTTTAATAAATCGCCATCAGATGCAGAAGTATTTCCAACACCTTTCGATTTTAAATCATACTCGCGTAACATGGAAAATATCTCCACCAATTTTGCCGGGATATAGCGTTTTGCCGCAATTTCATATTCGGATACAAAATAAGGATTAATTTTTAAAGCGGCAGCTACATTGCCTTTGGATTTATCTTTTAAAAAGTGGTATATAAAAATTTTCTGAAAGAAGGAGGACAATGACGAAACGGTAAGAATAAAAGGATTGTCTTTCGGATTTTTTTCGAAATAATCGATAATGCGATTTGATTTCAAAACATCGCGCGCCACCAAAGCTTTTTGCAACTCAAAATTATTAAACTCTTTACTGATACCGATATTTTTTTCGATCATATCAGTGGTTATGCGCTTTGTATTTACAGGGATAGAAATAATTAATTTACTCAGTTCATTTGCAATCTTACCTAGATCGTTACCCAAAAATTCAGTAAGCAACGCTCCCGATTCAGGAGAAATTGAAAATCCATTTTGCGCCAAATACTTCGAAATCCAGTCGGGAACTTTACTCTCGTATAACTTTTCGGCATTTAAAACAACTCCGTTTTTATCTATCGAAGTATATAGTTTTTTCCGTTTGTCGAGCGTCTTATACTTGTAATTAATTACCAGAATAGTTGACTTTAATGGCTTATCAGTATAATGAATCAATTCCTCAATATTTCGAATATTCTGAGCTTCTTTCACTATCACTATTTGATGACTGGCCATCATAGGAAACCGACGGGCAGCATCAATCACAGCAATGGCATCAATGTCTTTACCATACAAAACTATATGATTGAAAACCTTTTCAGTTTCAGTCAAAACATTTGCCGAAATATAATTGGTAATTTCGTCGATGAAATAGGTTTCCTCGCCCATCAAAAAATAGATAGGCTTATAGGTTTTATTCTTTAAATCGGTCAATATCTGGTTAAAATCCATAAATCATCAGTACTTTTGCATCAATTTATTTGAAATATGCAGGCCTTAAATTTACCAACATATTCGTTCAATATAAAGCCCGAAGGCGGAAGAAATTTCATTCTTGATATAATCCGACGAAAATATGTTGCATTAACCCCTGAAGAATGGGTTCGACAAAATTTTATTCATTATTTGAATAAAGAAAAAAACTATCCGCTCTCATTGATGTCAGTTGAAACAGGCTTTATCTTGTACGAAGTAAATAAACGTTCGGATATCCTAATACATAACCGACAGGGTAAGGCTGTCGCATTGATTGAATGTAAAGCTCCCGAGGTAAAAATAACCCACAAAGTTTTTGAGCAGATCGTACGATATAATTTAAAATACGAATTGAATATTTTAATGGTTACCAATGGATTACAACATTATTGCTCCAGACTTAACCATATTGATCATTCAACTGAATTTTTGAAAGAAATTCCTGATTTTGAAAGCCTTATATTGGGTTAATCAACTGAAATATAAACTCGTTTGTCCAACCGTCGTTTGTCCATATCCAATCCTTTTTCTCTCCTGAAATTTCGAACCCATTGTTTTTAAATAACTTGATACTAGATTCGTTTGAGGGATTGATATGACAGTATAATTGGTGCAATTTTAATACTGAGAATGAATATAATATAAGCGTTTTTAAAGCATCCTGAGCGAACCCTTTTCCTTTACTTTCCTGATCTCCAATCAAAATACCTATTCCAGCCCGACAGTGATAAGGATCAAAATCAAACAAGTCAATAGTTCCAATGGTTTTAGAATTTTCCCCATGTGTTTGAATCATAAACCGAAGTTGCCTGGTTTCAAAGATATCAAGTTGTGCTGTCTCAATATACTTTTTTAGAATAAACTTGGAGAATGGTACAATGGTATTGCTCACCAACCAGATATCGGTGTTATTTTCCCATTTGTAAAGAACATCTAAATCTTCAGGTTCAGGGGCACGCAAACGAACAAATTTTCCTTCCAGATATTTCATAAGGGCTTAAATATTACTCTTCAGTAGATAGTTTCTGAATAAAATGCGATTTAATTTCTACTTCATAAATATCTTCTTTTCCAAATCCATCAGGAGCTATACGTGATATATATCCACTTTTACCATCGCCAATAACTTGAAATCCAATATTATCGTTGGTTGTATTCACCGGATAACCCATATTAATAGGTAAACTCCATTTTTTATCATCTACAGTTGTGGAAATAAAAATATCAAAACCCCCCATATTATAGTGTCCCTTTGAACTAAAATACAATGTCTTCCCATCCAAGGTTATCGATGGAGATATGTCATCCAGTTTTGTATTAATTGATTTCCCGAGGTTTTCTGCCTTTCCCCAATCGTTATTCTTGTCCTTTACCGACTTGTAGATATCAAAGCCACCTCTTCCACCGTGACGGTTGCTGGCAAAATAAAGAGTTTTGTTGTCGGCCGTAATTGCTGCATAAGTTTCGTTTTTAGACGAATTTATATTATCATTCAATGCTTTAGCAGCACTCCATTTCCCGTCTTTCAGGGCACTAACATATATATCGCTGTTTGAAATGCTCTTCTTTATTAAATATAATTCCGAACCATCATACGATAAAGCTGTCGGATAAAAATCGCCATCAGAAAGGATTTGAGGGTTAATATTCTCAGGTACTTGCCATTTTCCTTCGAACTTTCGTGTAACATAAATTGCATTGTAAAACTTTAAGCTTGTAAGGTAAGCCATAACTTTCCCGTCGCCTGATAATGCCGGGGAGGTTTCGGAGGATGGGGTATTTATAGATTCGCCTAGGTTGTGCCA
The DNA here is from genome assembly GCA_038213375.1 of Bacteroidales bacterium. Classification (GTDB taxonomy): domain Bacteria; phylum Bacteroidota; class Bacteroidia; order Bacteroidales; family JAAUTT01; genus JAAUTT01. The sequence goes on along the minus strand of JBBQTB010000007.1, from coordinate 32,222 downwards.
TACAGCATCAATGGGCGAATCCTGAATAATTTTTGCCCGTTCACAAGCTTTAATTTCTAATTCAACTATATTGAGATTATAATTTCCATCATAATCCGGAGACTTAATAAATTTATCATAGGCTTCCAATGCCTTATCAAGTTGATTATTTATTCTATAAACGTTTCCGAGAAAAAATAAGGAGTGCAAAGGTGCTTTCTTTTCTGATATATCTTTTGTCCGGTAATTATTGGTGATATGTTTTACTGCTTCCTCCAGATATGGGATTGCTTTGACTTCCTCACCCGGGATATTTAAATAGCATGTACCAATCTTGAATTGAATATTCGAATTAATGTACCCATGCTGCTCAAGCTGCAAAAAATAGTAAATCGCTTCTTTGTAATCTTCTGATTGAAAAAAATCTTCACCTTCCTGATAGGTCACTTTCAATTTGCCTGATTGAGAAAATCCATTATTTGAGAAAACTACGATAAAAATAAGGGTGAATGAAACAGACAATACTGTTTGAAAGAATTTGGGAGCTATAAATTTTCGCATATAATTTTACAAGATATAAACTACTATTGAAATCGTAAAAATAAATGTGGTGTATAACTACACTCATTTTTACGATTTTTAATTTTTTTTGTGCCTTATTTTATTTTTAAGGATTCGGGGATGTTAATTTTTTCGATCTTAACATCTTTGACTTTCCCATTCAAAACTTCCACATCCACTCTTCGGTTATACTTTCTTCCTTCTGAATTATCAGATCCATCAGGGTTATTGTTAACGGCAATAAAGTGCGATTTTCCGAGGCCTTTTACATTTATTCGGGTAGCTTTAATACCATGTTTCACCAGGTAAGCCTTGGCATTGATTGCGCGTTTCTCCGATAACAAATTGTTATATTTATCATTCCCTTTTGCATCAGTATTTCCAATCAATTCAACTGAAAGTTCAGGAATATTATCCATAATAATCGAAAGGTGATCAAGTTCCCGTTTGGAACGTTCAGATAAAACATAACTATTAAAGTCAAAAAAGAATGACCGTAAAACGAGGTTGTCAATTTCTTTTTTGGCATCTGATGAAATATTTTGTTTATCTGGTTTTTCCTTATTTAAAGCTTTTTCCACATCGGGAGGTAAATCCCTCTTAACAGGCTCATTAACTTTAGCCACGGAATTTGTTTCTTTTTTCGTTTCAGCTGGTTGCTCCGCAATTATTTCATCATTACCAGGTACAAGTTGAACACGAAGTATATCGTCCTTACCATACCCATCCTTTGTATACAATCCGATATATGCCACTTTACCATTTTTTATTGGACACAAAAACATATTATCATCGGTGGTATTTACAGGATAACCAAGATTGATAGGTTCTTGCCATTGGCCATCACTTCCAAGTTCAGAATAAAAAATATCATATCCGCCCATTGTATTGTGTCCCTGAGATGCAAAATACAATCGTTTACCATCTTCTGTAATAAAGGGAGCATCTTCGTTGAACTCGGTATTTATTATTTTCCCCAGATTAACAGCAGGTCCCCAATCTCCATTTGGCTTTCGTATTGATTTATAAATATCCATTTCACCAACTGTACCTGACCGATTACTTGAAAAATATAGGGTCAGTCCATCTTTTGAAACACTACAATTACCCTCAAAAAATTTAGTATTAATATTTCGATTTAAAGGTTTCGATTTCGTCCACTTTCCCTTTTCGTATTTGGAAACCATAAGATTGGCTTCGAAATTATCTTCTTTCCGAAGGTATAATTCAGTACCATCAAATGAAAGTGATGATACATATTGATCACCATCCGATTGAATTCCGGAAGTAATATTAAGCGGTGATGACCATTTATTTTTGACTTTTTTACTAAAAAGGACAGCCTGGTAGAATTTTTGAGCTGAATTATAGACTATTACAGATTCATCACCTGAAACTACCGGAAAATAATCCCGTGAACTTGTACTTATTGGTCGTCCCAAATTCTTTGTTTTAATAAAAACGGGGGATTTCATCATTACTCGTGCTATATCACAAGCATTCATTTCTTTATCAGCAATTTTATTACCCAGAATATTTTTAGCCCCTATTAACTGCTTAAACTGCAAATTACATTCAATTGCTTTATCAAGCTGATTGTTTATACGATAAGCAATTCCCAGATAAAACCACGCGTCAAAAGGAGCTTTAATTTCTTTAAAAACCCCTTCGGTATACTTTGAACTTACATTAGATGTGGCCTTTAATAAATATTCAATAGACTTATCTTTTTCGCCAGAGATATTTAAATAACACCGCCCAATACGGTAATTAATATTGGCATTATTACCGTTTCCTCGTTTAAATATAATATTATATGAATAAAGAGCTTCCTCGTAGTCTTCATTTAAGAAAAAATACTCAGCATCAAGAAAAAGCTGCTTCAAATTCTGGGAAGACTTTTGTGCACCTGCAGGCACCAGAATAAGAATAAACGCCCAAATAAGTAGTAGAGGTCGTTTCATGGTTACAAAATTTATCCTTTAAGCAAATTTAATAATTATATTAAACAAAACGAATAGAATAACAGAAACTTACAAATGTTCAATTATTAATAGATACAAAAATAACCATAAATTAAGTACGAGTCAAGGGCGCAGCTCCCTTGGAACATTATTTTTTTTGTCAATTTTCACATTCATTAAAGCAGGAGTTACTACCATCTCAACTCTGCGGTTAAAGGCTCTACCATTAGGGTTATCAGTACCATCAGTATTGGAATTTTTCGAAACAAAATTTGCACTACCAAACCCTTTTGCAGTAAGTATTTTGTCCGAAATTCCATTTTCAATAAAAAAGTTTAATATTCGGTTAGCCCTTTTAGTTGAGAGGTTTAAATTGTAATCTGGTAAGCCTTTAGAATCGGAATACCCCAATAATTCGATTTTACTTATTCCGACTTTTTTAAGGAGGGAAATCATTCCTGAAAGTTTCATTTGTTCTTTTGCTGAAATGTCAGATTTATTGAAATCAAAATAAATGTCAACAATATCAATGGTATCAATAATTTGCTTTTGAGTATTTTCAACGCCTACTTTGGCTTCTGGTTCTAATGAAAAAGTCGATACTAAATTGAATTCAGGTTTTTCAAGATCAGAAGGCACAGTAAACGATTGTGATATTGATTTTTGATTAACATTCGACATGATTAGCTGAAATTTGCCGGGGTAAATATCGAGATTAAATTTACCGGAATCAATTTCGGTAATTTCGGTAAGTGTATCCTTCAATGCTTCATCTACCAGAAAAAATGTACTCTCTTTTGATGAATAATTTTCCTTTCCATTGACAATTACTTCACCATGCAAAGGTATTAACCTGAATTTAGAGAAATCATTAACCTGAATCTGAAAAATGTCCATGTCAGCAAAACCTTCCCTATCGTGTTTAGATATTATTGCCTCTTTACCAGTTGATGTTAATTGTAAACCATAGTCGTTATCGGTTGTATTAATAGGATAACCAACATTATACACATATCCCCATGAATTATCTTTGTTTTTATTTGAATAAAACAGATCATAACCTCCCATCCCTGGTTTTCGTTCGGAACCAAAAATGATTGAAGTGCCGTTGTTATAAAGCGAAGGAGATTTTTCATCCCAAACTGTATTAATCGGAGAACCAAGATTTTGCGGAGATAAAAAATTTCCATCTTCACCAATGGAAGAAGTATAAATGTCGTATCCTCCAATTCCATTATTCCGGTTACTGGAAAAGAGCACCGATTTACCATCGGGTGCATAAACTGCATCAATATCGTGATAAGGAGAATTCAAAGGATTTAAAGTATGAACTTTATGCCATTTATTGGTCGACCTAACACTCTCATAAAGATCATACCCGTTTAATTTTGTGAAGCTCATTAATAACATTCGGGAACCATCGAAAGACAGTCCGGTTGGATGAAATTCGCCATCGGAACCAATTTGGGTGGTAATATTTTCGGGATCCGACCAACCGGAAATAGTATTGGTGCAATAGAAAACTGCATCGTAAAACCTTAATTTCCTTGTAAAAACTAACACTTTTCCGTCACCGGATATGCATCCGTTAAAATCAGATAGTCCACTGTTGATAGTACTTCCAAGATTGGTAAACTTTGCCTGTATCGGGTTTTTTATCAATAACTGAGCAATGTGGCATTCTTCCAGGCGTTTTGTTGCCAGTTCCCGTTCTAAAGGGATACTAATTACCCGGTTTAAATATTTCCGATAGGAATCTTCCGCCTCCTTAAATTGATTTTCAAAACGGTAAGCATCTCCTAATATTAACAGGGACCGAACCGGAGCATTTATTTCATTTTCATTATCACCAGAATAAGATTCTGATATATCGGTAACGGCATCTTTGAGATAGAGCATTGCTTTATGCCTGTAATTAAAGGAATTCAAATAACATAACCCGAGTTTATAATTTACATTTGCATTCTGATAACCGGCATCAACCAATCCTTTCAAAATAGGCAAGGCTTCATTAAACTCGTTAGCCAGAAGGTATTCATTTATTTCGAGCATAGCTGCCGAATACTTTGTTTGAGTCTGAGCTATAGAATTATAACTTGAAAAACAATTTGAAATAAACAACAATAATAATAAACATTTCACGGGTTGGCACATAAATTACTGGTCTTTAGGCTTTGAGTAAAAATACGAATTTTTAAGTACTCTTTTGCGTATCCTTCCTCCTACGTTTAATAATAATGAATAAAACTACGAATACAACACCAATTAACCCCGAAAACAAGACATAGGATAATGCTGGTATGGAAGATTTACCTTTGTCTTTAGGTGAAATTAATTTACTGGTATCAGACTGAAATGGGGAGTTTAGCAGAGCTTTTGTATTGGATATTTTAACAGTATCACCTTTATTATTAAGCGAATCTGAAAATGAAGCTTTATTATTTTTTTGATATAAACTATCCTTTTTATTCGTTTTATTTTGGGCAACAATTTTATTTTCAGAAAATTCGGATACCAACTGGGAAGGTTCATTTTTCATTACATCGTTTTTGGAAATATCTGAATGGGGAATTCTAACTGAACCATTCACCAGAAATTTTCGAGGATTTTGATCCGAAAAAATTTCATATCGATAAATGTCGTATTGTCCAAATCCACCTTTATCAAACTTGGCTATGTATGCAATGGAACCATCGCGTATCGGATTGTAGAACACATCATCATCAGATGTGTTTATCGGATAACCCAAATTAACCGGAATTGACCACGAATCATCCGAATTTTGATCGGAATAAAAAACATCATAACCCCCCATTGTAGTATGACCAAACGAACTAAAATACAAGCGTTTGCCATTTGATGACAGAAATGGAGTCTCTTCATTATAAGGCGAGTTAATTACAGACCCCAGGTTTACCGCCGGACCCCAATTATCAGCTGAGGATCGGCTCGATTTGTAAATATCAAGGCCACCAAATCCCCCTTTTCGATTACTGGTAAAATACAGGGTTTTTCCATCGTGTGAGATACAAGCATGAGATTCCCAGTATTTGGTATTAATATTATCGTTTAACTTCCTAATTTTAGACCACTTGCCATTACGAAAGTTAGTAACAAATATATCGCCTTTAAATTCGTTTGACCGGTAGATATAAAGTTCAGTTCCGTCTGCCGAAATGCTGGTTGGATAACAATCACCATCTACCCCAAGTTCGGGAATCATATTAATGGGCTTAGTCCACTTCCCTAATTCTTTTCTGGAATAATAAACGGCCTGATAGAATGGTAATTTTGAAGCATATACCAACATGTCTTCATTTTCTGAAACTACAGGATTGGTTTCTGAAAACGGTGTATTAATCACTTCGCCTAAATTTGATTCGGATATATCAACGGGAGTTTTCTCTATTTCAATTCCGCGATGGCATGCCTTTATCTGATCGTCAACCAAATTCAGATCATAAACTTTGTTGTTTGATTGCGCCTTAAAACTTTGGTACGATTTAATTGCTTTTTCAAGCTGATTGTTTACACGATATGCATCACCAAGGTAAAAAAGAACATCAAGAGGGGCGTTTATTTCCTTAAAGTTACCTTCTTTGTATGCAAGAGAAATATGCTCTGAAGCTCGTTCAAGATAATCAATTGCACGTTGTTTTTCATAAGGAAGATATATATAACAACGACCTATCTTATAATGAATATTAAAATTGTCAGGAAATTGATCTTTTAGTTTGACATAAATCGGCAGGGCTTCGGAGTATTCTTCATATAGAAAATAAGATTCCGCCTCAAGAAATAAATCTCTACTTTTTATATTTTCCTGTGCTGAAACTACCTTTAAACAAGTACTCAAAACAAAAGTGAAGAAAATGAATTTGTTGAATAAACTAATATTCATAAATAACCAAAGAGAACTTAGTTCCCTATAATTAATTGCCGTCAAAATAGGTAATAGATTAGGTGTGACGACGTAAATATAGTAGTTTTTTTATCTAAACCGATCGTGTATCATCAAAATCCTCAAGATATTCGGCAATATGTTTTAGAAATGATCCTCCCAAAGCACCATCAATAATCCGATGATCGTATGAAAGCCATAATTCAACCACGTCAGCGACAGCAATACCATATTGGTCTCCGTTTTTAACGGCCACAGGTTTTTTGTTTATACTTCCTATTGCGAGTATTGCCAACTCGGGTTGCCTAATGATGGGTGTTCCCCCTGTATTGCCTACTGAGCCAACATTTGTGATGGTAAAAGTGCCTCCTTGAATTTCCGATGGCAACAATGCCGATTCTCTAGCTCTGTTTGTAAGATCGTTCATTTGTTTTACCAAACCTGACAAATCGAGCATATCAGCTTTGCTAATAACAGGCACTATGAGATTTCCATCAGCCAATGCAGTTGCAATGCCTATGTTGATGTTCTTCTTTATCACCAAAAAATCGCCTTCCAAAGAAGCATTTATAGTAGGAAATTTTTTCAATGCATTAATCACAGCCTCAATAAACAATGGAAGAAACGTAAGATTTTCTTTATATCGCTCACCAAATCGTTGTTTTACTTTATTTCTCCACCTTACAAGCTTAGTAACATTTACTTCAACAAAGGATGAAACGTGAGGTGAAGTATTTTTTGAACGAATCATATTTGCAGCAATCATCTTCCGCATCCTACTCAATTCTTGATATTCAATATCTTCTCTGGGTTCTTTCAAAAGTTCGCTACTCAAAACTGCTTTGGTTTCCTGTTTAACCGAATTTGAAGGTATAACGGTTGGGCGGATTTCTTCAACCGACCTCTCCTCCAAAAACAGAAAAATATCATCCTTGGTAATTCTCTTATCGAGGCCAGTTCCGGATATCGATTCGAGCTCTTCAACAGTAATATTTTCCTGAATAGCAATAGTCCTGATAAAGGGCGAAATGTACCTGTACGAAATACTCTTTCTTTCTGTAAAAGGTTCATCTTGTTGAAGCTTGCTGAAGCCTCCCCTTCCGGAGATTGTTTTAAAATCAGGAGTAGGTCTTAACAATGGTTTCTGGTTATTTATTTCAATTACTTCATTTTGCTCTGAAGTTAAAATAACTAGTAATTCACCTATTTTAGGCAAATCGTCTTCTTTAAAAAGCAATTTTTGTACATAGCCATCTGAAGGAGTAACAATTTCTGAATCCACCTTATCTGTGGAAATTTCTAATAAAGGGGTATCCTTTTTAACATAATCTCCGGGCTTAACCAACCAGCGGCTTAACCTTGCGTCAGTTATTCCTTCGCCCATTGCAGGCAGTCGAACTTCAATAATCATTCGTTATAATTTCAGTTACGGTAGATTTAACAATAAAAAACGGTATAAGTTTGTCAAAAATGGGTTTTTAACCCTTTCCCTATTTTATGATCAACCTTAATCACATACAAATCGCCAGAAGTATTCGACGAATTACTTCCAATAACCGACTCACTATCAGGAGACGCAATTTTAAAATCGACCTTCGTTTGACTAAGCGCAGTCATATTCTTAATTATTTCGGATGAACTAACATCCCTTGCGCAAAAGATGATCTCATCTATCTTATATACAGCAATTATTTCAGTAAGTTGAGACAAACTACCAAGATAAAATTCAGACGAAATATCTTCACCAAAATAAACATTTACCACATTCGAAGTTTCGACACCAGACAGTCGAAGTAAGTTTTGGACTCGTTTACATTCATCAACCGAACCAATAATGGCAAAGTGTCTTCTTCGATCAGTATCCAATGAAAATTCTCTCGCTCCGGTCAAACTTAATGAATACTTAGTTAATAACGATATTGCCGCCGAAAAAACTACACCAAACAAGATAATCGCTCTTGAAAACCTGAATTGATGTGGGAGTAGAGCATATACAACCAGAATAACAACTGCACCTACAACTATTCCTTTTGCTGCTCTTTTCAGACCAAATGGAACTCTATATCCACCTGTTAACAAGCATGATACAACTAAAATTGAAACATAAACAGGGATAACAAATGATTGAAATACCTCGGGATAATAATTGGGGTTATTAAAATAGAACCTTTCCCACAATAATGAAACAAGATAAAATGTGGCATACATAAGAATACCATCGAGAAGGGCTGTAAGGATGCGTGAAAACGATCGTTTTAAAAGCGAAAGAGCTGCCCTGAAATAAATTGCCACATAAATTAATAATGAAAAGAAACGGGTCGGCCCTCCGGTAAAGTACTTATTAACAAACACACGCATCGCCTCATAAAATATCATTACATAGTTAAGACTACCTTTTTTGGTACTTTCGCCTTTATAATGAATAATAGAGACTGCCGGGAAATAGTAGTTTTTTGATCCGGACAACACAATGCGATGCGAATAATCAATATCCTCCCCAAACATAAAAAATGATTCATCCAGATAACCTATTTTTTCTATTATGCTGTGTCGCAAGAACATAAAAGCCCCGGTAAGAATTTCCACAACCTGGGTTTCATCAATACTCGTATTACCCAGGTAATATTTTGCAAAGGTTTCTGAATGAGGAAAAAGCCTTGTAAGTCCAAAAATTTTATAAAATGCGACTTTAGGAGTTGGAAGTCCGCGTTTGGATTCGGGAAGAAAATTGCCCTTCCCGTCAATCATTTTAGGACCAAGAGCTCCGGCATCCAGATGCTCGTCCATAAACCCAATACACCGCGCAAACGTGGATTCCTCCACAACCGTATCGGGATTTAAGAGTAACACATATTCGCCCTTGGCAATTTTCAGTGCCTGATTATTAGCACGTGCAAAACCAACATTCTGATGATTTACAATAAGTTTCACCTGCGGAAACTTATTTCGTATCATCACTTCGGAACCATCCACCGAACAGTTGTCAATAACAATGATTTCTCCATTAATATTCTGTAGTGCTTTTAAAACCGAGAACAGACATTGTTCCAGATAAAACTTTACATTATAGTTGACAATAATAACCGAAAGCTTCATACGTTTATTGATGGGCGAAATTTTGAGTTTATGCCAAATATCAGTAGGTTCTCAAAGATACATTTAAAACATTTAATTTTACTTTGTGTGATTAAAAGTTCGCCACAGCACGTAAATAATTATATATCAATTTAATAATTCAATATGTCAATTTTCAATAATGAAATTTTTTGACCATTAAACAAATAAAATCCCATGCTCGTGAGAGTATGGGATTTTATTATTATTAGATGTAAAAAATGTATTTTTTTTATTCTACTATAAATGTGTCGCCCGAATTAAGAAGATCGTCGACGTTTCGGATTTTAGCATGAGCCTTTCCTATACGTATTTGCTCTTCAACCTGATCATCGAATGTTGAAAAACGTGCTGATCTTATCACACCAAGAGCCACTGGTAATTCGGGATACGACATTTTTGCAAGCATCAGATGAATACCGGGGTCAACACTATACTGGTCGTGTACAAGAACATCTTTTGCAGTGATGCCGCCTTTTCCAACATTAACTACTTCGAGATGTGTGCCATTCAAACGTATTCCTTTTTCCCGTTCCTTGCCAAAAAGCATTGGCTTACCGTTTTCGAGATGCAACTGTCGGTCGTCCCGGAATTCTTTGGAAGTTATCTGAGCATGTGTTTTGTCTGCAAAAATGATGCAATTTTGAAGTATTTCTATTACTGAAGTACCATCATGACGGGCGGCTTCGAACATTACCTCAGTCATCATCTTCTGGTTACTGTCAATTACTCTGGCAAAAAATGTTCCCTGCGACCCTATAACCAATTCACCGGGGTTGAATGGATGCTCAATGGTTCCCTGAGGTGATGTTTTCGTAACAGTTCCGATAGGCGATGTTGGAGAGAATTGTCCTTTGGTTAATCCATAAATCTGATTATTGAAAAGCAACAAATTTACGTCCACATTGCGTCGTATCAGGTGTATGAAATGGTTTCCTCCAATAGCCATGGAATCTCCGTCGCCGGTAGCGATCCAAACGCTTAGTCCCGGATTGGCAAGTTTAACACCGGTAGCAATGGCTGAGGCTCTTCCATGTATACCATGAAATCCATAAGTGTTTACATAGTAGGGAAATCTTGAAGAACAGCCAATCCCTGAAACAATCATGAAATTTTCCTTCTTGTAACCAATTTTCGGAAAAACGACTTCTACCGAATTTAAAATGGCATGTGAGCCGCAGCCCGGACACCACCGTACCATTTGATCACTTACAAAATCCTCTTTACTAAGAGGAAACTCACTTCGCTCTACAGTTGGGTTGGTTATTATATCTTGATCTTTCATTTTTCGTTGAGCATTTGGTTAAACTTCATAATCAAATCAGAAACCATAAATGGCAGCCCCTGCACTTTGTTATATTGTTGATAAGAAAAAGTAGGGTGAGTCATCCGAAGATAATTTACAAATTGGCCGCTATTTAATTCGCACACCAGTATTTTTTTGTATCCTTTGAAAACATCTGCCGTGTTTTTTGGCAATGGCATGATATATTTGAAATGTGCCAGACTGATTTTTTTTCCTTCCTTTTGAAGGGTGGTTACTGCCGAGGTCATTGCTCCCATAGTTCCTCCCCAGCTAACAATAAGTAAGTCTCCCTCTTTGTCGCCAACAATTTCCTGTTCAGCAACGAAATCAGCCACTTTTTGCACTTTGGCAGCCCTTATGTCTACCATAAGTTGATGGTTGTTGGGATCGGTGGAAACTGTGCCTATTCCGTTTTCTTTTTCCAAACCTCCAACCCTGTGACGCAACCCGTCGGTGCCAGGCAAGGCCCATTGACGAACCAACGTTTCCGGATCGCGCCGGAATGGCTGGTAATTGGGGTCATTTGGTTTTGCAATTGGTGGATGAATCTCTGGCAAATCAGCTACTTTCGGAATTTTAAACAGTTGGGAACCATTTCCAATGTATCCGTCGGATAGCAATATCACGGGTGTCATATGTTCCATAGCAATTTTTGCCGCTTCGAATGCTGAGTAGAAACAATCCACGGGTGAGGAAGCAGCCATAACTACCGTAGGACATTCGCCGTTACGGCCAAATAATGCCTGATATAAATCGGCCTGTTCTGATTTTGTTGGCATACCCGTAGAAGGGCCTGCCCGTTGTACATCGATAATTACAAGTGGAAGTTCGGTGATTACGGCCAGACCAATAGCTTCGCTTTTTAAAGATAGTCCTGGGCCTGAAGTAGTTGTAACAGCAAGTGAACCGGTGTAACTGGCACCTAGAGCCGAACAAATTCCGGCAATTTCATCCTCTGCCTGAAATACTTTTGCGTCAAGTGATTTATATTTTGCCAGTTCTATCATAATGTCGGTAGCTGGCGTAATTGGGTACGATCCTAAAAATATTGGTCTGCCTGAACGCTCTGAGGCAGCAAGCAATCCCCATGCCGATGCTATATTTCCAGTAATATTGCGGTACTTCCCCTTATCGATGGTTGCCGGGGCAATATTGTAAATAGAGGGAAGCGCTTCAATAGTGTCGGCATAATTATACCCCGCTTTAAGTACAGTGATATTAGCTTCAAAAACCGACGGATTTTTTGCAAATTTTTCCTTGATATAATGAATGGTCGGATCGAGTTGACGATTGAAAATGTATAGAATTAACCCTAATGCAAACATATTTCTGGTTTTGTCTGCCATCTTGCCATCAACAGGCAAATCGGTCAGAGCCTCTTTTGTCATCGATGATATTGGAGCTTTAATCACATAATAGGAAGTAAAACTTGCACTTTCAAGAGGATTTGAGTCGTAACCTGCTTTAGCGAAAGCTTTTTCTTCGAAAGTGTCAGAATCGACTATGATGGTAGCTCCGAGTTTAACCCATTTGAGGTTGGCTTTGAGCGACGCCGGGTTCATTGCTACCAATACATCACAATAATCTCCCGATGTGTGAATTTTGTTTTTCCCAATATGTACCTGATAACCGGAAACTCCGGCAACAGTATTGTGAGGAGCCCTTATTTCTGCCGGAAAATCAGGAAATGTAGCCATATCATTACCCGCTTTAACAGCTGCATCGGAAAATAGGGTCCCGGCTAATTGCATGCCGTCTCCTGAATCACCAACGAATTTCACTACAACTTCTTCAAGCTCCTTAATTCTTGAACGATTACTCATAAAGAATAGTTAAGTTAATATACCCGTTAAAATTTGGTCAAAATTAGTCATTCACAAATCAAAGTTGCTGAAAAATTGTTATTACTTAAAATTGCCAAAAGCGGATTGATTTATATAGGCATCTTATAGATATTTAGATAAATAACATTGTTCTTATTGATTATGAATGTGTTTTATGACATAAGGTTGTTAAACATATTAATTGATTTTCAAAAGGGTAAATCAATCAAATATGAAAAACTGGTTGGTAAAAACTATGTTTGTTAGTAATTTTGTGAAACAAGCAGGAATGAATTTTTTCGGATTTGTAAGAGTTCAGGTTCTTCAAACGTAAAAGATGTAAACATTTGGAATTGATATTTTTGTAAAATTTTATACATTTATTTAGTATGGCTTTGATTAAATCAGTGAGAGGTTTTACTCCAATTATTGGGAACGATTGTTTTCTGGCAGAAAACTCAACTATTATAGGCGATGTTATCATAGGCGATGGATGCAGTGTTTGGTTTAATACTGTTATTCGCGGTGACGTAAATTCTATTCGAATTGGTAATAATGTGAATATTCAGGATGGCGCTGTGCTTCACACATTATATCAAAAATCGGTGATTGAAATTGGCGACAACGTTTCTATTGCTCATAATGCAATAATTCATGGGGCAAAAATTTCATCGAATGTGTTGATTGGTATGGGAGCAATTGTGATGGACCATGCTGTGATTGGAGAGAATTCCATTGTTGCAGCCGGCGCTATTGTATTGTCGAATACCATGGTTGAGCCTAATAGTGTTTGGGGCGGCAATCCGGCAAAAAAACTGAAAGATATCGAGCCACAGCAAACTGCTGATATGATTCAGAAAATTGCCAATAATTATAAAATGTATGCCAGTTGGTTCAAGGAAATATAATGATGATGCACTTTCTATCCATCCTCACTGATATGTCCTTCACTCCTTACTCAGAATCTTGAATTCCACTCGGCGGTTAAGTTGTCGTCCCTTAGACGTTGTGTTTGGCGAAATAGGTTGTAAAGAACCATATCCTTTTGATATCAATTGTTCCTGAGGAATACCATGTGCCACCAAATAATTGACTACAGACACCGCACGGGCACCGGATAATTTTGTATTTAAGGCCGACGAACCAATATTATCAGTATGTCCTGAGATTTCGACTTTAATTTCATTATTCTCTTTTAAAAAGGTAACCAGAATATCCAATTCGATGTTCGATTTCGCAGTAAGTAGAGCTTTTCCCGATTCGAAATAGATATTTTTAAGAACAATCTTCGACCCCACTTCTATTTTGGTAAGGGCAACACTGTGCCACTTTTCTTTTGCAATTATTTTTGGTGAAATGTTAACTACATCAAGAAAGAACATGTAATCTTTTGCTCGAAATTCTATTCCATAATTCTTTAGTTCTGGAATTTTTATGTCATATCTACCTAATTCAGAAGTTATTGTAGTTGCAATTACCTGGCTGCGCTCCAAATCAATTAAATCAACTTTGGCAACTAAGGGATTTTTTCTTTTAATATCGGTAACAATTCCTCTTAAATAGAATTCAATTTCTGTCTTTTTAGGTTCGCGAGTTACAATATTAATCGGATCTGCTTGCCGGGAAAAAATTTCATTTATGGGTTTATCGAAATATGCACTTAGCTGCTCTTCTGCGCTAAGTACCATTTTTTTCTCAGCGCCAAGATAAAGAACCTTATAAATGTCGAATCCGCCACGGGAATCAATTCTCCGTGAGGAATAATAAGCAATTTTGGCAATATCTGTCGGACGATAAAACAAATCATCATCAGGTGTATTAATGGGATAACCCAGATTTTCCGGCTTCATCCAATTACCATTAGCATCCATTTCCGAACGGTACACATCGTAACCACCCATTCCATTATGGCCTTTGGAACTGAAATACAATACTTTTCCATCTGGTGAAAGGGAAACTGCTTCTTCATCATATTTGGTATTGATCACTGTTCCCAGATTTGCCGGAGAATCCCATTTTCCTTTTTTATTCCTGTGGGAGAAATAAATATCTTTCCCTCCAATATTTTTGCTTGGATCGTTACTTACGAAATAAATTGTGTTTCCATCCTTTGTTATTGCGAAAGAGGTTTCAGATGAATTAGTATTAAATCCTCGTCCGATTTTTTTGGGATGAGTCCAATTGCCCTTTTTGAAGTACGAGACAAGAATATCTCCATTGTGGCGATAACCATCGTATAAATAACGGGTATCTCCGTCTTCCGATACCCAAACAATTGCTTCGTTTCTCTTCGTGTTAAATCCCTCATCTTTTAAATATTCAGCTTTAGACCAGTTGCCTCCATTTTTATATGATAAATAAATATTTTCATCATACATATAATAAACCTTATCTGGCTTGGGCTTTTTACCCCATGGCCTTCGCGATGTTAAATACATCATGGAATCGTTGTGAAGGACTAACGAATTATAATCGTCATATGCCGAATTAATGGAATCTCCCAGATTCAGGAAAACTACTCTTTTAGGGTGACTAACCATTTCCTTACCGGCTTTACACTCATCGATATATTTATAAAGCATTTCAGCCTTTTTTTTCTGCTCACGTCTACCAAGTTTTTTATAAAAGGCATCATATTTTTCAATTGCTTTGTCAAACTCAAGGTTATAATGGTATGCCCGTCCAAAAAGTAGTAGAATATCTTTATATATGGTTGAGTCTTTTTCATAAGAGGCTTTCACATAATCGATAGCCTTATATTTCTGGTCGGAACGGAGGTAACACAAAGCAATTTTTAAATTAAGCTCAGCACAATTCTTATTATAATCATATGCCTTATTATAACATTCGATGGCCTTTGGAATGGCACCTTTGCCGCGACGAACCCAGTTATCACCTTCGTCAATATTTTGCATTGCATCAAGCAGACCTTCGCGTGTCACTTTGAGGGACGATCTGGGAACCCTGATTTCATATTGAGCGCTTATCCAACCTATTAAAAAACATTGAAAAGCAACTATTAATAAGAAGGTTCTAATATTTCTAATACTCATTCTGAGAATATTTATGATTCAATTTATTTGTATTCGTTCATGTATTCTAGGGCTTCTTTTATGCCAAGTTGGGCAGCTGTTTTCCAGTCGGTATATGCCCCCTGAAGATCACCCGATGATTCTTTTAAGCTCCCTCTGTTTAGGTAAGCAGTTCCATATTGACTGTTTAACTCAATCGCTTTATTGAAATTACCAAGAGCCGTTTTGTAATCTTTCTCTTCTACCTGAGATGCGCCAAGGTTATTTAACGCCGAAAGATAGTCGGGACGGAGAGAAAGCGCTTTGGAAAAATCGTTGATGGCATTTTTTCTGTTATCTGAATGAAAATATGCCTGACCCCGATTATTATATGCGAGATAAAAATCGGGGTTTAACTCAATGGCTTTAGTATAAGCTTCAATTGCTCCGGCAAAATCGCCCTGTTCGGCTTTAACCATTCCTAAATTATTATAAGCCAAGGCAAATTTGGGTTGAAGCTGAATGGCTTTTTCGTAATCCGCCTGAGCTCCCTTAAAATCTTTCATTTTCAATTTACACCCTCCACGATCATGATAAGCGTAAACAAAATTGCTACGTTTATCAATAGCATAAGTAAAATCAAGGTTTGCAGAGCTATAATCCTCCCTTACCATATTTACAACCCCTCTGTAATAATAAGTAATCGGTTGAGTAAAATTGTTTGTAATGGCATCGTTAAAGTTTTGCATCGCATCGTCATATTTATGTTGAACTAGAGAGAGATACCCCTTACAATAATAGGCTTCACCCTCTTTACCATTAAGTTGCAGGCAATTGTTAAAATCGATAAGGGCAGCATCTTTTTGGTCCAATTGCAATTGAACTTTACCACGTTCGAGGTATGCATTGCCAAAACCGGCATTCAATTCAATTGCCTGATTTAAAAATGTTTGAGCCTGAACATAATTTTCGGCTTTAATGCTTTGTAACGCCTTATTGTATAATTTTTTTACTTTAATATCGTTCTCATACACAGCATCACTGCTGGTTTCAGATGTCTGAGTGTAGGCAGATATGAAAAATAAGGCCAGGAAAATAAATATAGTGAGCTTTTTCATGTTCATTTTATTAACAAATATATTAAAGAAGATCTACTAAAATTGAATTTTCGATTAGATTTCGTGAGTTTTATGAAAAAATAAAATTATAAAAAAATCAAATATCTCAAAGCAATCTTTCATTTATATAATTTTTGGCGTATATTTAAAATCGATTTTTAATTCTATAGCATGATAACAGATTTGACCTATTTAAAGAACATGTCTGGTGGAGATACCGAAATAATTAAAGAAATGATTGGAATCTTCGATGAACAAGTTCAGGAATACATCATTGAAATGCCACAACTATTGGCCGACAAAAATTATTATGAGCTTGGAAAACTAGCGCATAAAGCAAAATCGTCAGTTTCAATAATGGGAATGAATCTATTGGCTTCCGATTTAAAATCCCTGGAATTGTTAACCAAGGATAATCAAAACACGGAAAGTTACCCTCAATTAGTCGACAATTTTGTAACTCAATGCAAAGTTGCTATATCAGAATTAACTGGAACCCTATTGAAGTTATAACTCTTAAAAAAAATGAACACGAAGGCTCGAAGTTACAAAGAAAAACCACACAATACCAGCACTTTGTGTCTTTGTGCCTTCGTGTTTACAAATATTCTTTAGTCCGGCGATGCAGGATGGTATTGCTTTTAAACCAATGTAATTTATCACTATTTTACCCTAAAAAATGTAACCACCATGTTGAAGGTTGAACAAATTAATAACATCTATGTTGCTTCTTTTGAAAACATTTCCAGATTCAACGCAATGATTACTGAGCCTGTGAAAGAACAATTGAACAATCTGTTTAGCAGTCCAAACACTATGTTAATTTTAAACCTCGAAGGTATCAATTTTATTGATAGTTCTGGTTTCGGCGTTTTTTTGTCGGTTATGAAAACAGCCAATGTTAATTATGGACATTTCAAAATCTGCAATATTAACCGGGAGGTGATGGATCTTTTTAAACTTTTGCAATTGCATAATGTATTCGAAATATACAGCAATCTAGACGATTGTATCAAAAGCTACAATACTAATTAAAAAATCCCGGGTTTATTATCGTCCGGGATTTTTTGATTTATCCAGCATTAATTTCTGAATACCAGCTCTTCGCCAAAACTATCGATAACAATTGGTCGATTTTTTTGAATAGTGCCGGCAAGAATTTTCTTCGACAACTCATTCAAAACCAGTTTTTGAAGGGCACGTTTTACAGGACGTGCACCAAAATGAGGATCATAGCCCGATTTTGTGATCCAATCCACAGCATCTTCTGTAAGTTCGGCGGTAATATCCGAATCTTTTAACATATTCTGAATATGAATGAATTGGATTTTAACAATTTCACGTATCTGAGCTTTTGTAAGAGGTGAAAACATGACAATTTCGTCAACCCGATTCAGAAATTCAGGCCTTATGGTTTGTTTCATGAGTGCCATGACGTCTATCTTTGTCCTTTCCATCATTTCACTATGGTTTTTATCAGTCATTGCATCCATATTTTCCTGAATAATGTGTGATCCGATATTTGACGTCATAATAATAATGGTATTCTTAAAATTGACAAGCCGACCTTTGTTATCGGTTAACCGACCGTCTTCAAGAACCTGAAGAAGAATATTAAATACATCGGGATGAGCTTTTTCAATTTCATCCAAAAGTACCACCGAATAAGGTTTACGTCGAACGGCCTCGGTTAACTGGCCACCCTCTTCGTAACCAACATATCCGGGAGGCGCACCAATCAAACGCGAAACAGAATGCCGCTCCTGGTATTCACTCATATCGATACGGGTCATCAGGTTTTCGTCATTAAATAAAAATTCGGCGAGGGCTCTTGCAAGTTCTGTTTTACCAACCCCTGTCGTCCCCAGAAAAATAAACGACCCAATAGGACGCTTTGCATCAGAAAGGCCGGCACGATTACGACGAACAGCATCGGCAACCACTTCAATAGCCTCCTCTTGTCCTACAACACGCTTTCGCAACACACTTTCGAGATCAAGCAATTTTTCCCGTTCGCTTTGAAGCATTCGGGTAACCGGGATACCTGTCCAACGCGAAACCACATACGCAATATCTTCGAAACCAACTTCTTCCTTTATTAATGCAGCATCGGCCTGGCTTTTTTTAAGCTCATCCATAAGTTCTACTATGGTGCTCTCTGCATCCTTAATACGCCCATACCTGAGCTCGGCAACACGACCATATTCGCCATTTCGCTCTGCCTGGTCAGCCTCGAATTTGAAACTTTCTATATCTGTTTTGTTTTTCTGGATTTTATCAATTATCCCACGCTCTATCTCCCACTTGGAGCGAAGCTTATTACGATCTTCCATGAGGTTAGATATCTCCCTGCTTAAATCACGAAGTTTTGGATCGTCACCTTCGCGCTTAATTGCTTCACGTTCAATTTCCAGTTGTTTAATACGGCGTTCTATCTCATCAATTTCTTCAGGAACTGAATTCATTTCAAGACGAAGTTTTGAAGCCGCCTCGTCAATCAGGTCGATGGCTTTATCCGGAAGAAACCTGTTGGTAATGTAACGTTGCGACAGTTCAACAGCAGCAATAATCGCTTCATCTTTGATTCGTACTCTGTGATGATTTTCATAACGTTCCTTCAACCCACGAAGTATCGAAATGGCACTCAGAGTGTCAGGCTCTTCAATCATTACTTGTTGAAAACGACGTTCCAATGCCTTATCTTTCTCGAAATATTTTTGATATTCGCTAAGTGTGGTAGCTCCAATTGCCCGAAGCTCTCCGCGGGCCAAGGCTGGTTTTAGGATATTGGCAGCATCCAAAGCTCCTTCGCTTTTACCTGCTCCCACCAACGTATGTATCTCATCAATAAATAACACCACGTCTCCATTCGACTCAACCACTTCCTTAATAACAGCTTTTAATCGCTCTTCGAATTCGCCTTTATATTTTGCTCCGGCAATCAATGCGCCCATGTCAAGTGAAAAAATCTGCTTCGATTTTAAGTTTTCGGGAACATCTCCTTTTACGATCCTGTCGGCTAATCCTTCGGCAATGGCAGTCTTGCCTACACCTGGTTCGCCTATCAGTATCGGGTTGTTTTTTGTACGTCGCGAAAGAATTTGAAGTACTCTTCGGATTTCTTCGTCGCGGCCAATTACCGGATCAAGTTTCCCGTTTCGGGCCATTTCATTTAGGTTAATCGCATATCGGTTGAGAGAATTATAGGTATCTTCACTGGTCTGACTGTTTACTTTCGATCCTTTCCGGAGCTCATTAATCGCCTTACGCAAATCTGATTCTGTTATTCCACTATCCTTCAATATCTGCGAAAGATTGTCGCTGCTTGCAAGAATCCCTAAAAGGATATGTTCAACTGAAACAAACTGATCGCCAAATTCTTTTGATATAACAATTGCTTTTTGCAATGATGTATTCGCCGACGGTGATAAATATTCTTCACCTCCTACCACTTTAGGATACGACTCAATAACTTTGTCGAGGACTTTGGTAAGATTTGAAATATTTATATTTTGCTTGTTCAAAAGAAAAGAAACTACATCCTCCGCTTCAGTCATCAATCCTTTTAAAAGATGGCCATTCTCTATCGCCTGATTCTGATGAGCTTGAGCCAGAGTTGAAGCTTTTTGAACCGCTTCCTGAGATTTTATCGTAAAATTGTTTAAATTCATAGTTCTAAGTATTATTACTTATGATATGAACAAAAGTGTTGCCAATTGTAATATTTATTAAATGTACAGTTTTTATGGCAGTCAATACCCTTATTACTCTGCCTTTTTGACATCATAGGGATAATCCTTATCAATGGATCATACCAATGAAGAAAATATTACCTAACACCCAATACAATGGAAACAATTTGTAAACAGTTTTTATCCATAACAATTGTTTTAATTATTGGGTGTGCTTATCAGCATGCGGCGGTTGCACAGAAAAATCCCAAACGAATATATATCCAGAATGAAAAAAAGAAGAAGGTTTCAATAAAATTTAAGTATATCAATAATTTGATTATCATTCCCGTGCGGATTAATAACTCCGATACACTTAATTTCATTCTCGATACCGGAGTAAGTAATACCATTTTACAAACTAACAGTCCTCCAGGATTGAAGCCTTTAAAATACTCAAAAGACTTTGCGATAAATGGTTTGGGAGAAGGAAAGAGCCTGCTTGCACATCATTCTATAGAAAACGACATAAACATATGTGGCTTGGTAGGAGAACATCAAGACTTACTGGTAATAGAAGACAATGAACTAAAGTTGTCGAACTTTCTTGGAATACCCATCCATGGTTTAATTGGCTATGAATTATTCAAAGATCTGATTGTTGAAATTAACTACGATCAGCAGGTTGTTACGTTAAATTCCCATAAAAAATACAAATACAAGGGGAATAGTCGCCGGCAGATAGCAGTCCCAATGATGATTGAGAGTTCCAAACCTTATATAAACGCTATCATCACACAATGTGACAGTTCAGAATTGCCAGTTCGGTTTTTACTGGATTTGGGAGCAAGTTATGCGATGTGGATAAACATGCAGTCGGCACCGACATTTAAATTGCCTGCAAAAAACGCACCGGCCTATCTGGGATTGGGCTTAGGTGGAATAGTGATGGGAAAAATAGGTAAAATACCGAAAGTATCAATCGATAAATTTGATTTTACCAATGTACTGGTTTCATTCCCCGATACCATTTCGCTTAATTGTGCATCATATCAGGATAACCGGCAAGGAAGTTTTGGCGCCGAAATTCTGAGCCGGTTTAATCTTATTATCGATTATCGTGGACAAAAACTTACATTAACCCCAAATAGCAACTACAAACGGCCATTCCGTAGCAATTTGAGTGGCATGGAAGTTTCGGCAGTAATACCAGGACAACCCGTATACATCGTTTCCTATATCCAACAGGTCTCGCCAGCCCATAAGGCAGGATTGGAAGTTGGTGACAAAATTATTCAGATTAACGGAGAGCAGGTAAGTAATCTTTCCATTTCAGAAATTAACGGGCTTTTTATCCAACGACCCGGTAAAAAAATACACATCCGGTATAACCGTAATGGTGTTGAAAAAAACACTTCGTTTGTGTTGACAGATGTTTTGTGAAATTGGGAGTTATAAAAAATTTACAAAATTGCCTGTCCTTTCTGAATAAGGTGCAATCTGTCACCACCCATAAAACTTTGTTCGTGGGTGGTTTTGATGAAAGAATCGATTAATCTTTCATATAGACAATGGTTTATAACGATTAATCTGTTAACAGGTACAAAATAGACTTTTTCTGCACTGGAACTTAAACGACAAATTTGTCATAAATTTTATGAACCAATGTTGTATATGATGCAGTAACTTAATACAAACATGGGATATAGGGATAGAAATATCAATTGGATAAAATTGCAGAAATAAATAGAAATATTATCCCAGTGGGACGATATTAAGGTAACGTCCATAGAGACGTTATTTTTTTATTGATTTTTAAGATTTATTCAATATTTTAATCAGATACAAATGATATGAAATAACAAGTGAATTTTAAACAACTTATTCCCTTTCACTGTTAAAAACGTTGCAACGAATTAAATATTAAAACGTATTTTACCCGAATAATTAAACTGGTAATGATTTTTAAAAATTCACCTTTTGATAACCCTTCAATGGAATACCGCCGATTTGGGAAAACGAATGAAAAATTAAGTGTTATTACTCTGGGGGGCATGCGCTTTAAGCACGGATGGAACGAGCCCCGCAACGTAATTCCCGATGACACGCTTGAGGAATGCACAGAAACTGTGAAAACAGCTTTTTCAATGGGCATTAACCATATTGAAACAGCTTATGGTTACATGAAAAGTGAAACGGTATATGGCATTGTGTTGAACGATATTTTGAAATTAAAACGCAGTTCGTATCACCTTATGACGAAAGGTGCGCCATCCACTGCCGAGGAAACCCGAAAATTGGTAGAAGAACAACTCATTACATTGAAAACTGATTATTTCGATTTTTATGCCTGGCACGGTTTAAACAACTTGCAATGCTATCAAACCGCCTGTCGGAAAAATGGGCCTGTGGAAGAACTTCTAAAAATGAAAGATGAAGGCATAATAAAACACGTCGGTTTTAGCACCCATGCACCGCTCGAAATAATTATTAAAGCCATTGAAACCGACATGTTCGATTTTATGAACCTGCATTATTATTACTTTTTTCAGCGAAACAAGGGAGCCATTGATCTTGCTCAGGCCAAGGACATGGGCGTATTTATTATTTCACCCAACGATAAAGGCGGACAGTTATCCAAACCTCCACAAAAATTAGCCGGCCTTACCAGCCCTTTAACACCAATTCAGTGGAATGCAAGGTTTTGCCTCGCCAACCCAGCCATACATACATTAAGCTTTGGATTACCCGCTACTGCCCCTTTCAATCAAATTGATGGAATATTCCCAACCTCCATTCCACTGTCAGAGCAGGATGCAGTGATTAAATACAAGTTAGACAGTCAACGTCTGAGTGATAAATACGCCGATTTTGATGGTTATTGCATGAACAACGATCCTTCGGGAATAAACATCCCCGAAATTCTTCGTTTCCGGACGATGGTTAAATGCTACGATATGAAAGACTTTGGGGTGTACCGATATAATATGTTTGAGGAAAACGATCATTGGTGTCAGGGAGCTTTTGCCACACAGGACAAGCTTGGTAAAATTGATCTGAGCAAATGCCCTGTCGGAATACCAATTGTTGATCTTTTGAAAGAAACACACGACGCATTGTATACACATCCGCCTATATGTGTTGAACTTCGTTGGGATCGCCTTGCCAATGTAAAACGTATTTCGTTTAAAAAGTCGTTTATTCACGATCGTTCTTTAGAATAACGCGGCCATATTTAGAGCAATTTAAACAAAGTATATTAGGCGAATACAACAATTAGTAGAGCTATAATTGCAGGTAAAGCCTGCACGAAAAATATTTTTTTGTCAGCAGATATTGCACCGTAAATTCCTGCTACAGAAATACAACCTAAAAAGAAAATAGAAATATTTGTTTTCCACAGATTGTCTGTAATCCAGAATGTCCAGATTAATCCGGCGGCTAAAAATCCATTATATAAACCTTGATTAGCTGCTAACCCTTTGGTAGGTTTAAACAAATCATCCGGCATTGCTTTTTTGAATGTTCTTTTTCCGGCGGTTTCCCAAGCAAACATTTCCATCCATAAGATGTACAAATGCTCTAAAGCTATAAGGGCAATTAAAATTTGTAAGATTATACTCATGATTTTTCGCTAATATTTTCTCAAATCGCATTTATTTTAACGAAATAAAGTTGTCAATTTGCTTCTACTATTTTTTTTATTTCAATTAAAATAGGGTTCCAACCTTCTCCATTATTTAAACTTTCGTTATATCTTCTTTCGCCATCAGCAACTTTAGAATAATCGCCTTGTGTAACGTTTAAAATTGTTATTCCGTTTTTATTTGTTAATTCGTATGTTACGCTTAAATAATTTTCGGGTTTGTCTTCAATTATTGAATTTGGGTCAAAAGTGGTATAGACAAGTTTTTTTGCCGGCTCAATAGTTACGATATGTCCTTTAACAAAAATCATTTCTTTGCCTTCATAGTTACCTTTCCAAAGTAATTCACTTCCAACTGTCCAGTCCGAAACTGTTTCACAACCAAACATATAAATTTTGGTTTTTTCAGGATTTGTCAATGCATCCCAAACTTTTGAAGTTGTTGCATTTATCTCAATTGTGTTCTTTATGGTCAATTCTTCTGCCATTTTTTAAAATTTTTGTGAAGTCGTCCAATACAAATGCAGTCAATGTTAATAATCCATTCATTGCTATATATTACAATTATCTGAAAGAATTGTTTTAATAACAGATTTGTTTGCTAATCTTTCATTTAAAAACTCCAAATTTAACTCATAAATCAAAGAATAAAGTTGTCGAGGTGGTTTCTTAAGTTTACACACAACAGTGTTATATTTATAACAATGAAATATTCCAATTTTCACCAACCCCCTAATTTTTTTAATTGGTGCAATATTATTAGCCCCTATTATTTGAAGTCATTAATGCAATACTAACCCTTCTTATTATTATCCAATTAGTAAGTTTTGTGGAAGTGTTGCATTACCTAGGAAAACCCTATTTTAGAATCCCAACTTCAAAAAACGATTCATTGCCCATTTCATGATACAGCCTGTGTGTGGCTCTGATAAAATCTTCCGGTTTGGCTTTGTAAATGTTTTCGACATATTTCTGAGGGTTAATATCAACCAAAGGAAACCATGTACTTTGAATCTGAACCATCAACCTGTGCCCCTTTTTAAAACAATGAAGAACATCCTGTAGTTCAAGATTTATCTCCACAATTTTGTCCGGCTCCAATGCCATGGGCTTATCATAACTTTCTCTGTATCTACCTCTGATTACTTCACTTCTCACCATCTGTTGGTATCCGCCCATTCTCATACCGTGACCGGTCGTTGGGTTGTCGGGTGCTTCTCCGGGATAGACATCTATTAACTTTACAACCCAATCAGCATCACTTCCGCTAGTAGACACCTTCAGGTGAGCCATTAACGGTCCGGCTAAAATGATGTCATCTATTAATACTTCCGTTTTATAAACAAGCACGTCGGCTCGAGTGGCGGCAAACCGCTGATCGTCGGTCATGTATTCCTTGGTCATGCCAAAATAAACATCCTCAGAATATGGAACAGGCTTCTTTGGATCGCTTATGAATTCATCAAAAGAAGATGCCGCGGATGATGCCGGGTTAAAAGAGAGATTCCCGTTTGCATTAAGATATAATTTACTAGGCACTAAATCTTTTGGAGGCCATGTTTCAAACCGTTGCCATTTGTTATTTCCTGTCATAAACATCATGGCTTCGGGCAAGTTTAATGTTCCTTTGTCTTTGAGGTAATAAATAAAGAAAGGCAGTTCAATACTATCACGATAAAAGAGTGACGTTTTGCTGGCGAAAGATACATTTCCAAGAAATGAACCGTCTGTTCGAGCCCATCCTCCATGAATCCATGGACCAATTACCAACGAGTTTTTTATTCCAGGATTATTCTTCTCAATATTTGTATACGTCTTGAATGTTCCGTACAAGTCTTCTGCATCGTACCATCCACCCACCACTAAAACAGCAGGTTTGATATTTTTAAGATGAGGAAGTATGTTTCTTTTTTGCCAGAATGTATCGTAATCGGGATGAGCCACAATATCGTTCCAAAACCCAATGCTATCACCAAAATATTTCGTTTTAGCATTTTGCAGGGGGCCCAAATCTTTGAAGAAATTGTAGGCATCGGGGGTTTTCCATTGATAAGGAATAATCCAGTCTTTGCTAAACCCATGTCTGGGAAGATCCATTGCCGCAAAAAAATCAAAATTCGGACCCAGAAAGAAAGCTCCATGATGATGAACGTCGTCGAAAAACCAATCGGCGATAGGCGCCTGAGGCGATACACATTTCAATGCAGGGTGTGAATTTATAGCAGCACATGAGGCATAATATCCCGGATACGAAATTCCCCACATACCAATTCTATCGTTATGATTTTTTAAATTTTTTATCAGCCAATCCATGGTATCAAATGCATCGGAACCTTCATCTACATCGTTTTTAGTTTTTTTATTGTCGATGAAAGGAGTCATGTGTTGAAAAACCCCCTCTGACATAAACCTACCACGGACATCCTGATAAACAAAAATAAATCCTTCTCTTAAAAAGATTGGTGAAAGACCTCTTCGAAAAATGAAATTCATATCCTTTCCGTAAGGAGAAATATTATAAGGAGTGCGATTAAAAAGGATAGGGTATTTTTGAGATTGATCGGAGGGTGAATACACTATCGTAAAAAGCTTGACACCGTCCCTCATGGGAACCTGAAATTCAGCTTTGGTATAGTGTTGAACAAGGTATAGGGAATCTTCATTAACACGAGAGGCTAAAAGGTTGGTACTAACCAATAACAGGAACAGAAAAGAATATTTCACGAGATATTTTTTTAGGGTGATGAATTACAAACGAACCGAATTCAAAAATAAGTAAATTTTTTTTAATGAAATCAGCAATTATGTCGCTAAAATGCAACCTCCGCCCCTCACCGCTAATAGATTTTAAAATTCTTCTTTAAATTTAATAATTTCTAAACTTAGTGTGCCTTTGTGTCATCCTTTGTGAGCTTCGTGTTTAAATATTTTTTACAACGAAGTCGCACAAAGTCAACCACTAAGTAATTCAAAGAAATTCAAAGTTTACTAAAATCCAATTCGTATTTTTTATAGATATTGCTTTCTGTTACCTCATAATTGATCGTCAATACGGTGTCTCGGTCATTTTTATGTACCCGAAATGTATAATCCTTCACGGTAAAGAAGGGTTTGAATTTGGGAACTAAATTTTCAATTGTTAGTTTATTGTCATTCACATTATAAGAAGCATGAGATAGGTATAATGTATCAGCCGAAACAAAATTCCCATTTTCAAACTGCAACCCCACTTCGAGATAATTAAGAATACCATTGTCTAAAAACGTTAAACGAACCACCGTATCCTTCTTTTCTGAACCATGTTGTGGTACACTCTTTTTGGTTGATTGAATGCTTATCACACAAAGCCCTCATTTTCCGATAATTACTTGAGGAAGGCATTAGCGCCTTTCTTTTTACACGAAACGAATAGAACACAAAGGGTGACAAAAATTATAGTTTTCATCCGTACAAAATTTGATTTTAAAAGTCGGATGCGGCTCCCATGTTGATTTTGTAAATGCAAGTTTGCGTTTTTAGAAAAATATGCCCGGTTCATTTTTTATTTTTTTAGGTTAACAAACGTGTTTATATGAAATTTATTTTAAACGGATCGTATCGGACGATACCGCCTTTGAGGCAAATATGCCCACCCCGTTTACAATATTGCTGTACATAGGCACAGGCTCAGCAAATGCATTGTTTTGGTTATGCCACCACCTGTCCAGCGACTGGGAGTACTTCGCATTTTCAACAGAAACATTGGCTAAGTTGAAACACAGAAGGCTATCGTAAGGGAAAATAAAAAAGCCTTGGCCATATTGCCAATCTTCCAATTTTAAAGCTATTGTTTCTCCGTTAAACAACTTGTCAGAGAAATATGGGTTAAACCCGTTGTATAAGGTTGGAAGGTTTTCAAATAATCCATTTGTTTTAAATTCAATAATAGAATAGTATCTAGTGTCATGCCAACTTATTGCAGAATCGTGTGTAATCCAACTCCCACCGGTTAATTCGTAAAAATTATTTTCGTTAGGATCATCGGCAAAAACCATTTGAATAAGCATAAAGGGAAATTCTTTATTCCAGAACACCATATGTCCATTATATTGTGCTGTTACCGTATCCAGCCTTAGTATCTTTACCGGGTGCGGCACCGTAGTAGTGGCATAAACCAAGGGCAAACCATTTAGGGTAATTTCTATTTTGTAATGGCCCCCAGGCCTTATCTTATGCTTACTGCCTTCGTATATTCGGGTTGTTGCATTAAAACGCAGGGAATCGACCAATACATCATTTTCAAAAAGCGCTACGTTTGCTACATTGCAAATTATTTTAGGGTTTACTGTACCTTCGTTCCACGAAGTTACTAACCAGTATGCAGATGTATCGGAAATGCTTTGTGTATATTCTATTCTGGCTGTAGGTACTTTATTAGCTTCCAGAACGCAAAAAACAGCAATTTTAGGGAAAAAGGGGCCTGTGGCTTCCTTAGGCTCACAACCTGCAATGGCAATGTAAACAAAAAAGGTTATATAAAAATTTCGTTGCATAGTTTAAAATTTTATACGGTAGGTTAACGAGGGAATAATGGGAAATAGTGGCCGTTCGCGCACAAAATAACGGTCACCGATGGCGTAGTTATAGGCATGATAATATTCCAAACTATAAATATTTTTACGGTTATAGGCATTGTAAGTCCCAAGGCTTATGCTATGCTCTAAGTGTTTTGCACGGAAATGGTAATTTACATTAACATCTAACCGATGATAATCGGGCAACCGATAGCTGTTGCGCTGCAAATATAAAAAAACACCAAAATATTTTACATCGCCAAGTGTAAGGTTGTTTCCCGTATGGTAAACCCAGGTGCTGCTTGCATCTAACCGATCGGTGAATTTATGCATCAACACCAGTTTAAAATCGTGAGGGCGGCTGTAGGCAAACGGAAATTCCTGGCCTAAGTTGAGATCGTTAAATTGCCGCACCGATTTGGACAAGGTGTAGCTTATCCACCCCGTTGTTTTTCCGGTTTTTTTTTCGAGGGTAAAAATTAACCCATACGATTTCCCCTTACCGAAGGTAACTTTATCTTCCCATGAGGCGGCCGACGTAAAATATGAAGACCCTTCCTGGTATTCCACGAGGCCAGATAACGTTTTGTAATAGGCTTCGGCAGAAAATCCCACTGTCTTTGTTAACGGATAATTGATGCTTAACGAAAGTTGCCGCGACTTTTCGGGTTTAATAATACGGGTAGTTGGTACCCACAAATCGGTAGACTGGCTTATTTTCGATGTTGCCAAAAGATGGTTAAACTGGCTCGCCTCTGCATATGATGCATTCAACCCCGCCGTACCCAAACGCCAGGCAAGGTTTATCCTCGGTTCAAGCACCTGGTACATGCTATGGTTATGATAATTAACATAACGCAACCCTGCCGTAAATGTAAACGTTTCCCCAAGCTTTATTTCGTTTTCGATATAGGCAGTAACTTCTATGGGGCTAATTCTGGTATTTCCCAATGTGGTATCGATATCAACATTTATCGGATGGCCCAACTGGTCGTATATTGTTAAATTCGATTTCCTTATTACTTCAACACCCGGCAGAAATGTGAGCAGGTTGGAACCAATACCCCCCCGTAAGGTAGATTTTGGCGAGGCATACCACGTTAGGTTTGTCCGTATCCCTTTGTCGGTAATGACGGAGGAGGCTTGATTATATAACATGTCTGTCTGTGTGCCTGAACCAAAATTATTTTGGGTGTCGTATAAATAATCATACATGCTGTAATTGGCCACGGTATTCAAAAACCAGCGGGGGTTAATGGCATAGTTCCATGCCAACGAAAAAATACGGTTGCCCCATGCGGTAGTTTCCTGCCACTGATAATTACTTACCTGCGCCATTGCGGATTCCTGCCGGCTTTCGTCGGTAAATCCATAATCAATGCTACGGTAATGGCTAAAAATGAGTTTGTGTTTGTTATTGAAGCGATGTGTAATTTTGGCGTTATAATCGTAAAACCTGTAACCGGCTGCATTGTAACGTGTAAAGTGTTCTACAATGGGCGTGGCAAAAAATTCGAGGTACGATATACGCCCCGATACAAAAAACGTGGTTTTATTGCTAAGCAATGGGCCTTCGAGGTTCAACGTAGTTGCCAACGCCCCAACAGATGCTGAGCCAGACAGCTTTCTCCCGTTTCCTTCCTTGGTTTGTATGTCTACCACCGACGATAACCGCCCGCCATATTTGGCCGGAAAATTGCCCTGGTAAATGGTTATATCCTGTATGGCACGTTCGTTGAAAATGGAGAAGAAACCGAACAAATGGTTAGGATTGTATACCGGTACGCCATCGAGTAAAATCAGGTTCTGGTCGTCTTCACCGCCTTTTACATAGAAGCCGGTGTGCCCCTCGGAGCCAGATTGTACTCCAGGCATCAGCTGAAGGGTTTTCATTACATCGGGTTCACCAACCAGTATGGGTAGTTTTGCAATTTGACTGATGGATATTTTTTGAATATTCGGGGGCAACTGACGGGTATCCGAAGTAACCACTACTTCTTCGATGGAAGAGTTGGGGGTTAGGGCAAAATTAACCACGGTATCGCCGTTGGCAACAAAGTTAGTTAACATAGGGCTGAAGCCAACGTACGAAACACAGAGCGCTACAGTACCTTTTTTTAATGTAAGGCTGTAAAAACCCTGGTCGTTGGTAGTACAATACCTGTTATTATTGATACTGATTATGGTTGCATTAATCAACCGCTCGGTATTGGACATGTCGGAAATGTAGCCCGAAATGGTTACTTTTTGCGATAAAGCAGTGCCAATGCACAATGCCAATAGCCCTATTATAGAAAGTGTTTTTTTTAGCATATTACTTTAAAAATTTGCAGCCACTAACATTTAATGGCTGCAAATATCATAAAACTATTCGATACTTAAAATACATAAGCATCCCATAAACAACCGTAGTTAACTATGAAACTATCATTTACATCAAATCAAGATGTACTAGCTTCAATGTTTACTCCAATTGTAACATAAGTACCTCCAGCATAAAAGGTTCTGTTTAATAGATTTTAGGGATTTGTCTGAAATTTGAGATTTCAATTGTTTGAACTTTTCTTCTCAATTATAAGCTAATCCATATATTTTATTGTCAATGATAAAAAATATAGAATCCCAACTTGGTATTCGCTATTATGGTTGGCTACCAAACTTAAATCAAGAATAATATATTTATTATACTTCTTTTCTGGAGCATTTTGTAAACAAAACAACATAATATTTCCATAACGAGGTTTATTTCATGTGAGTCAACTAGGGTTTTTGTGAATTGTTTATTTTAAACTTAACTAACGTTTCCGGTATTGATTATTTTAACAATCTTATACAAGTTAAAGAGAATTTCTTGAAAATAAAAAATAAAAACACTTTTTTATGAAATTAATTTTTAAGCCAATAATAATATTAAAAACTGATCATTATTTCTTTGTGTCTTAATTATTGCATTTGTGCATAATACATCCATGTTAACATAACTTTGTTTCGGTAATATTATAAAGTTTATTGTTTAGGATATTAATCCCAAAGTTAATCCCAAAGTTTTAATCTTGGTAAACAATAGAGGTCAATTAGTTTTGGACAAAATTAAATTTTAAAAACAACACAAAACTTTTGTGTTGTTTTCATTCCGCTATGAATGTGAATCTTCCGTTTTTGTTTCGGAATCTCTTTCCTCCATCCTTTTTTTGCTGGCTTGCTTATCTTTGTGTTTTACTTTGCCCTGATCATCCGTTTTGTCCATGGTTACATCCTCAGTAATTTCTTTATCATCGTCTCCAATAAGCGGCACTTCAGTATTCGGATCGTATATATTAAAATCAGGACTCTTACGACCAGGTTTCTGTTTGTTGAAATCTTCATTTGTTTTAGGATCTGTAAGGCTACTTTTTTTAACCAGGTTATGCGGGTTCTTTTTCATTGTGTGTTTTGTATAATACTCCCCAAAATTAGGACAGAAAGTTAAGATTGGAAATATTAACTTTAAATTTTAACTAGATGTCAAAAAACAGAAGAAAGCACAGTAAGGATTTTAAAACCAAAGTTGTTTTAGAATCACTAAAAGAACGAGA
>JBBQTB010000006.1:0-149047 GCA_038213375.1 Bacteroidales bacterium | reverse complement strand
AAAGAAAAAAGTAGCCAAAAAAGAAAATTGTTAATAGTGAGAATAACCTTAAACAAGGTTATTTCCCACTATTAACAATACATACATCATCATATATTATTTCTCTTTTTTAACTGTCCTAAGAAAGGGGGGAACTTAATTACTCAGTACTTTTCATACATTTGCATTTATAACAAACAGAAGTTATGAGTCTCGACACAATTATTGAATTTGATAATGCCGGCATTTATCAAAACGAAAATCTAATTTTAAAGGATGTGACCTTCACCCTCCAAAAAGGGGAATTCGTTTACCTGATAGGCAAAGTAGGAAGCGGTAAATCCAGTCTTATTAAGACCATCAATGCTGAGATACCCCTTGTTTCGGGAGAAGCAAGTGTGGCAGGGTATAATCTGCGTAAAATCAAACCAAAGCATATACCCTACCTGCGGCGTAAAATGGGAATCATATTTCAGGATTTTCAATTACTTACTGATAGAAACGTACACAACAACCTGCTTTTTGTATTGAAGGCCACCGGATGGAAACATCAGGCTGAGATAGAATTGCGTATTAACGATGTGCTGGATAAAGTTGGCCTTGTGAATAAGGGATATAAAATGCCTCATCAGCTTTCGGGTGGCGAACAACAGCGCGTTGCTATTGCCCGTGCATTGCTGAACGACCCTGAAATAATCCTTGCCGACGAACCGACAGGAAACCTTGACCCGGAAGCTTCTACCGAAATTATGAATTTACTAACCGAGATAAAAAATACCGGTAGAGCCGTGATGATGGCCACCCACAACCATACCCTTTTAAAGAAGTTCCCCGCCCGAACATTCAAATGTGATAAAGACGTAATTAAGGAATTGGATCAGGCCGAAGAAATAGATTTTACCAGTTTGATGGAGGAATAGTTTGATTTAAAGGCCATTATTAAATTAAAAGATGTTCATTTTGCTCAGGCAATAAATTATTTAGACGCTTATAATTTAGGATTTGGCTTACTCAAAATTAACCCCAACCCCTTAAAAAGGGGCAATAACTTGTGTCTGGCACTGCTCAAGTTAGCCCTCCTTTTTAAGGAGGGTTGGGAGGTCAAAACCTTAAGTCAACTACATTGGCTTATAATTTAGGATTTGGCTTACTCATCAATTTTGGTCAAAAAAGTTTGAATTTTCAGCGACTTACAAATAAAAAATTCGAATCATCTGATTCACAATAATCAAATCAATCATAGTACAGTCCTGATTCACGCTATTCCTATAATTCGAAAAATGGAAAATCAACGTTATCACAAAAATCAGAGTTCAGACTGCCTATTTAAGTTCATGTTTATAAACACTTTCATAAACAATTAATAATTCGCCTTGTTATATGTATTTTAACAACAATTAGTAAGGTAATAGTAACTAATAGAAAGAAACTAATGAGATTTACTATAAAAACATTTATCATATTTCTTGCTGTTATTTTTGATCAACAAATGTTATGAAAATACTTCTGACTGGTGCAAATGGCTATATTGGAAAACGATTGCTGCCAAAACTAATAGCTCTCGATCATTTTGTTATTTGTGCCGTTAGAGATAAAACCCGATTCAATGTAGACGATAGCTTAAAATCAAAAGTCGAGGTGATTGAAATTGACACTCTCCTGCCTGAAACACTAAAAAATATCCCTTTAGACATTGATGGAGCTTATTACCTGGTTCATTCCATGTCTTCATCATCCGATCATTTTGATGAAATGGAAGCTGAATCTGCCCTGAATTTTAAAACAGCAGTCAATAAAACCAATGTTAATCATCTGATTTATCTTAGCGGAATTGTAAATGACGAAAAACTTTCAAAGCATTTAAAATCAAGAAAAAATGTGGAAGATATTTTATCGTCGGGAAAGTATCATTTTACTACATTACGGGCTGGAATCATCATTGGTTCGGGTAGTGCTTCCTTTGAAATCATCAGGGATCTGGTTGAAAAGTTACCCGTGATGCTAACACCTCAATGGGTGCTTACCAAATCACAACCTATAGCCATTGCAGATGTTCTCCAATATCTTACGTTGTCTCTATTTAATGAACAAACCTATGACCAAAGTTTTGATATAGGAGGGCCTGATGTGTTAACGTATAAAGAGATGCTGCTTCAATTTGCAAAAATCAGAAAGTTGTCGCGGTATATCATTACCATTCCGGTAATGACGCCGCGATTATCATCTTATTGGCTATACTTTGTAACTTCCATATCGTATAAATTAGCGATTAACCTGGTAAATAGCATGAAGGTGGAAGTCATCTGCAAGCCTAACCAGCTGCCCAAATTATTAGGTATTAAACCAAAGAGTTATGCAGATGCCATTGCATTAGCATTTTCCAAAATTGAACTTAACGAGGTGGTATCAAGTTGGAAAGATTCCGTCGTTAGCAGTCATTTTAATTCTCACCTCTCTAATTACATTCAAGTGCCAGAACATGGTTGTTATAAGGATTTTAAAAAAATACTCATTTCAAATCCAAAACAAACCATTGAAAACATTTGGACCATTGGGGGCGACACAGGATGGTATTCCGTTGATTGGTTATGGAAAATAAGAGGATTTTTAGATAAAATGGTTGGCGGGGTAGGGCTAAGAAGAGGCAGAACAAATAAAACGTTAATAAACGCCGGAGATGCACTTGATTTTTGGCGTGTAATACTAGCCGATAAAAAGGCCGGCAGATTATTGCTTTATGCTGAAATGAAGCTGCCTGGTGAGGCCTGGCTGGAATTTACAATTTCAGATAATTATTTATTTCAAACAGCTACATTTCGTCCCCGGGGATTGTTAGGAAGATTTTATTGGTTGGTAATGAAACCTTTTCATGGTATTATCTTTAAAAATATGCTAAAACAGATTGGAAAATAAAAATATGGCATCTTTGGATTTTCATGACTATTCCTTTAATAATGCATAAACTCATGGCTGTATAAAATAAATTAAAAAGAGCCAAAACTTATCATTCCGGCTCTTCATTTCATCGATCGTATTTCTTCCTTAAACTTTTTTCCCTTTACGGATATAAAGTATGATAAATGCAATAATAAGCACTCCCGGAACAAAAGCCACATATTTTAAAGTGTTAGCACCTGCGATAAGCGTATCACCAGCCGAGGCAACGGTTTGAGAGTCAAATATATTGCCGAGGATGGGTTGTGCAATGGCCCCGCCCAAAAACCCTATTCCACCCATGATGGCTAATCCCAATGCCCCACTTTTAGGAATATTTTCCGATACATAACCCAGCATGGTGGGCCAGAAAAAGGCAACACCCAATGCAAAAATTGCGGCAGCTACTAAGGTCATTATACCGGTAGTGTAGCCTAATAGCAATAAACCAATAAAAGCAAGCACAGCTGAGGTAAGCAAAACCACTGTCGATTTCATATTATGTATGAGTGTACCGCCAAACTGACGCGCTAGAGCCATGATACCCGTAACCCAAACCAATAAAAGAATAGGATTTTTATTAACATTTGCCATCAAAGCGGCTATCCACTGATTGGTTCCAAGCTCAGTTGCTGCTGTAAGTAACATGCAAAAAGCCATAAAAAGGAACAGCGGACTAACACATGCTTTCAACATATCCTTGTATGTAAAACCCGAAACAACACGTTCGGTTTGGGGAAATTGTTTATTAAGAAACATAAATCCATAAGTCAGAGTAGGCAGCAACATAACTCCCATGGCATAACGCCAATTTTCGATACCAATATTGGTAAACAAATAAACCATCAAACCTCCAATAACAATTCCTGTTGGAAACCAAGCGTGAAACCGATTAAGACGACGAGTTTTTTGGTCGGTATACATGCTCGTGATAAGAGGATTACATGCAGCTTCCACACTACCGTTAGCCACACCAATAAACAGTGTGGAAATAAATAATGACCAGAATCCAGTTGCGAAAATCGTTAACAAAATACCAACAACGTGACAAACAAATGCAATAGTAATGATACGTCCCATGCCAATGATATCAACCAACGGACCACCAAACACCATAGCAAGTGTAAATCCCCAGAAAGCGGTTCCAATAATCCATCCCACTTGCGTATGAGTAAGGCCAAATTCAGTTACCCACGCATCAATAAACGAGCCTCGTGTGGCGAAGGCTAACGCTGTAACAACTAAAGCAACGCAGCTGGCGTTAAAGAGTAGTGTCTTTTTAATTGCATCCATCAGTTTTCAAAAATTAGTTTGTATTAGTTTGTAAATTGTTTGTGGTTAAATGTAGAAAAAAGTAGGAAGAAAAAAAAAGAATCGAGCAGGAAAGTAGAGATTCACGATAGGTAGAAAAAAAGTAGAATAGGATATAAAATTATACTTTTACACCAACCTATTCTACTTTCTTATTTTCCAGCCATTTAAACTGACTTCAATGTTTCAACAAGATACATCCAGAATTTCTCAACAGAAGGAATATTTACTTTTTCATCGGGTGAATGCGGGTGACGAATGGTAGGACCAAACGAAATCATGTCCATCCCTTTGCATGCATCACCAATAATACCGCATTCCAAACCCGCGTGAATTACATTAACCACCGGAGTCTTGCCAAATTTATTGTGATACACCTTTTTCATTGCTTGCAAAATAGCGGAATCGTTGTTAGGTTTCCATCCAGGGTATGACCCTTCATGCTTCACTGTGGCTCCCGCAAGTTCGAAAACGCTCGTCATTGCATTACTTAGATCGTATTTAGCGGAATCCACGGAACTGCGCAACAGGCATTTTATTTCGATTGTGTTCTTTTCCGATTTAATAATAGCCAGATTGGTAGATGTTTCAACTACCTCGGGTAAATCGCTTATCATCCGAATTACTCCATTGGGAATAGCATAAACAGCGTTCAAAAACCGATCCTGAACGGCTTTCTCAATTATAGAGGAAGGAATGTTATCGGCATCAACTTCAAAAGCAATATCGGGTTCCACCGACGATAATTCGTAGTTAATCATTTTTCTGAATTCATCCACAAAGGTATTAAAAGCCTTCTCGTTGGCTGATGGAATTATAATATTTACAAACGACTCACGTGGGATGGCATTCCGTAAGTTTCCTCCTTCAATTTTTGCAATGCGTAAGCCAAACTCACGCGATGCTTTCCAAAGGAATCTATTCATGATTTTGTTCGCATTGCCGCGACCTAAATGAATATCGACACCCGAATGACCACCTTTCAATCCGGTTAGGGTTAATTTGAATGCTTTTGAACCGTCAGGAATAGCCTCAGGCTTAAAAGTAAATGTTCCGGAAGTATTCATGCCCCCGGCGCATCCAATACACAATTCACCCTCCTCTTCCGAGTCGAGATTAATCAGAATCAGGCCTTTCAGCATATTGGCTTTCAGATTGAAAGCACCCGACATGCCGGTTTCTTCGTCGATGGTTAAAAGAACTTCAAGTGGTCCGTGTTGAATATCAGTAGATTCTAATACCGCCAGCGCTGCTGCAACGCCTATTCCATTATCGGCTCCAAGGGTGGTGCCTTTGGCTTTCACCCAATCGCCATCAACATAAGCCTGAATAGGATCTTTTTCAAAATCGTGAACAGTTGCTGAATTTTTCTGAGGCACCATATCAAGGTGGGCCTGAAGAACAATGGTTGGTTTGTTTTCGTTGCCTTTTGTGGCAGGTTTACTAATTACCACATTGCCAACCTCGTCGGTTTTGCACGTAAGTGAATGTTTTTTTGCAAAGTTTACTGCAAATTCCACAACCTTAGCTTCACTTTTGGAAGGGCGGGGAATGTTTGTTAAGCTTTCGAAATTTCTCCACAGCGATTTTGGAGTTAATTCGTTCAGTTGATTTGCCATAGTATTTTCTCCTTCGTTTAAATTTTTCTTTAAAAGTATCATTTATTAGACAAAAGGACAATGATAAATGTTGTGAGGAGACAGGAAAATTATTTTTCAGGTATCGGAAAAGGGGTTTGCATTTATGTTATTGCAGATAATAACGCTCCTCATCTCTTAATAATGTCTCAAGGTATGCGATCATATTAGTACCGATACCTATGTAAATTTGGGTTGCGGTAATTGTGTTATACTCCCATAACCTTTTACAAAGCTCACGAACCCTTTACTGCGTTTGCGTATCGCATGAAGTCCTATCATTATATTATCAATTACCGAATTGTCAATTTCGGTAGCATGTGCTTAATTTAAAACCTGTAACAACTCCGGAATCAGCTCCTATTTTTTTTACAATACAATATCCATAACGGTTGATAATCCAATAATTGAAAATTCAAACCGCAAGCATTGGTAAAAAGATTGCACCATTCGCGAGAGGGGAGAATTTCGGCAGCATCCATTAACTCCTTATAAAAATCGCCAGACTTTTTTCCACGATATGATGAATATAAAATCAACAATCTAAGTTTTATTGCTTCAACATCAGGCACTTTACGAGTTACCATTGGCTTTAACATTTCCAATGCCTGTTTGTACATATCAAAGGCCACCAAATGCCTGGATATAAGAATTCGATTCTTGTCGTCTATTTCTTTCGAATAATATCTGAAAAGAAACAAATTAGAAGCATGGGCTTTACTTCTAACTTTAGATGATAATGGCTGAAAATAGCGAATGGCATTTTGGTGATGATAAAATAACCTCAATTTATCGAGCCAAATGGTATCGAGTCCTGCATTTTCCATCTTGGTGATATCAACCTTCAAATCGATCATGTGATCGAAAAAATCAGTTCCCTGATTAATAAGTATTGCGTAATAATTGTATATAACAGAAGGAGAAATGTCTTTATACTTCCTGAGTTGGTCGAGATATTGAAAAATAGTGCGAAAATCCATTTCATCTTTAAAATGAAGATATTCAAAAAATAACTTATTAAATACCATCGGTTCAAATAGCTTTTCTTTAGAATTCCTTGCCATTAACTCTTTAGTCAAAGTTAAATGTTCGATAGTTTGGTATGTGATATTCCCGTTCAGAAATCGATTAATTAGAAAAAGCTGAATATTAGCAAGATGCACCTTCACTTTTGGTGGAAATTCATTCCATTTACCTGAATAATAATTTTTTAATGAAGTTTCTGCCAGGGCTTCGTATTCGGCTACTGCAAAACTGTCGATATTCGTATTGTTCACTCTGGGTTTACCAATCACAATTATCGAAGTAAACCTCTGCTGATCTAGAATTGCATTGAAACGTCGTCCATAAATGGTATCGTTCACATATTTCCGGATTTGTACCGTATCCAGATCAAGCAGAAACGTGTCGGGGGTATTTTTTATCTGCCGAAAAAACAAGTCCCAATTTTCCCTGACGTTCTCAATAACCATGGTTGAAGTATCAGAATACTCCTTTATTATTTTTAACAGAGGCTCTGCTCGTTGTAAATATAATTTGCGGTTGATATCAGGTGTTCCTTCCACGCTTGCATATGCCATTATTTGGGCACGGATAATTTCCCTGTCGGCTCTGCTCACAAAATACCGAAGATGCTCCGTATAGTTAGAAGGTATACTTACATCATTCCGTTCGAAAGGGATAAACATCCTTAAAGTATCATACTTCAAACTAGGCTGATAATTCACTTTTTTAATAGTTTCTTGCAACTCGAACATTGGAAGTGTTGGTTGATATGCCATCACAGGTTC
Organism: Bacteroidales bacterium; assembly: GCA_038213375.1. Taxonomy (GTDB): domain Bacteria; phylum Bacteroidota; class Bacteroidia; order Bacteroidales; family JAAUTT01; genus JAAUTT01. Next base: position 141,396 of record JBBQTB010000006.1, on the reverse strand, counting down.
GGCGCACAAATTAATGAAATGCCAAACATCCACCACACGACGACGCTTTAGCACAAGCAGATTCAGTTGAAACGGAATCTCTCCCGGATTTTGAGGAACGGGCCCTATATTGATCAAAAAATCCACTGGATTTAGCTTCAGATCGGTTGATAACAAATGCCCGAAAATATACTTTTTGAATAATGGTTTATGAACATCTCCTGCAAAAATACCAGTTCCATTCCTTCGACATTGAAATGTACTATATAATCCGTTATTGCAATTATATTGATCAAATGATACAACCTCCAGTGCAAAGCCGTCGTGACGACGCCGAAAAAATTTTCTGGCAGGTAAAATACCATCGCTCAACGAAAGATATAAACTATCGTTATTATTGATAAGCCGGGGTTCGGGATTTTTTTTCATGAATTGTTCATAAGCCATTATCGATTTTACCCGGGCAGGAGCTTTAATACGATAAGAATTTTTTGTGTTTGGCAGAGATGCAAAGTCAAATGCAGTCTGCCCTTCTAAAATGATGCAATTCATAACAAGACAAATCATACTCAATAAACACAGGCGAATGAGTCTATTGATAACTAGTTTCATCATAATTACAAAGTTACTGATTCTTAGTTCTTGGTTCGGATAAGGTTTTGCATAATCGAATTTGTCTTTTAAAGGCTATAGCCTGTTTTTATATGACGAACGAGGCTCTATCTCGTCCAACCTAAGTTGTTGACAATTAAGATCGAATTAAATTTCTAAAGGACAGTTTTCGCAGTTGAGGAACAGATTTTGCGGCTATAGCCACAACAAGCAATGTCATCGAACCGCCAAAAATTACTGAAGGAATCAAACCCATTAACCTGGCAGTTACTCCCGATTCAAAAGCTCCCAACTCATTCGACGATCCGATAAAAATGCTGTTTACCGCGGCAACTCTGCCGCGCATTTCATTGGGTGTAAACAATTGAAGGATGCTGGCACGAATAACAACACTAACATTATCAAAACCTCCACTTAAAAACAAAACAAAGGCTGAGAGATAAAAATTGCTTGAAAGAGCAAAGGCTATCATACAAAGACCAAAACCGGCAACACCAATAAACAAATATCTCCCTGTTTTGTCTATCGGTGGATGAAACGTTAAAAAGGCTGACATTAATATTGCCCCAAAAGTAGGGCATGACCTTAAAATACCGAAACCCTGCGGACCAACGTTGAGAATATCTTTTGCAAAAACCGGCAATAAGGCAACAGCCCCTCCAAACAGAACAGCAAACATATCAAGAGAAAACGCTCCAAGCAAAACCTTATTATCAAATACATACCGAACACCTTCGTGAATTCGTTTAAAAATATTTTCGCCTATTGCTGTAATAGGCTCCCATCGTGGACTTTTAATATTTACTAATACTAATAAAGAGATCATAAATAACCCAAAAACCGTTGCATAGGCAATAACATCATTGAAAAACCCGCAAACCAATCCCCCAATTGCGGAACCCAGAACTGCAGCAACATGCCAGTTCGTGCTATTCCATGTAGCTGCATTGGTAAGCAATTTGTTTGGTACAAGCTGACCAAAGAATGCTGTGTTAGCCGGCATTATTATGCCACGAACTAAACCAGTTAAAAAGATGGTAATAAAAATGGGATATGTGCCAAACAAACTAAAACAATTAAACGATGGAATGCTATATACCATTAGAATACCAGAACCAAGCAATAGAAGAAATGAAGTGTAAATGATTATCTTCTTGCGATCCCACAAGTCGATATAATGACCTGCAAAAAGTGCAATACTCACTTGAGGAATAACCTCAGTAAGGCCAATCATACCAAGTGCCAGAACATTATTTGTAAGTTTATATAGTTGCCAGCCAACAATAACCGACTGCATAACGGTTGCAGTTGTCATAAAAAAGCGGTAAAAAAGAAAGAATCTGAAGTTTCGAATGTGTAATACCGAGAAAGCCTCGTGGGAAAAAAAGTTATTCATAGATTCGGTTAATGCTGCAAAGATAAAAAAACCAGCTTTTATGCAAAATTTTAGTTTTGGGAATTTGAAAACAGAAAACCACGAATACACAAGTAATAATTTGCGTATTCGTGGCTAAATGAATTTAATGGTTTTGAGTATAATTACCGACTTTTTAATGAGAAATTATACTATAGTTTTTTCAAACAGCTTATACTGCTTGATTGTATTGTAATTGTGTACCAAGATGGCTTGTTTCTGACACCCGATTGTTGATAGATTCAATATTGTATTCGGTAATCAAATCGTTTATTACTTCCGAAACATATTGAATTTTAGTTGCCCTAAATGCTTTAGCGCCAGCAAATGCAAACCCTTCATCCATTATTCCCCGTGCCGAGTTAAATAAAACCTGAGCAATACAATAAGGGGCTTGTTTAAAATTACATGAACTCAAACAATGCCATACACATTTAAATGGTTTTGTGTTTCCCATTTGAATCTGGTTAACAAATTCATTACGGATAACTCGTCCGGGCAAACCTACCGGACTGTTAATAATAGTTATATCCTCTTCTTTACTAGCAATATAACTATTTTTAAATTCCAGTGAAGCATCGCATTCATGAGTTGTTACAAACCTCGTTCCTAATTTAACTCCCTTTGCTCCGGCTTGCATAATATCAAACATATCCTGGCCCGTATATATTCCACCAGCCGCAATTACAGGAACTTCCTTACTATACTTTTCTTCAAATTGACGTATTTCATTCACTGTTTCCTCAATCAATTTCTTTAGGGGAACGACAGTGCCTGTTAATTCTTCCTTTTTAAATCCGAGATGACCTCCGGCAAGTGGACCTTCAACCACAACAGCATCAGGTATAATATTGTATTTATTAGACCAATATTGGAAAATAAGTTTTGCTGCTTTAGCGGATGATACCTTAACGGCTAATTTGGTTTTATGATTTACAAAGCCAGCTTCCATAAGCATAGCCGGAATTTTCAGGGGTAATCCGGCACCCATAATAATGATATCAATTTTTTCTTCGACAGCAACCTTAATCAGTTCTTCATGATCAGTAAGAGCCATCATTATATTAACACCTATAACACCCTTTGTAAGACTTCTAGCTCTTTGTATTTCTTTTCGCAAAGCTCTTTTATTAGCTTCCCGGAAATTTTTAATATAATCAGGTTCCCGCATTCCAATACCGGCAGCCGAAATTACCCCGACCCCTCCTTCATTAGCTACAGCCGAAGCCAATCCTGACAATGAAATAGCAACGCCCATTCCTCCCTGAAAAATAGGAAGGTTTACCTGTAAATCTCCAATTAGTAGCGTATTCATACTCGTATTTTGAATAAAAAAATATCCCCGAAATTAAATCTAGCTATATCAGCAAAGAAAAAAAAGGGATAAACAGGTCAGTCTAGGTGCAAATAATTATTTTAGGGGCGAAAAAAGCCCAAATGGGGGTGAATATATTCGAATATTTAATTCCTCTTAGATTAGTTCTTGGAGTTTACTGGCGAAATTTTTGGAAACGGGAATGGAAAAACTAACATTTTCAAAGAACAGTTTATATCCTTGCGAATTACCTTCAATTCTCTCTATATAGCTGATATTAACCATAAAAGAACGATGGCATTTAAAAATAAACTTATACTCCTTTAACAACTCTTCCGCGTTAACCATACTGCACCTTACCATTTGGTTTTTTATGATGTCTCCCTCTTTCCAGAAAACTTCGATATAATTATTAGCCGAACGAATGAATAGAACTAAACTAACTTTTATGGCAAGACTATCCTTTTGATAATCAGAATTAAAGTGAATAATTTTCTCCTGTATTAATTTGTTTTCTTTCAATTTTTTACTTAATTCATCAGCCAATTTTAAATGCAAACGCAACATTTTATTATGGTTAATGATAATTAATACAGAAATGGGAATAATAGCAGTTACAATTAATTTAATTACCATATCAAAGTCGAACTTTAAAATCCCCAAAAAATTGCAATAAAAGGAATATCCTAAAAGAATAGTAGATAAAATCCAAAGGTTATAGAAAATTTCCTTTTTAATCTTCCAGACAGCGGAGGAAAAATTTTTAGGGAAGATACTTGGAATAAAAAGCAAGTTAAGACTGAGTGATAAAAAGGTAATGAAACCAAAACCAATGATAAGGTAGTATTTTTCTTTTTCAGCCAACAAACTAATGTCAAATGGCTGAAAAAAAAACAAAAACACAATAACACCTATGCTTATAAAAAATATAATTTTGGAATTATGCTTTAAATCATCGCTAAAAGGGTAAGGTCTATTAAATAATTCAAGCATAATTTGGTATTAAATATTTTCAAAAATAAAATTATTTTAAGCTTCGAGGCTTTCATTTTGAGATAAAACCAATATTTACAAAAACTAGCATTCAAAAATTATGTCCTATTACGTAATATACAAAAAAAGGTTAAAAAATTTCACTTTCTTATCTTATTTTTCATAAATCAATGGTAAATTATCTTTTTTGCTGATAGTAAGGTGTTTTGAAGTAACGAAACACGGGTCATGGGTCCTACCCCACCAGGTACAGGTGTAATAAAGCTACATTTTGGCGCAACCTCATCGAATTTTACATCCCCAACCAGTCTGAAACCCGATTTAGTCGTTTCGGATTTGATCCGTGTAATACCAACGTCAATTACAACAGCCCCTTCCTTAACCATCGATGCGGTAATAAAATCTGGCTTGCCAAGTGCAGCAATAATAATATCGGCATTAAGGCAGATTTCTTCAATATTTCTAGTTCGGCTATGGCACATAGTCACAGTTGCATCGCCAACATCAGATTTTTGAGCCAGTAAATTACTAATAGGCTTACCAACAATATTGCTTCGACCAATTACAACGCAGTTTTTACCGGAAGTTTGAATTTTGTAACGACGTATTAACTCAACAATACCAGCCGGAGTTGCTGAAATATAGGAGGGCAATCCTATTAACATACGCCCCATATTTATTGGGTGAAAGCCATCCACATCTTTAGCAGGATCTATTGTTTCAATAATTTTCGCCTCGGAAATATGCTTAGGAACCGGAAGTTGAACAATCAAGCCATCAATATCGGAATTTGCATTTACTTTTCTTATCTCATTCATCAGTGTTTCCTCTGAAATAGAAGCATCAAATCTCAGCAAAGTAGATATAAACCCAACCTCCTCACAGTCTTTCACTTTATGAGCTACATAGGTTTCGCTTGGGCCATCGTTGCCAACAAGTATTGCTGCAAGGTGGGGAATTTTTCCCCCACTTTTTTTAATTTGTTCAACTTCCCTTGCAATTTCAGACTTAATTTGATCTGAAATTGCCTTTCCATCTATTAATTGCATATTAAAAAATATTGATTTTTAATTAAAAGTTGAAAAAATTGGATAGAATTTTTACGAATTATTAGTCAAGAGTCAAAAATGAAGAACTAAGTTATATATATCTAATTTATAGACTATTAGTAATTATTATATTAATAAATCGTTGTTATAATGTCAAAACAAAAGTTTTTTTCAATATAAAACTTCAAATTTTTCAATATTCTAATTTGACAGTTTAAATTTTTTTAATGATTTTTTAGCTTTTTATCTCTGTCGCTAAAGGGAGAAAGCAAAAAAAATCAATCCGAATTATTTAGTCCAGCCAATCGAACTTTGTTCCTTAAAACTTACGATTTTTATCTTTTATTTCTGATTCATATTTTGCATCATGCGCGACATATTTTTCCCTGTAGTCATCATTTTCATCATCTTACGGGTTTCGTCGAACTGTTTGATGAGACGATTTACTTCCTGAATATTCGTTCCCGATCCTTCGGCAATCCGTTTTCGGCGATTTCCATTAAGTACCGATGGGTCATTTCGCTCACCAGGAGTCATAGAACGGATAATAGCTTCAATATTTTTAAAAGCGTCATCATCAAAATCCATATCACGAATAGCTTTTCCCACCCCCGGGATCATACTTGCCAGATCCTTAAGGTTACCCATCTTCTTAATCTGCTGGATCTGACTTAGAAAATCGTCGAAATTAAATTGGTCTTTAGCGATTCTCTTTTGAAGTTTCCGAGCTTCTTCGGAATCAAATTGTTCCTGTGCTTTTTCAACAAGCGAAACAATATCTCCCATACCGAGAATACGATCGGCCATGCGTTCGGGATAAAAAATATCCAATGCATCGAGTTTTTCGCCTGTACTTACAAATTTAATTGGTTTGTTTACTATTGAACGGATTGAAAGAGCTGCACCACCGCGGGTATCACCATCCAGCTTGGTAAGTACCACACCATCAAAGTCCAGACGGTCATTAAATTCCTTAGCTGTATTAACCGCATCCTGGCCAGTCATGGAATCTACCACAAACAAAATTTCCTGAGGCTTAACAGCATCTTTAATCCTGGTAATCTCATTCATCATCTCCTGATCAATCGCCAATCGACCTGCAGTATCGATAATCACAACATTATACCCCCGCAGTTTAGCAAAATTGATCGCTTCACGAGCAATCTTAACAGGATCCTGATTTCCATCCTCAGTATACACAGGAACATCGATCTGGCTGCCAAGTATTTTTAATTGTTCGATTGCCGCAGGACGATAAACATCACAAGCAGTAAGGAGTACACTTTTTCCCCGTTTAGTTTTAAGAAAACTTGCCAGTTTGCCCGAAAAAGTAGTTTTACCCGATCCTTGTAAGCCAGCAATCAATATAACCGCTGGAGTGCCTTTCAGGTTAATCTCCTGCGTTTGCCCACCCATTAGCTCTGTAAGCTCATCGTGAACAATTTTAACCATCATTTCGCCAGGCTTAATCGCTGTAAGCACATTCATGCCCAATGCTTTTAGCTTTACATTATCGGTAAATGTTTTAGCAATTTTAAAGTTCACATCGGCATCGAGCAAAGCTTTGCGGACATCTTTTAATGTTTCGGTAACATTAATCTCTGTAATTTTCCCTTGGCCTTTTAAAATCTTAAACGCCCTATCTAATTTATCACTAAGATTTTCAAACATGTTCTGATATTTTATTGAAACCTATTTTAAATAATCATCTATTTCAATGCCAGGTATATTTTATAGATTCACCCTGGCTAAACACAAATTTACATTCTTTCCGGAACTTCCACCCCTAACAAATCCATAGCTGATTGAATTACCTCACCAGTTATTTTCGATAGAATCAAACGAAAATCACGAAAATTATTATCCTCCTCTTTTAAGATAGGCAATTCATGGTAAAACTGATTGTACTCTTTGGCAAGGTCATATACAAAATTAGCTATCAGAGCCGGACTTAGCAACACTCCTGCATCACGAATAATTGCAGGATACTTATACAAAAGCTTGATTACTTGTTTTTCCTTATTATCAATTAAAATATTCTTAGCAATTGATTGAGGTATGATAATTCCATTTTCAGTTGCTTTACGAATGATAGATTGAATTCGGGTATAAGTATATTGAATAAAAGGCCCAGTATTCCCATTAAAATCAACCGATTCCTTTGGATCGAACAACATGTTTTTCTTCGGATCAACCTTTAGAATGAAGTATTTAATCGCTCCAAGACCGATAATCCTGTAAATATTTTCAGCTTGTTCTTTGGTGTAACCATCAAGTTTCCCTAGCTCATCAGACATATCGCGGGCGGTATCGATCATTTCTTTTACCAAATCATCAGCGTCTACCACGGTTCCCTCTCGACTTTTCATTTTTCCGCTTGGCAACTCAACCATTCCATATGACATATGCTTAAGTTGTGATGCCCAAGTATATCCCAATTTGAGTAAAATAAGCGAAAGCACCTGAAAGTGATAATTTTGTTCGTTTCCAACAACATAAATCATTTCGTTCACATGGTATTCACTGAATCGTTGACAAGCAGTTCCTAAATCCTGAGTCATGTAAACTGACGTACCATCTGATCGTAAAAGCAATTTCTCATCTAACCCATCTTTCGTTAAATCGGCCCAAACAGAATTGTCAGGTTTGCGAAACAAAATTCCCTCTTCTAAACCTTTCTTAACAATTTCTTTTCCTAATAAATATGTCTGTGATTCGTAATAGATGCGGTCGAATGACACGCCCATTATCCGGTAAGTTTCTCCAAACCCTTTATAAACCCAGCTGTTCATCATCTCCCAAAGACTGACAACTTCCGTATCCTTTGCTTCCCATTTCCGAAGCATTTCCTGAGCTTCCATAATAAGAGGCGCTTTCTTTTCAGCTTCTTCTTGCTTTAAGCCCAGGGTTACAAGGTTTTTTATTTCTTGTTTATATTCAATATCAAATTTCACATAAAAATCGCCAACCAAATGATCACCCTTCTTACCTGTACTTTCCGGAGTTTCGCCTGCTCCCCATTTCGTCCAGGCGAGCATCGATTTACAAATATGTATTCCTCTGTCGTTAACAAGGTTAACCATAGTTACATGGTGACCGTTGGCTTTGAATATCATTGACATCGAATAGCCAAGCAGATTGTTTCGAACATGACCCAGGTGGAGAGGTTTATTAGTATTGGGGGACGAATACTCGACCATTACAGAACGTCCGGTGGAGCATGGCTTTGCTTTTCCATAGTCCTTTTCAGAAATAATATCATTTAGAAATGAGACCCAATATGATTGATTTATAGACAGGTTCAGAAAACCTTTCACAACTCCAAAATCCTCAATTTCAGAAAGATTATTTTTAAGAAACAACCCAATTTCTTGTCCTGTTTGTTCAGGCGATTTCTTTGAAATTTTTAGAAAAGGAAACATTACAACAGTGATATCTCCCGAAAATTCCTTTTTTGTTTCCTGAAGTTGTATCAGGTTATCAGCAATATCGATATGATATAATGTAAGTAAGGCATCTTTAACCCCTTTACTTATGAAATTCTCGACAGTCATGTTATGTATTGAAATTGAAACGCAAAGATAATATTTGCCACTTTTGTTTGAGGGTGATGCTTAAAAAAAAGCAAAAAAAAAGTGTCATCATCACGACGACACTCCTAACACAGAAACTAACTACTACTAAACTAACTACTACTAAAACTAAACTACTACTATATCTAATGAAAATATGTTGTTTTAAAAAAACTCTTCGTTAAACTTTTTTGTTGAGAAACCAAATTAAAAATTTTAGTTTTATTTTTTGGCTTTTTTATCAGCCTCATGTAGTTTATAAAACAAATACCGTGCCATAATGCTATATTTCAGAAAAATATTTTAGAAAAATAAAAAATAAACACCTCATCCCTATAATTATGTAAAACAAACTATTATGAAGAATACCTACGAACAAACAGTTGAATAACCATCAACTATATTAAGGGCTTTGATATAATCTCTAATTGATACGACTACTTTAACAGCCCTATAACCCCTTAAATTAGTGGATGGGCTTGTTTTCGTCCTTAAGTACAACAGAGAAAATAAATAGTGCAACAGCCGAAGCTATAAATATAATGAGCAACGACATCATAAATTTGCCAATCACATCATGCAAATTGATAATATCCCATACTCCAAGTATACCAATAATGGTAAAAATGAGAACCAGAATTACTAAAAGGTAGCCTACGAATTTTTTTAACGTAAAGTTCATGATTTGGTAGTGTTAAAGTTGACGGTTAGGTAAATAAAGTTTAAATCAAAAATAAGCAATCTTTAGTTTATTGTATCTGATTTTCAAGATTTTTTTAAAAAGGATGCCAAATCGTAAATAGAATTGAACAAATATTTATTATTTTTCTGAATCAATTCCCACGAAAAACCCGGAGAAAGGTCACCAATATTCACTTCTATAGAATGTTCTCCAATGTCAATTTCAGCATCATACCCAAGACGTTCCAATGCGCGTTTTGTCCATATAAATGCATTCCCTTTACCTGTAAGTTTGCATGAACCTACTTGTTTTCGCCGGATACTAAAGTCACCTTTTTTTGGATCGAACTTTAACCGGGATTGTTTGAAAATATCGGAAATTTTATGCTGTAAAACAAGATCTTCAGGCGATCCGTCAATAAATTTATCGGGCATTATCAACCATAACTTGTCGGCTTCCTTCATTGCAATGGTCAAATCGTGAGATGAAAACAGAATAGTTTTTCCTTTTTTTCGAGTTAGTTCGCTTAACAGATGAATGACTTCAAATTTATTAGGCAAATCAAGAAATGCTGTGGGTTCATCCAATACTATAATGTCGGTATCCTGAGCTAATGTTCTGGCAATCATAACACGCTGACGTTCTCCATCGCTAATCTGATTAATATTTCTGGATGCCAAAGACGAAAGTCCGACCATTTCGATTGCTTCGTTAATAATATTTTCATCCTTTTGACTGAATTTACCAAACCAATTTGTGTAAGGAGACCGTCCGAATGCAACCAAATCGTGAACGGTACAATGATTTAGCTTAACTATTTCGGTAGAAACGAAGCTGACTTTTTGTGAAAAGTCTATGCGTTTATATCCTGAAATATCCTTATCGTGAATCAATATCTCACCGGTTATTGGTTGTTGTAACCTGGTTATCGTCCTTAACAATGTACTTTTACCAATCCCATTTTGGCCAATTATTCCAATTAATTCACCTGGCATAACACTGAAATTCAGATTGCTGAGCACCTTTCTTTTTTCAGGTCCATCCTGATAACCCACCGAAAGATCCTTTATGTGAATAATGGGATTCATATAGAGCTTATTCTTTGATTTTTAAATATTATCCAAACCACAACAGGAATTCCAAGCAAAGAAGTAATTGTATTGATGGGTAGAATAACTCCATTTCCGGGTAATTGAGATATTAAATCGCTAATAAGCAGAACGGACGACCCTACTAAAATGCTGCCAATCATTAAAACCTTCTGGTCGCTGGTTTTAAATAACATACGGCATACATGAGGAACAGCAGTACCTATAAAACCAATGGGTCCGCAAAATGCGGTTATACTTCCCGCCAATATACTTGTACTTAAAAATATGGTAAAACGTGAAAGTTGAACATTCAGCCCCATGCTGCGGGCATAATTTTCACCTAAAAGCATCAAATTCAACATTTTTATTGTCAACAATCCAATTAACAGACCAAAAATTACTGAAGGGATCAAAACCGCCAAATGACTTCCGCTTACGTTGCTTAAACTGCCCATTGACCAGATTAAGAATGATTTGAGCAACACCTCGTTACTAAAATACTGAAGAACACTCACTATGGCTGTTGAAACACTGCCGAACATGATTCCAAGAATCAAAATAGTCATTACATCATTAACTCTCAGTGAAATTAAAAAAATAAAAGACAGCACAAAGGCCGCTCCTAACCATGCGGCTATTACAATGATCCAATTTGCAAACACACCACCTGTTTGAATGCCAAAAAAAGCAGAGAACCCAAGTAATACAATACCTACGCCAAGGCTAGCACCAGAACTGATTCCCAAAATATAGGGACCTGCCAATGGATTTCGAAACATGGTTTGCATTTGCAACCCACTTACGCTTAATGCAGCGCCAGCTAAAACTGCTGTTATTGCTTTAGGCAATCTAAAGTTAAGGATAATTAAATTCCACTCATCTTTTCCTGAATCCTGAAAAAACAAAGCCCGTAAGATATTTTTAAATGGAATATGAACCGAACCGAAAAATAAGTCAGCGATAAAAAAAATGACCACCAGAACAGATAATATCAAAAATAGAACGAAATATTTCTGGGATCGCAAATGAATTGCCATAGAAATTTGAAACTTTAAATAAATTAGAAGTATGCACAGTATTTTCTTCTATTTTACCTTCCGACTCATCTTAAAAAGAAGGTTTAACTTGAGGATGAATCCGGATATATCCCATTTTAAGGGGTTGCGGTTTTAAAAAATGAATGGGTTATTTAATAAAAACAACCCATTCGAACATGTTTTAAAATCAAATAAAAGGATTAGCCAATATTATCCATTAAGGAAACCATGGAATTTAACTCTTTTACAATGCTTTGGAAATGCTTTCTGTTCTTTTTAAAGTTATGCTTTTCCATTGGATTATTAATCTTATTAATCAAACTATTACGCATCTGAACCAAATTTTGCATTGTCTGATTAGTTTTATCATGTTTCTTTTCCGGATGAAAAAGTTTAAACGTATAACTTTCAGAAACCAACTCAAAAGTCAGATTATTGATGCTCTTCTTTAATGCTCTTCTGCTGGCCATAGCTTATATTTTAAAGGTTAATGGTTTAAATTTACTTTAACTTTTTGTAATAAACCAAGGAATGTTCAGGTAAAAGTTGAGGATGACAAATTTTTATTAAATCTTTAAGAATAATATCCGGATGAACGATGCCCGATTCCCAAAAATCATTACCGCCAGTGCTGTTTGTCAGTGCATTGCTATTAAAAATATTTTTTTGCTTAAACGCACGGATGCTACCCAAACGAGTATCTTCAGAAAGAATATCTTTCAGATAATTCGCCGATCCGGTATTTATCCATATATCAGCGCTATTTGCACGTTCAATCACTTTTTCAAAGTTGAGAGGAATACTCTCCTTTTGCATGGACTCACTCCATAAGTAATTAGCGCCAGCATCTCTTATCATCTGTGCCGCATAGGAATCACCGCCTGGTACATACCAAACACCTTTCCAGGGTATACCGCAAAGAATATTCGGCTTTTCCTTAATACTGTCACACATATGCAATAATCCCAGGTACTTCTGCTCAACCTTTGTAAATTCTTTATTTGCTTCATTCGAAAGCCCATAAAATGCAGCCAAAAATTTAATCCATTCGAGCTTACCAAGAGGCGACGACTCCAAATATTCGCCATTTAAAACAACTTTAACGCCAAGGTTTTCAAGCTTTTTATACTCACTGGCTGTCTCCGATTGAACCCCGTAAGCCAATACTAAATCGGGCTTGAGACTCACAATCACTTCATAATTTAAAGCCTGATCGTAACCAACATCAAGGATTTTCCCCTCTGTGATCAGTTTTCGTGCCTCATGGTTGGAAACAAATTGGGGTCCAGCTACACCCACCATGGTATTTAGTCTGTTGATGAAAGATAGCAGTGCAACATGTGTCGTTGACAGACATATAATTCTTTGCACCGGCGTGTAAATCACCTGGTACTTTTTTAACGAATCAGGTAAATGCTCACTTTTGGAGCACAACACATATTTATATACCACACCCCTGGCGCCTTCCCATGGGTTAAAAACACTTAATACTTTAATGTGCCCAATGTTATTTATTGTAAACCCTTTAGCGTATTTAATGGTATCGAAAGACAATCCTCCGGTTTTCGAAGATGGTTTATTATTCGTTGAATTACAGCTTATTAATATAGTAAAAGCGGCAATGAAAAAAAGCGAATGTTTAATCATGAGTTTTTTAATTATTTATAACAACAAAACGACCACTCCATCTGCCTTCTTTGGTATTCAAGGTAAGAAAATAAATACCAGCCGAAGTATTTTTTAAATTAATCATCAGGCCATTCTGTACCTTCTCAAATTCAATAGGTATTGACCTTCCCATTAAATCGACACAGGTGGGATTTCCGATCATATTGCCAGTAAAACTAACCATAGCAACCCCCGAACAAGGATTAGGGTAAATTTTTAAGAAGTTCCTGTTATTTTCTATGACACGTAAGGAAGGATCAAGGCTATTACATCCAACTATACCAATAGCCAAGGAAGAATTGATTTTAGGATTAGTTACTTCGTTTATATTATGCCATGTCCCATCATTCACATACATGGTTGATGCTCCGGAAACACTTCTGTTTGCTGCCTGAAAAACTGCAAATGTATCCGCCGGTGCTGTATAAAAAACTTTATAGCCAGCAAAAAAACTACCAGATATGTTTACTATTGAATCAAATTCTACAAAATTAATTGCGTTTTTTTGTAAGTATTTAATATAGTAATTTTTACTATAATATTCCGAAGTAGGCAAAGGGTCTCCTTTCCATACTTTAATAGTAATGTACGAAAATGAGTTTGAATTAAACGATTTAGCAACATTAAGAAAAATGCCCGGAAGTTGAATGGAAGTAGGAGCATAAAACTTTTCGGCAAATAAAATATCATTCCTGGAATTTTGCCCCGATAACCAGCCATAGGATAAGCCCGCATTTGATAACTGAAGCTTTTCCGACTTCGAAATATTCCACGAAGTATCACACATCAAATCAGTAAATCCATATGGATCAAGACCACTAATTGAATAAACTCCCATGTTACTTGGATCAAGCCACACTTTCAATTGATTTGCAGAATCGGGATACGTTGACCAAGACAATGACAACTTCGTAAAATAGTCATTCACCGAATTGGTACAACTTGCATCACCTCCGGTAAGATCGCCAAATATCTGATGAGCACTATTAAAAATTGGAGAGCCTGAAGAACCACCTTCTGTAGTCCCTATTTCCCAATGGGCAACTTTCCAGTGCGAGTAAGCATCATAATGCACTGTATTATCCACATAATTTCCAGTGGTTAAGGGGTGTTGCTCGATTGATATTTTCTTTACATCTCCATTTGGATGATGGATGCAAACGCCGCTTTGCGGATTATCGGGTGAGCGATCCCATCCAGCTAAGTAAGGCCGGTATGTTATTGGAGGAAATTGGTTTAGTTTAACTAACGAAAAATCAAGCTTTCCTGGAGTTGTTGCTATTAGCTTTGATCCGGAAAGCGTTTTCGCTGGTTTACCATCAACGGCCCCACAAAAAGGTTTTTCGAGGTTAAAATAAAACACTGCCCCTGAGGCTAACTGTGCAGTTCCTATACAATGTTGTGCAGTAAGAAAATAAGGGACCTTTGAACCTGCAGTATTGTTTAAGAGTGAGCCTGTGCACATTTCCCCTCCGGTAATAAGCTTACAAACAGCGTTCTTCTCAATCTGCCAGTTAGCTCCGGCATTGCAGCTTATATCAACATTGCAGCTTTGAGACAGACCCGCCCCTGATTTTAATTTCGATTTGCCAAATTCGTTCAGGTAATCATGCCAGACCTCTGTTAGTTCTAATTGTCCAAAATCAGAAACTCCAAAGGGAACATTCATTTCAACAATAAGAATTTCGCCTGGAATTGGGGCAATAGCAAAAACGTCATTTTCACCGTTATTTTCAGATGTAAATGCACCTGCAAATTCGGATGCATCTTCATTATAAACAAACAATTTAACCTGAGGATTTAGTTTAAATCTTTCAAATACAATATACAATGAATATGCATCCTTAGATTTTATTCCTAACCTCCACACCCTGCCTTCGGCAGTGTTATCCCAAACACCGGAAGAATATGGGTTAAATGCGACAGGAATCTTTTTTGCAAAACGATGGCGTTTATTACCATGCATGCGCTCATTTTCATCCTCCTGAATCATTTTTGATTTATCAAAAACAGGTAGATTTGCGAATTCCCTAATTGGGTTAAGTTTATAAGTGATGCTATAAGGCACAGCTACTTCGCTAATCTGTGAATAACCTGTTATAAAAACCATTATAAGTAATATTGCAAAATAGATTTTCTTTGCCGCCTGAAGTAAATATTTAGCCATAAGTTAACAACACATATAAGATTGAATTATTGCAGCAAAGCGTAAAAAGGGAATACTATTCGTAATTCATTTTTACATTTTCTCCCATTTGTGCGTCAAAGATAGCAATAAGTTTATAGCCAAATTCGGAATTTTCTAAACTGATTTTAGATCAACAAATTTCAATATCTGCATTACAATAGAGTTGATTTTAAGTTAGTTTGTTCTATAAAACAACCACTTAAAAAGGGGCATAACCAGATTCGTATCCAGATTACCCCCTCTTTTTTATGTTATATCAATTAAACATTACCTCACCTGGTATCACACCTACTTTAAAAGAATCAATTGCAGCAAAACCACTGTTGTAGCGGATCACCCAGCCATTGGAAGAATAATTTTCAGGATCAGTGCCATATAAATCGCCATTCTTAGGATTTATTCCCATTTTGTAAAAGGCACGGTTTAATTTTACGGTTGGAGTGGTGGAAGCTATATTTTGTTCATATACTTTATTGTCATAGGAAAAAACCAGCTTGTCTTTCGCTTGATTGATCGTCATTGGCGGCTGAGAATACTCAGAGGCAAGAGATACAACCGTTTTAGCAGTATTAGTAGCCGGATCAATTTGAATAAGTGAGCCTACTTTGTCAGGCCACATTCCTCCACAGAGAACCCAAATTTTATTGTTTTTGTCAAGTAGAATATTACAAGGATTATACCCTACCTTAATGGTAGTAATTAACTTGTCAGTACTAGCATCGATAACACTTACGGTACTATCGTTGGTTAACCCTCCACCATTGGTTACATATACAACGTTATTGAATAATAACATTTTTTCCGGTCCCTGGTTAAGCGATATTAGTTTAGTAACCTTATTGGTAGACAAATCCAAAACTGCAACATTTCCTTTGCCAGTCGATCGCCATTGCGAAATATATGCCTTTTGGTTATTGATATTCAATAAATAACGAGGTTGATCAATAGAATCTTTAATCACGCCAACGGAAATAAAATTATCATCTACTATTTCGATTTTGTTTGAATTATTTACAACGATATAATACTTACCCTCAAAATTAGTAATTGACTGTGCCACATCGCCCAACGAGCGACCATTAACGGTCGTAAAAATATCGTTACTAGCTTTTAAACTGTCAGGATTGTAAAAACTTATACTCGCGTTTCCTTTTCTAAACTGTCCTTCATTAACAATAAAAACGCCATGCTGATATTTACCTTGAGGACCAGAATCTGAATTTTTGCTACATGAAGCAATTAATGAAGCGATTAACAAAACACAGAATGCATTAAAAACTGATTTGATTGTCATAAAAAATTTATTTAAAGTTTAACTGAATACTAACCTGATAATTTCGATGTGGGGTTGGATAATACTGCATCACCTGATACACTGTGTTCCACAAGTTATTTACTAAAAGAGTAAAGTTTACCTGTTGATTTCGTATTGTAATTACTTTGGATAAACTGATATCACCTACCGAGAACGCCGCTATATATTTGCTGTTATTGACCAAAGTATACCGACGCCCCATATAATTTTGTCCATAATAAAAATAGAATCCATCATATTCCAGAAGGACTTTAAAGCCAGCTTTATGTATCGGTACATAAATTAACTGTTTATGGAAACCATCATCACCGGGCATGTCAGCTATAATTTTGGTTGATCGGGTATACGAATAAGAGGCCGATGGTTTTATAGTTACTTGATCGAATGTAAATTGAAATGAAAGATCCTGCTCAATACCTCTCGCCCAGACTTTGCTTACATTATCCGGCGTCCAAATATTATCTCCATTAGGATGCCAGAGAATCCAGCCATTCACAATATTACTAAACCCACTGCACTCATATCCGAGTGTAAAAGTTTGGAATTGTTTTGTAAAAACAATTCCTAAATCCTGTCCAATACCTGATTCGCTTTTCAAATCAGCATTTCCCTTGGCAAATCCATCGAAATTCCAGTATAAGTCATTTAAAGTAGGTATCCGGTAATTTCTGGAAACCTTTCCTTTAACCCTAAGAACATGGGTTATCTGACGTTCCATTCCAAAGGTAAATGTTAATGGTACCAGTTTATTCAATAACTCTTCGCGAAAACTGGTTACAACATTCCATTTCGAATTATTACTGATGAATCGGTAAGAGGAAAATATAGAATATCTGTTTCTATCCGGATTGTTATTTAAATCGGTAGATATCGCCTTCTCGAATGTATAATTCAAACCCAAATTAACAAGATGGTTTTCATTGGGTTTAAAGATCAACTCAGATTCGTTAACCAAACTTAATGACCTATGCTTGCTGTTTGAAAGATTTGAATTGATTGGATTATAATAAAAAATATTATTTACAAACCCACTTCGAATATTGATATTGATTGAGTTGTGTCGATATTTCCACGCAGATGACGTTCGATATGATTTATTTTGATTGTTGGATAAATTCGAGGCAACCATAGTTTGCCCTATATTTTTGTCATTATTTAAATACCAAAAACTAGTTTCAAAACGATTTCGATCATTTATTTTAACTGCAGCCCCTGCTAAAATACCAAACTCCTTATAATCTGCATTATGTAAGGTTTGAATAGGCGTTCCAAACTCCTCTGTGTTTCTAAATTTATAATCATTCTGTGCCTTATTGTAATAGGTTTTTACAAACCCTGAAAACAGCTTATTGCTATACGAAAGATTCAATCCTTCATAGAAATGGCCATAACTTCCATAAGCAGTTCTAAACGAAGTATTAAAGCCCTTATTAAAATCTAGTGAATTATTTAAATGAATGGCTCCACCGATACAACCACTTCCAAACAAGGCGCCGTTACCGCCATATTGAACTTTGATATTATCAAAAAAACCTGTTGGAATGAGGGAAAAATCAACACCACCATTAAGAATGTCCTGAATATTCAAGCCATTCCAAATCACTGCCGTATGGCTCGATCCTGTTCCACGCAAAGACGCACTGCTTAAGCCAGTTCCATAAGAGTTTATTTGTATTCCAGTGCAAGCAGATAATGCCTGACTAAGATTGGTAGTAGAATAACTACTTAATAAAGCGCTATCAATCCTTTGTACTTTATTACCGGTTGAAAAATTATCAATCCGATTCACTGAAAACAGAACCTCAGGAATCTGAAAAATAGTATCAGAAATTCCTTTTTGATTTTGTCCTGATACAATAATTGTATGAACAAAACAAACGACCAACCAAACAAAACGATTCATTACAAACAATTTATGATAAACAAAAATTATCTGTAACAAGCGGAATAAATAAAATAAATAGAAAGAATCTAGATAAGAATCTGAATTCTATGCTTTTATCCCCGAAAGCTACAAATTGAATCAAAAATTTGGCAGGTCTTCTGACTTGTTCCACCTGATCTAGCCTTCCCATTAGTTTTTCAACTAAAAGTGGCATGAGTTGTCAGGCTGTGGATACCGATTTACATCGAATCCGGAACTTACAGCAGCGGGTACTGTCCAGGATTTTCACCTGATTCCCTTTTCATCCAAAGTTTATAAGAAATAAACCCCAGAGCCGAAATTCGATGCAAAATTAATGTATATTTTCAATTATACAAGAATGTTTTTTACAATTTGTCAGTTGCACTGGCATGTGCGCTTTTTAACGCATCATCCCCGTTCGGCTTAGGCTGTTTCTGAGTCAAATATATCCTTACAGGCTGATCCTGCTTTTATATGGTGAGTTCATGGTAATTATTTCTTGGTACTTTCTTGTATATTTGCATATCAATTCAAATTTTTAATATAATGAATCATAATGAAGCCCTTGACCGAATTACTTTTCTCCGAAATACACTTGAGACCCACAATTATCACTATTATACTCTTTCGGAACCAATTATAAGCGACTTCGACTTCGACAATCTTATGAAGGAGCTGGAAAAACTTGAAGGTAAATTTCCGGAATTTGCCGACCCCCACAGCCCTACTCAACGTGTTGGAAATGATATAAATCAGGAATTTTACCAACTTGAGCACAAATATCCAATGTTATCATTGGGAAACACTTACAATGAGGGGGAATTAGGAGATTTCGATGCCCGTGTAAAAAAAACACTCGACGAGCCATTTGAATATGTGTGCGAACTCAAATATGATGGTACTTCAATAAATCTCACTTACGAAAACGGACGATTAAAACACGCCATTACCCGCGGAGATGGAACAAAAGGAGACGATGTTACGGCCAATGTAAAAACTATTCGAAGTATTCCACTCACATTATTTGATAAGGGCTTTCCTGCCTTTTTTGAAATTCGTGGTGAAATAATTATGCCCCATTCTGTTTTTCAAAAGTTAAACGAGGAAAAAATTCAGCATGGTGAACAGCCATTTGCTAATCCTCGCAATGCTGCATCGGGAACTTTAAAAATTCAGAATTCATCATTAGTTGCCAAGCGAAAACTTGATTGTTTTTTATATTATATTGTTGGTGAGGGCTTACCAACTTCTTCTCATTTTCAAAATTTGGAAATTGCACGCAAGTGGGGATTTAAAGTTCCCTCCTATCTAAAGCGATGCAGCTCAATTGATGATGTTTACGAGTTCATTAAATTCTGGAATATTGAACGAAAGAATTTACCCTTTGATATTGACGGAATAGTAATTAAAGTTGATTCAATGGTTCAGCAACGAAAATTGGGATTTACATCCAAAACACCCCGGTGGGCAATATCCTATAAATTTCAGGCCGAACAAGCTGAAACCAGACTTCTATCGGTAGATTTTCAGGTTGGAAGAACGGGTGCTATTACTCCTGTGGCAAATCTCGAACCCGTTCAACTTGCCGGGACAACAGTAAAACGAGCATCACTGCATAATGCCGATCAGATAGTTTTACTCGATGTTCGACTTAACGACATGGTATTTGTTGAGAAAGCCGGTGAAATTATACCCCAAATAATTGGCGTTAATATTGACAACCGTAACTTGAACAGCCAACCATTAAAATTCATTGAATATTGTCCCGAATGCAATACTCCCTTGGTTCGAACCGAAGGCGAAGTGGCCTTTTACTGTCCCAACGACAATGGCTGCCCTCCTCAAATAACAGGTAAAATAGAACATTTCATCGGCAGAGCTGCCATGAATATTAATGCCGGAGAGGCAACAGCTGAACTGCTATACCGTAATGGATTGGTTAACAAGGTAAG
Source organism: Bacteroidales bacterium (assembly GCA_038213375.1). Taxonomy (GTDB): domain Bacteria; phylum Bacteroidota; class Bacteroidia; order Bacteroidales; family JAAUTT01; genus JAAUTT01. Next base: position 120,623 of record JBBQTB010000006.1, on the reverse strand, counting down.
CGATTTATATCAGCTTACAAAGCAACAACTTCTATCTTTAGACCGGTTTGCTGAAAAATCTGCCGTAAACCTGTTAAATAGTATTGAAGAGTCAAAACAAGTACCCTTTCCCCGGGTTTTATTTGCCTTGGGAATTCGTTTTGTTGGCGAAACAGTGGCAAAGAAGCTCGCCGCACATTTTAAAAGCATTGATTCATTAATAAATGCATCCACGGAAGAGCTTATTGAAGCAGAGGAAATAGGCGAACGAATTGCACAAAGCATTATGGCTTATTTTGGTGATGAAAAAAATCGTCAAATATTGGAAGACCTGAGGGCAGCCGGTATTCAATTAATTGTAAAAGATGATGCGGAGAGCAGAATTTCCGACAAGCTTACAGGTTTAAGTATTATCATATCCGGCAACTTTGAGCGGTATTCCCGTGAAGAAATAAAACATCTGATTGAAATACATGGAGGCAGGAACGTTTCTTCTATTTCACCCAAAACCAATTACCTTTTAGCTGGAGATAAAATTGGTCCCAGCAAACTGGATAAAGCGAGAAAACTAAATATTCCGATAATTAACGAAAACGATTTTATCAAAATGATTGAATAATTATAAGGATTTTATCTACTTTACAACAATTTTATTCAAAAAATCTAATTGTGAATTTTGTAAGCAAACTTAAGCTAAAAGTTGGGAAATATTCCTTAAGCAAAAAATTAATTAATTTCAAACGGGTACGCGAAGGACATAATCTCGAAACTGCAAAGACGGCTGGAATACTTTTCAATCCAACCGACCAAACCAGCTTTGAATTAATAAAACAATTCCTAACCTATTTAAGTAATTATAAAATAGAGATATACGTTTTAGGCTATATCGATGACATGATTATTCCTGAAAGTTTTCTCTTTTGGAAAGGTATTAACCTTTTCTCTAGAAAAGAACTTAATTGGATCATGATTCCTAAAACCCCGGTTGTAAACGATTTTATTGACAAACCATTCGATTTGCTTTTCGATTTAAGTCTAACTGACCATTTTCCTGTGGAGTTTATCGCCCGATTGTCCAAATCGAAATTTAAAATTGGCCGCTTTACATCAGACCATAATAGTTATGACCTGATGTTTGAACTAAATGAAAACCAAAAGCTTGAAGGGTTTCTCGATCACATAAAAAAATATATCAATCTGCTAAACCGCCCAAACTAAGAATTGTCTTCCATTTTGTCTATTTTCAGACTGATTCTTTGCAATTCCGAATTTTGAATTATTTTTGCGTGCTGAAAAACATATTTTAATCATAATTGCATGTCAAATACTAAATTTACAGGCACAGGAGTGGCCATTATCACCCCTTTTAACACTAACAACAGTGTTGATTATCCGGCATTGGAACGTGTAGTTGAGCATTGCATAAAGGGTCAGGTTAATTATATAGTCGTTCTTGGGACAACCGGAGAGTCGGTTACATTAACTCACAACGAAAAAACTGAAGTGATCAACACCGTGGTAAAAGCAACATCGAAACGTGTTCCCGTTATTGTTGGTATTGGTGGTAATAACACTCAGGATGTAATTGACGGTATAAAAAACTTTAATTTAAATGGAATTGACGGTATTTTATCCGTTGTACCTTACTATAACAAACCCAACCAGAAAGGAATATACGAACATTTTAAAGCCATTTCTCTGGTAAGTCCGTTGCCTGTAATTATGTATAATGTACCTGGCAGGACAGGAGTTAACATGAATACAGAAACAATAGTATCGCTTGCTCATGATTTTAAAAACGTGGTTGCCGTAAAAGAAGCCTCTGGTAACATGCAACAGATTATGGAAATATTACGCGATAAACCATCTGGTTTTGATGTTATTTCGGGTGATGATGCTTTAACCTTACCAATGCTTTTGCTTGGAGCCACAGGAGTTATCTCTGTAGTTGCCAATGCGTTTCCTTTAGACTTTTCGACCATGGTTGAAGAAGCTATGAGTGGTAATCATCCACTTGCGCGAAAAATACATTATGCTTATCTCGAAGTGATTGGCGCTTTATTTACCGAAGGAAGTCCGGCAGGGGTAAAAGCGATAATGCATCAGCAAAAATTAATAGAAAATGTGGTTCGATTACCTTTAACGCCAGTCTCGGAGAAACATTATCAAAAGCTGATTGAAATTGTTCAAAAACTCAAATAACATGAAATAAGAAAACCCCTTTAAAAATAATCATTTAAGGGGTTTTCTCACTAATAACTTTGAAACTTTATACTATCTTAATGATTCGGCATACTGATAAAAGTTAAACTTAAAATCAGTAATAAACTCCAACTCTTTTCCAAAATCCAAACCATCTTCATCATCCGCTTCGTAATACCATTCCACCAAACAATCTTTTATGAAAGGATTTTTTTTCACTACCATTAAAAACTTACTTATCTGATGAGCACTGCTGCTATTCATATAGTCAAGCCTAACCGTAATAATTATCGACTTCAGAATACATTCTGAAACCCAGTAAATAACTGGTTCATAAAACTTTGCAGTATCCTCTGGAAGCGATCTGCCGGTTATTTTTAAATTCCCATCAATATTAAACACAACATTTGGAGTGTAGTTTGTTCCAACAATGACAAGAGATTCCATAGGTATTTTTTTTGTTAGATACGGAATGATTTGTAAAAGGTTTTACTTTTTTTACTAACAGCGAATTATTTATTGCCAGTAACTACCGTTTTACTAATAATTTTCATTGGAATTTCCATGGTGCCGCCGCCTTGGGCAGATGCATCAACAATAGCTTTCCCATTAATTTCGCTACTGGTGGTCGATTCAATTACCCAACCTGTTTTTTCATCAACCTTCGATTGAATCTGTTGATCACCTAAAATATCAAATTTCATTGGATAACCATTCATCTTTGTGAAGGGATTAATTTCCTTTGACTTCAATGTGCCGCTACCCTCCATCTTTGAAACTCCTCCTTTACTTTCTGTTAATTTCCAATTCATAATAACATCAGCAGACATAATAGAGGTTAACTCCGATTTGTTTGTCCAACTATCACCAACACTTACCGCGTTATCAGGAAAACATCTGGTCATCATTTCCATACTACCTTTTATGGCATCTTTTCCAACATACTGTTTCATCATTTCTTTGGAGATTGCAGCCTGTTGTTCATCAACTCCGGCAACCATATCTTCCAATAGTTTATCAGAATTGACTTCGGTAACTTCGCCTTTCGTTGTCATCTTCATCGTAAAATGTTTATTTACCATTTTACCTAGCATTGCTGAGGCGGGATTTCCATTATCAGGATGCTCTGAATCCATTTCCTGCTTTCCTGTAGGCAAATCCATAACCATCTTAAGTTTTTCGTACCATGAATCAAGTAAAATAATATTTCCTTCGATGTTTTGAACCTGAAACACCATTATTCCTTCAATGTGATTTTTAATAGTTTGAGTCTGCCCCATCATGGTTTGCTCTATCACCTGATCGGCAACTGTATTGATCTTGTAAATACTATCCTTTAACAAATTATATTGTAAAGTAATTTTGTCTGCTTTTGCTGCTAACAGGATAAATGCAAGCGAAATTGAAACTGCTAAAATTGAACACGACCTTGTAACGAGTTTTTTCATTGGTTTTTACGATTAAAAGTTAATTATAAACCAAAGATATAAACATTTTTGTAAAAGCTGTAATTGATAGAAAAACATCGTCTTTGTTAGGAGTAAATTTCAGGTGTCTAAAAGCCCCATTTTCTAACGACCACTTTTATTAGCAGTAGCAAGACACATAAGGGTTTCGGAAAGAATGATACTAATGCTCTTCTCCTTTTCCAATTGCAAAGCATTAAAAATATAAGGAAGGGATTCTTTAGCTTCTCTTTCGCCAAGCAACTTCGCTGATATAGCTCTTTCTTCTTTAAGATCGCTTTTTAGTAACCAGATTAACTCTTCAGTATTCAGAAGTTCGTAACTATCGAATTCAACATTGAATAGTAAGTTGCTTATTTGTTTATATGTTAATTTTTTCATAGCAGTAAATTTTAATTATTGGATACAATTAGTATGCCAAAAATGACAATTAAAACATTTTTAGTTATTTATATTTAAAGTAAATTGCTTTCAAATATCCTTTGCTTGCACGATAACGGGCACATTCTGGCAAAAAAACGTACATTTGAAATAAATCATTGAATTGACATCAATAGTTTTACCACTTTATTAAAACATAATAACTTAATATCCTATTTATTAAAACCGTCAAAAACATCATTTATAGATCTCATAATGGTTTTATCGATTGATTTTATTGGAAACAGGTAAAGAAAATCAAAAAAATGCAGCTTATCCAAAATTTTAAATTGCTTATTATCTGTATTATAACAAAATTGCAGTGATTATATTTAAATTTTATTCATTTTTTTTTTGATTAAAAGGAAAAATATAAAATAAATGTGTAATTTTGAGTAATTAATATTTTAATAAAATGAATAAAGGAACAGTAAAATTTTTTAATAATTCAAAGGGATTTGGATTTATTAAGGACACAGCATCAGACAAAGAGTATTTTGTGCATGTATCTGGTTTAAATGATGAAATCAGAGAAAACGATGAAGTAACGTTTGATCTTCAAGATGGAAAAAAAGGATTAAATGCAGTAAATGTTAAACTAGCTTAGTTTATCTATTATACGAAACATTTTAAATTTTGAGCCTTACTTTATTGTAAGGCTTTTTTATTTTAAAACCAGTAATAAGCAATATTCATCAGTAATTCTGATTCAATCCCCAAAACTGGCAATTCAATTTTTATCATTTGCATTTACAAATGTCAGGGATATTGTGTTTGACTTATTCTAAAAAAAATACACTTTAACATGAAAGATGAAGGGAAATATTTGCAGTTATGGACAAAGTATGGTCCGGTTATTAAGCTGCTTTTAAAAAGAACAGATAATGAAGATCAAAAATTACAGTTATATAAGCATGAATTTGAGAATGGGGGCGTTCTGGACAAAACAGGCTATTCATTTAATATCGAAATTCTTTCAGGAAAAGTTACCAAAGCAAGTAGTCGCAAAGCAGTTGCTCATGACTTATTGAACATTTTAGAAAACAATTTAGAGATAAAAAACTGGCTGAAAGAACACAGGGTTAAATTCAGTATGGGTAAATCATTTGAATTGCAAATTCAGAAAGTACCTCTTCCTGAATAACATTTTTTGAGGCAGGGTAATTATATAAAATTACTTCCTGCCTATTCTTTATCTCCATTCATGTTTTGGGTATCTCCCTTTAAGCTCCTTTTTTATCTGATGATAAGAGTTTTTCCAGAAATAGTCTAAATCCCGCGTTATTTGTACTTGTCGTCTGCTTGGAGCTAAAATTTCGAATACAACATTCACTTTCCCTTCTGCCACACATAAAGGTAAAGGGCAATCATATAACCCCTGAATCGTTTCGGAGAGGATAACGTCGCCTTTTTCGTCATACCGCAATTGAACCGGACGTTTTCGCCGGGGTAAATCGATGGTGGCTGGAGCAACCAAATCAACAGCTACATTTTGTTCGTAACTAAGCCATGCTTTTATTGCTGGCCAAACATTGCAACGTTCAACATCTTTCCCGCTCTTACAATGATATACCGTTTGTTGAATAATAAACTCTTTTTCATCATTGTGTATAGCAGGTATTCCATAGTGCAGAGCATGTTTTGAAGCAAAATTAACACGTCTTACATAATGTTCCACCACCTCATCCCATTGAGGAAAGGATAACTGACCGTCAATGATTGCTTTAGTTAATAAACGTGAGGAAGTTTCGGCATCAATTGATGGCCCTGATTCGCGAACCAAAATCAAATCGTTAATTCCATATTCAGTGATTTTCATAACCCGTTTTTGTTCAACGTCAAACTGCTCATAAGTGCTTCTTTTAAATCCAGCATTTCGAAGATTTAATATCCAGGATTCATCCACCGCGGTTACTTTCCTTATCATTAATTGCACACCCGTTTGCAATTTCACTTCTTCAAGTTCAGTTGCAACCATCAAACGTGCATTTTGAACAATGCTGTCGCGATGAAGCTTTCCACTTCTTCCATACATCATTTGACAGACTGGTGAATTTTGTTTGTGACGAATGGCTAAATAATCCACAAAGCCCATAAAAATGCATTCACGAAGCTTGTCGGATTCATCGGGGGTAATATTACCGTAATGAAGTTTCGTTGCTTTGTGGTTCGAAGTATTTACCTGATGAAGTATTTGAAGTGCAATCTGTCCCACCTGCCTTGCAGTAGTTGAATTAACTCCCAATCTACTGCATTCAATATGGTTAAACTGATGATTACCTGCCCACAACCAGGCATTTAATTCGAAAAGAAGATCAGAACCAGGATCCCCAAACGTATATTGTCTTTCCTGAAGAATTGTATCATCCGTGATACTGTTTAGTAATCCGGTCGATTGAGCAATTGCGGCCACAACACATGCCAACGCCAAACAATCGTGATCAACTGCTTGTATCAATATCCTGCCAAAGCGAGGATGCACACTTATCCCTGCTATTTTTTTTCCAACTGACGTAACAACGTTGTTATCATCCAAGGCTCCAAGGCTTCTCAATAATTCCAGTGACTTTTCGATTGCCAACAAATTCGGCTTTTCAAGCCATGGAAAGACATCCAATGAATCGATTCCTGAAGCCAAAAGACGAAGCGAAATTTCCGACAAATCGATCCTATGAATTTCAGGTAAATTGGGTAGAGTGCGGTTGTTATGCTCAAATTCGCTCCACAAACGAATGCAAATTCCCGGAGCAGTTCTGCCAGCGCGACCTGCACGCTGATCAGCCGAAGATTCACTAATAGATTCAATAAAAAGGGTGTTGATCCCTCGTTTGGGGTCGAACCCGGCAATACGTGCCAATCCGCTATCAATAACTAATCTAACTCCTGGAATGGTAAGAGACGTTTCGGCCACATTGGTTGTAACAATAATTTTTTGCCCTCCAGATCGAACAGCCTTATCCTGATCTTCTTTGCTTAACGAACCATATAACGGAAAAATATCAAACGAATGCAACGCAACCCGTTTTTTAATTGCCTCTATTGTTTTACGAATTTCGTATGCGCCGGGCATAAAAACAAGAGCACTACCCTCTGAAAATTCATGTACAACAGATTCCAGTTGATATGCAGCAAAATCCCATATAGTTTCGTAAGGTTTCGGCGAAGAATAACGAATTGAAACAGGGTAAGATTTACTTTTGGTTTCGAGAACTTTACAATTTCCCAAAAATTGTTGAACAAGATTTACCTCCATAGTGGCCGACATAACTATAATTTTCAGATCAGGACGATGTGTTGATTGCAATTGACGGGATAGAGCAAGGCTCAAATCGGTTTCAAGATGACGCTCATGAAACTCGTCAAAAACAATTGCTCCAACTTCATGTAAATGATCATTTTGCAAGAGCCTATTAAGTAAAATGCCCTCGGTGACGAATAAAATTTTAGTATCGGTACAATTTGCTCCCTCAAGACGCACCTGGTAGCCTACTTCGGTGCCCAACGGTACATTTCGATGCTGAGCAACAAAGGTTGCCAGCATTCTGGCAGCAATACGTCTGGGTTGTAATACGATAACCGATTTACCAAAATCCACAACATCATCTAACAAAAATTGAGGTATTAATGTAGATTTACCTGAAGCAGTCGGTGCTCTGAGCACACAATTATTTTCAGTTTTGAGTAAGTTGACGAACTCCTGCTTTATATTTTGAATTGGTAAAATCAGCTCCATTTTAAGAAAAATGCAAAGATACCTATAATCAAGTTGAAAACTTTATTTCAAAATTTTTACTAATTTAGCCACCAAACTAACGAACTATTTATCACTGCAATAATGGAAGCTACAGCAAATTGGCAACTTTTTCTGGGTGGTGATAAAAATGCACTATCACATATTTTTATTGGTCATTATGATGATCTTTATAATTACGGACTAAAGCTCTGTGGTAAGGAAGATATAGTAAAAGACGCTATTCAGGATTTATTTCTGAAACTGTGGAAAAACAAAGCGAACCTAAAGCCAATACTATCCGTTAAACCTTATCTTTTTAAATCGCTTCGGCATCACATACATGATAGTATTGAACTTCAAAAATCATATGTTCAAATAGATAATGATTCCGATAATTCCATTTTTGAAATTACTTACTCGCATGAGGACTTCCTGATTAATAATCAAGTGAAAGAGAACATTAAAAAGAAAGTCATTAAAGCATTGAATGAATTAACTTCCAGGCAACGGGAAGCCATTTATTTACGGTATTTCGAAGAATTAGAATTTGATACTATTGCAATCATTATGGAGACGACTGTGCAGTCGGTTAGAAACAACATTTACAGGGGCATGGAGGTGATGCGAGATTTTATGCTTGCCGAAGTTTTTTTAATCACGTTAGGAAAAGTAAGCTTTACCCCGGAAAATTTTTTCTAAAATAATTTCCAAAAACTGAGTATAAAAATCATATTCACCCGTGAATATACAAAAGGGTGTTAAATCCTCCTATATAAATGAAAAATTTGCAATATAAAAATCTCGAAGATTTTATTCTCGATGAGTCATTCAGAGAGTTTGTCGCTAATACAAACCCATCGGCTACTGCTTTTTGGGCGCAGTGGGCAGATTTGCATCCAGACGAAAAAGAAGCATTTACAAAGGCTACGGAAGTGATGAAAATTTTGCTTTCTGGCAGAAAAAAGAATGTTCCTCTGAGTAAATCGAATGAATGGGCAAAATTACTCTCCGAAATTGAGTCAACAGAAAACTTTAAAAAGAGTAATGTATTAAATGTGATGCAATCGGTCTGGTTTAGAATAGCTGCTGTTATTATTTTGTCCTTTGGGCTATCGGCATTATGGAACTGGGTATCAACCATTGGAAAAGTAAAATTTGAATCGACCTTTTGTGAGGTAATTGTTCCCATTGGTGAAAAATCTCAAATTATCTTACCAGACGGCACACATGTTTGGATAAATTCCGGAAGTAGGTTTAAATATCCAACATTTTTTGGTGAAAAATCACGAGAAGTATTTCTACAAGGCGAAGCATATTTTGATGTTACTAAGCAAAATGGAAAAACGTTTGTGGTAAATACCTCCGATGTAAAAGTAAGGGTATTGGGTACGGCCTTTAATATAAAATGCTATCCGGGAGATTCAAAAACGAGCACCACCGTAGTTAGAGGTCTGGTACAAGTGGAAAACTTAATTGGCAAAAAAGGAATAACTCTGGTAAAGCCAAGTGAAATGGCAGTTATTATGCGAAACACCAGCATGACTGCTATTAATTTAAAAATTGATCAGAATTTTAAACCTATCCTGATTAATCATATCAATACGGAAGCAGTAACATGCTGGAAAGATCATCTCCTTGTTTTTTCAGATGAACCGTTGGAAGATATGGCAGTGAAAATGGAACGATGGTTTAACGTTAAAATTTTTATTGCAGATGAAAAATTAAAAGCAGAGCGATACAATGGTAAATTTGTGCGTAATGAAACTATTTATCAGGTATTAGAAGCAATAAAACTTACTACACCAATAACTTATAAATTCAATAACAACGAAATAATAATAACACACAAATAACAACCAATTTATTACCTGATGAAAAGCAGATTGCCTATGGAGAAATGAAAAAGATATAATAACTACAAAAAAATCGGAAAATGCGGGAACATTTTCCGATCGTAAATAACTAAAATTATTGCTTATGTCATAAGGAAATACGCATAAGCCATTTCTAATTAATAAACATACAAATATATGGAAAAAAAACTACCGCTGTGTAATCTTTTCTCAAAGAATTATAAGCGTAAATTACTGCTCGCCATGAAACTGACTTCAATTTTAACGCTTTTAGCCACTCTTCAGCTTTCTGCAGGCGTTTATTCGCAGAATGCCAAATTAAATCTTCAATTCAAAAACGGTACACTTGCTGATGTTATTGAGGCAATTGAAACCCAAAGTGATTATAAGATATTCTATAAAACTGATCAGGTTGATATTCGAAAAAATGTGAGGGTTGATGGGTTGGAAGGCACAATTGCATCTGTTTTAACAAAAGCGCTTGAAGGTACTACTATTACCTACCAGGTGATGGACAAACTTATTGTACTAACTTCTACTCATAATCAGACGGTTCAGCAAATAAAGATAACTGGTACAATTACAGATGCAACAACAAATGAAGCGTTACCAGGAGTTAATATTATCGTTGATGGCACTACCATCGGTGCAATAACTGATGCACGAGGAAAATATAGTATTGACATCCCAAATGCAAAATCAGTTTTAACATTTTCTTTTATCGGTTATAATAAGGAGAGCATTGAAATTAATGGTCGTACCACAGTTGATGTAAGTTTGGCTCCCGATATCCAGAAATTAGATGAGGTAGTTGTGATTGGCTATGGAACCACTAAACGTGCTAATCTTACTACTGCTCAAACTTCTGTATCCTCCAAAGAGATGGAAAAAACAGTAAACACCACTATTGAACAAGCTATTCAGGGAAGAACTGCGGGTGTTTACATAACTCAAAACTCGGGTCAGCCTGGTGGCGGTATTTCTGTCAATATTAGAGGCGTAAACTCAGTTAATGGATCTAATGAGCCTCTATATGTAATTGATGGGATTCAAATTGCAGGACAATCGGTATCTTACGGATCACAAAGTTCATCTAACCCTCTTGCTGGGCTAAATCCTTCAGATATTGCTGATATTCAAGTTTTACAAGGACCCTCCGCAACATCTCTTTATGGGTCACGTGCTACTAATGGTGTTCTTTTAATTACAACAAAACGAGGGAAAGCTGGTGACACCAAAGTAACTTATAACTATTTATTTAATTTACAAACACCTCCAAGACATTTGGAAGTGATGGATTTACCACAGTATGCCAAGATGGTTAAGGAATTTCATACTATAGCTGGAGGAACCACACCTCAGGAATTTTTAGATCCAACTTTATTAGGCAAAGGAACTGATTGGCAAAGTGAATTATTTAAAAATTCAGCGATGAATAAACATCAGTTGAGCTTGAGCGGAGGAAAAGAAAAAACCACTTTTTACCTCTCAGGTGAATATCTTAATCAGGAAGGAGTAGCTGCTGGTTCTGGTTTTGATAGATATAGCTTCCGGTTAAATCTGGATAACAAACCAAAAGAATGGGCTACTATTGGTCTTAATCTGAGTTTCAACCAAACCAAAGATAACCTCACAACAAGTCAGGAAAATCTTATAGCAAATGCTTTACAATTGACTCCTCAGGTACCAGTGAAAAATCTGGATGGAACATGGGGTGGAGGTGATCTTACGAATGGAGCCAATCAATTTGCTCCGGTGAACCCTGTTGCAATCGCAAATTTAGTCACCAACAAAGTTAATAGGAGACAATTTTTGGGAGGTATCAACATGGGCATCAACCTTTTTAAAGGGCTTTCTTTCAAAACCTCTTTTAATTCAAATCTCGGATATTTCAATTCAATTTACTATATGCCAACCTATGCAATAGGATGGGCAATAAATACAAAGGCATCTTTATCTGACGGGACTGGAATTAATACAAGTTGGAATTGGAACCAACTCCTTGAGTATAATAAGTTATTTGGAAATCATAATCTAAATATAATGGTAAGCCATGAATCGCAAGAGTCCTCATGGAAAAATACAAACTCAGGAAGAACTGGTTTTCTCACAAGTGGTGTTATGGACCTAAATGCCGGAGATCCAACAACTTCATCCAATTCTGGTGGGCAAGGCGATTGGGCAATGGATTCATATCTGGGACGCATAAACTATAGTTTTGGCGACCGGTATATTATTTCGGGATCAATTCGAAGAGATGGTTCTTCAAATTTTGGACCTGAAAACAGATGGGGCATTTTTCCTGCTTTCTCGGCAGCTTGGAGAGTTTCAAAAGAAGCTTTTTTCAATGTTCCGATTATAAACGAATTAAAATTAAGATTTGAAACAGGAATTACTGGAAATCAGGGTGGCGGAGGCATTTATTCTCCTTTAGGAACAGGGGCTTCGCAGTGGGGCACCGGATTTTTGCCATCACAATACAGTAACCCAAAATTAAAATGGGAGGAAACCAAAACGATTAATGAGGGTATTAATATTGGATTAATAAATAATAGAATTCAACTCGAATTTGATTATTATGTAAAAAGTACAGATAATTTATTAATGTCAAATCCATTACCATGGTATATGGGTACAAATGGAACCGGGTCGGTTGGATCTCCTACAGTGAATATTGGTGCTTTGGAAAACAAAGGATGGGCCTTTACTTTAAACACAACTAATATTATTACTAAAAATTTCAGATGGGAATCGAATTTTAACGTCTCAGGATTCAAAACAAAAATTACAAAATTCTATTCGGAAGCCGCCATAGCAAACCGAACTTCATGGTGGATGAGTGACTGGACTCAACAATGCGCTGTTGGCCAGGCTCCTTGGTTATTCATGGGTTATATTGAAGACGGGTTGTTTCAATCCGTTGATGAAATAAATAGTAGTGCAGTACCGGTTGATAATAGTGGTAAGCGGCTTCCTACGAATATTGAGAATATATGGGTGGGCGATGTTAAGTTCAAGGACATAAGTGGCCCAGATGGAATACCCGATGGGAAAATTGACATTAATGATCAGACCTTTATTGGCAACCCATGGCCAAAGTTATTTGGTGGACTTACAAATACATTCTCTTATAGGGGTTTTGAACTTGGCATACTTCTTACCTTTACTTATGGGAATGATATATATAATTATTTAGCCAAGGTAAATACAAATCCAAATAACATTAATCTTAGCCGTAACCTGTTGATTCATGCGCAAGATTATGCACGTCCCATAACCAATCAGGATGGTATTGTTGTATTAGAAAACCCCGGCACAGATGTACCCAGAATATCCTATGGCCCCAATGGAAATAATTCACGATTTACAAACAAATGGGTTGAAGATGGATCGTTTATAAGGGTTAAAAACATATCATTGGGATATAATATTCCGGCCTCTTTGATTTCCAAGCAAAAACTGGTTAAAGATGCCCGAATTATGCTTAGTGCACAAAATATAGCAACCATTACCGGCTACAAAGGGTTTGACCCTGAAGTAGGAGCATATGTTGGTAGAGATGCGAGTGCATCGAACCAAGCTATAGGTCTTGACTATGGACGTTACCCATTGTCTCCAACTTATTCATTTAATATAATACTGAATTTTTAAAAATTTCGGAATATGAAAAAATTAAACCATATTTATAACAGGTTAGTTATTTTTCTACCTATCCTACTGCTGTTTAGTTGCTCTAAGGACTTTTTGACCAGACCACCAAAAGACGCCATTGTGGATGCTGGATTTTATAAAACAGACATTGAAGTATTGTCGGGTACCGCATTATTATACAATAAAGTGTGGTTTGATTACAATGACAAAGCTTCGTATAATCTGGGCGATTTTAGGGCTGGGATTGCCTTCTCTGCCTATAATGACAGAGGTAATGTTTTGTTTAACACAACGGCCGAAAATGCCGAAAATGGTGCTGCTTGGCGCGCATTTTTCAATGTAATAGGCCAATCAAACCTTGCTATTCAAAATATCAATCAATATGCGGGTTCTGGTGTATCACTTAAAACTAAAAAGTATGCAATTGCAGAAGCAAGGTTTATGAGGGCTTTGGGATACCGTTTTTTGGCAATGAATTGGGGAGATGTACCCATTATTGAAAATAATTTGATACTGCTCTCTGATACAACTATTCAGAAAAATACGGTAAAAAGCATTTGGAAATTTATAACCAACGAAATGCGCTCGGCTGCGAATGACCTGCCCGAAATACCGATTGCTGTTGGTAGGCTTACGAAATGGTCTGCAGAAGGGATGCTGGCTAGGTTTTACCTTACAAGGGCAGGTGTTGAATCTGAGGCTGGTGTTAGAAAACAAGAGTTTTTAGATAGCGCTGCTTATTTTTCAGAGCGGGTTATCAAACAGAGCGGTGCATCTTTATTAAGCGATTATGCTAAACTTTTCTTGTTTCCTTATGATAATAATTCCGAGTCCTTGTTTGAGTTGCAATGGATTTTCGTACCCGATGTCTGGGGAACACAAAATTCCACACCAGCATACCTTGCTTATAGCTCGGATATTGCAAATGGTGATGGTTGGGGAGGAGACAAAGGTGCAACCTGGTGGATGCTTAAACAATATGACGGATTCATAGCTACTGGCGATACAATGCTTAAAGGACGAACGCTTGACCAAAGACTTAAGGCTACTTTTATGTTATGTGGTGCAAGTTATCCTGAAATTACCCAAACATTAAACGGTGTGGATCAAAAATTGGTTTTTCCGAATAATACTGGAGATGTAAGTTACATGTCTATTAAAAAATATGTAATAGGCAAAGCAAAGGATGTTGGGGGGCAGGCTTCTTCTCAACATTACCCAAATGATACCTATATGTTGCGATTAGCCGAGATGTATCTAACGTATGCAGAAGCTGTTCTTGGAAATAGCCCTTCCACCAACGATGCATTGGCTTTAGAATATTTTAATAAAATACATACAAGAGCTGGGTTAGCTCCAATTGCTGACCCACTTACATCTGATGTCATTTTTAAAGAAAGAATAATTGAGTTTGCCATGGAAGGAATGGGTTGGTATGATTTAGTTAGTCTGCATTATTATAATCCGGAAAAAGCGTTTGCTATACTCAACAGCCAGGATAGAGGGCTATTTGCAACTAAAACTGACCAATTCCCTAATGTAACGACATGGACTTTTGTTAAAACAGCATGGTCAAAGACTGAAAGAACAATCAATGCCTATGAAGGTAACTTTTTATTACCGATTCCGGCAGCAGAAATGAGTCAGGCACCTAACTTAAGGAAACCACCAGTGGATTATTATAACAAATAATTAAAATATAATCATATGAAAAAAATATATAAACTAATTCCTTTATTATTTACTGCCATTGTCCTAATGGGTCTTTATACAGCATGTACAAAAGATACCCTGCCAAACAGTGGAAAACCACGAATCATGTATATTAGGGTCTCTGAACCTTTAAAATCTGATTCATTGATAATCGGAGCCAATCAAGGTAATTTAATAGTGATTATCGGAGAAAACTTACAGGATGCTCAACAGATTTGGTTCAACGACCAACGGGCATCGTTAACACCAACCTACATTAACAGCTCATCTATTTTGGTTAGTGTGCCAACTAACATACCTGCAGTTGTGGATGATATGCTAAAAGTTGTGTTTTCTAATGGAGATACATTGAAATATTATTTCAAAGTGCTTGTTAGCGAACCGATAATCAATAATATGACAAGTGAATATGTTCTTGCTGGTGGAGTTGCTACCATTAACGGCGACTTCTTTTATAAACCAATTACAGTAACATTTACCGGAGGAGTAACAGGTGAAGTTGTATCAGTAGAAAATGCCAAAATAATAAAGGTTACAGTACCAGTAGGTGCAATGCCGGGACAGATTACGATAAAAACAAATTTTGGCGAGACAAAATCAAACTTTTGGTTTAAAGATAACAGAAACATATTCATAAGTAGCGACCCTTTTACCGGTTGGTGGAATGAATCTTTTGTTGTAAAAACTGATGTAGGTGATGGACCTGCGGCAATAAATGGAAATTATATCAGGGTAAAAAAGGTTATTGCTGGATGGAGTTGGCTTGAAGTTGCAGGAGGCCCTGCCAGTGCAATGGGTGCTATTAGTAAAAATATTCCCGATGAGGCTATACTCAGACCGTCTGACTACAACTTAAAATTTGAGGTAAATACTATGAAGCCATACACTGCCAATGTCCTGAAAATTAATTTAGGGTTAAATTCTGAAAATACCGATGAATATAGATGGCTGCCGCCATACGACACCAAAGGCGAATGGCAAACGGTAGTTATCCCTTTTGAAGAAATAACGGCAAGTTATGAAAAAACGGGTTCTAAACTTACTGTTAATCCTGCTGGTTATTGGACTAGATTACTATTTCATGGCCCTGGTGAACTTGATTGTGATATGTCATTTGACAATTTCCGTCTGGTGCCAAAGGTCATAAAGAAATAAAAAAGATGAGACTTTTATAATTAATTTGGATGAAACTTACATATTTAAAAAACAGTAGTACAATACTATAATAATTTAAAATATGGGTGTTTCATCAATCCTTAAATAATTAGATATGATAAAAATAAAATATAATATACGATTGTTATCAATGATATGCCTTGTCATGTCAATTGGGTTATTAATAACGTCATGCAAAAAGGATAAAGAGGTAAATTCCGGTGTAGTTGAATTACTCAGTTTCGGTCCTTCTGGTTTACAACATGGAGAGAAAATCATTTTCATTGGAAAGAATCTTGATAAGGTTAATTATGTAACATTTGTTGGCGATAGTATTCCTTTTTCTTCGTTTGTGGAACTAACTCCCGAAATGCTTGTAATTGTTGTACCTGAAAAAGCAGAAAGAGGATTTGTTACCCTTAAAACAATGGAAGGTAATATTGTATCAAAAACTCAATTGGACTTTATGGTGCCTGTTACCATATCGGCCATTACAGAAAATGTGCGTCCGGGAGATAACATTACTATCACTGGAACATATATGAACTGGGTAACTAAAGTATGGTTTACCAAAGATATTTCAGTAACTGAATTTGTAAGTAAATCGTTAAATGAATTAGTGGTTAAAGTACCTATGAATGCAAAAACAGGTCGACTGATTATTAATTCAGGAGGTATGAAACCTATGTCAATTGAAACGGAAAAAGATTTAAAAGTTGTATTACCCTCAATTTCAGGAATATCCCCAATTCCAATTGAACGTGGGGGTAACCTTGCAATCACGGGCTCTAATTTGGATCTAACCAAGGAAGTATTATTAAAAGGCGTAACAGCGCCTATTACAGACTTTGTAAGTAAATCAGCTACTCAACTTGTTATTACAGTTCCTCAAGCAACAACCAAAGGTAAAATTACATTGGTTGCTTATTCATTGGTTGCCGTAGAATCTGAGCAGAAATTATTAATTGTTGGAGACTTACCAGATCTAGATCCGCTAGACTACACAATCTATAAGGATGCTTTGGAAAATGGATGGCAAAACTGGGGTTGGGGAAATACAGCAGATTTGGCAAATACCGAAAATGTTCGTGACGGCAACGCTTCAATTAAAGCGACATTTTCCGGCGGATGGGGCGCTATAAGTTTGGGAAATGTTACCATTCCAACAGATAACTACTCTCAAATAACGTTTTCTATTTTTGGTAGTCTTGGCACCAATGGGAAGCAGATAAAAGTAATGGCCAATTCGGGTACTCCTTATATTGTTACCATTGAGGAAGGAAAATGGGTAGAATATAAACTCACGAAGGCTGATCTTGGAAATCCCAATCCATTAACTGGACTTGTTTTTCAGGAGATGAAATTTTCGGGTATTATTTATTTTGACTACATTGGATTAAGAAAATAAAATATTATTGGTTGTACTGAAGTTTTTATTACAAGTAAAAATTTCGGTACTACCTTTTAACTTTAAATAGATATAACAACTTTTGCATATTCCCTGCAAACTATCCTTAAATTTGGGCTTATCCCATTCTAATAACATTCCCTTCCATTTATTATTTTTAGCAAAAACCAATGACAATAAAAACAATCAATCAATCATTTTCTTGTTTAAAGTTATACTCTGTCGGAGTCTTTATTTCGTTTTCTTGCTTCACCATTGGGTCATTTGCACAACCAATTGAACCAGATGCATCAATTGAAGCAGAAAATGGCGTGTTTTCAGGCGGGGTAACCATTGAAAAATCAATAGTTGGATATTCAGGAACCGGCTATGTAACCAATTTTAAAGCTAAAACGGATAAAGTTACCGTAACAATGAAGGTTGCATCAATGGGTTTCTATAAACTTATGATTCGCTACAATTCTGATGATAAAACTCAGGATCTTTTTATTAATGGCAATGGACCTTCTTCAGTTGTATTTCCCAAAACCACATCATTTACCGAAGTAGAGGCAGGAAAGTATTTGCTTAATATCGGAGACAATACTTTTACAATTCAAAGTAATTGGGGATGGATTAACATAGACAAATTTTCTCTTTATTCAGTCCCGAAAAACACGTATACAATTACGCCAAATTTAATAAACTCCAATGCCGATTCAGCAACCAAATCTCTTTATAACTATCTAATTTCTAACTTTAATGTAAAAATAATTTCAGGACAAACAAACGATTGGTACGAAAAAATAAAACCTATTGCAGGTAAAACTCCATTACTCAGGGCATTTGATTTTCAGCATTATTCACAGGGTTATCCTTATTTGTGGGATAACGCAACTCAAAAACATACGTTTGGGATTCAAGATGATGGTCAGGTTCAAAAAGCCATTGATTGGTATAATCAAACGGGGAAAAAAGGAATTGTTAATTGGCATTGGCATTGGCACTCCCCAGGTGGGGGGAAGGCAGGAACAAATACTTTTTACACAGAATACACAACATTCGATGTTAGTAAAGCTGTGGTATCAGGAAATGTCGAATATACAAAAATTATTGAAGACATAGATACTATTGCTTATCAGTTGAAAAAGTTACAAAGCGCAGGTGTCCCGATACTGTGGAGGCCATTGCATGAGGCCGGTGGAGCTTGGTTTTGGTGGGGTGCTAAAGGCCCTGATGCATGCAAAAAGCTTTACCAAATTATGTACGATAGGCTAACCAATTATCACAAACTTAATAATCTTATCTGGGTTTGGTCCACACCAGAAAATGATTGGTATCCCGGAAACAATTTAGTTGATATTATTGGTCATGATTCCTATCCGGGGGTCAATATTTACGATCCGCAAAAAAGTGCCTTCGACAGACTTTTTAAACTCACAAATGGGGAAAAAATTATAGCAATGACCGAAAATGGTCCAATTCCAAATCCAGATGATTGTTTTACAGCAGATGCCCCCTGGTCATATTTTATGTCGTGGAGCGATTTAGTTACAGCACAAAACACAAATCAACACATTATAGATGTTTTTAATAATAAGAGTGTTCTTACACTCGAAAACCCCACCTATTCAGAGTCAATTTTAAATAACAAGAGATATAAATATCGCATATTTCCAAATCCAGCGACTGAAAATGTGCAGATTGAAGGGAGAGATTTTACCCGGTTAGAAATCATTGATATGAATGGTAGGGTAGTTTATTCCACAATTAATAATATAAATGTTATAAATACACAATTCCTTGAAAATGGGATATATATATTGAAAATATGGGATAACCAAGCGGCATATCCTTATAAGTTAATCATTAAAAATTAACTACTTAGAATTCAACGTTGTTGAGCCAACAATTATTGATCCTATTGATCCGCCTATCGCACTTAAAATGGGATTATTTTTAAATGAATAACAACCTAATATCTGCATGGCATCTCCATATATAGTAGCATACTTTATGTCCTTTTTACGCTAACCAAGTTTTTATTGGTTAAAATAGAGCGAGTTGTTTAAAAAAAGTAATATATTGGGCTATCTATTTGCCTAGTAATGAATATTTTATTTTTTAGCCGTATGAAAAACACAATCAGCATTTTAGCATTATTTTTTGTACTCGGTCAGGGAATCGATTCTTATGGCCAAACGGATCATATTTTGTGGTATAATAAACCGGCTCAATATTTCGAAGAGAGTTTGGTGCTTGGCAATGGTAAAATAGGCGCTTCAATTTTTGGTGGTGTCAATTCCGATCAACTGTATCTGAATGATGCCACACTATGGACAGGCGGACCTGTGGATGCCAATATGAACCCCGACGCCTATAAAAGCCTTCCGGCCGTGAGAGATGCGCTGAAAAATGAAAACTATAAACTGGCCGACCAGCTTAACAGGAAGTTGCAGGGGAAATTTTCGGAATCCTATACACCGCTTGGTACACTCTATATCAAATTTAAACATAATGGAAACACCGAAAAATATCATCGGGAATTAAATATTGAGGAAGCCGTTTCGAAAGTGAGCTATGACGTAAATGGTGTAAAATTTACACGTGAGTATTTCATTTCGCATCCCGACCAAATTATGATTATTAAACTCACCAGCAGCAAGAAGGGTGCATTGAGTTTTGATTTGAAGTTTAGCAGTTTACTGCACTTCAAAACTTTTCAAAAAGGGGGAATGATGAGGATAAAAGGAAATGCCCCATTTCATTCCGCACCAAGTTACCTTGGTGATATACCTAATGCTGTTGAATTTGATGAGAATAAGGGAACTAGGTTCTCAACCTTGCTAAAAATTAAGAATATAGATGGGTCAATTGCCAGCTCCGACAGTATGTTGAGTTTGAAAAACGGAACAGAGGCTTTGGTTTTTGTTTCAATGGCTACCAGTTTTAATGGCTTCGATAAAGACCCTGTTAAAGACGGACTTAATGATGAATCCATAGTTGAAGATATCATGATGAAGAGTTTCCCCAAATCGTTCTCTCAGTTAAAAAATTCTCATCTTCAGGATTACCAATCCATGTTTAACAGGGTGAATTTGAACCTAGGGAAAACTACAGCCCCCGACCTGCCTACTGATGAACGTTTAAGACGATACGCTGAAGGTAAGGAAGATAAAAACCTTGAGGTTCTTTATTTCCAGTACGGTCGCTATCTGCTAATCAGTAGTTCACGAACCAAGGGCGTCCCGGCTAACCTGCAAGGTATTTGGAATCCTTATATCAGACCTCCATGGAGCAGTAATTATACTACAAACATTAATGCAGAGGAAAACTACTGGCTTGCCGAAAACACAAACCTCGCGGAAATGCATATGCCGCTTTTGAGTTTCATTAAAAATGTTGCAGAAACAGGAGCTATCACTGCAAAAACTTTTTATGGCGCCAATGGCTGGGTGGTTTGTCACAATTCAGATATCTGGGCCATGAGCAATCCTGTTGGTAATTTCGGAAAGGGCGATCCCAATTGGGCAAACTGGAACATGGGAGGAGCCTGGCTTAGCACCCATCTTTGGGAACATTATTCCTTTACTAAAGATGTTGGTTTTTTGAGAAATGAAGGTTATCCTTTGATGAAAGGTGCTGCAAGGTTTTGTCTGGATTGGCTGGTTGAAGATAAAAATGGAAAATTGATTACCTCTCCTTCCACATCACCCGAAAACATTTATCGAACGCCTGAAGGCTATCAGGGAGCAACTTTATATGGAGGCACAGCCGATTTAGCCATAATCAGGGAACTGCTTCAACAAACAATACAAGCATCAAAGATTTTAAATATCGACGAAGATTTCAGAATGAAGGCTGAGAAAGCTCTAGCCAGTTTGTATCCATATCAAATAGGCAAAAAAGGAAACCTGCAGGAATGGTACTTCGATTGGGATGACGCAGAACCCCAGCATCGCCATCAATCGCATTTGTTTGGTTTATTTCCGGGACATCAGATTACTCCATTAAAAACACCAGAGCTGGCAAATGCCTGTCGAAAAACCCTTGAAATAAAAGGCGATGAAACAACAGGCTGGTCCAAAGGCTGGCGTATTAACCTATGGGCCCGACTCGGCGATGGCAACCATGCATACAAAATGTACCGCGAACTGCTTAAATATGTTGAACCTGATGGCGTGAAAACCAATTACCAGAGAGGAGGGGGAACATACCCCAATTTGTTTGATGCACATCCTCCTTTTCAAATTGATGGAAACTTTGGAGGAGCCGCTGCAGTAGCCGAAATGCTGGTACAATCGGACGAAAATGAAATCAGGTTATTGCCCGCCTTGCCCGATATGTGGGATAGTGGTTCTGTGAAGGGCTTATGTGCAAGAGGCGGTTTTGAAATATCCTTGGAATGGGAGAACCTCACATTAAAAAAAGTAACCATTCTTTCAAAACAAGGAGGAAATACAACATTGACAAACGGGAATAAACAAATAAAAATAGCGCTTCAAAAAGGAGAAAAAAAAGACGTAAATTGGTGAAGGGCTTGTAGTTTTAAATAAATTAATTTATATAAACTTTAATATTTAACGTTTGAATTATGAAATCACTTATTTCTAAACTTAAAATTATTTTAATAGGATTCGCTATTATTTTGAATGTCCCGGCATGGGCATCAGTACTATCCTATAAAAAAGATAATGACGGGATATCATTCATATTGGATAAAGGATTAATGAAAATAAAAATATGCCGGGACAACATCGTTCAGGTTAAATTCACGTCTGTGCCATCCTTTACTTCAAAAACATCGTTGGTAATTATCAATGAATGGAAAACAACACCAAAATATACAGTTACTGAAAACTCAACTGAAATTATTATTGCTACTGCCAAAATAAAAATTAAGGTTGACAGGCAAAGCAATTCCATAAAATATACCGATTTAAACGATGTCGTAATTCTTGCCGAAGATGGAGTAAATGGAAAAACTATGAGCGAGGCTACAATTGCCGGTATAAACACATATAATTGCAGCACACAATTTATCTCCCCATCTGATGAAGCCTTATTTGGCTTGGGATGTCATCCTGAAGACACATTATCAATAAATTATAAAGGTCGAAACCAGGATTTGGTTATAAAATATATGACAGGAGCGATTCCGGTTCTTTTGTCGAATAAAGGGTATGGCCTTTTATGGGACAATTATTCACCATCTTACTTTTATGGGGCCGAGTCATCCAATACCAAATTCAAGTATTTGTCAGAAAGTGGTAAAATGGTTGATTATTACTTTATTTATGGCCCTGATTTCGATCATATCATAGCCTCATATCGCGACGCTACCGGCCAAGCTCCTATGTTCCCCAAATGGTCATTTGGACTTTTCCAGTCTCAGGATCGGTATAAAAGTCAGGCTGAATTGCTGTCAGTAAAAGATAAGTACCGCAATGGAAAAATTCCGTTGGATTGCATTGTCCAGGACTGGTTTTACTGGGAACCCAATGTAATTGGCTCGCACGTGATGTGGCCTGAAAGGTATCCTAACCCGAAAGCCATGGTTGATGAGCTGCATAAAGCTAATATTCATGCTATGATTTCGATCTGGCCCGTCATGGCCAAAGGGACCAAAACCTATACCGAAATGGCAAACGCCGGTAATTTAACTACCATCACATGGGACAATGTGATGACCCATACGTTTGATAATTATTACGATGCTCATAGCTTAAAAGCCCGCAAGATGTATTGGCAACAGGCTAAAGACAGTTTGATTGCTCCGCAGGGATGGGATGCATGGTGGGTTGACCAATGCGAACCGGACAACGGAGCTTTGCTTGATGCCAGGAGACAAGCTGATTTTGCTTTGGGCAAAGGCATCGATTATTTCAATACCTATTCGTTAATGCATTCTGAAGGGTTATACACTAACTGGAGAGCTGACATTCCCAATAAAAGAGCATTCTTCCTAATCCGGCAGGCATTTGCTGGACTGCAACGTAACGCAGCTACTTTGTGGTCGTCGGACATCAGTTGTACCTGGAGAGCCTACAAAAGCCAGGTACCACAAGGAATTAACGCCTGTGCCTCAGGCATTCCTTTCTGGACATCGGATATCGGCGGATACCATTTTCACTGGCAGGCTCCCGATTGGTCAACACCATCAAACAGGGAGCTATTTACCCGATGGTTTCAGTTTGGTACATTCAGCCCAATATTCAGGATACACGGAAAAGGAGAAAGGGCGTTGTTCTCCGATAATTGGGACGCAAAAACGAAGGCTATTCTCTTGAATTATGACAATCTCCGTTATCGCTTATTACCATACAATTATTCGCTGGCCTGGAAAGTAACCAGCGAAGGTTACACCATCATGCGTTCATTAGCATTTGATTTCCGAAACGATGCCAACGTTTATTCCGTACCAGACCAGTATATGTTTGGTTCTGCATTTTTGGTTAATCCTGTAACGGAGCAAATGTATAGTCCCGAACAGAATGCATCTGCCGTGAAAACTCGTAAGGTATATCTTCCCGAATCATCCAAATGGTATGATTTCTGGACTGGAAAACTTATTGCAGGCGGACAAACAATCGATGCCCCCTCACCTATCGAAATTATTCCGCTTTATGTAAAAGCCGGTTCCATTGTACCAATGGGTCCATACCTCCAGTATGCCACCGAAAAAGCTGCGGATCCGATCGAAATCCGTATTTATGCTGGCGCTGATGCAGGATTCGTAATTTACGAGGACGAAAACGATACCTATAATTATGAAAATGGTAAATATTCAACCATTGCCATGAATTGGAATGAAGCGGAAAAAACCTTTACAATAAAAGACAGGAAGGGCGACTTTCCAGGGATGTTAAAAAACAGAACATTCAGGATTGTTTGGGTTGACGAAAAAAACGGTATTGGAATAGAACCAGCCCAACAGGCAAAAATTGTTCAATATTCAGGAAAAGAAATAAAAATAAAAAAATAGTATCCAAAGTACTCTATAACGGAGGCCTAAAAGGAAGTAATACGAAACCAATTGTTTTTTTTGCAAAAATAATTGGTTTCGTATTACTTTGTACCCACACCTTCATCTTAAATGGATAATGGTCTCGAAAACAGATAATGAAATATTTACTGAAATTAAATCGGGTTTAAAAAAAGCCTTTGAATTTATTTTTCTGAAATATTACGAGAATTTATGCACCTATGCTTATGGCATTCTACGAGATAAGTATTCATCCGAAGAAGTGGTGCAAGAAATGTTTGTTAAACTTTGGGAAAACCGCCATTCCCTTACCATTGAATTATCTGTCAAATCGTATCTGTACAGAACTGTTCACAACCAATGCCTGAATTTTGTTAACCACCTAAACGTGCGGCAGAATTACACCAACGATAAGGTAAGTGAAAACAAATATTCATCTCTAACAGGACCTATTTCTGATCAATATCCTATAGCCAATCTATTGGTTCAGGAACTGGAAGTTAAAATTGAAAAATCAATTGCGGCATTGCCCAATCAATGCCGTGAAGTTTTTTTGCTATGTCGTTACGAGGAACTTTCGTATGCTGAAACCGCCAAAAAATTGGGTATCTCTATCAATACTGTAAAAACCCAGCTCCAGCGAGCCATGACCCGTTTGCGTGACGAATTGAAAGAATACCTCCCTTTGCTGATTGCGTTATTTCAATGGTTTTCCTGATATACAAAAATATATTTAAATTTCTTGTCACCCTTTTTTAAACCTCAACTGTCTTAATAACCGAAAGAATGAAAACATCGTTTCCAATGGATGATCAATTAAATCAAATTATTATTAACTATCTTAAAGGTGAGGCTTCTTCTGATGAACAACAGAAACTTAGTCGCTGGCTGGATCAAAACACAGAGAACAAAAAACGTTTCGACCAATTCAATGACATCTGGTTTGGTACTTCTAAAGGATTGCAGGCTAAATTGAAATTCGATGCGATTGGAGCCCTCAAAAAAGTCAACCATAAAATCAGCCTTTCTGAAGAGCAGCCGAATAGCAAGAAACTCATCGAAATGACCCGTATTCAGGCATTTTTACGTATAGCTGCAGTTGTGCTTATTACTTTCGGTTTGAGTTCTCTGGCATTTTGGCAATTCTATTCTGGTAAAAAAATATCGATCTCGGATTCAATCACAGAAGTTACAGCGCCCATAGGTTCAAAATCAAAAGTAACACTTCCCGATGGCACAAAGATATGGCTTAACGCAGGAAGCACAATCCGGTACAATGGCAATTTTAACAAGATTAACAGGGAAATTAAGTTGGAAGGTGAAGCCTATTTTGATGTTACAAAAAACAAGCAAATGCCATTTATAGTACATACCCTTTCAAACATCAATATACGGGTATTAGGCACGGCATTTAATCTGAAAGCTTATCCCCGTGAAGGATCTGTGGAGACTACTCTTGTAAGGGGATCGTTAATAGTAGAACAGGGTGGCAGCAAAGAAAAGAAGGTAACAACTCTTGCTCCTAATCAGCGGGCAACATATATAAAAAAAGAAGGTAGGGTATTCCTTTCTGAGATTGATAAGCAAACCTTAAAAACCGAATCTCCTCAAAAACTTGACCAATTAAAAGAGAAAGTGCTTTTTGCCCCGAAAGTAGAAACCGAAATTTTCACTTCATGGAAAGATAATAAATTGGTATTTCGAAACGAAGGTTTTGAAAGTCTGGCAGTGAAACTTGAACGTTGGTATGGGGTGCAAATCAATTTTGCAGGCGATGAAATTAAAAACTATCACTTCAACGGAGCTATTGAGAACGAAACCATAAATGATGTATTTAATATAATAAGTTACACATTACCAATAAAATATACAATTAAACACAACATAATAACAGTATCGAAAAATCTACGATCGAAACAATAATTCAAATCTTTAACATCTAAACATATAGTGCCTATGATATAAACCAAGTAAATAAAGAAAAATCGGAAGATGCGTCAACATCCCCCGATTCCAAAAAGTTTAAATGTCCTGCGGCGTCAACCGCATAAACATTCGATTTTAATTGAATAATTAAACAATACAAAACTATGAAAAAAAAATTACATTTTTTTGTTCTTCATCACAAAGAACTCACTAAATTTCTATTAATTATGCGAATTTCCACCTTGCTTTTTCTGATAAGCACACTATCAGTTTCTGCGTCGGTTTATTCACAGTCACAGAAGTTAAATCTAACGCAGAAAAACGCCACTATTCGACAGGTTTTTGACGAGATTGAGAAACAGACCAGTTATAAATTTTTTTACCTCAACGAACAAATTGACGATAAGCGTGTGGTAGACATGGCCGTTAATAATGTTACAGTTGAGGAGGTTCTGGAAAAGATGTTCAATCAAAACAAAGTGAAATACAAAGTTTTTGAGAATAACCTTGTTGTCATTTCTCCAACCTTTGTAAATGAGGCTTCGAAATTGCAACAGAAAATCAAAGGAACCGTAACGGATGCCACAACAAATGAACCACTTGCAGGGGTTAACGTGGTGGTGGAGGGATCGACCATTGGATCTGTCACCGATGCAAGTGGCAAATACACCATTGACATTCCTAATTCAACTGCTGTACTGACGTATTCATTTATTGGCTACAATACAGAGCGGGCCGAAGTAAACGGACGTTCCATCATAGATATCAGCTTGGTACCCGACATTCAAAAACTCGATGAAGTGGTGGTGATTGGGTATGGTACCAGAGCCAAAAAGGATGTAACATCGTCCATTGCAACTGTTAGCTCAGACAATATCACCAAATCCACCAGCACCTCCGCCGAATATTCCTTAATGGGACGTATGGCGGGTGTAAGTGTATCAGGAGCAACCGGCGATCCTTTATCAAGACCGACTATCCGAATCCGAGGTGTGAATACCTGGGGAGTTGCTGATCCTATTTATGTCATCGATGGAATCCCCATAACGGAAACCGGTGCTGGTGCCGATGCCCAGGCAGATGGCCGTTTTGGTTCCCTACGTGGAAACATAAACATCATGACCTTGATTGACCCAAATGATATTGAATCCATTTCCGTGTTAAAAGATGCTGCGGCTGCCGCAGTTTACGGAGTACGTGCTGCAAATGGAGTAATTCTTATTACCACCAAACAAGGCAAAAAAGGAGACAAGCCCATGTTAGAATTTAACGCCAGATACGGGGTCCAAAATATTCCTCACACCTATAACATGATGGATATATATCAGATATCTAAGTTTAAGCAGGATGCGTACAAAGCCAATTCGACCATTGGGAACGATATGTCCAAATGGAATGAATTAAACCCTACATCGCCAAATTTTATAGGTAATCCCACAACTGAATCGGGTGCAGTTGACTGGCAAAAGGCTGCACTAAATAAAAATGCAAAAACTGAGGAATATAATTTACGGTTAAGCGGTGGAACTGACAAAAGCACCTACTCTTTGTCAACCGGTTATGCCAGCAGTGAAGGTATGCTTTTAGGTAAAAATATGGAGCGTTATTCCTTGGCTACAAACGTTTCTTCTCAAATAAATAA
This sequence comes from Bacteroidales bacterium, assembly GCA_038213375.1. Lineage (GTDB taxonomy): Bacteria > Bacteroidota > Bacteroidia > Bacteroidales > JAAUTT01 > JAAUTT01. The sequence continues at coordinate 92,511 of JBBQTB010000006.1, read as the reverse complement.
ATGGTTGAAGGTAGGAGGAAATTACCGATTGGCATATGTGAAAGGAAAAGACAACGATGTTGGAGGATTTGAACTGGCATCTCTGGCGCAAATACCACCCTGGCAGCAAATTTACGATCCGAATGGATACAAAGGGTATGCTAGCTCTGTTACTGTGCATAGCGATGGCGTAACAGGGACGCCGGGCAAATGGTCGAGTGATCCAAAATCTAATTTACTGGGTCAACTGGCAAGTCAGGATTACACATATGGTGAATTCCGAAATATGGGTTCGGCTTACATGGAAATTGAGCCTCTAAAGGGTTTAAAGATTAAAGGGACTTTAAGCGGGGACTATTACAAACTCACTACTGAGAAATTTACAGACTATGATGGCTGGCAATTTGCATATGATGGAAATCAAAGTAAATCATTGATCTATTTAAATTCAGTGGGATCTTTATCAGATAACGCAACTGAAAACTTTAACCTGATCAAAGAATTTTCAGTCAATTATATAAAAACACTGGGGGAACATCGCATCGATTTGCTTTTCAACGCAATGGACGAACGTTATAATTTTACCAGTTTTAGCGGTACTGGAAATGCCATGGCCACAAAAGACAAAGGCCCTCGTTTTGTTGGAAACATGGAAGATAAAAATACCAATCTTCAAACTGATGTTATGCGCAATGCATTACAAGGCTACCTGGGACGCTTAAGTTATAGTTATAAATCAAAATATTATCTTGATGTTACTGTACGTCGCGATGGTAGTTCAAAGTTCTCAAAAGATAACCAATGGGGTACCTTTCCGGGGATGTCAGCGGCCTGGCGTATCAGTGCAGAACCTTTTCTTCAGAATATATCGTGGATTAACGACCTAAAACTTCGGGTTGCCAGAGGTTCTCTTGGAAATATGGAAGTACGCGATCTGGCATGGGCGTACATTGTAAATCCTAACCCAGCTTATTCCTGGGGATCATCATCTGACGGGCAGGGAGTATACGGTGCCGGTGCTGCTATCACCGATATGGCGAACCCAGTCCTCACATGGGAAAAAACCACCACCAGTAACTTTGGAATTGACTTCACCTTGTTTAAAGGATTGTCTGGTTCTGTTGAATATTATTACAAATTAACCGACGGTATTATTCAACAAATAAATCTGCCTCCAAGTCTGGGTTATAAAAATACCCCTTTTGTTAACCTGGCACAGGTCAGTAACAAGGGATTAGAAATAGTTCTGAATTATGAAAACAACGTTGGTGATATTCGGTATTCCATCGGAGGCAACCTGACCACTGTAAAAAACAATGTTGAAAAAACATACAACGATTTACGGTATAGCACGAGTGCAGGTATTGTTGAAGAAGGCCATACCATTGGATACGAAAGAGGTTACCTGTTTGGAGGTATTTACCAAAGTCAGACAGAAGCCGATGCCAAGGAGGCTGCAGTAATTGACAACAGCCGCGGTCAGAAAGTTGTAGCTGGTGATGCATGGTTTCAAGATATTAATGGTGTTCCATCGGGTACCAACAAATATGAAACTCCGGGAGCAGATAAAAAACTGGATAGTTATGACCAGACATTCCTTTGGAACAATATTCCACCCTACTATTTTGGGCTAAACCTGGGGTTAAGCTGGAAAGGGTTGGATTTTTCTGCTCTTTTCAATGGCGTAGGTGGTGTTTACGGACATTGGGATGGATTAATGGGCATGGGCTCAAAAAGCAACGGGACTTTGGTAAGTGCATCAAACTCCTGGACATCCGAAAACGGATCGTCCTGGCTACCACGCAATGTGTATGGCGATCCTAATTCAAACCTCCGGGGTTCGGACAGGGATAAAAAAAGCAAGTCATATCTGCGGGTACAAAATATCCAGATTGGCTATACCTTGCCAAAATCAGTCTATCGTGTTCTCGGCAATGCCGTGAGCAACCTTCGTGTGTATGCCGGGGCAAATAATATTCTTACCATTACAAAATGGCCGGGATTAAACCCTGATGGAGCCGATATTATGCCTTATGTTATCAACTTTGGTATTAATGCCAGATTTTAAAAATTAGGTACTTACCTTTAAAAATCTTACATCATGAAAAAAACAAAATATTTAATAAAAAGCCTTTTTTTATTAGCCTTGGCATTCACGATCTCTTGTAATAAGGAAAACCTGAATTTAGATTTTCCGAAACAACCTGAGAATCAATTTTTTAATAACGAACAAAAACTCGACAGAGGAATTCGCGGGGTATACGCTCAAATGACCGATTTATACTCATTTGCCGGCATGGGTTGCGTATATCCATTGTATATTCTTCCAGATGACGCATTTACACAAAATGCCGGCGGAAGCAACAATAATCTTGATAATTTTAAGGGATTTAATGCCTCGCATGGCTTGGTAAGTAACTATTGGAATATACTTATGCGCATAGTAAACAGGGCAAATACCATGCTCGACATTACCGAAAAATATAAAAACCTGTACACTACCGATGGACTAAAAAATGTACACCAGGGAGAATGTTATTTTTTACGGGGATATGCGTTTTATAAACTTTGGGACAATTGGGGTAAACCTCCATTAATTACCAAACGGATCATCCAAGTTGACGATCCTGCCATCTACTCAAAAGAAACATCGGGATTGCAGGCACTCGACTCAGCCATTGCTGATATGAAAAAAGCAGAAGTTCTTTTGGCAGGCAAAAAACAATGGGATAGCAATAATCTGGGGCGGATTACGCTGAACAGTGTTGAAGGCTTTCTGGTAAAACTTTACACCATCAGAGCAAATTACGGGGATACTAAGGCCGTTGATTACCAAAAGGCCATTGCTGCTTACGCTAAGATAGATCAAAGTATTACGTCTATTCAAGGGGTAAAATACGGTGACAATTTTGACGGACATACCGAAAACAATAAAGAATCTTTGTTCGAATATCAGGCAGGCGATGCTCCAAGCGGAGATTTAATCTGGCTCGACAATGATTTTGGAGGAAATATCGGACGTCAAGGCGCCTGTTTTGTTTTCTTCAATATGGGCGGCGGAGTTTTCTGGACATGGAATCAACCCATGATCCCCACTAAAAAACTGATCAATAAATTTAACAGAAATGATCCCCGGTTTACAGAATGTATGGACACCGTTGATATCTATATGGATAAATACAACCGCGATCTGATGTGGTTCCGATGGGGTGGTTATGCCAACGGGTTTGTGTTTCACAAATATATGCGGCCCGCTGTTTATAAAGACCGAAAGGATCATGTGAATGGTGGAATTTTATATCCTGCCAGAGACACCTACGGTAAAAACGGATATGGTGCAGCAGCTACCACTACCAATCCCAGAATATTGCGGCTGGCAGATGTCAAATTGCTTGTTGCAGAAGCATATCTCGAAACCGGGGATGAAGTTTCCGCATTAATTCAGATCAATGATGTCAGAACCAGGGCAAGGTTATCTTCCCTTGACGGCGTGGCTTCTTCTGAACCTGCAAATCTATCAGGCATCAGCCGACAGACAATCATGGATGAACGTATGCGCGAGCTGTGTGGTGAAGAAGACCATCGTTTGGTGGATATGCGTCGCTGGCAAAAAGCAGGATGGATAGATATTAAAACCTGGACTGCCAAACAACCCGAAGACGGGACTATTCTAGATAATTGTTGGGATATTACAACCGATGCAGCCAACTTTGACGCCACCTTTGCAACTCAGAAAAATCTGCTTTTCCCGATCCCATTGTCTGAAACATCGTCAAATACAAACATTAGTCAAAATCTGGGTTATTAATCGTTCAATTGTTTTTATGTGTGGTTAAATAATTAACAGGTTTTTTATTTAAAACTGGCAGGTTTTTGGCCTGCCAGTTTTTTATTAAAATTTCATTAACATGCAATATGAGCCTACTACCAATAAAACTATTGTTTGATTTGATGATGGGAATCAAACGATATGCAATTGTTTTTTGTTCTTTACTTTTTACTTGTCTTTCATTAGAAGCATCGCACATTACTGAAATTCTCCCTCTTACTCAAAACATTGTCATGCGGCACTTTACCAACGAGTGTGCTATTTATAACAAAATTGGTCAAGCCGAAAGCAATGAATGTGGTTTAGATCCCACTCGGATAGGTCGAAAAAACAAAGGCGTTGGATTTACCAGTTTATGCCAAAGACGTAAAAATACTCCAGGATGCAGTAGCTCAGATCCCGATTATGTAAAAGAACACTGGGTTTGCCTGTTTCTGCCCACCCCAATGAAATTAGGAAAAACCTATACCATCAATACCAAATCACTCGCTGGAAAAAAGATTCTCTGGAACATTACCTTTGACAAAACTAAAAAACTTTCCGAAGCCATTCATGTAAATCAAATTGATTATGTTCCTTCGGCAACAATATGCGACGTCTTCGTCTTGCGGATGTCAAGCTTTGTGCAGCCGAAGTTTATCTGGCAATTGGAAATGCTTGTTAAACTTTGAATCAGGTAAATGACATACGGGAAGGAGCCCAAAAATCAGTTGATGAAGGAATTGATTCACAATCACCTGAACCATTGATTTCCATATCCATGGAAGATAACATGCATGAACGATTTATTGAACTGACAGTAGAAGATGGCTACCGATGGTCTGAATTAAAAATTTGGTATGCAGTAGGTTATATTGAATTATCAACTTGCACGTCCACCAATTTTGGATTTCCTTTTTCATCTTTACTTTTTGCGTTTAACATCGCTAAAAACCTGCTTTTCCCGATTCCAAACAATGAACTTAAATGGAATCCAAAAAAGGCGGCTAGCGATCAGAATCCTGATTATTAATAACCATAAATCTTAGCGTTTATAAAGAATTTAAAGAAGTATATACATGATTAATGATACGAATAAATAACCAAAAAAAATTAAAATTATGTTAAAACGGTATACATTTTTTATCTCAGGGTTTCTGGCATTAATGCTGCTTTTTAATTGCAAAAAAGGAGGAAGTGAACCAACTCCCAATCCAGTAAATACTGACCCGGTACTTCCAAAAATCAACATTGTCGTTGATAAATCCATCAAATACCAGACTATTGACGGTTTTGGTTTTTTTGGTGCCGCTGATGTTTGGTGGGGTGCGCCATCTGCATTATGGGATGATGCTTGGGCTGAAAAAGCAGTCAGTGATCTGGGAATCAGTATCTGGAGAAACGAAATCATGCCTCCTTCTTCACCTACGGTTATGCAAGATGCAGACTGGGGTAAACAAAAACCTGTTGTTGTAGGTTTGAAGGCAAAAGCCATAAAATACAATGTTGATTTAAAATTTATTGCAACTGTTTGGAGTCCTCCTGCCGATTTAAAATGGGTATGCAAATTCAACTGGCCTGGTGATACCAATGCTACCCGGAATGCGGGAAATGTTTCCACGAAAAATGGAGGCACACTCAACCCAAATAAATACAACGAATATGCCGATTGGTTGAATTATAATATTCAGCAATATAAAGATGCTGGCGTTGATTTATATGCGTTAAGCCTGCAAAACGAATTAATGTTTCAACAAACATTTAATTCATGTACCTACACCGTTCCCTGGTATAGCGATTTGTTAATTGCTGTAGTACCAAAAGTTAAGGCTGTCTTTCCAAATGTGAAGATATTTGGTGCTGAAAACATGCTTGATATGGAAGGAAAAGATGAAAACTGGCCATGGTTTTATCATTCTGGTATAAAAGCAAATGCAGAAGCAACTAATAATATTGATATTCTGGCTGTTCACGGGTATTCTGATGGTATTGCTGCTTCTTCAGGCTCGGCTCTTGCCAAAATGTGGACTAACCACAAGGATCAGTTTACCACACCAATGAAAAAACAAACATGGATGACGGAAACTTCAGGATATTCAGAAGCTTGGGAGAAATCTTCGGATAAACCCGGTGCTTTTAATCTTGCAATGGACATTCATTCGGGATTATATTATGGCAATATGAGCGCTTGGGTTTGGTGGCAAGGAAGTGGTGGCAGTTCAATAGATGAATTTAGTTTAATAAGTGGCACTACAACTGGTAAAAAATATGCCGTTTCGAAACAATATTACCGCTATGTACGACCTGGCTCCGTTCGTGTTAAAACAACCACCGATGATGCTGATTTCTTTGTAACTACTTTCGAGAATACAGCAAAAGGAACCAATACAATTGTGATTATCAATTCAGGTAGTGCAGATAAAGCTGTAACCCTTACAGGAACTGATTTGCCGACGGCATTTAAAATGTACAGAACCAACTCCGGAGCCGAAAATTGCACATACATCAAAGATGTAAATTCAGGAGCAGCCAACAGTTTTGCCGTTCCCGCAAAAACTGTTGTGACGCTGCAAGCTGGAGGCGATGTACTTTAATATTTTTCATAGCAGTTTTTAAGTATTTACAAAATCTTATATATAGATGTTTCTCTTAATTCCAATTATTGCATTAACAATTTGCTTTCAGGTCGTTGCAAAAGATAAACCGAAGTCTCTAAATTCTAAAACAACCATGAACACAATTTCACTCATGAAAAAACGAATCCTATTGGATTCGTCAAAGATCTTGTATAATAAACCTTTAAGTCAGGGAGAATTTGCCAATGAGTGTACCCTCCACCACAGCTATTGGAAAGTTAAGGATGGCTGGTTAGTTGGAGAAAACAAAGGTAACTGGCCGGAAAGGCAATTCTGAAACAGGATTTTCCGGGAAATGTGTTGGTTGAATTCGAAGTTCAGACCATTTCACCATCGTCGCACGACATTAATGTGATGTGGAACGGCGAATGGCTTGCCGTTTCCGATCAGCGAGGAATTGGCTACGTGGCAGGAATTCAGGGCTGGTGGACTGGCAAGGTAGAATCGAAAAATCGAACGATTACAAGTTCATGGTTGGAACGCCGTTGCTCAATTTCGAGCCAGGTAAATTGTATAAAATTCAAGCCGGAAGTATTGATGGACAGGGCTCTATTTTTTCTGACGGCAAGTTGTTGCTAGAAGCCATGAATCCTGATCCGATCGACAATCGGAAATGTACCAAAATAGGATTTGAAGCTTATTGTAGCAAAATCAAAATCCGCAACATCGTTGTCTGTCAAATTGCCTGGGAACCTATTGAAATGAAATACGAACCTGAATTTTAACAGTTGTACATTTAAAAATAAACCAAATGCAAATTAAAAACCAGATAAAATCAAGTAAAATGCTTATAATCAAATATTTTTTTATTATTATTCTATTTGGTTTTATTGCAACGTCATTTTCTTCAGCAAGTAATTCTGATGATTTTTTGTTTATTAAAATATCAGGAATAATTCATCCGCTTGATGAAGTTTCTGTTTTTTGTAATGGAACGGGGTCTCTAACCGTTTCAGGCAGTGAGGGGCGAGTGTATTTTAAAACGCCTGCATCCGGAAACATTAGCTTTCGGGCTGGTGGTGCTTCAGGAACTCAAAAAATCACTTTTTACGACAAAAGCGGAAATTTATTGCTCGAAGGATTTATTATTGCAAATGCAAAACACTGTTGCTGGGCATCGTTTGCTTCGAAAAATGCAACCTACCGGAACCTGAAAATTGTCTCGGACAATGCGGTTGGCGGTGGGATGGATATTGTTGAAAGCTACGATGATTTGGTTGATGGTTGTTTTAACCGCACCAAAGACGATTGCATTGCCGTGAAATCGGGGGTGAACTACTTTACAAAATTCAACAGCAGCTTCACCGTTGATCATCTCGTGGTGCAAAATTCGGTGAAGTGGAACGGGACTTGGGGCAAGGGGCTTAAAATCGGCTTCGAAACCCGATGCGATACCATCCAAAATATAACTTCCTGCAATTACGACCTGATTCATATGGAGGGTCCTGAGGGAACGTTCACCATCCACAACGGCGACAGGGCTTTGGTGAGGAATATCCCATACGAAGATATTCGGTTCGAAGATGCCAGGGGCTGGCTCATTGACTTCAAGATGTTAAAAGCGCGCTATTCAAAAGATACCACCCGGGACAGGATTGAAAATGAACATTTCAATAATATATCAGTTGAAGGGGAGCAACTTCCCTATTCCCAGCTTCAGGGCTGTAACGATACCTTTAACACCAGAAATGTCCTTCTCGAAAACTTTTACCAGCATGGTGTGAAGGTTAAATCAACCTACAACGCTGATTTCAGTAATTCATACCGAAAAACTGGAATTCAAATAACCAGAAAAAAATTGATATTTACTTCAATAACAACATCAAAATAATATTTAAATGAAAAAAACAAGTCTCATACTACTTGGGTTCTATTTATTGATTCGTATTGGGTTTTCTCAAAACATCAACCAAATAGAAACCGACAACGCGGCTTTTCAAAATCCGCCACAATCATCGAAAGTGCATACCTGGTGGCATTGGATGCAGGGCTCCATATCAAAAGATGGCATCACTAAAGATCTTGAAAGCATGAAAGCCCAAGGTATTGTAGAAGCAACTATTCTTAATATCGGATTAATCGACAACAAGAAATACTTTGTTCCACAAATAAAATTTAGAACAGAGGAATGGTATAATATGTTTAAGTGGGCGCTAACAGAGGCCAAAAGATTGGGCATTACCATTGGCGCACACAATTGCGATGGCTGGAGTTCGAGCGGTGGCCCTTGGATTACACCGGAGAAATCGATGAAAATGTTTACCTGGGCTAATACCAATATCAAAGGAGGCAAAACAGTTTCCATACAACTGGAACGCCCCTTTAGTAAGGATAATTTTTATAAAGATGTTGCAGTGGTAGCCTTTCCTTCATCCACCGAAATAAATTCTTTTCAAAAAGCAAAGCCAACGATATTGCTGAATGATAGCACGAATGCCAGTTTGCTGGCAGATGGAAATCCAATTAGTTCGGTGAAATTAGACAGAGGAAACGTTATTACCTTTCAATTTGCTACGGAATTTGAAGCTACTAAAATTTGTTTATTACCCAGAAAAGAATTCACGTGGAGCAGCCCGAAAGATTTTGAGATGAGTTACGAATTGTCTTCTTCATCAAATGGAAAAGACTTTCAGCAACTGCTGGAGTTTAAAGTAAAAGGGCTAAATGAAATTAAACAAATCGAAATCCCAGCTACCAAATCCCGCTACTACAAATTAGCAATAAAAGATTTCGGATATACAGATTCATGGTTGGCATTAACAATGGCAGAAGTGGAATTGCTCAAAAAGAATGAGTTTCCATCCTATAACCCAAACATCCAATTTCATCAGGAAAAAACTGTTATGGTGAAAGCCGGCGACAAAAAAAGTTTTGAGAATACAGGACTATCTAAGGGCGGAGTAATCCAAAGTGAAGTCGTGGATATATCCAACAAAATGGATACGAATGGAATGTTGCATTGGAATGCACCTGCCGGAAATTGGAAAATCATCAGATTTGGATATACCACTACGGGCGCTATAAATGCGCCTGCTACAAAAGAAGGAGAAGGTTTGGAGTGTGATAAAATGGACTCTAGTATGGTAGAATTTCATTTCAGCCAGTTCCCTCAGAAATTAATTGATAAAGCCGGCGACATGGCAGGCAACACCTTTAAATTTCTGTTGATCGACAGTTGGGAATGTGCTTTTCAAAACTGGACACAAAGCTTTCCGCATGAATTTGAAACCAGAAGGGGATATAAAATCACCCCATTTATTCCGGCTTTATGCGGCGAAATGGTGACTGATGCTGCCACCAGCGAAGCATTTTTATTTGACTTCCGCAACACAATTGCCGATTTAATTGAGCACAATTATTATAAAAAATTCAACAGCCTTTGTCATAAAAACAAACTCGAAATGCATGCCGAAGTAATCTATGGCGGCTCTGGATATCCGCCATTGGACGTACTTAAAACAAACCAATACGCCGATATGCCCATGTTTGAATTCTGGACAGGGCACAACGGTAAAACCACCACGTTGGAATACAATGCTTCCAAAAATGTGTCTCTGGAATTTTTAGCGAGTGCGACCTTGTTTAATAATAAAAAAGTATTGGGCTCGGAGGCTTATACGGGCTCGGCGCATTACAGCGAATCTCCGGCAGAATTAAAACCTTATGGTGACAGGGCTTATTGCTCCGGCATTAATCAAATGATATTGCATAGCTATGTACACCAGCCAACTGATAGCGTACCCGGAATGACACTTGGCGGATTTGCTTCGCATTTTAACCGAAACAATAGCTGGTTCAATTTTGCAGGATCATGGATGGATTATCAATCGAGAATCCAATACATGTTGCAGCAAGGGCAAATGCAGGCAGATGTATTATATTATGTAGGTGATCAACTGCCACAATACCTCGAAGCCGGAAAAGCCGTGAATGTCCCTAATGGGTATCAAATTCATGTAGCCAACTTCGACATTCTTAAAAATAAAACGGCAATGAAAAACGGCAAACTTACCTTTGGAAACGTTGTATTCTCACTGCTGACCTTACCCGAAAATATGGGAATGGAACTGGCCACCTTAGTAAGATTAGAAGAATTGGTAAAAGTCGGGTTGGTGGTTTATGGACCCAAACCAACCAAACTATTATCGATGTACGGCATTAAAAACAATGCTTTCCGTTTCAATCAATTGATAGATAATATTTGGGGTAAGTTAGATGGGGTAAGCGTTAAAGAGAGTAGCTATGGCAGGGGCAAAATTTATTGGGGCGAACCCATGAAAACAGTATTGGATAAAATCAAACTAAAACCCGATTTTGAAACCCTATCAACCGACACTGCTACCTTTTTATACACACACAGGGCCTTGGGTAACAAGGATATATATTTTGTATATAATCAACAAAACAAAGAGAATATACGTGACTTGTATTTCAGATCGGTGAACACATCTGTAAAAGAATACAATCCTATGGATGGAACAATTACTCCAATTGCCTTTACCAAAACTTTAGATGGCAGAACAAAAATTCCATTCACATTTGGAGCTGGAGAATCCCGGATTTTTGTTTTTGAGAAGGGAGAAGGAAAACCAATAAAGTCAAATATGGGCAGCAAAGAAGTTATTGAGATTGTTGATTTTAAAGGAACCATTAGTTTTGATACCCGGGGTTATGGGAAAATTGAGCCTATAAATATTACCCGCCTGCAATCATTAACTGATTTTGAGAATAAAGACATTAAATACTTCTCTGGCTTTGCCAAGTACAATATAAACTTTAAAGCACCTGCTCCTTTTGTTAAGTCAAAAGGTAAACTGCTGTTGGATATGGGGAGAATAGGCGTTACGGCCATAGTGACCCTGAATGGCAGTTTGCTTGGAACGGTATGGTATAGCAACACCCAATTTGATGTTAGTGGATTGCTAAAAGAAGAAAACAAGTTAGAAGTTATTGTTGGCAATGAGCACCGAAACAGAATAATTGGAGATTTTATAGAGTTTGGAAAGCTTAAAAATATATGGACAACATCTCCTGTACAAAATTACCTGGATAAAGACAAACCGCTAAAACCTTCGGGTTTAATAGGGCCAATTAAATTGTTAATGTTTTCAAATTAAATCAATGGATTTTAACAGCATAAAATTGAAATAACATGCAAACAATAAAGAAACTGGTTTTACTCATTTCACTAGCAATATTCTTTTCCTTCTATCAGCCCCCTACCTTGAAAGTACTGTGTATCGGCGACTCCATTACACAGGGAAAGGTAATCGGCGACTCTATAAGTGAACTTAGCTATCGGTTTTGGTTATGGGAAAAACTCGATTCGGCAGGTTACCAGATAGATATGCTAGGTAGCAACTCTATTTGGTTCAAGGAAAGCCGCACTCAACGGGTCACTTTGCCTGTTTCGCATTACACGGGCCATGTGTTCGATCCCGATCATGAGGGTTTTTATGGCATCAAAACTGGAGAAAGCCTGCTTGGTGGATTTACACACGACAGTGTTAAATATGAATCATTTCAAAACAGGTTGCTTTCTTTCGATGCCCCTGATGTTACCTTTATACATATCGGAAGTAATGATGTCAAAGGCGATTCATTGCAAACCATCAATTATTTGAAGCATATAATAGAAGAGTTACATGCCCGAAATGCTGCAATGAAAATTATTGTAGCCAAGCTGAATACCCCATGGGTAAGTTTCGTAAACCATGCCATTGAACCCATCATAGCGGAATTGAAATTAAAATACCCTGCTCTCCAGCTTACATACGTCGATATGGCCTCGGGGTGGGTAAACTGTCCCGAAGCTCCTGGTGCATGTACTTTTGATTGGGCCCACCCCAATACAAGAGGACAAAAAATGATGGCCGATAAATGGTTTAAAGCCTTCAATAGTACAAATGACAAAGAAAAACCAAGGTTTAATCCAAACATCAAAGTTTCAGCCATAACAGACAATACCACAACCATTAGCTGGACTGCCGCAACCGACAACAAGTATGTTCAGGGATATAATATTTTCCTAAATGGTATGCCTGTCAACTGGCGATACTCAGAATGCGGCAACCACGATAGGCAGTGCATTTCGCTGGTGTCGGATAAAAGTTACACATTAACCAGATTGCAAAAGGGGAAAGAATATACAGTATCAGTTGATGCTGTGGATTATGCAAATAATTCCACCGCTTCCACCGATATTAAGTTTTTCATCCCATAACCTTTAAAAAGCTTACGCTGAAAGATTTTTTTCACATGACTGAATGAACTTTTCATAAAACTGAAACATAAATTGATAATGCATAAATTTTTCATAGCCATCGCGTTTTTGTTTTTCACCCTGAAGCTGTCAGCGCAGGATGCAAATGAACCTGTTTACCTTTCGACCCAGGAGTCCTTATCGAAACGAGAAACGCCTCAATGGTTCAGCGATGCCAAGCTGGGCATATTCATTCATTGGGGATTGTATTCGGTTCCGGCCTGGGCAACACCCACCACCACACCCGACAAGGTGACTGACTGGAAAGCTTTTTATAATAGCAATCCTTATGCTGAATGGTATTTGAATTCCTTAAGAATCAACGGTTCTCCAACACAGGCACATCACGAAAAAGTGTACGGCAAGAACTACGACTATTATAGTTTTAAGGATACGTTTCTTCAAAAGACTGCCAATTGGAATGCTGATTCATGGGCCGATCTTTTTGCCAAAATTGGAGCCAGATATGTTGTTTTTACAACAAAACACATGGATGGCTTTACCATGTACCCTTCCAATATTCTAAATCCCTTCATTTCTAAAAATAAAATTAACAGTCCCCGCGATTTTACTGGTGAATTGTGCCAGTCGGTACGGGCAAAAGGGATGAAATTTGGGGTTTATTATTCAGGTGGCCTCGACTTAACATTTAACCAAAGCCCAATAACAAACTTGTGGCCCGATTTATTTGAAAGCATGCCAAAGTCAGTAGCTTATACTGCCTATGCCGATTGTCATGTACACGAGCTGATCCATCGCTACAAACCAGATATTTTATGGGATGATGTGAATTATCCCAAAAATGGTGACTTGCTGGGCATTTTCTCTGAATTGTTTAATTTAAACCATCAGGCTGTTATTAATGATCGTTGGAATCAATACCCTGAAATGTATAATTTTACAACACCCGAATACAGTGTGTTTAAAACTATCCAGATTAAAAAATGGGAAACCTGCCGGGGAATGGGCTACTCATTCGGTTACAACCAGGTGGAAGACGACCGGCAGCTTATATCTTCTGGCGATCTGATAAACCTGCTGATTGATATTGTGAGCAAAAACGGTAACCTTTTGCTTAACGTAGGCCCGAAAGCCGATGGCACGATTCCTGAAAACCAGATGAAACGCCTGGCCGACCTTGGCGAATGGCTGGCAGTATACGGGGAAGGCATTTATGGCACTCATCCCTGGACGTCGGCATCGGCAAAACTGGAAGACAGCACTGAGGTTAGGTTTACACAAAAAAACAATGACTTGTATGTATTTTTGCTCGGTCAGCCAAAAAACAAGATCATCACAATATCTTTATGTAAAATAAGCCAGTCTTCCAAAGCTATTCTTTTCGGGGATAGGGTCGTTACACTCAAAGCAAAACCGGTAAACAATGGCGTTGAAATAAGACTTCCTGAAAACCTTGATTTTAAATTTGCAGGAATGATTAAACTTACCAATGTTTTTTAATCTGTTTAAACTATAAATCAATCTATACCCCATTATCAATCATTCTATATAGAAGAATAACAGTTAATTATGAAGAATAGAACTAAACTAATAGTAACCATCTTTTTGGCACTAAATATCTTTGTTGTTAAGTCGCAAAATATTCAGTTTAAGGTTTATGATGATGGAACTTTTGAAATAATAGGTACATCTGTAAAAATAACAAATTGCTATCCTGCAATTGATGATATTCTGATAAAACCTGTAAGTGTAAAAATTTTATCGAAAGATCATCAACAAATAATCCAATATAATTTGGGTAAAAGCAAAATAGAAATCACATTAGGTATCGATCATGGTACGGTTAAAATTCAAACTGATATTATTGGTGAAAGTATTAAGGCCTCACTTATAGCTCCAATTCAGTCTGCTATGGTAATGGGAGCTAACCGAATCTATCGCACTCCAACACAGATAGCTGGCAGTGGAGGAATAAAAGATTGGCCAACAGACCGATTGGATGATGTAAGTTGCGGAAATTTAACAGGCTTAATCCCGGAAAATGGTTCTACTATGGTTATTTCATCACGTAATTTTTCAAAGTTTGTTTCATATACCAATTGCAGACCTCGAAATTTTAATGGTGGAAAAAAAATTATTGATGTGCTCTTTAGCACAGAAAAAGTGCCTGTTAATTCAATTCCATCAGTTTATGTTTCAGAAAATCCATCTGCTTTTATGGCAATGAATAATGAAGCAAAGGAAATTGCTAATATAGCCGAAATGAAAAACGAAAAACCACAATCATACCATTGGTGCTCATGGTATTATGCATACTATTACCTTACAAATAAAATGCTTTCTGAATATTTAAAAGGCTTTAAAGCAATATCTCCGCAGATCCCCATTCAAACCATACAAATTGATGCAGGGTATTTTCCGCATGTTGGCGACTGGCTCGAACCAAGTGAGCGGTTTCCAAATGGTATTGAAAATTCTGTCAAAGAAATTATCAGCTATAATTACAAAGCTGGTATTTGGATTGGACCATATATGGTTGGAAATAGAAGTAAGTTATACAAAGAACATCCCGATTGGATTTTACACAATGAAGAAGGCAGTCCGGTTATTAACATGCAAATGTATGGCGAAAACAGGTTGTGGGGTGCTATGGATGAGGAAATCTATACGCTCGATACAAGTAATCCAGATGCCATGGAATATCTTCGACAGGTTTTCCATGCCTTCAGGAAGATGGGAATTACTTTTTTCAAAACCGACTTTATGCTTTATGGCTCAACATCATCAGAAAAGTTAAAGCGGTATTCCCCCGGAAAAACATCTTTGGAATATCAGCATGATTTTTTTAATATGATACGTCAGGAAATTGGACAAGATTCGTATTGGCTTGGATGCATTGCCCCCTATATTGCAATGATTGGATATGTTGATGGAATGCGAATTTCGGGCGATATAAGCGCAGATTGGGAACATAGTAATAATATGTTTGACGAATCAATAGGTTGCCAGCATATAAATAATATCTGGTGGCAAAACGACCCCGACGCCATTATATTGCGAGAAAAATATAGTCATCTTACTTTTGGTGAGACTCAATCAATGGCCCTTTGGATGGGTATGCTTGGAGGAGTGATAAATACTTCTGACTTATTTAATGAACTTCCACAAAACAGAGTTGAACTTTTCAGATTTCTTGAGCCTTCAAATTCAAAAATAACTTCTGAAATGCCCTATATTGAAAAAAAGTCTGAGTTTATTATTCAAACAAAAAACTTTAAGGATGAGAAGTCATGGGCTGTGCTCTTCGTTAATAGAGAAAATAAAACGAAATCACAGAATTATTCAATAAAAAGTTTGGTTGGAATTGACGGTGCAATTTGTTTTGATTGGCAACTTAAGGGAGCCGTTAATTTAGGTGGAAAACATAATATTACAGTTGAATTGGAACCACACGAAAACAAATTGTTATATATTTCAAGTGATGGAAAATCACCTGAAGGAATAAATTTAGGTGGTAAAAAAAATTAAAATAGTAGTTTGAGGAAAACTAATATCTTTTAAATTCATACCAACTCATGATGAAAACATTTTCAATATCAATTGTGATAATGATAGTTTTGCTGAATTCAAAACCTGCTTCTGCACAATTGCCTGTAAAAGAAACGGTCATTCAGGAAAAATTGCTATATCACCCAATTCACCTGAATTCGGCAGACCATACCATTTTGCCCTGGTATTCTGTCGATTTGGGAAGGTCGTACGATTTTGTGATCAACGCGACCTGGAACTTCTGGAATACCATGCGTAACGACAAAAATGGCTTGCCTTATTACATGAACCATCAGGTTTGGCGGGGCGATTTTAACGACCGGCGTGGCATTGGCGGCGACCAGTTTGCTATGGCTTTATCGTCGTGGAATTTGTATTACGGCTACTCGGGTAATGAAGCCGTGAAAGAAGAAATAAAATTCATTGCCAATTACTACCTCACTCACTCTCTTTCGCCTGTTGATGCTGCTTGGCCCAATATTCCGTATCCATACAACACGCTGATATATTCTGGCATTTATGACGGCGACATGGTCATCGGAAAGGGCTTTGCCCAACCCGATAAAGCAGGATCGTTTGGCCACGAACTGATTAAATTGCATAAAATTACCAGTACTTTCCCATGGCCAAATATTACTGAAAAACAATATTTGGTCGCCGCGGTAAATATTGCCAATACTTTAGCTTCACATGTTATTGATGGCGATAGCGATAATTCTCCACTTCCATTTAAGGTCAATGCCATTTCGGACGAAATGGGAAAACTAAAAAACAATTCAGGCAATGGACAGAATGATCAGTTAAGTTCGTACACGAGTAATTGGTCGGGAACGATGGAGTTGTTTCTCGATTTGATCGAATTGAAAGCTGGAAATGTTGAAAAATATCAGATAGCCTTCAATAAAATCCTGAACTGGATGAAAAACTATCCGCTGAAAACCAACAAGTGGGGACCATTTTTCGAAGATATTCCAGGCTGGAGCGATACACAGATCAATGCTATCACCTTTACTCAGTTTATGATGAACCATCCGCTGTATTTCCCCAATTGGGAAATTGAAGTAAAAAGTATTTTCGACTGGGTGTACCTGAAGGTTGGAAATAAAGAATGGGAAAAGTATGGAGTAATTGTGGTAAATGAACAAACTGCATATCAAACTCCCGGTAATAGCCACAGTTCGCGCCAGGCATCGGCCGAACTGCAATATGCTGCTCTTTCTAAAGACCAATCTATGGTAAAAAATGCGGTAAGAACCCTAAGCTGGGCAACTTACATGGTAGACAGCGATGGCAAAAACTGCTACCCACACGACGAAGTTTGGATGACTGATGGTTATGGCGATTACGTTCGTCATTACCTTCGTTCAATGGCCTGGATGCCCGAATTGGCACCTTCGGATCAAAATCATTTGTTGAGTTCAACCTCCGTTATTCAGTTGATGGAATACGCTCCAAATATCAATCGCTTTTTAGTTCCTGAAGTTCCTTTAGATCAAGTTAAAAATACTCTGATCCATTACCGCACCTGTGATATAAAATCAGTTGAAATATTTAGACTGACTGAGAAACCATTAATTATATTGGTAGATAATAAAGAAATTTCCGAATCAATAGAAAATCAAATTGAAGGTTGGTGCTGGAAACCGCTTCAAAACGGAGGAGTTTTAACTATCCGGCACAGCAATGGGAATAACATCATACTTGCAATAAAATAATATCATAACAGTTATGAGACACTTGATTTCTGCAATAACACTGTTGACCTCCCTTTCTGCCAACGCGCAGAAATTCGAAAATTTGGCCTTAACACCACCGATGGGTTGGAACAGTTGGACTAAATTTGAATGTAATGTGAATGAAAGACTGGTGCGCGAAGCTGCTGATGCTATGGTATCAAACGGTATGAAAGATGCCGGTTATACCTATGTGGTTATTGACGATTGTTGGCAAATCAGGCGTGATGCCCAGGTGTTTATTAAGCCCGATCCGCAAAAATTTTCTTCAGGAATAAAAGCGCTTGCTGATTATATCCATTCCAAAGGCTTGAAGTTTGGCATTTATTCGTGTGCCGGACGACAAACCTGCGCCAACCGACCCGGAAGCCGTCGTCACGAATTTCAAGATGCCATTTCATATGCCAGTTATGGAGTCGATTTTCTGAAAATGGACTGGTGTAATTCTGATGGTCAGAATGCAGTTGAATCTTACACTTTGATGCGTGATGCGTTATATGCCGCAGGTCGTCCGGTTGTCTTTAGTTTATGCGAATGGAACTTGAGCAAACCGTGGGATTGGGCTTCAGAAGTGGCTCATTTATGACGAACTACCGGCGACATTCAGAACAATTGGAATATTTCGGATTCCAAAATGGAAAAATACTGGGATGGTGGTATAATAATCAACCTCGACATACAGCAGGGATTGGAGATATATTCTGGACCAGACCATTGGAACGATCCAGATATTCTCGTTGTTGGCAATGGTGGACTGACCGAGAGCAAAAGTCGGGCACATTTCAGTTTGTGGTGTATGCTGACGGCTCCTCTTTTTGCCGGAAACGACCTGCAAAACATGGATCAGATAACCAAAGAAACCCTGATGAATTCGGGTCTGATTGCCATCGATCAGGATCCTTTGGGAAAACAAGGGTTCAAAATCAAAGATTACGGCGAATTTGAAATTTTCTTTAAACCGCTGCAAAAAGGCGACATAGCCATCTGTCTTTTCAATCGATTCAACCACCAGGTGAATGTTGAACTGTGTCGGAAAAGACTGACAGCAATTGTGCTGCAAGAGGGGAAAGTGATTAATCTCCCGCTCAAAATTGACCAGAAAGAGATTTAACTGGAAGGAACATATTCGGTTCGCAATCTCTGGATCAAAAAAAAGCCTGGGACTACCGAACAAAATCTGAAAAATGAAATAGCCGCGCATGATGTTGTGGCTTTTCGATTGGTAAAAATTTAACTCATGATAAAAATGAAACTAAAAAAATTATTGTTTGCCGCATTGTTGTTGCTGGTTTTCTGTTCGTTTTCTTCAGAAAAAAAACAATCGAACTTGAAAAAGCCCAAAATTGGCGTATTGATCAATGTGATTGATCACGATTACGAAAAAATCACCGATCAGCAACTCACCGAGATCAGTAAAACCGGATACAAAACCATTGAGTTGGGTGCTTATAACAAAGCCCTTTCCCCGAGGTTTAAAAAAATATATTTCGATCTGAAATTCAATAGCTTGGCTATCGGGAGCAATTTGTACGACTTTCAAAACAACATCGACCAATGGATTGAAAAAGCATTGGACATGAAGATGAAATACGTGATTTGCTATTGGCCATGGCTCGATGGAGCAGAACACGTTACGCGCGAACAGTGTCTGGAATCAGCAAAAATTATGAATGTTTGTGGCGAAAAATGCATGAAAGCTGGGCTGAAATTTGCCTTCCACAACCATGGTATCGAATTTGGGAAAATTGATGGTGAGTTTATTGCCGACGTCATTCTGAAAAACACCAACCCGGAGTATGTTTCGTTGGAACTCGACATTTACCACATGCTGAAATCGGGTAACGACCCAGTTCCATTTATGGAAAAAAATGCCAGACGGATACCAATTCTGCACCTGTTTGCCATGGACAACAAAGGCAAATACCCGGTTGTAGGCGAGGGAATGGCCAATTTTAAAGGAATTATCAAAATGGGGAAGAAAATTGGCGTCGATTATATGATTCTTGAAGGCAACGATTTGGCCGATCCTATGCAGTTCATTGAAAAGAGTTATGCTATTTTGAACCAATTAATTGGCAAATAAACTAACCTTAACAAATAAAAATCATGAGAAACACTCATTTGAAATTCCTGCTTTTGGCAATGATTGCCCTGTCAGTAGTTGGCTGTCAACAACCGAAACACTCGTTTAATATTCTCGATTTTGGGGCTAAAGGCGATGGCTCAACTATCAATACAACTGCAATTAACAAAACCATTAAAAAATGCAACGAAAGCGGTGGCGGAACAGTAATGGTTCCACCGGGAACTTATGTTTCAGGAACCATTGTTTTGCTTTCAAATATTAATTTGCATCTCGATCCGGGCGCTAAACTGTTGGGCAGCAAAGATACCATTGACTACCTATTGATGAAGAATGCCCTTTTCAATGAAGGTTACAACCGCTACGGATTGATCTATTCCGTTGATGCTTCCAATGTTTCAATTACAGGAACAGGCGAAATAAACGGTAACGGCACATATTTTATGAATGGCATTGATAAACCCCACATGGGAGGCGGCGACTTCAACCGAAAATTTATCCGGCAGGGTAACGAATTTATGAAAACCGGAACCATTTTTGACGACGGACCAGTTTCGTACAATTATCGGCCTGGATTGATGATCATTTTTGAACGCTGCAATAATGTTAGTTTGCAGGATATCACACTCAAAGATTCACCTGAATGGACGGTTAGGTTAGGCGACTGCGATAATGTAAACGTTGAGGGTATATCCATTCTTAACAACCAGATAATCCCCAACAGCGATGGTATCCATTGCACCAATTCGAGGAATATCCGTATTTCAAACTGTAATATTTTTGCCGGCGATGATGCCATTATTGTTACCGGATTCAGCAATCAACCCTCTCCTACCGATGCTGCCTGGCAGGGTCCTGCCACTGGTAATAAAACCGGTTATGCTGAAAATGTAACTGTCACCAATTGTGTGCTGTCATCCAGATCGGCATGTATCCGCGTGGGCTATGGCCACCATCCCATCCGAAACCTGGTATTCAGCAACCTGGTGATGTACGAATCGAACCGGGGAATTGGCATCTTTGCCCGCGACAACAGTTCAATTGAGAATGTGTTGTTTTCTAATATTGTGATTAACAATCGGCTTCACTCCGGCCATTGGTGGGGAAAAGGAGAACCTATACATATTTCGTCTCTTCCCGATTCACCGAAAGGAGTGGCAGGAAAGGTTCGTAACATTCGGTTCACGGATATTTCAGCCCAGAGCGAGACCGGAATTGTTATTTTCGGAACAAAAGAAAACCCGATTGAAGATATTCAGATGGATCGGGTTCGGCTAAACATCAATTCAGGAAAATATACACTAACTTATGGAGGCAATTTCGACCTTCGTCCGGCCTATAAGCCTGAATTGCAGGTTTTCAAACACGATATTCCCGGAATTTATGCCCAGTATGTTAATGGATTGGATGTTCGTAATTTTAAGTTGACTTGGGGAAATGACCTTCCGTCATTTTTCACCCATGGAATTGAATGCCAAAATGTCAACGATTTATTGATCGAAGGGTTTGCTGGAACTGCAAATTCGAATGCATCGGGTAGCCAGAAAATAAAGCTGGAGAATTCAATCCTCAGGACGAAAAATAATTGATTCTTCAATTTTTTAAGTTAATACAATGACTAAAATTTAACACAAGTATATCATGCAAAAATTAATTGACGAAATTAAAAAAACCAGTGGTGATATGGCCCGACGCGGATGGGCCGAATCGAACGGAGGCAACATCAGCCTTCGGTTGAACGAAGAAAACTTTAGTTACTTTAATGGGCATTCCCAAAAATCAAATTCCATAACATTGCCAATGGCTATGCCTGAAATTGCGGGCGAACGCTTTCTGGTAACCGGAACTGGCCGGTTTTTAAGAAACATCGAACTTTTCCCCGAGAAAAATATTGGGGTCATTGAAATCGATAAAATTGGTGAAGCTTACTCCCTGGTATGGGGTTATGAGCCCATTGGAGCGCCTACATCCGAATTGCCATCGCATTTGCTATCTCATTGCCGGATGAAAGAAAAAACAAATAACCAGTCGTTTGCATTTATCCATACCCACCCCAATAGCATCATTGCACTTACCTACGCAGTGGCGCACCTCAGTACGAAAAGTCTCACCAAGTTGCTTTGGCAAAGCCATGCCGAATGTGTGGTGGTTTTCCCCGAGGGAATCGAATTCATTCCCTGGATCATGGCGGGAAGCATGGATTTAGGAAAGGCGACTGCGGATGCCATTTCCAGAAGAAACCTGGCTGTATGGCAATTCCATGGAATCTGCGGATGTGGTCGAAATCTTGACGAAGCCTTTGGCCGGATTGATGTAGCCGAAAAAGCCTCCGAAATCTGCCTGCGGGTGATGGCAGCTGGTGGTGCCAAACAAACACTGTCTGATAATCAGTTGCGAGCCATTGCCACAAATTTCAACTGTACTGTCGACGATTCATTTTTTTAATAGCATGTTTAGCATTTAATGTAAAAATACCAATTCGCATTTTAGTACTGCATAAAAACCCAATGTATGAAAAAACTTAACTACTTTTTACTACTCATTCTTTGCTCATTCGATATTGTGGCTCAAACCTTTCCCGATAAGATTGGAATTGGATTGGGCGGAATAGGTGGCTTTGGCATGGAATTTAACGATGCCGGAAAAACGATGCGATCGTTCGACGGAACATCAGTCGATGCCAATGGGGATCCCGAAAAAGATTTTGGAATCATTGTTTTTGATATGCGTCCTTGTTGCCCCTGGGTTGGATCGGTAGACGATCCTTACAAATTCGTTCCTGCTCTGATGTCGGGTACGTATAAATTTTCGTTCAAAGGAAAAGCTGCGCTTACTAGTGCCGGAGACCCTGTATTGCTGCAAAACCAAACCTATGATGAAGCAACCAATACCACCTCTCTTGATATGGTTGTTCCGCCGGACAAATGGCTGGTGAACCTGAATTTTTCAAATACACAACGTACTTCAGCAAGTATGGTAAATACGGGAATAACTGAACTCAAACTTTTACGGCCAGGGTATCATAACCGCCCGAATGATATTTTCAGACAGGAATACATCAACGCAGTATCTCATTTTCCGGTGATCCGTTTCATGGATTTTGTCGGCACCAACAACAGCAATCCCGAATATCCGGCATTAACCGAGTGGAACAGCCGGAGAATTCCTGCAAACACCTTGTTTAAGGATGCGGCCCCGTGGGAATATGTCATAAAACTCGCCAATATCACCGCTAAGGATATCTGGATCAACATTCCCATGGCTGCCAGTGACGATTATATTACCCAACTCGCCAGATTATGCAAGGACAGTTTATCCAATCCTGCCTGTAAAATCTATATCGAATACAGTAACGAGGCATGGAACGGAGGATTTACGCAATATGGTTACAATAGAAAAGCTGCCATCGATGAAGTAAAAAAAGAACTCGCCGGTGGCAAGCAATCCTACCTGAACGATGAAGCTGGTGAGTGCGATAAAAACGATACTGCATTGTGGTGTGGAAGGCGATATGTTAAACGACTGAAAGAAATTGGTGACATTTTTGTAGAAACGTTTAGCCCCGCAGAACGATTATCGTTCAACTCACGCGTAAGGCCGGTGTTTGCATGGCAGTTTGGAGGATGGATCCCCTATTATAGCTGTATCCTGAAATGGTTCGAAGTTACCTACGGCCCTGCAAAAAATTACTTTTACGGACTGGCTGGTGCCGCTTATGTTAATGCCGATGGAGCCTCTTACAACGCCTCCGTTTCGGGTATCCTTTCAAAAATGCAATCAAACAGCGATGCCAGTCGGGGAACCAAACGGGATAACCCAACCGCCTGGACAACAGGGTCAGGAAAAAAAGGCCTCAAAGAAATAGCCGATATATACAAACTTAAAATGCTTCAATACGAAATGGGACCCGACAATGGCGGAGGTGACGCAACTAACATTGCCAACCGAATTGCGGCCAACCGGGATAATGGTATGAAGAATCTTTTGATCCATGATTTAAAGGATAACTGGTTTGGCGATTCCGACATCGCTGGCGATTTATCCATGTATTTCGTTTTATGCAGCAGTTTTTCAAGGTATGGAAGCTGGGCTGCCACAGAGGAAGTAGAAAACATGCATACCCCAAAACTTCAGGCAATTTATGCGATAACAGGCATTTCAGAAGATATCGCGGGACCAACCGCCCCGGGGAATGTTCAAAAAGCAATGGTAGGTAACGATTGCGTCATTACCTGGGCAGCATCCTCGGACAACGTTGCTGTTAACCATTATCGTATTTCCGACAATTCAGGCCCTCTGGCTACTGTTTTGGTAAACGAACCTCTTACCGTTACATTAAAAAATTTCAATTCCAATAATATCAATGCAATAAAAGTGACAGCCGTGGATGCGTTCAATAATGTATCCGGATTTGCATTGTCCACCAAACCTTTTCAAACAGAAAAAGACTGCAGCCTAGTGTTTCCCAATCCTGTAAAAGATGGTTCGCTAACCGTCTATTTGACTGGAAAGGCCGTAGGTAGCAATTTAACCCTGATGGATCCGCAGGGTAAGGATTTGATATACCTGAAAGCCACCAATCAGGATATCATTCAGTTAAACCTCAACGCATTATCATCGGGTTTGTATTTTTTAAAAATTGATACGAAATCGTGGCACGAAATCATTAAAGTAATCAAAGAATAATTGTAATTATTATATACTATTTATTGTGAAGAAAATACCTGTATACCATTGAAATAATTTTTACCTTTTGCATTAAAACCAAAAATAGTCCAATCATGAATAACTTCAGAATCCTGTTTATTTTATTGACCACCATATTTTTTACAAATCAGTTGGTTTGGGCCAACAACCCGCCGTCAAATCTGCGGTCCGATTACCGGGTAAACCCATTGGGTACCGACAATAAAAAACCAACCTTTAGCTGGGTAATAACTTCAGCAGAGCGTGGTGCATCCCAAACGGCATACGAAATATGGATGAGCACCGATGAGAAAAAACTGGGATCAGGCAAGGATTTGTTCTGGCAAACCGGTAAAACTGCCGGGAACCAAACCTTTGGTATTTGCTTCACCGGAAAGGATCTGAAATCGTTTACCCGGTATTATTGGAAAGTACGTACCTGGAACGAAAAAGGCATTCCTTCAATCTGGAGCCAAACCTCGTGGTTCGAAACTGCCATGATGAGGCCTCTCGACTGGAAAGCAGAATGGATATCAAACCAGCGACTTTTGCCGGAAAAAGAGGAGGATTTTTACAAGGAAACTCCCAATCCCCTGCTTCGAAAAGATTTTGACATAAAAAAAGAGTTAAAATCGGCTCGTCTTTACATAGCCGGTCTGGGTTATTCCGTAGCTTACATAAACGGACAACGTGTAGGGGACCAGGTACTAGACATGCCATGGACACAATATGCAAAAGAAATCCAATACAGCACCTATGATGTAACAGCATTGATAAACAAAGGCAACAATACAATTGGTGTCATGTTGGGCAATGGGTGGTATAATCCAATGCCTATCAAGCTTTTTCAGACATGGAACCTGCGAAACACCCTCACTGTTGGCAAACCCTGTGTAAAGGCTCAGCTCAGAATAACCTACAATGATGGCTCCACCGCCACTCTGGTTACGGATGATGGTTGGAAAACAGGCGATGGCCCGGTTCTTAAAAACAGCGTTTACCTGGGTGAAACGTACGATGCCCGGCTGGAACAAACCGGCTGGAACAAACCTGGTTTTAAAGAGGTTGCGTGGACTTCTGCAAAACAAATTTCAGGCCCTGAAGGAAAATTAACAGCTAAATCCATCCCTCCCATTCGAATTACTAAAATTCTTAAACCAGTCAAAATTACCGAACCTAAACCGGGGGTTTATCTTTTTGATTTTGGTCAGAATTTCGCTGGGGAACCCCGTCTGATCGCAAAAGGCCCCATCGGAACCACTATTGTCCTGCGAACAGGCGAAGATATCCATCCTGACGGGTCGTTGAATTATTTGACAGTGATTGCCGGACAGTTAAAAGGGATGTGGAACCTGACCGGAGGTCCCGGTTGCCCCAAAGATCCGATGAACATCATTACCTATACGATGAAAGGAGAAGGGGAAGAAGTCTATAGTCCACAATTTACATTTTCGAGTTTTCGCTATGTGGAAGTAACAGGATATCCCGGCAAACCTAATTTGAACTCGATAGAAGGATTGCGCATGAATGCTGATCTTCAGGAAACAGGATTCTTCGAATGTTCCAATCCAATGTTTAACCAAATCCAGGCAGCTGTCAAATGGACGTTTCTGAGCAATGTTTTCAGTGTACAAAGCGATTGTCCTGCCCGCGAAAAGTTGGGTTATGGTGCGGACATTGTCACCACAGCCGAGGCCTTTAGTTATAATTTCGATATGAGTAGTTTCTATCGAAAAATAGTTCAGGATTTTGTGAATGATGCCCGTCCACATGGTGGAATGACCGAGATAGCGCCAAACATAGGCATCAATGCAGAAAGCATGGGGGACAATACCGGTTCTCCAGGCTGGCAGCTTGCTTTTCCATTTGGCATGAAAGTGCTTTATGATTATTACGGTGATCAATTTACCGTTGAAAAAAATTATGAGGTTCTTAAAAAACAGGTGGATTATATGCATTCCGTCACGCCAGACCACATCATTAAAAAAGACATTGGCGACCATGCCAGTATTGACCCGAAGCCTATCGCGCTTTCTGCAACTGCATTTTATTACCATCATGTAAAAATACTTGCCGATTTTGCCGGAATTCTTCAAAAAAACAACGATGGCATCTCATACCAGAAGTTGGCTGATGATATAAAAAATGCATTTGTAAAAAACTTCCTGAAACCCGGAACAGGAGTGTTTGATTCGGGAACCCAGGCCGCCCAGCTCATATCACTATATTACAATTTGGTTCCAACTGCAGAAAAAGAGGCTGCTGTAAGCCACCTGCTACTGGAAATTTACAATAAGCACAAAGGCCATCTTTCCGCCGGAATTTATGGTACAAAATTTTTATTTGAAGTTTTCCGAAAAGAAAACCGAAACGATGTTGCCTACAATGTTGCCAACCAACGTACCTTTCCGGGATGGGGCAACATGCTTGCCCATGGAGCTACAACCCTTTATGAAAGCTGGAAATATCCCGACACCGTCGACTCACAAAATCATCCCATGTTCGGCTCCATTTCAGAATGGTATTACAAATCCATTTTGGGAATCAATGCCACAGCTCCGGGTTTCACAAAAATGGAGATCAAACCCCAACCCGCCGGTGACCTCACTTGGGCAAAAGGCCATTATGATGCAGTCGTAGGACGGATTTCGACTGAATGGAAAATCGAAGGTGTCCGTTTTTCTATGAAAATTAGCATTCCGGGAAATACAAATGCGCTTGTTTATGTTCCTTCATCGCCGGGTAAAAAAGTATTTGAAGAAAAAGAGCTTGCTTCAAATTCAAATGGACTAAAGTTTTTAGGGTATCGCGAGGGATATGCTATCTTTGAAGCAATGTCAGGAGATTATTCATTTACATCTATGGTTGATCAATATTGACACAAAGTAAAATATAAAATGTAAATTCAACTAAATATCAACACGACAAACCACTTTATGAAACTTAAAAATAAAATTTTGCCAATCGTTTCTGTTGCGCTGATCCTGGCAATATGCTTTTCCTTCCAGGTAAAAAAGGAGAATACCAAAACTGGCGCGATTAAGCTTATTGTAAGGGCCGATGATATGGCCTCTTTTCATGCGGCAAACATTGCATGCATTAAGGTGTATAAAGAGGGCATTGCCCGCAGCGTGGAAATAATGGTTCCATGTGCCTGGTTCCCTGAGGCAGTAAAACTGTTATCAGAAAACCCAAAATATGATGTAGGTGTCCACCTGGTGCTCACCAGCGAATGGGACAATGTCAAATGGCGGCCCATCAGCCATGTCCCCAGTTTGGTTGACAAAGATGGGTATTTCTATCCAATCATTTGGAAGGATAAAAAATCGACACCTCATACCTCTTTGCTGGAATCGAAGTGGAAAATTGAAGAAATTGAACAAGAGTTAAAGGCCCAAATTGATTTGGCTAAACGATATCTTCCCCATATCAGCCATTTATCTGCCCATATGGGCTGCTCCGGGATGGACAAAACAGTGAATCTGCTGATCCGAAAGCTTGCCAAAGAATACAATCTCCAGTTAGAGGACGATTTTGGGCTAATTGGCTTGAATGGCTATAGCAACACTACTTCCACCAATGACAAAATAGAAGAGTTCATAAAAAAAATCAATCTACTTACCCCTGGGAATTGGGTTTATATCGACCATCCCGGACAGGAAGGGGCAGAAATGCAAATGGTCAAAAACGGCCTCGATTTTAACCTCGGAAAAGACCGGCAAGCAGTAACCGATATTTGGACAAGCCAAAAGGTGAAAGATGCTTTGCATAAAAAAGGGGTGGAACTGGTTTCCTATAAGGATTTAATAAATAATAAATAAGAATACAAATGAACCGGGTATGTAAAAAAATTACACAAACTTGCATGAACAAAATCAACATGCGAGCTGCATCCGACCTTTAAAAAATAATTTTGTACAGATGAAACAACTCCTATTATTCTGTGTTTTGATATTCCCATTGAGGCCTTTTGCCCAAGGGCAAATTTGCGGGTCAATGTCGGATTATTTCGCCAACCCTGTTATTGAAGACGGGAAAAGAAATATCACCATGCAAAACCGTTGTGGTAATCGGCTTACCTTATTAATTTACGACGATAAAACAAATCTTGAATTTACTTATAAACCAAATGCATTCAGACGGAAAGAGTTTGAGGCACGGAATTTTTCAAACCGCGATAATTTTACGTTATTATTTAAAGAAGTGAAATGGCCCATGATCAATGCCGCTAACATATTTGCATTTGATTATGATCCGTTTATAACCAGGCTCAAAATGAAAAACCAGTGGGGTGCTAAAAATGAGATCTCCATTGTCAATATCGCCGACGAAAATATTTTTGCATTCTCCGCAAGAACACCACTTTTGATTGCCATAAAGCCACACACATCATTTGAGGTCAAAAATGGCCTGCTGATGGAACATTTTACCGACCGGGGCGAAGACATTGTTTCTTACATAGCTTTTAACGACATGTTCCAGAACCGTTTCAGGGTATTACAGGACGGCACCTATGTCCTTCAAATCTTTGAAAACGAAGTAGTGTTTTTTGGTGGTGAAGAAAACGAATACCAGGTCCAAAGAGCACTAAAGAGGGTTAAAAACAAGTCCCTGACTGAACTCATCAGGCAAAACGAACAGCTTCTGGCCTCAAAAATGAACCAGGGGGTGGTTCATTTTTCAAATCCCGAATTTCAAAAAGTGCTCGATGTCAATCATCGTATTGTTTATTCAGGAATCGATGAAGGGGGGGCCTGTTTTGGTGCCCTTAACCGGATCTATTACCTGA
Organism: Bacteroidales bacterium; assembly: GCA_038213375.1. Classification (GTDB taxonomy): domain Bacteria; phylum Bacteroidota; class Bacteroidia; order Bacteroidales; family JAAUTT01; genus JAAUTT01. The sequence goes on along the minus strand of JBBQTB010000006.1, from coordinate 63,025 downwards.
TTTGGGTTCGGGATGGTTCTATGACCAGTTCCTTGATGGCAAGGGCTGGAAATCCTGAGATTATAAAAATTTGGGCGCGTTTTTTGTTGAACAACCCGTCGCTGATCCAAAAAGAAGATGGTACCATTGTGCCAGAATTTCTTCAAATCGTTGGATCGCGCTGGACTCGAAATGAGGATGACGGAATATTTTATGCTGCCCTTTCCTTATTCAGTTATTTTAAAACAACCGGTCAGGACGACCTCCTTCAGGGAAATGAGTTTACTATCTTTTTAAATGGTGTAGACAGATATCTGGAAAGAACCTGGGATACCAACAAAAAACTGATGGTTAGCAATACCATTGGGGAAACACCACTTAAGGGAGATCCCTATTTTGGGTACGATATGGTCAATGGAAACTATGAACACAACGAGTTTCACAAGAGTCAGGGCAAGGAATTATACCTGAATGCCAGTTTATATAATCAGGTGAATACCTTTAACCTTATGATGATGGCTTCAGATTTATTATCGCAACGGCCCAACCTTGACAATGGCAGAAAAAACAAATATCTTGAAATTGCAAAACATATCCAATATTCCATAAAAACCAAATTCTACGACAAAGCGAACGATTGTCTTTTCAGCAGCCTCGAATTTTACACCGATGGTTCGGATGGGTCACTTTCATTCGCTTCCGATGACAATCCATGGGAAGGTTCCTGGGCAACAGCCATTGGCCCGTATTTCCCTGCGCCGGACTTACAGCTAAAAACTGCCCGGTTTATCTACAAAACATGGCCAGTTATAGCCAAACAAGGCTATGGGTATTGTCCCTGGAATACCTTATCGAAAGTACTCTCCGAATATGGATTATCAAGCAATGAATACGAACAGATGTTAACTGCACAAATAAAAGATGCGAACAGTGTCACAATTAAATACCCTATGCCGGGTGCTCTCACGGAATATAACCGACAAATTGAGAGCTGGCGGGCCTTGCCATTTTCTGCTGGCAGTTTATTTTTCAGCATGGCCTCACAGATGATCAGCAGTTTACCGGATGGCATTGCTGTGAGGGCCAGCAACAAAGTAGATAGTTTAGTTAATTTTAGGTATAAATTATCCTCTATCCAAGCCAATGCCTATGGCAATGGAGACGTGGTAAATTTCTATGTCCTGAACGGCGATACCTTAAGAAATACATTACAAATCCCTGACAGCAAACTTATTCCAGGACATAACCTTCTCAACGTAAACCGTGGACGGGAAAACTGCAATTTCAGGTTATTCTCTTCCAGTGCCCAGTTAGTTACTGTTTCAGAGAAAGGAAAAACCATTGAATATACATTTAATGGGTATGTCCCGGCACAGATCTGTTTTGAACAGGGGGGTAAAGCTGTTTCTTTTGAAATGACGGATGCCTATGGAAACAAATTGGATTTCAGCACCAGTACTATCAACAGTGGTAAAATAACCCTTATGGAAGTTAACGCCATTGGGGTATTTAAAATTAAAGCCCTTTTGAAGTAACCTGATTTTGAAAAGTACAATCGACGAATGAATATGAAAATTATTGATCGTTCTCAAAAGTTAATTTAATTCAGTGCCTGATGCCTGTACAATTAAAATAATAAAAAACACTAATCGATAAACGACTATGAAAAAATTAATGATAGCCTGCTTTTTACTTTTAAATTACGGAGTTCATGCACAGGTAACCACCTGGCAAGGCCCCGAAGGCTTTGCTTCCGACAAGTATTACACAGTAAAGGTGAATGGGAAGCCAGTACCGGTCTATGATACACCGATTGCATCGTATGCCTTTTTCGATTTTACCGGAAGTGTTACGGTAGAAGTAAATACCATGTTCGATGTGCGGTGGGTAGATATCCGCCCGTTAAAATCAGCCTTAAAGCCCGAATATATCGGCGACAACTCCTTTCAGTTTATCATGTCGCACCCCGAAAATATTAGCGTGGAATTAAATGGCCGCATCAGGCAGCAACCTTTGTTTATCTTCTCGGGAGCACCAGAAAAAGAAAAACCGTCGAAAACTGATAAAAATGTTGTTTGGTTTGAAGGGGGAAAACTTTATAAAGACGTTAAACTGGAGTTACAGGACAATCAAACTGTGTACCTCGAAGGAGGAGCTGTTGTACAAGGATATATCTATGCCAAGGGCAAAAAAAATATCAAAATCTTTGGGAGGGGTATTTTGGATGGTTCTTTCAATAACCAACATGCCGAAAATAAAAACCGTTTTATTAGTTTGACCGATTGTGAAGATGTTTCTATCAACGATTTCATCCTTCATAACGGAACTACCTGGGAAATAGCCTTGTACCATTGCAACAAAGTAAAAATTGAAGGATCCCGGATAGTGAGTGAAAGCGGGGGCGATGATGGAATGGATATTGTTAGGTGTACAAATGTTCTCGTTAACAATGTTTTTGCCCATACCAAGGACGATTGCATTGCCATTAAATCTGACGGCAATTATCCTGGCGATCAAATTACCGACAATATCCTGGTAAAGAACTGTGTTTTCTGGAATTCCATTTGGGGAAATGCCATTGAAGTTGGGTTTGAGCTATATTCAAACGAAGTTAAGAACATCCGCTTCGAAAATATCGACATCATCCATGTGGAAGATGGCGCTGCCATGAGCATCCACAATGCCGGGCCAGCCCATGTGCATGATGTGGTTTTCGAAAATATCCGCATCGAAGATGCCGACCAGAAGTTATTTGATGTAGCCATTTTCTTTTCGCAATGGAGCCCCGATGGTATCCGCGATGAAGAATTTATAAAGAAAAACTATCTGCATGGTGCCTGGGACGGGGTCCAGAAAATACCTAAAGGAAAGGAAGCCTATCACCGCCAATTCAGGGGAACGGTGAGCAATGTGATATTTAAAGACATTCAAGTAGTTGGTGGCCTGCTTCCTTTTTCGGTGTTTCATGGTTACGATGCAGAAAAGAATGTATCCGGCATAACCATTGAAAACCTGACTTATTTGGGACGTAAATTGACCAGCCAGGACGAAGCAAAAATTCGTACCCAAAATACAACAAACCTGATTATTAAATAAAGGCAAATCATTTCCTGCATTTCACATATGAAAATAACTACTTAACTATTAATTCTATGGAAACAAATCGCAGAAATTTTTTAAAACAAACAACCATCGCCACAGCAGGGATGGGACTGACAGGTTTATTCCCTTCGGATTCCTGGGCTGGGCCAATAACCCCTGCCGATAAAATCAACGTTGCTTTAATTGGCTGCAACAGCATGGGGTTTGGGATCCTCAAGCACCACCTGGGTTACCCCGATGTAAACTGTGTGGCCATGTGCGATATCGATGACAAAGTGCTCAGTGAGCGTTCGGCTGAGGTACAAAAAACCTTCAGCCAACGTCCAAAATTATACAAGGATTTTCGAAAATTATTGGAACAGACGGATATTGATGCTGTTATCATTGGCACGCCTGATCATTGGCACTGCCTGATTACAGTATATGCCTTACAGGCTGGGAAACATGTTTATGTTGAAAAACCAATGGCCAATACCATTGCCGAATGCAACATTATGGTAAAAGCGGCCAATTATTACAAGAAAACCGTTCAGGTGGGCCAACAGCAGCGGTCCGGTTTTATTTTCCAAAAAGCCATGGAGTTGATCAAAACCGGAAAAATAGGGAGCCTTCGTAAAATCAATATATGGGCCAATTTCGATTATGGAACTGGCCCCGACGCATTGCCCGACGAAGCAGTCCCAGCCGGGGTTGATTACGAAATGTGGCTGGGACCGGCACCCAAACGGCCTTTTAACCATAACCGGTTTCACGGATGGTGGCGCATGTACTGGGATTATGGTGGAGGCCTGATGTCCGATTGGGGAGTGCATTTGATCGACATGGGTTTATGGGCAAAAAACATTGACAAAGCTCCTGACATGGTAATGGTGCATGGCACAAATAACTATCATCAGAAAAAGGCAAGAGAAACCTTTGATTGCATGACTGTTTCTTTCCCCAAAAAAGACTTTGTGATCAATTGGGATATGACCGCAGGCGTGCAACGAGGACCCTACGATATGTCATATGGAATTGCCTTTATTGGCGATGATGCCACCATTGTGGCCAATCGTTCAAAAATAAATGTTTATCCGGAATGGGACGATACAGCCAAGAAAAACAAAGCCGAAGAATATCAGTTTCTTGAAGGAAAAGAATCGCACAATGAACATGTACGTAATTTCCTCGACTGCATAAAATCGGGCCAAAAGAACGCTTGTCCCCCAGAAGTTGGCCGCACTGCAGCCATGCATGTTCACATCGCCAACATTGCTGCCCGTGTAGGAGAACCTTTACTTCTGTGGGACGATGAAAAAACTCAGTTTACGAACAGCAAAGCAGCCAATGAGCTTATTGCGCCTGAATACCGCGCACCATGGACATTACCTAAATTTTAATTAAACCCATACGGCCATGATCAGTAGAAGAACATTTTTAACAACCACTACAGTTGCCGCTGCATCGGTATTAGCTTTAAATACAGATATCCTTGCAGGTTCGTTAGGTCAGAAACTGAAAAAGATAGGCTATATATCAGGAATTATCGATAAGGAATTGAAAGGTGATTGGAAAGATATCTTGAAACAAACTGTCGAGTATGGTTTTTCAGAAATCGAGATTGGAAATTACCTGGGTGATTCGGCCCAGGGTTTTTTAACCTACTGCAAAGAGATTGGCATTAAACCATTTGCGGGTTGGATCAATTTCACCGATAAAGAGGATGAACTAAAGAAAAACCTCGACAAGCTTGCTGAATTAAAGGTAGATTATGCAGTGAACTATTGGCCATGGTTGGTTGGAGGTCCATTTAGCCTTGACGATTGCAAGCGAAGTGCTGAAATGCTGAACAAGATTGGACGATTATGCAAAAATCAAGGGCTTACTTTCTGCTGGCACAACCATAACAAAGAGTTTATTGCGATGGAAAAAGGCTTGCCCTTTGACTATCTTATGGAAAATACCGATAAAGATTTGGTAAAGTGCGAGATGGATATTTATTGGGTCGCCAAAGGAGGAGCCGATCCCCTGTCGATGTTAAAAAAATACAACGGACGATATTCTATCCTGCACGTAAAAGATATGGCCGATGGAGAAGCTAAGGACTTTGAATGTCCTGGCATTGGTATCATCGATTTCCCTTCAATTTTTAAGGAGGCTCAAGAACAAGGTGTAGAACATTTTATTGTTGAAAGGGACAATGCTGTTGATGGTATGGCATGCCTGAAAACAAGCGGCATCTATCTTAAGAATTTAACTTTTTAATTGAATAAGTCCATGAAGAAAAACATTCTATTTTCAGTAATACTCTTTTTTATTGGAATTTACATGATAAGCGCACAAAAGGCATATACACCGGTGAACCCTTCGGCAACCCCTGAGGCAAAGGCGTTGCTTAGCTATCTTTATCAGCTTAAAGGGGAAAAAACACTAACGGGTCAGCATAATTATGGGCATGAGTTTACCCGTTCCTCCGACAGTATCAAAAGCTATACAGGCAAATATCCTGCCATTTGGGGATGTGATTTTAGCTCCGTCGATCGCCCCAAACTGGTGGAAGAAGCGATCCGCCAATACAAAAGCGGGTCGATCGTCACCCTAATGTACCATATGAGCAGGCCATTTGATTCTGATACTGTGAATGGCAGCACGTGGAAGAAACTTACCGATGCCGAGTGGAACGACCTTATTACACCCGGTACGAAGATCCACCAGCTTTGGCAGGATAATATTGACTCGGTGGCCTTTTACCTGAAACAGCTGCAAAAAGCGAACATCCCCGTTTTGTGGCGTCCATACCACGAGATGAATGGCATTTGGTTCTGGTGGGGGAACAAACGGGGCGAAAACGGCTTTAAAAAATTATGGACCATGACCTACGAGCGGTTTGTAAAAGTCCACAAACTGAACAACATTCTCTGGGTTTGGAACACCAATGCACCACGAGATTGGGAAAACGACCAGGCCTATGCATACGACCTATTCTATCCAGGAGCTGCTTATGTGGATGTATTGGCGGCCGATGTGTACAAAAACGATTTTAAACAATCACATCACGACCAGCTGGTTACATTGGGAAAAGGGAAGCTGGTTACATTGGGCGAAGTTGGCAACGTCCCAACCCCCGAAATTTTGAAGGCACAACCACAGTGGAGCTGGTTTATGGTATGGGCCCACTTCCCTTGGACAGACAATACTCCGGATGCCATCCGACGGATATACAACGATCCTCATGTCATTTCAAAAGATAAAATCAAATTTTAAGTTGCAAATGAAACCGTGGACAACTTTTAAAAACTACAGAAGCCGCAAAGATAGCGGTTCTTGCATTTACACTAGAAATTGTGTTTAACATAACACTAACAACATTCAAAATGAAATTAAAAAACTCTTATTCTTCAATTGCTTACGTATATTTCTTCGTTTTATTGCTGTTGCTTGTCTATGTAAATTCAGTTGCCCAAACCGTTGGCAAAATAGCAATCATGCAACCATCCACAATTGTACATCCATTGGAAGAGGTAACGATTGTTTCTGAATCCGAAGGAACACTTACAGTGAAAGACGGCAGCGGACACGAATATGCCAAATTAAAGGCATCAGCGAAGGTAACCATAAAAGCAGGTGGAGCGGTGGGTATTCATAAAGTCACCCTTACCGATAAAAAAGGCAATATAGTTGGGATCACCTCTTTTCGGATGGAAGCCCAAACCTCCATCAACGACGGTGGAAAAATCAGCGAAATGTTTAGACTGCTCTATAATGGAATGCTGGTATATTCTCCCAAAGGGTATGAAGAAGTTACCTGGAATGGAAAAAACTACCGCTATTTTGTATCGTGGGTTCTCGATAACAACAATACTACTAAGGGAATGCAATACTTTAGCCCATACAGCCGGGATATGGTCGATCTTTTTCGCGAAAACCAGCAGCCCAATGGAATGATCTGGAGTTTTGTCTCTTCTGGTAATAACGATTATCATTACTACGAAACCGCTTATAGTCCAATACATTATTTCAACAAAGGCAAGGATGCATGGTTTGTTCGCCAGCCCAACGAAAATCATGTGGAATATAATTATGTGAATTTAATGTTCCAGCATTGGAAAGCAAGTGGCGATATCGATTGGATGAAGAAAAATCTCAATTGTGCCTCCCGCGCACTCGATTATTGTGTGACCGATACCATCCGCTGGTCCAAACGTTTTCAGTTATTAAAGCGGCCTTACACCATCGATTCCTGGGATTTTCAGGTAGATGATGAATACACTCCGTCGGCCCCCATCAGTCCAACCATGGTGATAGTTCCCGGAAAAACTAAATATGGCGTATTCTTTGGTGATAATACCGGATATTTTGAAGCTTGCAATGAGCTATCGGAAATGTTTGCGGATGCCGGCAATACTGAAATGTCCACGAGGTATGCCAACCGCGCCAAAGAAATAATGGATAGGTTAACTGCCCTTTCGTGGAATGGTAAATTCTTTACCCATTTTATTGATGAAGACCCCACTATAAAGAGAAACCTTGGGGTTGATGAGAAAACACAAATTGCTCAGGGAAATATGTATTCTATTAACCGGGGTCTTCCGCATAGTTTTAATGTAGCCATCATCAACACCTATCTCGAACTGCTTAAAAAGTTGCCAGTCGGATCACCAGGCGAATGGTACGCTATTTACCCCCCCTTCGGGAAAGGGTTCGGATCACACAACACCAAATGGCAATACATGAATGGCGGCGTGGCTGGTCATGCCATCGGTGAACTGGCCCGCGGAGCTTATGAAAACGGATACGAAGATTATGCTTCGGACATCATGTACCGTATGCTCGATTTAATAAAAAAGTATAACAACCGGTTATGGTTTGCCTACACAGGCTCCATCCCGCCCCCCCCGCCCGCTCCAAATTTCAGGACCATTGATATTTCGGCAGAAGCCAACATGGATTTATGGGACAAAGGTGGAAAAGAGGTTTTTACCTGGATGAATACGGAAAAAACCACAGGGAACGATATGCGTGGTCTCCCAACAGGTATCCAGACATTTCACAACATAAAATTTGCAATAACCGATCCTGAAAAAAACCAACGAAAAGCAGTAATCGCCGTCTCAACCAATCCTGGTTTCCCAAAACAGAAAGAAGTAATGGTGAACGATACCGCCACAACAATCTACCTACTTCATTCTTCGTCGGACAATATCTTAGGAAATGTTGCCGGAGGGCTCACCTTTGTTTACAACGATGGCAGCGAAAAATCGCAATATATTTTTAAAGGAAAGGAAGTTACCAACTGGTGGTTTTCGGAGCTTACAACCGACAATGCAGGAATAGCATGGTGGGGTCCCAATCTTAAAAGTACGAAGGTTGGTGTTTGTTGGGCAGCAATTGGGAACCCTCAACCCGGTAAAAAAATTGCTAAAATTATCATTTCAGCCCCTTTGGAAGGTGGAATTTATGCTATACTGGGTTTGTCTCTTGCTGATCGGCCACACTATGTTCCCCCCAAAGGGGAATCGTTTGGTGGACCCGACAATTGGGCAGCAGCCAACGGGATGGCGGCATTGGTGGAAGGCCTCGCAGGTGTCAAAAACGACGGTTTGGCTTTCAGCAAAGTAGCCTTATCGCCCCGATGGACATCGTCACATACCGATTCGGTAAATGTTACTATTAACTTCCCTGCTTCCAATGGATATGTGGCCTATCAATACAAATTCAACCGGGTTAAAAAGGAAATGGAACTGTCGCTTACAGGCAGCGGTAATGAAGTGAAAGGGCATATATTGCTTCCGAAAGACGTAAAATCGGTACAGCGGGTAACCATCAACAACCAACCACTTGCGTTTACAGCATCGAATGTGGAGGGTTCCCAATATGTCGACTTCAAACTATCGTTACCTAACGTGCAGGTTATTAAAATTATGTACCAGTAAGATCAAAATATAATGAACAGAAGTAACCTTGTTAAAGGAATTGGTATTGGCGTCGGAGCTGAAGCCACATTGGCAGGGAGCGTTCCGCTCCTCAGCTTTTCTGCACCCGAAAAGGGAAGCGATTATTCCAAACTTAAACGATGGGATGGCAAAACACCTGTCGACACCTTTCAAAATTCTCAAAAAGCACGTAATGGAGCGGCCATTGGCGGACTTGGTCCCGGATCGTCCGAACTTAGGCTATTGAAGTGCGTAGTGGAATATTGAACCTTCAAAAGCTGCAACTGGCAAAATAGATGCTAATAACTATTCATCCGGAAGTATCCATTTCAGGATCTTTGGTAAAAACCGTCATTAAAAACGAAGCCAATCATCTTTTCATTGATTTTGGCATCATGCAATCCATTGAAGCTGGTAAAATAATTGAAATTTCATAACCCTTTCGTTTTTAATAACAAAGAAGAAAATGAGAACAACGTTTGTAATTGCAATATCGCTGTGCATAGGTTTCACAGTGGGGCTATCAGCCCAATCGGTGAAAATTATCCGGAAAAACCCGGCCTGGCAATTGCTGGTTAAAAACAAGCCTTTTTTCATAAAAGGGGTGGTGGGGGAAACCTATCTCGAAAAGGTGAAGGAATATGGGGGAAACTCCATCCGCACAGGGTGGGATAAGGAAGGGCTGGATAGAGCCTCAAAGCTTGAGCTTACTGCCCTGGTAAACCTCCCGGCAGGTGCCGAGCGCGACGGCATGGATTATAATGATGAACTGGCAGTTCAAAAACAAACCGATAAAATTGTTGAGATCGTAAAAAAAACAAAGGATCATCCTGCCGTGTTGATGTGGGCCATTGGCAATGAGTTGGATTATATCCCTCCTACGAAGCCATACAACCTAAAGGTGTGGGATGCCGTAAACAAGGCAGCCAAAGCCATCAAAGCGATTGACCCTAACCACCCGGTAATGACGGTAATTGGCACCAGCACGATGGAAAAGGTAGCCGAGATTGTAAAACGTTGCCCCGATATCGATTTGTTGGGAATCAATACCTACGGCGATATTTTCACCCTGCCGGAAACCCTTCAAAAATACGGGTGGACAAAACCATATATCGTTTCCGAATGGGGGCCGGATGGGTATTGGGAAGTTCGTAAAACCAAGTGGAATGCACCTTACGAGCAAACAGGCACGGAAAAATACCAGTGTTATCAAAAGAAATACACCGAAGCCATTGTTGCGCATAAAGATAAATGCCTGGGGTCGTACGTGTTTTATTGGTCGGGCGAAAAGCAGGAAACCACACACACCTGGTTTGCGATGTTCAACTCACAAGGTTGGGAAACCCCTCAGGTTGGGTTGATGCATTTTCTCTGGACCGGGCAAAAGAACCAGAATACCGCTCCTTTGCTCGATTCGGTATGCATTGAGAAGTTTCAACGGTTTGAAGATATCAAGCTCACATCGGGATTGGTTTATAAAGCTAGGGCCGTAGCCTCCGATGCCGAATCGGATGCGCTAACGTTCCGCTGGGAAATACGACCCGAAGCAACCTACGCCTCTTATGCCGGACAAGGTGAGAATGAGCCGAAGCCCCTCGAAGGACTAATTAGTAAACAAAATCAAGATATTACCTTTAAAACCCCCGACAAACCAGGCGCATATCGGTTGTTTGCGTATGTGTACGACGGTCAAGGCCATGTTTCGACGACTAACCTGCCGTTCTATGTAAAACGGGATATCACAGGAAACTATCCATTACCTGTGCTGCCCGACACTTCCCTGTACGGGAAATATACTTCGCGAACCATGCACCTGCTGCAATCGAGTACCCCGGAGAAAAGAAATACCGTTAAAATCCTCGTATATGGCCAATCCATTAGTGCCCAGGATTGGTGGCTGGAAGTAAAGCGCCATATCCAACAAAAGTTTCCCAATGCCAACCTGATCATAGAAAATAAAGCCATTGGAGGATTTGCATCTCAGATTCTTTGCAAAACAGTAGAAATGGATGTTAGTTCTTTTTATCCCGACCTGGTTTTGCTGCATATTTACGGAAGCCATATCATGTACGATTCGGTGCTTTATACCATCCGAAGCCGCACCACAGCTGAAATAGCCATTCAAACTGATCATTTTACCGGCGTGGACAACTGGAGCGACTCCATGTGTTATCATGTCCTTCCAACATTGGCTGAAAAATACAAGTGCGACCTTATCAACATCCGTGATCCCTGGAAGAAATACCTGAACGACCAGCAGCTTGACTTGTCCCAATTACTTAAGGATGGTGTACACCTCAATGATTATGGCAACTTCGTACTGGCCGAACTTATCAAACCTCTTTTTACCTATAAACGGAAATTTGATGATGACCCATGTGGATTGGTTAAAACGTACTTGGCTGGCAAGGACGTGAAGTGGAAAGGGAATATACTAACGTTGCCATTTTCAGGGAATAAAGTGGAGGTTGTGATGGACAATACGGAATTTTTGCCTGGCGATTCAATCATGGTGTTGGTCGATGGTCGAAAGCCTTCAGAATTTCAGGGGACGTATTTTGTTTCCAGGCCATATAGCGATAATGGGAAAGCCTGGCCCTGGAACTTACCGGCATGGGTGCGGGTCCGGCATACCGCTCCCTGGCAAAACGAAGAATGGACGTGTCGTTACACTGATGCGACCATCCCTTACACCGATTTTAGTTTCGAAATATCAGGTTCCAAAACCGGATTTGACGGTGCTGGCAAAGCAAGTGAAAATTTTGTGTCAAAATCAGGAAAAGTGATGTTTGGAAAAGGTGATGTTGAAGATGGTGGCGACTGGCACCTGAACCGATCGTACAAGGTATCAAAAACAACTGTAAACAAAGGCGATGAGGTACATTGGAAAACGTATTCGATTAGTCAGGATACTTTTAAACCAAAATCCATTGGCGATAACACTATCGAAAACAACACAATATTGTTTCAGGGGATCCCAAACTCTAATCATATACTAAGCTTAACCACCTGCAGACAAAACTGTACCATCAAACTGCTAAAGGTTTATACCCCGTTTATCATTGCTAATCATGAAAATAATTGAATATTAACTTAATAACAAACAAAAACTATGAAAAAAAATCTGAATTTTTTTACGCTTGCAGCCATTATTTTTCTTATTTCCTGCGCAGGAAATAAGAAAAATATAATTTCAATCGACCTGGACCACGGCTGGAAATTTAAAACCGGTGACGACCTATCCTGGGCTAAACCCGAAGCTGACGACTCCAAATGGGATTCTATTTCTACAGGAAAATTGTGGGAGGAACAGGGGCATGACAATTACGACGGCTATGCCTGGTACCGGATTAAAGTGTTGATACCATCTTCATTAAAAGAAAGTTCTTATTTAAAAGACAGTTTGCAGTTCATCCTTGGAAAGATTGATGATTGCGACCAGTTTTTTCTAAACGGAACTCTTATTGGAGAAAACAATACATTAACGTCCAACCCAATAGCCGATTCAATTTTTTCAAAGCTATCGGGCTTTTATGCAACCGATAGAAATTATATCCTTGCGGTAAATAGCCCCAAAATCCTATGGGACAAAGAGAACGTGCTGGCCGTTAGGGTCTCCGACCATGGAGGAGGCGGTGGCATGTACAGTTCCCATCTCCGTATCCAAATGATGGATATCCGAGATAAAATACTTATCGACAAATCAAGTAGTTCCTTCAAGTTCGAAGGCGATAAAACGAACAAAACCTATGTAATTAAAAACGGGTCAGGCATCGGATTAAAAGGAAAACTAACCATCACAGCCAATATCGATGAGACGAAAGAAGTTTTATACACCTTTGAAGAAAATTTGGATTTAAAGCCTGGTGAATCAAAAGAATACCCAGTTTCTTTCAAAGCTGTTACCAATGCAACAAGTGTTAACTTTGTGTTTAAGCATAGCGATTCAAAAATCGTGGTCGAGTCTACTGATCAGGCTCCTTACATCCTTACCCCCAAGTCAGGCGATGAGCCTAAAATAAATGGCGCCAGGGTGGTAGGGGTCCGTCCTGGAAAACCGTTCTTGTTCAACATCCCGGCAACAGGGTTGAGGCCAATGACTTTTGAGGCAAAAAACCTACCACAAGGATTGGTGGTTGATGCCAATACCGGCATCATTACCGGGAAAGTTTCCCAAAAAGGCGATTACAAAATTGCATTGACCGCCAAAAATAGCAAAGGGGAAGTAACAAGGGAACTCATTATTAAAGTTGGAGACCAAATTATGCTGACTCCCCCCATGGGTTGGAACAGCTGGAACTGCTGGGGCTTAAGTGTCGACCAGAAAAAAGTGATACAAAGTGCCCATGTGTTCAAAGAAAAAGGCCTCATGGAGCATGGCTGGGCCTTCATTAACATCGACGATGGATGGGAAGCAAAAAGGGATGCCAAGGGCGAAATCCTTGCCAACGAGAAATTCCCAAACATGAAAGCTCTGGGCGACAGCTTGCATAAATTGGGATTGAAGTTCGGGATTTATTCCTCCCCCGGGCCACTAACCTGCGGAGGCTATACAGCATCCTACCAGCACGAAGCGCAGGATGCCAAGACCTATGCGAAATGGGGCATCGACTATTTAAAATACGACTGGTGTTCGTATGGCCAAATTGCCAAGGACAACTCGCTGGCTGAGTTAAAAAAACCATACGTGGTGATGCAAAAAGCCTTGTCGGAAGTTGACAGGGATATTGTGTATAGCCTTTGCCAATATGGTATGGGCAACGTTTGGGAATGGGGCAGCGAAGTGAACGGGAACTTGTGGCGGACCACCGGTGACATTGTTGATACTTGGGAAAGCCTCTCACAAATTGGTTTCAACCAGGTTAAAAACGCACCCAATGCTGGCCCGGGTCATTGGAACGATCCCGACATGCTCATTGTTGGTTGGGTAGGCTGGGGGCCAAGTTTGCATCCAACACGCCTTACTATAAATGAGCAGTATACACATATCAGTTTATGGTCGTTGTTATCTGCACCCTTGCTGATTGGTTGCGACCTAAACCGTTTGGACGATTTTACGTTAAACTTGCTAACCAACGACGAGGTGATCGACATCAACCAGGATCCGCTTGGCAAACAAGCAACACCAAAAATCACCAAAGGGAATACCCAAATTTGGGTAAAAGAATTGGAAGACGGTGGCAAAGCTGTTGGTATCTTTAACCTGGGCGACAAGTCTGAAAAAGTAACGGTAACACTTTCTGAGATAGGCATTACCGAAAAACAAAATGTACGCGATGTTTGGAGGCAAAAAGATATGGGCACATTCGACACATCGTTCGAAACCAGTGTTGGATCACATGGAGTAATGCTATTGAAATTATCGGCCAAATAAAATGACACAAAACAAAATATTGCCAAATTGAGGATAGTCACCCGACTAGACCCAGTTTGGCATTTTTTCTTCCCAACGGTAGAAAATATGGACCATAAACAGAGTGTCATGTCATATATTAATTGACGCAAAATCTGTCAGGTTTATATCAAATAATGATTGCACTTTAATTATGTGAAAACCTGCAGATTTAACTTGACATAACCTTAGGCCGACAAATGCTCAATAAGAATTTTTAAACCAATAAGGATCAGAACTATTCCACCAACTATTTCCATTTTTTTGCCAAATTGTCCGCCTATTTTTTTACCAAAAAGAGTACCTAACATAGAAAATACAAATGTGGTGAAGCCAATAATGAACGTAGCCAGCCAAAGATCAATCTTAATAAATCCAAAGCTAATTCCCACCACCAAGGCATCAATACTTGTAGCTAACGACATCCCCAAAAGCACTTTCAATTCCAAAGGATTCTGTTTGTTGACTTCTTCATGATGCGTTTTCAAACTTTCCACAATCATTTTCCCTCCAATTATAGCTAGTAAACCAAAGGCCAGCCAATGATCGAAGCTCACCACAAATGACTCAATTCTTGTTCCAATAAACCATCCAATTAAGGGCATAACCGCTTGAAAAATAGCTAAGGAAAAGGCAAGTCTGGTAGCCTTTCGAAAAGTAATCTCACGAATAATAACTCCGGTGGAAACCGAAACAGCAAACGAATCAACGGATAAACCTATAGATAGTAAAATCAATGTAATCAGTTCCATTTCGCAAAAATTAAAGCGCAAAGATACTTATGTCAGTCAAAATACCTACATTTAAACGATTAATCTCATGGCATTATGGCCCTTGATCCTGAATTTAAAAAAAAAGTTGTCAGGGCTTTTTACTTCCCTGTTTTACTAATTGTTATACTTTGGCTGATAAAGGGAATGGAATTATTATCGGGAATATCCTTTAGTAATTACGGGATTTTTCCACTAAAAACAGAAGGCTTACCGGGTATTGTATTTGCTCCACTAATTCATGCAGATCTAAACCATCTTTTTAGCAATACCTTTTCGTTGCTTATTTTAACAGCAGCAATATTTTATTTTTACAAACCTATTGCTTTTAAAATCATAATTTTAGTTTGGGTAGTTACCGGTTTATGTGTCTGGCTTGGTGGACGAAAAGCATATCATATTGGTGCCAGTGGATTAGTTTATGGCTTCGCTTCCTTTTTATTTTTTAGCGGCATTTTGCGCAAGAACATCAACCTACTGGCGATTTCTTTGCTGGTAATTTTTTTATATGGAGGACTGATTTGGGGGGTTTTCCCTATATTCCCGGAAATGTCATGGGAATCACATCTTTTCGGTGGACTAACAGGTTTAGTTTTTGCCTTTGTTTTTGCAAACGACGGCCCTCAAAAAGAAGAGAAACACTGGGGGGAAGAGATAGATGATGATCAATTTCCTTATTGGCAGATTGACGAATCACCAGAAGATGAAAAACCAGGAAATGACGATGCCAAACCACATCCAATCAATTAATATAGTCGATTATGATCGTTAAAATATATCCTGAAAACCCCAACTTTAAGCAAATCGAAAAGGTTGTGGAAATACTTCGGAATGGCGGAATTATTGTATATCCAACAGATAGCGTCTATGGTATGGGGTGCGATATTCACAACCACAAATCAGTCGAAAAAATAGCCAAGCTACGAGGAATAAAACCTGAAAAGGCAAAATTTTCAATTATTTGTCATGATTTGAGTCAAATTTCGGCATATACTAAACCAATAAACAACAGCATTTTTAAATTGATGAAGAAAAATCTTCCGGGTCCTTTTACCTTTATTTTGAATGCCAACAGTAAAGTACCTGCGTTATTTCTAAGTAATAAAAAAACAATTGGTATACGAATCCCAAATAACCCTGTTATACTCGAAATTGTAAAGGAATTTGGAAGTCCTATACTCACAACTTCAGTGCATGACGAAGACGAAATTATTGAATACACCACTGATCCGGAGCTTATTCACGAAAAATACAATGAATTGGTTGATTTGGTTATCGATGGAGGATATGGACAAAATATTGCTTCCACTGTGGTTGATTGCACCGAATCGGAGCCGGTTATTGTTCGTCAGGGAATTGGCGAACTTCTATAATTTAATCCTTAATGCACCCTTTTTGATCATGCTGTATACCTCAACATTATTCGGAGCCAAAATTTCAGCAATTTTATCTGCTTTACTTTTTGAGACGTTTCCATAAAGAATGACTGATTTAGCTGATATTTTACCTGAAATCTTTCTCTTTGCCATCGATTCATTCCGTATCACTAAATAATCAACAGGTAATTTTTCATTAACAGATTCAATATCCCGGTACTCATTGGGTATAGCAATCAATATCGTGTTAAACTTGATGTATTGTCCTCTTATCCAAATATTTTTAGCAAAATAAATGCCAGACTTTGAAGTTGATTTACGAATAGAATCAAGCTGTAAGACCTGAAGATTACGGATTCTTTCAGCATATTTGTTCTTTTCTATCATAATTTCAACTCGTTTATCTAATTTTTCTACCAGCCAAATACAATTTACCCCATTTCGAATTTGTAAAACCATATTGTCCTGATAATTATAAAAAACAACCTCTTCCTTAGTTAAACATTGAAGATTAACAAACACCTTCGAACTTAGAAGAAATATAAAACACGCAAGTGTAACATTCAAATAAACAACCTGCTTTCGAACCAAATAAATTGTGCCGGCAATTATGATCCCGAAAATCATAGCCATCTCAAATTGATTAATATATAAGCCTTTCCATAAGGCATAAGGTAACTGATCAATATATAGTACCACTTTATTTAATGCCAGAACCGCCCAGTTAAAAATTACCCCAAAAAAAGTAAGCACAATGTCAGAAAATGAGCAAATAATCAACAAAATTGAAAAGTAAATGATGAACGTAGAGAATGGAATGATGATCAAGTTGGATATGAGAAATAAATTGGGAAACTGGTTAAAATAATAAATGGATATTGGAAAAGTGCCAATCTGAGCAGCGATTGTACATGCAGTAATGGACCAAATCTCATTAGATAGCCAATTATTAAAAGTTATCAATTTATATATCAATGGATAAAGAATAACTATCGACAAAACCGCAATATAAGAAAGTTGAAAACCAGCATCGACAAGATTATATGGATTCCAGAGCAATAGAAAAAAAGCGGAAGCCGCGAGCGAATTAAAAATACTAATATGTCGGCTCGAAGCCTGACCTGCAATCACAAAACTAAACATTACCGTAGCTCTTAAAACCGAGGCCGACATACCTGTAATTAAGGCATACATCCAAATAGAAAATAGTAATAGAGCAAACTTGATGTATTTACCATATCTTATCTTATCAAAAAAGGAAAGAAATAAATTGAGAACCCAATAAAGCAGAGCTACATGCATTCCCGAAACGGCGAGTATGTGCATTGCTCCCGATGAAATATAGGCACGTTTAATTTCAGCATCTAGATTAGCCTTATCCCCAATGGTTAAAGCTGAGGCAACTGCATATTCATCACCTGTCATTCCAATGAAAGAAAACAAGCCAAGGAGTTTATCCCGTAGTTTGAACGACCACATCAAAACCGAATTTAGCCCATGATGAGACAATAAACTCCAAGCCTGACCATCAATATAAGCTGAATAACGAATATTCTGATAATACAAATACTTGCTATAATCGAACTCGTTGGGATTTCCCGATGATTTTAGCTTAGAAACGATTGCCCTAAATACAAGAACATCGCCAGCTTTCAACTTCAAAGAGACAGAATCCTTTTTTAAATAAGTAAGAATATTAGTATTGCATCTCAAAAATTTGCCATTCAATTTTACCTGATCAGTTTCAATGTAACATTGCACAGATTTCGTTCTGTGTTCTGGCGGCAAATAAACTGTACCAATAAATTCTTGAGGGTGAATATTTTCAATTTCCAATTTATTAAACAATCCGGCTTTTGCTGAAACTAACAGAAATCCAAAAAGGCATAAAAAGCCATAAAGATGAATACCAAACAGCCACCTATATTTAAAATTAGCCGATTGTTTGCAAAGAAATATCAAACAAAACCCTGAGATAACTGTTATAATAACAATAAGCCAAACTAACCTGCCCGGCAAATGTGTGAAGAGGCCAAACCATATCCCAATAATTAGAGGTAGTAAGAGCCTGATAAATGGACTTTGTTTAAAAATAGCGTACATTCAAAACTTTAACTTATAACCAATTAAACTTATATTGGAAATTTACAATATAATTTAAATATCACCCCAAATTTTTAATTATATTTTTTCGAACTATAAAAAAACATTTACTCTCTTGTAAAGTATACAACAGCAGTTTAAAGTATCTCATAAAAATAGTATTAACTTTAAATAGTAATTTTATCAATTAATATAATTCATCAACTAATAAACCCGCGCATATGGCTGATTTAAAGACAACTTATTTAGGACTTGAATTAAAAAATCCAATCATTGCAGGAGCCAGCAATCTTGTTAGCAACGTGGATAACCTAAAGCGTATGGAAGATGCCGGCGCTGCGGCCATTGTATATAAAACGTTGTTTGAAGAACAAATTCAGCTGGAAAGGCTTGAACTTGATGAAGAATTATCTGAATATCAGGAACGTAACGCAGAAATGATCAATCTTTTTCCTAATATTGAACATGCCGGACCAAGCGAACATCTTATGAATCTGCGGCTTGCCAAGGAAAGCGTAAAAATACCTTTAATTGCAAGTTTAAACTGTGTATTTACCGAAACCTGGGAAGAATATGCTAAACTTATTCAGGAAACTGGTGTTGACGCACTTGAACTAAATTTTTATACGGTTCCACGAGATAATAAAATTGAAAGCAAATCGATTGTTGATCAACAAATTGAAACGTTAAAGACTATAAAACAAGCTGTTAAAATTCCAGTAAGTCTGAAAATAAGTCCCTTTTATGCTAATCCATTAAATGTAATTATGCAGTTTGATCAGAATGGTTCAGACGGAATGGTGCTATTTAATAGGTTTTTACAGCCCGACATAGATATTAATTCTGAAACTCATATCAATCATTTTTCAACAAGTGCTCCAGAAGAAAACCTTTTACCACTAAAATTTGCAGGTCTTCTTTTTGAAAATATCCTTGGTTCAATTTGCTGCAACAGTGGTATTCATTCAGGAAATGATGTTGTTAAAATGATACTGGGCGGGGCTGATTGCGTGCAGGTTGTTAGTACGCTTTACAAGAACAAAATATCGTACATTCAAACAATGCTTAAAGATATCACCGAATGGATGGAATCCAAAAACTATAATATTCTCGCAGATTTTAAAGGAAAGTTGTCACAAAAGAAATCAAATGACCCATTTATTTACAAACGTGCTCAATATATCGATATCTTATTAAAGACAAGTGATTTATTCAAAAAATATCAGGTACATTAGATAAAATATTTAGAATAAAAACAATACACTAAATAACCAGATTATAAAAAACGAAAAAGGCCAGGTCGTCACGACGTGGCCTTTTTACTAACCAACAAATCCAAACTATCAATGAATCGCTAACTTAAACCGCTTTGTTATTTCATCCCAATTCAAGACATTCCAAAAAGCTGCAATATAATCAGGCCTTTTGTTTTGATATTTAAGATAGTAAGCGTGCTCCCAAACATCAATCCCCAAAATTGGATTTCCTTTAATATCAGAAACATCCATAAGTGGATTATCCTGATTGGCAGTTGAGCCAATTATCAACTCCTTTTTATTATTTACCACCAGCCATGCCCAACCTGATCCAAATCGGGTAGTAGCAGAACCGGAAAAAGTTTCTTTAAATTTATCAAATGAGCCAAAATATTTATTTATTGCTTCAAGTAAATCTCCTGTTGGTTGTCCACCGCCATTTGGCTTCATAAATTTCCAAAAAAGATCGTGGTTATAAAATCCGCCACCATTATTACGGATAGCCGCCGGAAGTTTTGAAACATTCAAAAATAAATCCTCAATAGTCTTATTTTCGTTCTCAGTTCCTTTTACCGCTGCATTCAAATTATTTGTATACGCTGCATGATGTTTTGAATGATGGATTTCCATCGTCAGTGCATCTATGTAAGGTTCTAAGGCGTTATATGCGTAAGGAAGTTTTGGTAACTCAAATGCCATATTGTTTGTTTATATCGTTTACAAAATCAAATTTCTTATGCAAAGATAAACGCTATTTAGATTTATTCCAAATAAATTGAAGACTTTTTTATCTGAATATATTTTTTTATTTATGATGAACCAGCAATCATAATCCTATTCAATCTTTTCAAAAACAAAAAATTGCCAAGGCTTCAGAGTGAGTTTAAATTTTGGATCAATCAGTTTTTTCTCGTTGGTGAAAACGTCAAGATAATTCCCGGAAATTAATGAATTGTCAAATTTAATTTCCCTAGGCTTATCTGATACATTACATATAACGAATACTTTATGAGTATTTTTTTTACGCACAAATGCAAACACAGAGGTGTCTCTATTGGTTGATATCCGTTGAATTTTGCCACCCTCCTCTCCGTTCCATAACGCTTTATTTCTTTTTTTAAGTGATATAAGGGTTTGGTAAAAAGAGGTTAGTGAATAATTTTCCCAATCGATACTGTCTTTTTCAAAAAATTTCAAACGACGGTTAAACCCTGATTCCTGTCCGTTGTAAATCAAGGGCATACCTTGCAGAGTAGTCGTAAGAACTGCAAAAGTCTGAGCTCCTTGGCCCAAGCGCTCATATTCTGTTCCATTCCATGAATTCTCGTCATGATTTGTTGTAAATTCCATTAAATAAGAATTTCCGGGATAAACGGAATCAACCCAGTTAAAATGTTTTATGATAGCATTAGCATTTTTCTTCCCTTTTGCAATATCGTTCATGATATGAAAAAACTTCCAATCGTACGACATATCAAATCCTTTCAGGTGTTGTTCGGGAATATCGGCTTCAGCAAGCATGAATACCGGCTTCACGGCTTCTATTTCGGGCCTTAGCTGATCCCAGAAATCGTTAGGCACCATATGAGCCACATCGCAACGAAATCCATCGATATCAGTTTCTTTAATCCACCATTTCATGGTAATAATCATGTAATTGCGAAGTTCAGGATTTTTATAATCGAGTCGAATCACATCAGTCCAATCGAAGACAGAAACAAACTTACCAATAGAATCCTTCATGTAATACTCAGGATGCGTGTTCACCAAATCGTTATCCCACGAAGTATGATTTGGAACCCAATCGACAATTACTTTCATACCTGAATTATGAATAGAATTCACCATGTGCTTAAAATCATCCATTGTTCCAAAATCCGGATTTATTCCTTTGTAGTCTTTTACAGAATAATAACTACCCAAAGGTTCTTTTCTGTTTTTTACGCCAATGGGAGTTACAGGCATGATCCAAAGAATATCAATTCCAAGCTTTTTAAGGCGCGGCAGGTCATTTTCGAACGACTTAAACGTTCCTTCCTTTGAAAACTGACGGATGTTAACTTCATAAATGACAGCATTTTTACTCCAGTCAACATGTTTAACTTCCGACCTTAATGGAGCAGTAACCCGTTTTGTTTGAGCTATGGTATACCCAACCCCAATTACAAGAAAAAATACAATTAAAATGATGAGGTAAACAAGCATAGATTTAATATTCATATTACTAAAGTTAAGTGGTTTTTCTATTTTTACGTATTATTTGCCTAATTCAATGATCATGGAAGTTTTTGGAGCAATGTCGATCACTGAAAGGTCGGTGATTTTTTTCTCCGAAACAATATCGTATCCATAGTTATATCCCTGCATCCGCTCGGCAAACCTTTTGGTGTCGAGTTTTCTGCGCTCTGTATCATGATTATTAATAACTACCATCACAGTTTTTTCGTTATTGTACCTGAAATAAACATAACAATTATCCTGTGAAATAAACTGCATGGTTTTGCCGGAATGGATGACGGGATTCTCTTTCCGCCAATTTAACAGTTTCTTAATAAAATCGTATGCCTCATTTTCCAATGAAGTGCGTCCCGAGGCAATAAAAGCGTTATGCAGATCGCCCGGCCATCCTCCGGGAAAATCACGCCTGATATCGCCATCACCTTTATTTTTGTTGCCACCCATCATCACTTCCGAGCCATAGTAAAATTGAGGGATGCCACGAACCGTAAATAACAATGTATAGGCAATTTTATACTTCCGGATATCATTGTTGATTATCTCATTGAAGCGCTGCGTATCGTGGTTTTCGGTAAACACCAGCAAATTGAAAGGATTTGGAAAGATATAATCCTGCGTGAAATGGTTATAAAACCTGCGCATTCCTCCGGACCAGCCATCTTCCTCATTAAATGCACTTGAATATGCATCATGTAATGTAAAATCCATTACGGTAGGAAGTTCTGAATCGTAGCCATCATAGTTTTTTGCACCTGTTTGCCAATAGGCTATCTCTTGAGATGTGTGTACCCAGCATTCGCCAACAATATTAATGTTTGGATATTCGCTCCTGATCGATTTCGACCATTGAGCTACTTTGATTGGATTGTTATATGGATAAGTATCGATCCTAATCCCGTCTAGTCCCGCATATTCGATCCACCAAATTGTGTTTTGAATCAAATAGGTAAGCAGAAGCGGATTGTCTTGATTTAAATCGGGCATCGAGGTATCAAACCAGCCGTTATAATTGATATTCTTATCATATTCCGACGCATACGGATCGTAGGTGGTAGATATCTGATAGTTGGAGCGGGTGAACTCCTTGAACTGATGAACCCAGTCCTTGGTTGGTAAATCCTTCATCCAATAATAGTTTAATCCACAATGATTGGTTACTACATCCATAATTAATTTCATCGACCGTTTGTGTAATTCACCTGCCAAACGCCTGTAATCCTGATTGGTGCCATAACGGGGATCAATACGATAATAGTCGGTAATGGCATAAGTATGATACGAATAGCTCTCCATGTTATCTTCCATTAACGGAGTGCTCCACAATGAAGTGAAGCCCAGATTTTGAAGATAATCAAGATGATTAATGATTCCCTGAATATCTCCACCATGGCGACCACCGGGGTTTGCGCGGTTGGATTTTTCGAACATTCCTGATACGGAATCATTGGCCGGATTGCCATTCGAAAACCGATCGGGCATCAACAAATAAATCACATCCGATGAACTATAACTTTTGCGATTTGATGATTCCGGTTCACGATGAAGTAAAGGGAAGTCACGTTTTACCATAACTTTATTGTCCTTACTAAATTCTATTGAATAGTTCCCCGGTTTAGCATCGCCGGAGATGATCAGGTTTAAAAACAAATAATTTCGATTCTCTACCTTTATAATACTTTTTAAGGTTACACCCGGAATATTAATTTTAGGGATAGTGAGGCCAATATTTTCACCATAAACCAAAAGCTGAAGTTCGGGATTTTTCATTCCCACCCACCAGTTTCCTGGTTCAATGCGACTTAAAGTAATTTTGTCACCAGCAAAAGTAACCGTTTGTTGTAAAAAGGCGAGCAAAATGCAAAATATCAAACTTTTAAAATTCATTTTATTTATTTTAAAGTGAAAAATTAGAGCAAGAAACTAGAAAAGAGCCCAGGACCAGTGATAAAAACATATATTTTGGAATTTAATACGTAAGATTATTAAATTGCTTCTGTGAAAAGCTATCTGATGCTTCTCTTGTATTTTTGGTCACAATTTGCTTAGTCTGTCCTGAGTTCAATTCAATATCTTCACCATAGATATTAAGTTTAATTAATCCTCCTTCGGCAAGCAAGTTTATATGTTTTTTATTGACAGTTACCACCAAATTTACTCCACGGAATATTATTTTAAATGAGTATTCCTCCCATTTATCCGGAATTAAGGGATAAAAGCAAAGTTTACCATCGAGAACCCGCTTACCACCAAACCCTTCCACAATAGACATCCATGTGCCAGCCATACTTGTAATATGCAACCCTTCTGCCACTTCACGATTATAATCATCCAAATCGAGGCGAGAGGTCCGCAAATAAAATTCGTAAGCTTTTGGCATATTTCCAATACGGGCAGCCAAAATGGTGTGAACACATGGCGATAAAGACGATTCATGAACAGTGCGCGATTCATAAAAATTGAAATGGCGACGGATGGTATCAAAATTATAATTTTCTTCAAACAGGTAAATACCCTGAAGTACATCAGCCTGCTTGATAAAACACGAACGTAGAATCCGATCCCACGACCAAATCTGGTTAATTGGTCGTTGCGCTGGATCAAGGTCTGCAGCCAGTATCTGTTCCTTATCTAAATAACCATCCTGTTGAAGAAAAACTTTTGAGACGGGATCGTATGGAAAGTGCATATTTTCAGCTATTTCTTTCCATTTGGTCGTCTCCAAAGATTCGTTAAATGAATTCCCGGAAATAATCTCATTAAATCTTTTCGGGTTCATCTTTTTAACTTTTTCGATGGACTGATAAGTATATTCCAGACACCATTTGGCAATGGTATTGGTGTACCAGTTGTTGTTTACGTTGTTTTCGTATTCATTTGGACCGGTTACACCCAACAGAACATATTTATTTTTTTCTTTCGAGAAATTTACACGCTGACTCCAGAAACGGGAAATAGCAATAAGTACCTCCAAACCAAAGTCGGTCAAATAATTTTCATCACCGGTATGCCTCACATAGTTATAAATGGCAAACGCGATAGCTCCATTCCTGTGAATTTCCTCAAAAGTAATTTCCCACTCGTTATGGCATTCTTCGCCGTTCATTGTAACCATTGGATACAATGCAGCACCATTGGAAAATCCAAGTTTTTGAGCATTTTCAATGGCTTTTAAAAGCTGTTTATGCCTGTATTTTAATAAATTACGAGTTACATTTGGCGATGAGGTCGACAGAAAGAAAGGTATGCAGTAAGCTTCGGTATCCCAATAAGTGCCTCCTCCATATTTTTCGCCGGTAAATCCTTTTGGTCCTATATTAAAACGTTCATCGTCTCCGGTATAAGTTTGATTTAGATGAAATATATTAAACCGAATTCCCTGTTGAGCTTCAATATCTCCTTTTATTTGAATATCGCTGTGTTCCCATGTAAACGCCCATTTCGTTTTGTGATCTTCAAACAGCTTATCAAAGCCTATGTCATATGCCTTTTTTGTCGATTTTTGCGTTAGCTTCAAAAGTTGATCAACCGGATGATCCAGTGAGGTTAACACAGCTACATATTTTAAAATAGTTACGGTATCCCCCTCATTCACGTCAACCTTTACGATGTTACCCGTATATTTCGGTCCTTTAATGAGAGTTGGTATTTCAGCGAATACTTCACCATTATGCTCAATCTTGTATTTCATTCCAAAACCTACCCTAAAGTCAAGTTTTTTTGTTTGACATAACAGGTAACCTTCACCCTCAATGGATTCTGTATCGAGAACATTCCAAAATTTTTCGTTGTAATTGGAATCTTCATTTTTAACATCGCCATCAATATACGGTGTCAATAATATTTCGCCTGTAAAATTCAGTGCTGTAACCGAATATTTAATAATACCAAACTCAGGATTGGCAAGACTTAGAAAACGGATTGATTCAATTTTAACTTTATTCCCATTTGAAAAGTTAGCGATAAAACTTCGAAAGAGATATCCCTCTTTCATGTTCAGTTCGCGACGGAAATACTCGGTTTTGCATTTTGCAAGATCAAGATGCTCGAGATTCACCTGTATATCAATTCCTATCCAATTCGGTGAGTTGAGCACTTTGGCAAAATATTCCGGATAACCATTTTTCCACCAGCCAACACGGGTTTTATCTGGATAATAAATACCGGCCACATAACTTCCCTGAAGCATTTTACCAGTATATCGTTCTTCGAAGTTTGCACGCTGCCCCATGTGGCCATTGCCAATACTGAAAATACTTTCGGAAGCTTTATGATTTTTGGGATCAAAGCCTTCCTCAACAATAGACCAGTCGTTATTTTTTAAATATTTGTTCATGACTTAATAAGATCATTAAGTTTTGTAAATGAGAAATTTTGGAACCCGCGTATTATCCAG
This sequence comes from Bacteroidales bacterium, assembly GCA_038213375.1. GTDB lineage: Bacteria > Bacteroidota > Bacteroidia > Bacteroidales > JAAUTT01 > JAAUTT01. The sequence goes on along the minus strand of JBBQTB010000006.1, from coordinate 36,504 downwards.
TTTGCTCTCCAGAGGACTTCGGAACTTCCAATACCAACGCATTTTATTCCAGCAGCTAAGGCTGCCTCTATACCAGCTTCAGCATCTTCAAAAACAATGCAGTTTGCCGGAGATACATTTAGTTCCTCCGCTCCTTTCAGGAAAATCTCAGGGTCGGGTTTGGCTTTGAATACCTTTGTTCCATCAACAACAGTATCAAACAGATATGTTATTTTAAGACGATCGAGAATAGTCATTGCATTCTTACTTGCTGAGCCCAGAGCAATTTTAATTCCTAACTTTTTTAATTCAAGCAGAAATTCTTTTGATCCCGGCAATATATCCGCGGGAGTCATTTGAAGCACGTATTTCAGATAATCTTTATTTTTTCTGTCGGCAAGAATTTCTTTCGCAGGATCATCCAAAATGATGCCGCCAATTTCAAGTAAAATTTCGAGAGAGCGCATTCGCGATACTCCTTTTAATTTTTCGTTGTGCTCTTCAGTAAATTCAAAACCAAGGTCTCGGGCAATTTCACGCCAAGCAATAAAATGATACTTTGCCGTGTCAACAATCACCCCATCCAGATCGAATATGCAAGCTTTTATATCCATTATTATGGTTTTGAAGAGTGTGTGTATTCTTTAACAAAAACAACCGATATACCGGCTAAAATCATTGCCAAACCAGCAATGCCAAGCATTAAAATTGCTTTCCCGCCAACCAGAGTAAGAATGACACCTCCAAGTAATCCGGCCGCTATTTGAGGAATGGTTATGGTAGCATTAAATATTCCCATGTAAACACCCATTTTACTGGCCGGCAAAGCAGCTGAAAGAATAGCATATGGCATGGCTAAAATAGCTGCCCAAGCGATACCAACGCCCACCATGGAAATTATTAACCCGTATTGGTTTTGGATGAAAATCATAGAAAATAAGCCAATTCCTCCGGCAATTAACGAAAGCATATATACCTTTTTTCGTCCGAATTTATTAGCTAACCTTGCCATAACTACGGAAAAAAGAGCACCAAACAAACTATAACCGGCAAAGATCACTCCAACCCAGTTTCCCGCTTCGTTATATGCTGCCGAGGTAGAATCTCCCGGAAGAGTATGCCAAACATTTTGCGCCACACCAGAGGTTGTAAAAACCCACATCATGAATAGGGCAAACCACGAAAAAAACTGAACTACAGATAATCGCCACATAGTAACCGGAATATTTTTAAGAAGCGATAAAAAAGACTTCTTTGATTTTTCCGCTTCCGTAATTTGATGGTACTGTGAATATTCAGCAGGTGGATACTCTCGAGTTCTAAAACTAGTCCATAAAACGGTTAATAATAAAGCCCCTCCACCAAAATAAAACGACCAGATAACAGTCGATGCAACTTTTTCTCCGGGAGCAGGTATGTTAGATACACCCAACCAGGTTAATACAAACGGCAGCATTGATCCAATCACGGCCCCGGCATTAATTAAAAAACTCTGTATGGAATAACCGATGTTTCGCTGTTCTTCCGAAACCATATCGCCCACCAATGCTCGAAAAGGTTGCATCGTCACATTAAACGATGTATCCATAAACAAAAGCATAAAAGCCCCGAAAAACAATGGTGGAACCAGATAAGCGAAGAACTCCGAATTGGGCATAAAAAACATGGCCAATGCTGAAACAATGGCCCCACCAAGGATAAATGGTATCCGACGCCCAAGGCGAGTCCAGGTTTTATCGCTTGAAAGTCCAATGATGGGTTGAACAATTAACCCTGCTAATGGGGCAGCTAACCAAAAGTAGCTAAGGTGCTCTACGTTAGCTCCCAATGCAGATAAAATCCGGCTTGTATTACCATTCTGCAATGAATAACCGATTTGAACTCCCATAAACCCAAAGCTCATATTAAAAATTTGCCAGAAAGATAGTATTGGATATTTCTTCATCGTATAGGTATAGTTATTATTTCTACTTTACACACTTAAAAAAGCACTGAAAGTGCGATATATACCAACCCGGTGCGAAGCGTCGGGTTATCAAACAAATCCAAGATCAAGCACTGAAAGTGAGTAATATTTCGACCTTTCAGGCCTAAATTCGTTATCGTTTCTTTTACCCTGCCCGTTAGGCTTGGCTGATATTTTTTGCCCTTACAGAACTTAAAATTTTAATATCAATCATAATTAACTTCGTAAACTATAATTACTTAGCAATTATGAATAACAAATTATTATTTTGCGTCCGGAACAAACCGAAAACACCGTGATTTAATAATAAATATTTTTCAAGATAGATATTAGAAAGACTGCAGCATATAAACTGCAATCATATCAGCCAGAGCGAACAAAAAGTGCCCTGGTTATTTTACGACAAATAAACAGACTTGTACCTAAAAGAGATTAACAATGCAAATATAAACAACAATTGTTGTAAAAAGCAAGAATTTTTTGAAATATTTTCATATAACTTTCAGAATATCAAATTGCAAACGTTTGCGGAGTGTTTTATTTCCATTTCGTAGACTCACGTGCTATTAATGTTGGAGTAAGTACTTTGGTCTGATAACTATCAGCAGGCGATTCAATTTCAATCTTGTGTATCAGTAATTTGATTGCTTCCGAACCCATCTCATATCCTTTTTGCTCTACGGTGCTTAATGATGGACAAGCTATTAAGGCATTTGGGCCATCGCCAAAACCAATGACAGAAATATCAAATGGCACGTTTTTACCCATTTTTTGAATTGCCTGTATCGTAGCTATTGCTGTGGAATCATTCACCGCGAAAATACCATCTACATCAGGATTCGCCTTCAAAAACTGCTCTGTATTTTCGAGCGCTAATTCCCTTGTATCGCATTGAAAAACAAGAGCCTGATCAAATACCCGTTGATATTGCTTTAGCGCTCTCTGATAACCAGCAACTCTTCCCTGCCCGATCAACAAATTTTGAGGTGCGGAAAAATGGGCAATTTTTTTACAGCCAATCGAAATTAAGTGTTCGGTTGCGAGAAATGCGCCACCTTCATCATTGGTAATCACTCTGTCGCAAATAATTTCAGGGCAAATCCGGTCAAAAAAGACCATTGGTATTCCCTGATTTGAAAAATTTCGAAAATGATCAAATTCAAGTGTTGTCTTCGAAACGGATATAAGGACACCGTCAACCCTGTTTGCAAGCAGAGCCCTGGCATTTATAACCTCACGTTCATAAAGTTCATTGCTCTGGCAAACCATTACATTATATCCACGATCATAAGCTATATCTTCTATACCACTGATTACCGACGAAAAAAAATGATGAACAATTTCGGGAATGATAACTCCGAGTGTATTTGTTTTATTCCGACGAAGATTCATAGCTAAAGCATTTGGCTCGTAATGCATTTTTCGGGCTAAATCCTTTACCTGATTTCTTGTGACAGCGCTAATATCAGGATGGCTTTTTAATGCTCTCGAAACGGTTGAAATGGAGATTCCGAGAATTTTTGCTATGTCTTTTATGGTTACCTGATGAAGTCGCATGTGATAATTATCCTTTGCGATAAAAATACAAAAAAATAAATACAATCATTGATTTTATAGATATAATAAGGCCTTGATAATAAATACCCATTTAATATTAAACACAAGTAACCCATCATAAGCCGAAAATCTTTTTATGTTGTGCAACATATATAATTTTCCGCAATCGTAACCGAAAACGATTGCGGAAACGATTGCAACAATTATTTACATAATCTACTGTTTCAAAGATTATTTGTCATCATTTTATATCATTTTACAACTTAAATTTACACTGTTAACAAAAATGTTTCAGGATAACAATAAAAAACTGGGACTAGAGCTACCAAGAGATTGATTAACAATTTTTGAGAAAAACATTTATTTTAACTAACGGACTAATTATGAGAAACAAATTGAAAAAGTCTAAAATCATTTTGGTGATTTGTACCTGGATGATTTTTGCCTGGCAAGCAATTGCTCAGGATCTTAAAATTCAAGGTAAGATTAACGATGTAATAACTAATGAGGTCTTACCTGGTGTTAATGTAATAATAAAAGGAACAACCAAAGGTGTTGTTTCATCTGCAGATGGTTCCTACCAAATCACTGCTCCCAAAGGTTCAATTCTTGCATTCTCTTACCTCGGTTATCAAACTCTTGAAATTATGATAAGAGATATGGAGGTATTGAATGTTTCGATGCAACAACAGTCAGAAAAACTGGATGAAATTGTGGTAATCGGATATGGCTCAGTAAAAAAGAGTGATGCAACAGGATCGGTTGCAACAGTAAGTTCCAAGGACTTCAATAAAGGCGCTATAACTTCCCCTCAGGAACTTTTAATGGGAAAAAGTGCCGGTGTGGTAATTACAACTGCCGGTGGAGCTCCGGGTAGCGGCGCTACCATCCGGATTCGCGGAGGATCATCATTGAATGCTTCAAACGATCCGTTGATAATTATTGATGGAGTTCCTATCGATAACAACAATGTTTCAGGTAGTGCAAACATCCTTGCATTTGTGAATCCAAACGACATCGAAACCTTTACTATTTTGAAAGATGCTTCTGCAACTGCTATTTATGGATCTCGAGCTTCGAATGGTGTTATCCTTATTACAACTAAAAAAGGCAAAGTGGGCAGTCCATTAAAAATTACGTATGATGGAAGCACCTCATTTTCGAGCGCCACGAAATTCATAGATGCTTATTCAGGTGATGAGGTAAGACAAATTGCTTACGATCATAAAGACTTATACGGAGCCGAAAGTTTTAACAAACTCGGAAGTTACAATACGAACTGGCAAAAAGAGATTTTCCGCACGGCCATTACTCAAGATCATAATCTGAGTGTATCCGGCGCATATAAATCGTTACCTTATCGTGTTTCACTTGGCTATACCGATCAGAATGGTATCCTTAAAAATACGGATATGCAACGGTTAACGGGTTCTATCAGTCTTGATCCTACTTTTCTGAACAACGACCTGAAAGTGAATATCAACGCCAAAGCCATGAGTACTAATAACAATTTTGGTGATGAAGGAGCACTGGGTTCAGCCATTAACATGGATCCCACACAACCGGTTAGAGACGGAAATATTAATTCAGATGGTTATTTTCAATGGCCGAATTACGGTGCCAATCTGGGCACACCCAATCCTGTTGAACAACTGATGGCAACCGATAATAAATCAACTGTTTCAAGGGCAATAGCAAACATTCAATTGAATTATATAATTCCTTTTATCCGAGATTTACATGCCAATTTAAATTTAGCAACAGACTATACAAAAAGTTCAGGTCACAATTACCTTCCCACAACAGCTCCTTCCACAATTACAGGCACCTATTGGGGGCGGTTAAATGATTTTAAGGGAAAAAATTACAATAATCTACTTGATTTCTATTTAAACTATATTAAAGAACTGAATTCAATCAATAGTAAAATTGATATAACTGCCGGATATGTCTGGCAGCATTTCGTTAGAGAAAGCGGTCATAATAACCATGGTTATTATGATGACACACATCCTTATCAAAAACCAGACAGTGTTGCCTATTTTCCGACTGAAAATCAATTGGTTTCATTTTTTGGTCGTTTGAATTATTCCTTCGCCAAAAAGTATTTACTTACAGTCACAGTTCGTGATGATGGGTCCTCCCGATTCGCAAAAGGGAATCAATGGGGTCTTTTTCCATCAGCCGCTTTTGCATGGAAAATCAAGGAAGAATCATTCTTAAAGGATGTGAAAGGCATATCTGATTTGAAATTACGATTAGGATGGGGGGTAACCGGCCAACAGGATGTAGGAAATGATTATCCAGCCCAGGCGCGTTATATTGCTTCTTCCGCAAGTTCTTACTATCCGATTGGTGGCGAGTTTTTACCAACTCTCCGTCCAAATGCTTACGATCCGAATATTAAATGGGAACAAACAACAAACCAAAATTTAGGATTCGATTTTGGTTTTGCAAAAGATCGGATCACCGGATCAATTGAAATATACAAACGTGTTACCAAAAATTTACTAAATACTGTAACAATACCGAGCGGAAGTAATTTTTCAAATACATTATTAACAAATGTCGGAAGTCTTGAAAACAAGGGTGCTGAATTCTCGTTGAACCTGATCCCGATATCTAAAAATGACATGTCGTTGAACCTGGGTTTTAATGTAACTTACAATGAAAACAAGATTACCAAATTGCTTATTTCTGATGATCCGAATTTTATTGGTGTGCTTTATGGCGATGCCTTTACCGGTCAGAAACAGGTTACAAGAGTGGGTTATCCGGCCTATTCCTATTTTGTGAACAAACAGGTATATGATGCCAGTGGAAACCCAATTGAAGGGATATACGTTGATCTTTCAGGCAAAGGAGGTTCAGTAAATGGAAACAATTCTGATAAATACATCTACAAAAATCCTGCTCCACAGTATTTAATGGGTTTTTCTGCCCGTTTTAACTATAAAAACTTCGACATGTCTGCTTCCTGCCGTACAAGCATCGGAAACTATGTATACAATCAGGTAGCAGCCGGAGCTTCATACGATCAAATGTACCAAATTGGATACTGGCATAATGAACCAACGTATTTGACGGATACTAAATTTGTAAAACGCCAGTTTACCAGTGATTATTTTGTTGAGAACGCTTCGTTCTTAAAATTAGACAATGTAAGTGCCGGTTACCGATTTGAAAACATCTTCCAGAAAATGAGCGCACGCATCAGCTTTACTGCTCAAAACGTTCTTACGATCACCAAATATAAAGGGATTGACCCTGAAGTTGCCGGAGGAATTGATAATAATTTCTACCCAAGACCCCGTATCTTTATGATTGGTATCAATTTAACGTATTAATATTCTAATAATAAAAGAGATATGAATAAAAAAATTAAAATATTAGGGATTTTCTTTTCAGCATTGATGATTGCATCGTGTGTGAAAGATTTGAATGTAAAACCTAAGGATCCGAATTCAATTTTAGCCAGTAATTTAGGTGACGATCCCATTTACATGAAGGAAGCTCTCGGGAAACTTTATGCCAGTTTCATTGTCAGCGGGCAGGGATCCAATGGTGGTGATGACATTACAGCATCTGATGGTAACTTTTTCACCACTACACGTGCCCTCTGGAATTTGCAGGAAATTACCACCGATGAAGCCATATGTGCATGGGGCGATGTAGGTATTGCCGATCTGAACACCCAAACATGGAATCCGCAAAATCCATTCCTTACTGCTCTTTATCAGCGCTTGAGTTTGAGTGTTACCTATGCGAATGATTTTATTAAATTTACTAATGGGAATGCAGACCCAGCCATTATCCAATACAATGCCGAAGCACGTTTTCTGAGAGCATTGGCTTATTCATGGGCAATTGATCTTTTTGGACAATTTCCCTTTACTACCGATGCTGATGGTGTTGGCAAATTCTTTCCTGTAATTAACACCAGAGCTCAGATTTTCTCTTATGTTGAGTCAGAATTGCTTGCTATTCAGGATAAGCTGGGAGAACCTAAATTTTCATACCCTCAGGCAGATAAGGCAGCTTGTTGGATGCTTCTTTCAAGGTTGTACCTGAATGCAGAGGTTTACACTGGTACCGCCAGATGGGCTGATTGCAAAACATATTGCGATAAGGTAGTCAAGAGCGGTAAATATTCACTAGCTGCCAATTACCGTCAAAACTTCAGCGCCGACAATGATGGAACACACAACCCTGAAATGATCTTCGCTTGGGAACAGGACGGTGTGAATACCCAGGGATATGTCGGAACAACTTTCCTTATTGAATCAAGCAGCGATGCTACCTATATCAAAGCTGAACGTTTTCATGGGCTGACTTCCAATACCAACTGGAATGGAAATAGAACAAAAAGGGAATTTGTTAATGTATTGGTTGATACTTTAGCCACTTACGGAAACAATCCTGTTCCAGCCAGTGATTCAATTTTTGCTCAGTGCAAGGATAAACGCGTATACCTGAAAACCAAAAAAAGCTGGACAATACCAAGCGCTTCATCTAGTGGCGATTACGGAATTGGCGTATACAAATTTACTGCCAGAAATACCGATGGCTCCAAAGCTGTAAATTATAACCCGGCTTATGCATGTACTGATTTTCCTGTTTTCCGTTATGCTGACGCTTTATTGATGAGAGCAGAAGCATTGCACAAATTAGGCGATGACGCCAATGCGTTGACCGATGTCAATACGATCAGAACCCGTGCTTTTGGAAATGAATCCGGAAATATCACTGCAGCCCAACTTACCGATAAATTTTTACTCGACGAACGTGGCCGTGAATTTTATTATGAAGCACAACGACGTACCGATTTGGTTCGTTTCGGCCAATTTACCGATGGTACTTACAAATGGACATGGAAGGGCGGCATCATAAATGGAACCCAAACAGACAAACATTTGAATATTTTCCCTATTCCAGGTGCTGAGATTTCGGCAAATCCAAATTATAACGGTCAAAACAATCCTGGTTATTAATCTTTAAAAAAATAAAACAATGAATAAAAATCTAATTATATATTTAAGTTTCATTGGGTTGATCGGTCTTTTGTCCAATTGTAAAAAAGATGAGACAAAAGTAGTGATGTTAACCAATCCAATTGCACCAGTGTTGAATACTGTTCCTGATTTAACGCTTCTAAGGACTCATGGAAAGGATACCCTTTTATTTATTGGTACTCCTGTTGATCCTGGCTTCCAGGCCTCTGCAACTTATTTTCTGGAAGCATGTGCTACCGGAAATAATTTCAAAGATTCAATCTTAATACTCAGTTCGATTCAGGATTTAATTTTGAAAATTTCGGTAAGTGATCTGAATGGAATTTTACTGAAAAAATTCCCTGCTGACCAGGTTTCATCCATTGATTTACGACTAAGGTCTGTATTATCTGTGGATGCAGGTACAGGAGCTTTGCCACGGATTTATACCTCCGAGGCTAAAAACGTAAGCGCTACCATTTACGGATTACCGCGTCTGGATTTAATTGATGCCGGTGTTGCAGAGAAAATTGAATCTGCTTTGGGCGATGGTAAATACACCGGTTTTGTAAAACTTGATGCTAACAAACCGTTTACGTTGAAAGACCCGGATGCCAAAATTGTATATGGTGTAACGGGCGAAAAACTAGCAGTGAATGGCGCTGGCATAACTGCCGGGGCAAGCGGCTGGTATAATTTCACTGCCGACACCAAGGCCTTAACATTCAAGATGGATGCCTACATGATCGGTCTTATTGGCTCGGCTACATCGAATGGATGGAATAGTCCTGACCAAAAAATGGATTACGATGCAAAAACCGGAAGCTGGACAATAACCACCAACTTAATTGATGGTGAAATAAAGTTCAGGCTTAATGATGGTTGGGCTTGGAATTTAGGTGGTACTACCAATAATTTAACACAAGGTGGTGCTAATATAGCAGTTACTGCCGGTAATTATACCATTGCATTAACTATCATCAATGGCACTTCCGGTACCTACAAGATTGTTAAGAACTAGTTTTTATATACTGTTGGTTCACTGTGCGGAAAAAAGTTATCTTATTATAAGCACAGTGAACATTATTCAGTTATCCTCTTTAAACAATCAATTAATTTATTTTAATAAAACATATTAAAGAAATTATCTATGAAAAAAATGTCCATATATAAATTATTAGCTTTCCTTTTTACGGCAACAATCATTTTTGCCGCATGTACCAAGGAAAAATCGGAAGTTAGATTAGATCCAAAGCTTTCCACCTCCCAATTGCTGAATGTTAAATCCGATTCGGCAACCATTGTTGGGTTTGTAATTGCTGCAGGGGTTGGGTTTACTGAAAAAGGCGTTTGCTATTATACAACACCAATTCCCACCATTGATAACAACAAAGTTATTTTTAGTGCGGAAAATACAATAGCTACATTTTCAGTAAAAGTTGGCGGTCTGGCGTATGCTACCAAATACTACGCACGTGCTTATGCAACAAATGCAAATGGCACCATCTACGGCGAAGAAATTACCTTTACCACGCTGCCCGTTTTACCTATCATTACTACCGCTGTAATTACTGCGATTACAGGTAATTCATCTACCGCTGGTGGTAATGTTACTGTTGGTGGCGGTGCTGATGTTACTGCCCGTGGTATTTGTTTTGGTACAAATCACAATCCTGGTCTTTCAGATAATAAAACATCTGATGGTAAAGGAACCGGTGCATTTGTAAGTACTCTTACCAAACTGAAAGGCAACTCCGTTTATTATGTTCGTGCATATGCCACAAACAGCGCTGGTACGGGCTTTGGCCATGAAGTTTCTTTCACTACATTGGTTGATTTACCCGTAGTTACAACCGCCGCAGTTACAGGTGTTACTAAAGTTGCTGCCATTTCAGGTGGAGAAGTTACCTATGATGGTGGTGGCGCAAATACCACCAGAGGTTTGGCTTGGGGAATTGCTGCTGATCCAACCATTTCTGGAAATGTCATTGCAGGTGGAACAGGGACTGGTAAATTTGTAAGTGAGTTACCTGGTTTAACATTATTCACAACCTATCATGTTCGTGCTTATGCAACAAACAGTGCTGGTACTTCATATGGCAGCGATGTTCAGTTTACCACCCTGGCAAATACCCGTACCTGGAATATTCCCGGCGATTATGTTGGCGCCAGCTATCCTGGATCGATGCTTGCAGATTGGTCACCCGACAAATCTCCTCAGGTTAAGAGTACTGTTTCTGCTCCGGATAATCTGGAAGGGTATGTTTATATGTCAAAAACCTTAAACGGTTGGAAATTTGCCTCCCAGCCTAATTGGGATGGACCTAATTATGGCGCTGGTGCAATAGCAGGCACTTTGGATGGCAATGGCGGCAATTTCAGCTCTCCAGCCGGATACTACAAAATCAATGTAAATGCCGCAGTAAATCCAATGACTTACACGGCCGTAGCTACTAATTGGGGTGTTATCGGCGATGCAACTCCGAATGGTTGGAATGATGAAACGGCAATGGCCTATAATCCTAATTCACTAACATGGAATGGAGCCATTCATTTGACAAATAAAGCATTCAAATTCAGAGGCAATCATTCATGGGATTATAATTATGGTAGTGATTTGGCTGATGGCAAATTAGGTGTTGGAGCCGCAAATATTCCTGTAGTTCTTGAGGCTGATTATGCCATCACGCTGGATCTAAGCCATCCGAATGCATACACTTATAGTGCAAACAGATGGGGCCTGATTGGTTCCGCAACTGCTGATGCCTGGGCATCTGATCAAAACCTGAACTGGGATGCCATAAATAAAGTATTTAAAGTTACAGCAGATCTCACAGTTGGCGATATCAAATTCAGAGCAAATGATGCATGGGATTTAGCTTTAGGTGGCACATTAGATGCCCTGTCAACTTCAGGTGGAAACATTGCTATTGCGATCGCCGGAAACTATACCATTACCTTAGATCCTTGGACTCTTAAGGCAACATTGACCAAAAACTAGAACCAATGTTGGTGTCATGCACTAACATTGCCATAGTTAATCATATCAAAAAAAATGAATATCCGGTTTCATACTTAACCTTCTTTATTTATTTAAAAGACCTCATCCTAAGGTCCTTCTCCTAAGTGGAGAAGGACTTGGAGAGAGCTTCGAGGCATGCTCCTCTCGCCTTTTTAGGAGAGGAGTTGAGGGTAAAGTTATTAACGAAATTTGTAAACTACTTAGGTATAAAACCGGATACTTATCAAAAAATAACAACTTTACGCTTCTGAGTTGTTTTACCTAAAAACGCACGATATGCACCGATTTATTATTTTTGTTATTGCCATGTCGGTTTTCATTGATTTATCAGCCCAGATAATAACTCTGAATCCTGCTCTTCCCTCCGATAACCAACCGGTTACCATTTCCTTCGATGCCACCCAGGGAACTGCTGGGCTTAAAGATTTTACGGGCGATGTATATGCCCACACAGGAGTAATAACTGACAAAAGCACCTCAACGAGCGACTGGAAGTATGTAAAAACACAATGGGGCATTAATACCTCCGAAACAAAACTAACGCGTACCGGAACCAACACTTATCAACTCTCAATTTCGCCTAATATCCGGGCATATTACGGTGTACCAGATTCTGAAAAAATATTAAAAATGGCGTTTGTCTTCCGAAGTGCCGATGCTACAAAACAAGGAAAAGATACAGGCGGTAAAGATATATTTGCTACTGTTTACAAAACCGGACTTAATGTTAGTTTTGTAAATCCTTCAACTATTTTCTCCTTTGTAACAGAAAATCAATACATTAATATAAACATTGTCGCAACAGATAATGATTCAATTGGACTCTTTCTTGATAATATTCGAATTAAATCTGTCATTGGTCAATCGCTCACACACACACTTTTAGCAACAGGAACAGAAAAGCATACCCTGATAGCAAAAGCATACAAAAATATGCTGGTTACTGCCGATACCGCCTATTACCTGATACCCGGCACTGTTGTATATGCATCCCTGCCAGTGGGTGTCCATGATGGAATTAATTATTCAGACGACCACACTGTTACCCTTGTGCTTTTTGCACCCTATAAAAATTACACTTATGCCATTGGCGATTTCAACAGCTGGATGCCCGATAATTTATACCTGATGAAAAAAGATGGCGATCGATTCTGGATTACTTTATCAGGACTTACGTCAGGGAAGGAATATATCTTTCAATATTTAATTGATGGAAACCTTCGCATTGCAGACCCATACACTGAAAAGACTTCCGATCCTAACGACAAATACATTTCATCTGCCATTTATCCAGATCTGATCAAATACCCTGATAATAATACAAGTGAGGTGGCAAGTATATTTCAAACAGCACAGACACCATTTGTGTGGCAGGTAACTAATTTTACCCCTCCGGCTAAAGAAAAGCTAGTAATATACGAATTGCATATCCGCGATTTTACTGCCAACCACGACATAAAAACGGTTACTGACACCCTCTCCTATTTAAAACGTTTGGGTATAAATGCTATTGAACTTATGCCCATAAGTGAGTTCGAAGGCAACGACAGCTGGGGCTATAATCCATCGTTCTATTTTGCAACCGACAAGGCATATGGCACCAAAAACGATTATAAAAAATTTATTGACATTTGTCATAAAAACGGTATCGCGGTTATTCAGGACATAGTACTTAACCATTCATACAACCAGTCACCATTGGTGCGTATGTATTTCGACGGTACAAAACCCGCAGCTCAAAATCCCTGGTATAACCAATCATCGCCCAATACCACCTATTCATGGGGAAACGACTTTAATCACGAAAGTGTTTATACTAAAAAGCTGGTGGATAGCATTGCCTCGTTCTGGATGAATGAATACAAGATGGATGGTTTCCGGTACGATTTTACCAAAGGTTTTACTAATACACCCGGAGATGGCTGGGCTTATGACGCTTCACGCATTATTATTCTTAAACGGTTGGCAACCGAAATTTGGAAACGAAAGTCTAACACTTATGTAATATTTGAACATCTTTCTGATAACAGCGAAGAAACGGTTTTGGCAAATTTTGGCATCATGCTATGGGGTAATATGAATTCGAAATACAACGATGCGACCATGGGATTCAATGATTCCGGCAAATCGGATCTGTCGTGGAATTCATATAAAAACCGTGGCTGGAATAGTCCAAACCTGGTTGGTTATATGGAAAGCCATGACGAAGAAAGGTTAATGTTCAAGAATATCACGTTTGGAAATTCATCAGGATCTTATAACATCAAGGACCTGGCTACCGCCCTGAACCGAATGAAGATGGCTGCGTCTTTCTTTTATACCATACCCGGCCCCAAAATGCTTTGGCAGTTTGGCGAACTCGGTTATGATATAAGCATCGATCAGGGCGGAAGGCTTGGTCAAAAACCTATCCACTGGGATTATTACAGCGATGCAAACCGACGGTATCTTTTTGAGATCAACAAAGCATTAATTCAGTTAAAAAAAGACGAACCAGTTTTTTCAACCAACAATTTCACTTTGGACGTGTCAGGCTCTTTGAAACATATTGAATTGCTGGAGGCTTCGGCCAATGTTGAAATAATTGGCAACTTCGATGTCACAAATAAAGACTATACCTTAACCTTTTCGTCGCCAGGAAAATGGTATGACTTTTTTAAAGGAGATAGCATTATTTTAACTGGAACTAGTTACCCAATGACACTGAAACCAGGTGAATTTCATTTATTTTCATCAAAAAAATTCACTAATTCCGGGTCGATATTAACATCAGTAAAAAAATTAAACGAAAATGATGGTATATCAGTATATCCAAATCCATTTTCGACTGAATTACTCATCGAAGGTTCGGTAAATCTTAAAGAAGTTGAGGTGTATAATTTGCAGGGTAAAAAAGTACTCTTTAAAAATATAACCAGTGATGAAATCATTGACACATCAAACCTTCCGGCAGGCATGTATTTTATTTCGATAACAAACATGAATGGAGAAAAGAAAAATCTTAAAATATCAAAAATCTAAGCAAGCTTTATTCGGCATAGTCTGGAAACTGCGACATATGTAAAGAAAAGCACCTCAAAAAACCTGAAAATAAAAAATAGCCACGAATGCACGAATAATTATTCGTGCATTCGTGGCTATTTTTTATACGTTAGCAACCATTTCATGTTGCTTTTAATTATAAATTTGGTTTTCTTGCAAACACTAATTAAGTTTTAATTACAGATAAAAAAATCAATATTTGACATCAAGTAACTAGTCATTTTTTAGAAATGAGAAAACATCAGATAAGCGCCGTTATCATTACCTATAATTGTGGGGATATTCTAAAAAAAACATTACAGGCGATTGAATGGTGTGATGAAATTTTGATAGTTGACTCAGGTAGCACAGATCAAACACTTGATATTTGCCGGCAATTTCAATGCAATATATATAGTCATCCTTTTGAAGGATATGGAAAACAAAAAAAATATGCAGTTCAACTTGCCAAAAACGATTGGATACTTTCCATTGATGGAGATGAGGTAGTTTCCCCACTATTGAAAGATGAAATTGAAGAACTTCTTTCAAATGAAAGTGTGAATGAACAAGGGTTTTTCCTTCCCATAACATTGGTATTTCTTGGAAAAATATTTGGTTACGGGAACGAAAACAAAACATTGCACCTTCGTTTATTTAATCGAAAATTCGGTAATTTTAACGAATCAACAGTGCATGAAGGCATTGTGTTGGAGGGAAAGACAAAAGCTCTTAAACAAGAAATACTTCATTATAGTTATTTGAATGTTCATCACTATTTTGAAAAATTCAACAAATACACTTCTTATTTTGTTATCGACGCATTGCAGAAAGGGAAGAGGGCTAATGTCTTTAAAATAATGATTAGACTTCCAATAGATTTTATGAAGTATTATTTTTTAAAGAAAAACTTTTTAAATGGTTATGCGGGATTTGTGTGGTCTGTATTTTCCACATATTATACCTTTGTGAAATATGTTAAACTAATTGAATATCAAAAAGAAAAATGATGATGTGGTTTTTTTTTATTGTGCTTGTTCTATTCGGTTGTATCGTTTTTTCAACGTTTCAATATAGCCTTTTCATACCACCGGTAAAAGGAATATCAGTTTTAATGTACCATCAGGTTAAGCCTTCAGTTAATACAAGGCTTTGCATTACTCCCGAAAAGCTGGAGGCTCAGTTTTTACATTTAATCAACAAAGGATATTCTTGTATTCGACTTGTGGAAATGATGGATGCCACCAAAGTTTTTCCAAAACACTCCTTTGTGCTTACTTTCGATGATGCCTATGTGAATAATTTGGATTATTTATACCCTTTATTGATAAAGTATAATTTACATGCCACAATTATGCTTCCGGTGAAATTTCTTGGGAAGGAAAATAAATGGGATGGTAGTGACGAAAAAATTATGAATGTAGTTCAACTTAAATCAATGAATCCAAAATACATAAGTTTTGGACTACATACCTATAATCATCAAAATCTCAAAAATGCGCCATTAGAGATTGTTCACACTGAAATTGAGGATTCTGTTAATTTTTTAGTAAAGAATGGAATCAGTTTTTTGCCTGTTTTGGCCTATCCATATGGCGGATTCCCTCGGGAAAAAGAACGCATGGCAGTTTTTTTTAACGTTTTAGAACAGAACGGCGTGAAAATGGGATTGCGTATTGGCAATAGAATTAATCGCTGGCCGCTAAAAAACAAGTTTTTGGTAAAACGAATTGATATCAGGGGTACCGATTCGATGTGGGAATTTAGTACCAAAATCAGAAAAGGCCGGGTAAAAATGTTTTAAGTGGTTAGTTATGTTTTAACAATTTAACTTTAATGATTTTAGGTATAGTACAAGATCTGCTATCTCAATTATAATTTATAGGGGTTTACAGTTTTCAAGTCATCAATGTTTTTAAAATCAGCCACCTTACGGGTCACCAGAGTAAGATCATAAATCAGCGACGTAGCTGCAATAATTGCATCAGGGAGTTTTATACGATGCTTTTTTCGGATTCCCAAAGATAATTTATCCCCATGCGTTTCTCAAGTCATTTAGTTGGCTGTCGATCTCATTAAGAGGCTGTTTCTGCATGGCACCTTTGTATTTAGCCGCCCAAATTGCAGCTGTTGCAGTACTTGTTTTTTCTTTATGCCAACGGATAAGCTGCAGGAGTTCTAAATCATATAAGAGTTTTACCGCCTTGTCGTTTATAATGTCCATTGTTAAAGTATGTATCATGTCCGGCAATATTTAACTGCTAGGTTTTGTTGAAAAAAATCCTGAAATTTTTACTTTGTAAACATTGTATCAATCATGCAATATGTATTCTTCTATGTCGTCGCAAAAAGTATTTAACACAAAATTATCAAATAAACCAATTAACTGCAATTAGTTGAAGAATAAAACAATAATGTTTTATTTAGTTGGAAATTAATATCTTTTAACCTACAAAATTATTACAAATAAAACCCTTCTTTCAAATAATTTTTAACGTAATCGTCCACGCCAGCTTCGAGGCTGGTAAATGGTTTTGTATAACCGATTGACCGGAGTTTTTCCATATTTGCTTGGGTAAAATACTGGTATTTGTCCCGAATATCAGCTGGCGTATCGATGAATGATATATTTTCGGGAACACCGATGGCTTTAAAGGTGTTTCGGGTAAGATCAAGGAATGATCTGGCTTTGCCTGTTCCAAGGTTATAAATACCTGAATGGTTACGATAATTTATCAGGTAAAAGATAACATCAACCACATCTTTAACATAGATAAAATCGCGGAGTTGTTCTCCATCTTTAAATTCACGATTATGTGACCTGAATAGATTCATTTTACCTGTAGCATT
Source organism: Bacteroidales bacterium (assembly GCA_038213375.1). Lineage (GTDB taxonomy): Bacteria > Bacteroidota > Bacteroidia > Bacteroidales > JAAUTT01 > JAAUTT01. The sequence goes on along the minus strand of JBBQTB010000006.1, from coordinate 19,118 downwards.
TATCTGGTTAAAAGAGTGATAAATAACCGATGCCATCCGTCCTTTATGATATTCGTTAGGACCATATACATTAAAAAATTTCAGTCCTGCCCAATAATATGGTTTGCGGGGTTGTTTCAATACCCATTTATCAAACTCATTCTTTGACTCCCCGTAAGGATTTAACGGCTTCAGTTTATAGGGAAGTTCGTGATTGTCATCATATCCAAATTCGCCCATCCCATAGGTAGCCGCCGATGATGCGTATATCAGGGAGATTCCATATTCAATACATGCATTAAAAACCTGTTTGGAATACTCCAAATTCAATTCGGTTAGCACATTAACATTAAACTCAGTGGTATCGGTTCGCGCTCCAAGGTGTATAATAATCTGAACGAATTTTTGATTATCCCGCAACCATGAAATAAAGTCCTTCCGGTCAACCAACTGAGAATAAAGCTTTCCCTGGTAATTTTTGGTTTTTTCGGAGTTCGAAAAATCGTCTACCAGAACAATATCCCTAAAATCCTCGAGGTTGAGTTTAGCAACCATACAACTGCCGATAAATCCGGCTGATCCTGTAACTACTATCATATTTTCATCACAAATATAGGTTAGGTTAAATGTTCTGCTTTTTTGCTCAAAAATACCAATTTATGCTGATTTTAGATTATTTATGGCCAAAGAAATATTCCAATTTATTCGATGACGTGGTTTCAAAAAATTGAATTGAACCAGTTCCAGTAGAAATTGTTCAAGAAAAGGTTATATTTAGTTCATTGAGTAATTCCAAAATAAATGCGTTCATCGTTTTATTTGAAGTAGGGTTGTTAAAATATTAGTAATTTTGGTTCTTTGGCAAAATTTAAGAATTAAATATCATGAGCAAAGTTTTTCTTACACGCCGCGAACGATTTAATGCAGCACACCGCATGTTTCATATAGGTTGGACCGACGACCAAAACATGGAAGTGTATGGAAAGTGTTCAAATCCAAATTGGCACGGTCATAATTATACACTTTTTGTTACAATAAAAGGAGAAGTAAAACCAGATATCGGATACGTAGTTAACCTTAAAACAATCAGCAAAATCATTAATGAACATATAATTGAAAAAATTGATCATAAAAATATAAATATAGAGGTTGATTTTATGAAAGATAAAACCCCGTCGTCTGAAAATTTGGCTATTGCAATTTGGGAGCAACTTGAGCCCCATATTGTTGCGTTAGATATTGAATTACACTGCATTAAAATAGAAGAAACCGAAAATAATTTTGTAGAATATTATGGAAAAAAAGCCTATTAAATCAGAATCAGGTAAGAAAACGGTTATTCTCGACGATGACGAAGGATACATGCGTATTGATAAATTCAGCGCAAAAGCTACAAAAAATTTAACAGAACAATATCGTAAGGTATTAATCAATATCGGAGAAGATCCATGTCGCGAAGGATTGATTGATACTCCAACCCGTGTTGCCAAAGCAATGCAGTTTTTAACTCATGGTTATCATGTTAATGCAAATGAATTATTAAGTTCTGCCATGTTTAAGGAAGAATATCAACAAATGGTGTTGGTAAAAGACATAGAGTTATTTTCAATGTGCGAACATCACATGATACCTTTTTTTGGGAAAGCACATGTAGCGTATATCCCAAATGGTTACATTACAGGCCTTAGTAAAATTGCACGGGTAGTTGATGCTTTTTCCCGACGTCTTCAAGTGCAGGAACGATTAACCATGCAAATCCGTGATTGCATTCAAAACACATTAAATCCTCTTGGGGTGGCTGTAGTAATTGAAGCCCACCACCTTTGTATGATGATGAGAGGCGTGCAAAAACAGAATTCAGTAACCACTACCTCTGCATTTACCGGAGTTTTTCTGAAAGACCCGCGAACACGCGAAGAATTCATTCATCTGATTGGAGTGGAATTGCATTAAAGATCGTTATTTCCTAAAAATAATTATTTTTGCAGTTTAACTTAAATTCAATATAATGAAAGCTTACGTATTTCCAGGTCAGGGCGCTCAGTTTGTAGGAATGGGTAAAGATCTATATGACAATACACCATTGGCTAAAGAATTATTTGAAAAAGCAAATACTATTCTTGGTTTTCGAATAACCGATCTGATGTTTGCGGGTACTGATGAAGATTTGAAGCAAACCAAGGTTACTCAGCCTGCCATTTTCCTTCATTCGGTTATACTCTCCAAAGTTCTTGGCAAAAGTTTTAAACCCGATATGGTGGCCGGCCACTCTTTGGGCGAATTTTCAGCGCTTGTTGCCTCTGGCGCTCTTTCGTTTGAAGATGGGTTGATTTTGGTTTCAAAACGTGCGCTTGCAATGCAAAAAGCTTGCGAATCAGAACCTTCCACCATGGCTGCTGTTCTTGGTTTGGATGATAAAGTTGTTGAAGACATTTGTGCGGCAATACCTGAGATTGTTGTAGCTGCTAACTACAATTGCCCGGGTCAGCTCGTAATTTCGGGAAGTATAGCCGGTGTTGATGCTGCTTGCGAACAACTTAAAACTGCTGGTGCGAAACGTGCTATACGCCTTCCTGTGGGTGGAGCCTTCCACTCCCCATTGATGGAACCTGCCCGGGTAGAGCTCAAAAAAGCAATCGACGAAACAAAAATATTGAAGCCTGTTTGTCCGGTTTACCAAAATGTAAATGCGCAGCCTACCAGCGACCCCGATACCATAAAGAAAAACCTGATCGAACAGCTAACGGCTCCTGTTCGCTGGACACAGATGGTAAAAAATATGGTAAAAGATGGCGCTACCGATTTTGTAGAAGTAGGCCCTGGCAAAGTATTGCAAGGTCTTATCAAAAAAGTTGAACCCTTAGTTTCAGCCGAAAGTGCAACGGCGTAATTTACGGTTACGCCAAGAAAAAATTATCCTTACTTTTTGAGCACATCACTGATCGTGCTTATATTTAATAACCATTAACATTGCATTGATAATGAAAGTATTGAAGTTTGGCGGGTCATCCGTCGGTTCACCGGAAAATATACGTCTGGTGAAAAAGATTATTGAGTCGCAGCAGGAAAGTTGTGTAGTTGTAGTATCTGCATTCGAAGGAATAACAGATCAACTCGTAACACTTGGGAAATTGGCAATGCAACGCAACGAAAACTACAAAACCGAATTATCGAACATTGTACAACGGCATTTTGATGTTATTCAGCAACTGATGTCAACTGAAAAACATTCGGAGGTATTTTCACATGTAAAAGAAATGTCGTCGAACCTCGAAGATATTTTGAAAGGTATATACCTGCTTCGCGAATTAACTCCTAAAATACAGGATTTGATTCTGAGTTTTGGAGAACAATTTTCAGCGTATATTATTAGTAAAGTAATTGATAAAGGAGTGCTTTACGATGCCCGTAAATTCATTCGTACCAATTCCAACTATGGCTCAGCACGGGTCGATTTCAACCTTACTGACAATCTTATTATTCAATATTTTCAATTAATTGATCACATACCTGTGATCCCAGGTTTTATCGCCAGCAATGATGCCGAAGAGACCACTACGCTTGGGCGCGGAGGATCGGATTATACCGCTTCTATTATAGCTGCCACACTAAATGCCTCAGCCCTCGAAATTTGGACTGATGTTGATGGCTTTATGACTGCTGACCCCCGAAAAGTTTCGAAGGCTTATGCTATTTCGTCATTAACTTACGCGGAAGCTGTGGAATTATCGCACTTTGGTGCAAAAGTGGTATACACTCCAACCATACACCCGGTTTACCAGAAAAACATCCCTATTACCATTAAAAATACTTTTAATCCATCTGCCAAAGGAACTATTATCAGCAACCAGGATTTGGATGGGGACTCTGCTCCCATTAAAGGTATATCGTCCATCGATGATATTTCGGTGATATCGATTCAGGGAGCCGGAATGGTGGGCGTAACAGGCATTTCGATGAGGATATTCAGGGCGCTGGCCAAGAGTAAAACCAATGTTATTCTTATCACTCAGGCATCATCGGAGTTTTCGATAAGTATCGCTATTTCTCCTTCGGATGCTGTAAAAGCCAAAGAAGCTATTGAAGAAGAATTTCAAACCGAAATATTTCTCAGAGACGAAATAAAAGTGACTGTTGAAAACGATCTTTCCATCATCGCCATTGTTGGTGAAAGGATGAAGAATACCCCTGGTATTTCGGCGAACCTTTTTTCCTCGCTGGCACGAAATGGTATCAGCATCATTGCTACAGCACAAGGATCGTCGGAATTGAATATCTCCATAGTAATCCGCAAAGTCAGTCTTAGAAAAGCACTCAATGCCATTCACGAAGGATTCTTTCTTTCTCATTACAAAGAGCTTAATCTTTTTCTTATCGGAATCGGAAATGTTGGGAAAAGCCTGATAGAACAAATAAATAAGCAACAAAGCAAACTTCAGGAAGAATTGCGATTAAAAATAAATCTCGTAGGCATTTCCAATTCGCGCAAAATGTACATTACACCTGATGGCATTAATCCTGCCAGTTATCGTGACGAATTGGATACAAAAGGAGTTCAGTTTCAATTGGATGATTATGTAACACAAATGTCGAAGCTGAACCTTCGCAACTCGGTATTCATCGATTGCACGGCTAATGAGAATGTGGCTACTTGCTATTCGAAAGTTTTCGACTATTATATTTCGGTGGTCACGGCCAATAAAATTGCTTGTTCAGAATCTTATGATTCCTATAAACATCTGAAGGAAAAAGCCAAGAAAAAAGGGGTGCGTTTTATGTTCGAAACCAATGTAGGCGCTGGTCTCCCAATTATTACCACCATCAACGATTTAATACATAGCGGTGACAAAATCCTGCGTATCGAAGCGGTTGTTTCCGGCACACTCAATTTCATCTTCAACACCATAAGCGCCGAAATACCTATGAGCAAAGCTATTCGTATGGCTAAGGAAAAAGGGTATTCCGAACCCGATCCGCGTGTCGACCTTAGCGGCATTGATGTGCTGCGGAAATTATTAATACTGTCTCGTGAATCGGGCTATCCGCTTGAAAAATCGGATGTAGACTTAAAAACATTCATACCGGCATCGTGCTTCCAGGGATCGATAGACGATTTCTGGACCTCGGTTAAAAAACTTGATGCCGATTTTGAGGTAAAACGCAAGGAATTAGAAAAGAAAAACCAAAAATGGCGGTTTGTGGCAAAGCTGGATCAAGGAAAAGCAAGTGTCGAACTGATAGCCATCGGTAGCGACCATCCCTTTTACCATCTCGAAGGCAGCAATAACATTGTGGTGCTTACCAGTGAGCGTTACAACGAACTTCCTATGATTATTAAAGGATATGGGGCAGGCAATGCCGTAACCGCAGCTGGTGTTTTCGCTGATATCATCAGGGTGGCGAATGTATAGGGATGTTACAAGCAACTCCTCTTTGTATTGGAGTTATTTTCTCATATACCTTATTTTACATTATCCACTATCCGGGCACAAACAGTAAATTCAAAATAATATACCAATGTGGTTGACTTAATCAAAATTAACCCCAACCCCTTAAAAAGGGGCAACGACTTGTGACTAGCACGGCGCAAGTTAGCCCTCATTTTTAAGGTGGGTTGGGAGGTCAAAACCTTAAGTCAACGACATTGAATAATTATACATTGAAAAAAATTATAAATTTGCGTCTTGACGAAAAGATGACAGGTAATAAATAAAAGCCACACGAATGTTACGAAACAGTAATCGTCAATCTAAAGTCGTCAATCTAAAATCAAATGTTTAATGCTTGAAGCAGTAATTTTCGATATGGATGGTGTGATCATCGACTCTGAACCGTTTTGGCGGCAGGCCGATATCATCACCTATGCTAAAGCCGGTATCAAGCTTACCGAAGAAATGTGCCGGCAAACTACCGGTCTTGGCACTCACGAGTCCATCTCTTATTGGTATCATCGCTACCCATGGGTCAACATTTCGTTTGACGAAATTAAAGAAAGCCTGTTTTCGAATGTCATCCGTTTGGTGAAAGAGCATGGAGCTATGAACCCCGGCGTAACACACTTGCTTGATATGTTCGAAGAAAAAGGATTAAAAATTGGATTGGCCTCTTCTTCACCACCCGAATTACTTGATTTGGTTGTAACTAAATTCGGCATTAAAAACCGCTTTCAGGTAATCCATTCGTCGGACCATGAGTCTCATGGAAAGCCTCATCCTGCAGTTTATTTGGGAGCAGCAGCAAAATTGGGAGTTATACCATCAAAATGTCTTGCTTTTGAAGATTCATTCAACGGAATTCTGGCAGCCAAATCGGCACAGATGACGACTGTGGCAGTTCTCGAAGATCATAATTTTTTAAGCACACGGTTCGATTTTGCGGACTTTAAAATAAAACAGCTTACAGAGTTTACAAAAGAGAAATATGAGGAAGTAGAAAAAAGTATGAAAAAGTAGAAAATCAGTAATCTGACAATCGTAATTCTAAAATAAAATGCCCATATTATATTATTCAACTAACCATCAATCCCCCAAGGTGCATTTCCGCGAAGCCCTATTAAAGGGACAAGCGCCCGATGGCGGTTTATATATGCCCGACCACATTCCTCAATTTACAAAAGATGAGATATGGGCTTTCCGTAACAAGGCGTATCATGAAATTGCCTACGAAGTATTAAGTCGTTTTTTGCAAGATGAAATCCCAGCCATCGATTTAAAAGCCATTCTAAAAGACGCATATAACTTTGAGGTGCCACTTGAAAAGGTATATGACCGTAATTACATCATGCGTCTCGACCAGGGGCCTACAGCTTCTTTTAAGGATTTTGCCGCACGGATGATGGGACGCGTCATGGATTACTTTCTGCGTCAGGAAAACCGGAAAATGCTCATTCTTACAGCCACTTCGGGCGATACAGGCAGCGCTATTGCCAATGCTTTTTATGGACTTGATAATATTCGCGTGTTGATTTTATATCCCCAAACGGAAGTAACCGAGCGTCAACGGAAACAGATGACCACGCTTCATAAAAACATCTCGGTACTTGCTCTAAACGGTAAATTCGACGATTGCCAGGCATTGGTTAAAATGGCTTTCTCCGATAATGACCTCGATCATCTTGAACTTTCATCGGCCAATTCGATCAACATAGGACGATTGCTGCCGCAATCGGTTTACTATTTTTATTCCTACTCACGTTTGGCCAAAGACATTAACGAAGAAATCGTGTTTTCAGTTCCGTCGGGAAATTTTGGTGACCTCATGGGCGGAATCATTGCCAAACGAATGGGCTTACCTGTAAAGCGTTTTGTGATATCAACCAATTCCAACGATGAAGTACCAGTTTATCTTCGCACCGGTAATTATAAAACTATCGCTCCTTCGCGAAATTGTATTTCGAGTGCCATGAACGTAGGTCACCCGAGCAACATGGCCCGAATTATCGATTTATATGATGGGAAGATGGACGAAAAGGGCAATATCCTTTCGGCTCCCGATGAGCAAAAGCTCAAAAACGATATGTATGCGGTTAGCATGAGCGATGACGAAACAAAATCGACCATTAAAGCTGTGTACGACCAATATCATGTTCTTCTTGAGCCCCATGGTGCCGTGGGTTGGGCAGGGTTACAGAAATTTTATAAAGAAAATCATTCTGTCAATTCATCCAACTTGCTAACGGTAACACTCGCAACAGCCCATCCGGCCAAATTTCCAAAAGAGATCAATGACATTCTGGGTATCGATCCACCGCTGCCTCCAAGCCTTTCGAACCTGGAGGGTAAAGAGGAAAAGATTACCCCTCTCGAAAATGATTTTGAGAAGTTTAAGGAGTTTTTGTTGAAGGGAAACCAATAAAATGGTGCCAATTTATAATTTATAACTCATATTTTATTATGTACGTTTTCTGTTCAGATGTAGAAGGTGTTTGGATTCCGGAAGTTTGGATTAATGTTGCAAAAAAAACAGGTATTGACGATCTAAAGCTCACTACCCGTGATATAAGTGACTATAGTGTATTAATGAAACACCGCATAAAAATTCTGAAAGAACATAATCTCACTTTAAAAGATATTCAGAACGTGATAGCTACCATCGAACCGATGGAAGGCGCTAACAAAATGCTTAGTTGGATTCGCTCGGTTGCGCAAATTCACATGGTTTCCGATACGTTTGTAGAGTTTGCTACTCCACTAATGGCTAAACTCGGCTATCCATCATTGTTTTGTAATTTTCTTACGATTGGGGAAACAGGTATGGTTGAAGGTTATAATCTTCGCCAGAAAGACCAGAAACGAGAAGTGGTAAAAGCCATGAAATACCTCAACTATCAGGTGGTAGCTTTTGGCGATTCGTATAATGATATAAGTATGCTAAAGGAAGCTGATTTTGGCATCTTGTTTCGTCCGCCTCAAAGTGTCATTGACGAATATCCTCAGTTTCCGGTAGTAAATAATTATGAGGAATTGAAGAAATTGCTTGTAAAGTATATTTAGCCTGGAACACGCCACGAATGCACGAATGAATTTTTTGAAAATTAAAAACTCATTCATGGATGATTACCTGAAAAAAGACTGATATCAAGCAAGGACTTCCCGAAAAAGCTTCCGTTCTTTGCCTTTTGTGCATGGCCATTGCCATTATAAGGCGACATAGATCGACCACAAATTGAAAAAGAACTCAAAAGTATTTGCCATACTGTAAAAGTTGATGTATTGGATTCTAATTAAGAAACTTTTAGCCCATAGTTCATGCCAACCTCCACACCTAACCTTATCGTAATATTAGGCCCTACCGCCAGCGGAAAAACTTCGTTTGCGGCTCATCTGGCTTCAAAAATCAATGGCGAAATTATCTCTGCCGATTCCAGGCAGGTATATCGAAACCTGAATCTGGGCACAGGAAAGGATTACAGCGATTATGTTGCTAACGGAATGGCTATTCCATACCATTTGATTGATATTGCTGAACCAGGAAGCCAATACAATGTTTTCGAGTATCAGAAAGATTTCGTAAGGGTATTTGATGATATCCTACAAAGGGAGAAATATCCTGTTCTATGTGGCGGATCGGGTATGTACATCGAGGCTGTAATTAAAGGATACAAGCTTATTCAGGTACCAATAAACCAATTACTGCGAAACGATTTGGATACCAAACCGCTTAACGAATTAATATCCATTCTGACGACTTACAAAACCATACATAACATCAGCGATACTGTGAGCAAGAAGCGAGCCATCAGAGCTATTGAAATCGAAGTGTATAATTCACAACATCCTGAAATTGATACCTGTTATCCTGAAATAAAACCATTGCTTATTGGAGTGCGCTTCGACCGCTTTACTCAAAGACAAAGAATTACCGAACGATTAAGCCAGCGTCTCGAATCGGGTATGATCGCTGAGGTACAGAACCTGTTGAATGCTGGCATTACACCTGAACAGTTAATATATTATGGACTCGAATACAAATACCTTACAGAATATATTACCGGAATCACCACTTACCACGAAATGTTCACATTACTCAATACAGCCATTCACCAATTTGCCAAACGACAAATGACCTGGTTCAGAAGAATGGAAGGTCAGGGAATGAAAATATGGTGGCTCGACGGCTATGAAACAATAGAAGAAAAGGTAAGTATAGTCACTAGCTCTAAACATTTTAATAAAGTAACGTAATAAAAGGAAACTAATTTAAAATTGAACTAAATACAAAATTTAACCCTATTAAGTTATCATCCAAAAAATTGAAAATTGGCCAAAATACTTTAATTTGGTATATTTGCATTGTTAATAAATAAGTTGGCCAATGTATTAAATACTCGTTTGATTTTTGTTAAATAGCAATGCTCATGAGAAAGTTTGAATAGCCTTGCAGGATACTGAGTTTTTAAAGCAATTTAAAGAAGCTGAAAAATTATCTGAATACGAAAAAAATACAATCCTTAAATTTATAAAGAGTGATATTAGGGATTACAAAACACAACAGGATTGCGCTTTCTGAAAATCGTAAAATTACAGATATGAAAACAAAAACGATAAAAACAAAAGAAACAAGATGGGCTTTGCCAGGCGAACCTATAAGCATTGATGAGTTTAAAGCTGGTATCAAAGAAGCTGAGAAAGGTCCATTCTATACTATTGAGGAGTCTAAAAAAATATTGACAGAATGGAGGAAGAAAAGAAACTCCCGGTAAGGGTTTCCATGGAATTCAACTTTGATCTTGATTATGTCTTTAATTGCGGTATAGAGACCTTTGGTATCAGGCAAGCCGAACTTTACGAAAACGAGATTTGGAAGCTTGTTGATGGTTTATCGTACAATTGGCCTTTTTTCTCGGAATGCCGCCATCTGCCTACGAAATCTAAAATGTACCGATGGATTATCCTCGAATCACACCTTATCGTTTACCGAATAACGGATACCGAAATCCAAGTACTTCGTATTGTACATTCCCACCGGAGTGTCACTAAAATAAGAGCTTCCAGAAGGATTAAATTATAAAGCCCGGCAACTTTCTCAGTTACCAGACTTTAATATTATTGGGTTTACAAAATAAGCGGTATTTTATTTTAGCGGTCAAGAGTCCGCTATGTAACCCGACGAAGTCAGAGACGTTCGCCAAGCCGCTCCGGTCTCATTTATCGCATACTACCATTAGTTTAGTGTTTTAGTTTATTCATGTTCCCTTTGTTTGCAGCATAGACTAAAGGCTGCAAAAGATATATTTGACGGGGGCACAGCCATCCGCCAAACTTCGCTTGTAATTGTTGCAACCTCGGCTTGCCGTGGGTCTTGCAATTGGAGCAAAAACAGTATGTCGTTTGGGTTTTATAGTATATCTGCATGCTCGGGGTTTTATCATCGTGGAACGGGCAGCAAAGGTTGTATTTGTCGGGTTTAAGGCCAGAGTGTTAAAACACTTGGGATATTGGTAACCGGGCCTTGATGTTGGGATTTCCAATGTTGAAAATATTTTTAAAACTGTTTTCTGATTTATTTATCACTAAACTAAGATATATGTCGGAATAAAACAAGGATACACCCGGCACATGTTTCAAGATACGAACGTAATCAAACCGTACCTTCTATTGATGTGGTTAAAAAATTTGCTGATATTCTCGAAGTGTCAACAGATATGCTGGTTTACGGAACTGATGACGAGAAGGCACAAGGCAAGATTAAGGATAGCGAGCTTTTATCTATGTTTACTAAAGCCCAAACGCTTGATGAAGAAGACCGTAAATGTGTTAAATCGCTTATTAAAGCGTATTTGTTTCAAAGGGATATGCAGAAGCAATTGGCAATATAAACACAAAAACCGGGGGGCCCCGGTTTTTCTGCTTTATCCTGTTGCCGGTTTGCAAAACCTGCTATATCCCAAGCGGCATTGCAAATGCCGCTTATCGCTCCGAACATTTATCCGAGCTTAAGGGTATTTAGTTCTTTATAAATATCATATAATAATATTATCGCTATAATCGCAAATATGTTAATGTAAAAGAAAATATCAAGTCTACTTGAATTATAAGCAAAATTGAATTCAGGAAATCCAATCGCAATTTTAAAATTAAATCCATGAGTAAAATTAAGCCCAATTATCATTTTTACACCGGTGTAAATCTCGTATTTATATCCACCTATTGATATTGCTATAGTTTGAAGAAAATTACTTGCTAATGAATAAATTAGCCCTTTATTTATTTGGGTTTTTTGTAATAATAACCCACCAGATTTTATTGAAAAATAATACAATCCAAGAGCTAATAGAAAAATAAATAAAATTGCACCACTAATGACCTCTGTTTGTAGTAAAATCCAAACTGAAACTCCTAATCCAATTAATCCACAGATAATTTGATAAATTCCTAAAAATTTAATCGTTGTTGAAGTATTTTTAATTCTAAATTTCATATTAATTGTTGTGTGAGTTTGGTTTTTTTAACATCGTCTCAACATTAATAATTAGTTCAATTTTATTTATAACTTGATTTCCCATCTTTTTCTTATTAAAGGAAACCATGGCTTTAAAAGAATCTGATGAATTTAACACAAATAAATATCTCCTTCCACCAGTAAAAGTAATAGCTAAAGTATATGGCATAATACTTACGACTTTTACTGTAATAAATTCATTCTTCCCGATTTTTAATTTCCTAAAAATATTCTCAATATAAAAATATTCTTTATCAACTCTTATTCTATAAAGACGTAAATTACTAAAGAGAGCAACCATAATAAACAGTAATGATAATATTAAAATAATCAAACAATTTTGAGTTTTATATATATAATAAAACCAATACATCATACTGAGAAACAATATTCCCATGATAATAAGCATTGTTTGGTTATACTTAATTCTATCATTTCCTAATTCAATCATACCGCCTTCCATTATTCTTCATTTTTTGTACTATAGGTTAGTCTTAGTCCAAAACCTCCGGAACCACTAAAAACTACACCTTTACCAAAATTCCAGCCAGTTGCTATCCCTGCTTGCGTACTATAAGTTGCAGCCCCGTTACTATCAGTGGCGATTTTAGTTTTTCTTTCAGCAATTACTCCTGGAACTATAACTATACCCGCTCCTCCAGATATAGTTGTTGTTGTGTTTTCAACTTCTTTCGATTTATTTTCAGTTTGTGTTATCTCAAAGGAGCCATCAACTCCTCCATACCCGCCACTTCCTGCCAATCTAGTACCTTCAAATTTGCCATCTTTCCCACCATAATTTGCCTTTGTTTCAACTTTATCTTTAGTAATGTCAAAAGACATTTCTCCTAATTTAGCAGATCCAGCATCAGCGTGGTATCCTTCTCCTTTTACTTTAAAAGCAGATGTAGCACCCACTTTGACACTAACATTAGCTTCAGCGTATGGGGTAACTTGAATTTTCTTAATGGCATCTTTCCCAGCTTTTACAACTATTTGCGCTGCTGCGGTAACCACATTTTCAACAGCTTGTTTAACATAACTTTTAGCTTTATCTACCAACCAACCAACATCATCATCAAAAGGCCCCATTCCATCAGGATCAATAAACCGGATAGGATTATCGACTCCGTAATTATACGGACTCCACCTCCTATATTGTTCTACAACGGATCTAATGTCACCTATCTCCCGATCTGCGGGTCATAAAACCTAGCCCCATAATCATATAGCCCTAACGATACCCCGCCCAGTGTTTCGTCCTGTAACTCCTTCCCGTTATAGAGGTATTTGTTCGAAGTACCTGTTGAACTGTTTGAACTATGTGCCATACCAAACGGATAATAACTGCTCACCTGCCCTACAACCAAATTGCCCAATCCGTCTGCCGATACCACCGCACGCGTATTGCCTAGGTGGTCCTTTAGAAAATATTCGTATGTGAAAGAACTTATAGTTTGGTATTCCACCAACCCTTCTTCGGTAGGAAGATACTTTATTTGGTTATTCAAAATACTCTGTTTCAGCAGAATAATCGATTGTTTTGCTAAGAACTCCTGCTTTGTATACTTTTTTAAAAAGTTTTGTTCCGGCAGCGTCGTAAATATAGATTATGGAGTCGGCCCTTTTTGATATTTTACAAGGTAAATTTAGTAAATTATATTTAAAACACTAAGTCGGAGACTTTCGCCGAGCCGCTTCGGTCATAGTTTATCGCATACTACGATTAGTTTAGGGCTTTAGTTTATTCATGTTCCTTTTGTTTGCAGAATAGACTAAAGCCTGCAAAAGATATATTCGACGGGGGCACAGCCATCCGCCAAACTTCGCTTGTAATTGTTGCAACCTCGGCATAACGGGGGTCTTGCAATTGGAGCAAAAACACTACCCCGTTTGGGTTTTATAGTATATCTGCATGCTCCGGGTTTTATCATCGTGGAAGGGGCAACAGATACGGTTATGTTTGTAGGGTTTCAGGCCATAATGTTGCAACACCTGGGATATCGGTAAACGGGTCTTAATGTCGGGGATTTCAATTGAATTATTTTTGTTGAAAAATATTTTTTACTACCTATTCGTCACAAATGTAATTTATCAATCTTTGCAAACCAAATTTTAAAGGTTTTGATTTTATACGTTTAGGTAGTGTATATTTGCAAAAATAAGCAATAATTAGTCTAATACAATACGTTTGAGTATGACACTTGACGAACATATAATGCTCTTACGTAAGCAAAAAGGACTTTCCCAAGCTGCCTTGGGTAAAGCAATCGGAACATCGGGGAACGTTATCGGAAGGTATGAGCGTAATATTATGACCCCTTCTATTGAAATAATCATGAAGATTGCTGATACTTTAGGTATTTCTATTGACTATCTCGTTGGAAAAACCAATCTTGAGCTGGATAATAGCACTTTAAAACGGATTGAAGATATTGCAACCCTTTCGGATGAAAACAAGTCGTTTATATTTCACATGATCGATATGGCCCTGAGGGATTTGAAAACCGGTAAGGCCTACGCACATTAAAATATAAATACTATGCAAACACTAACGATAGAACTTACAGGGAACAATTCTTTAAAGGCGTTGCAGGATTTAGAGCATAAGCATTTGATACGGATTGTAAATGAGCAGGATTTTAATTCGTATTCCCTGCCTGGCGAACCAATAAGCGTTGAGGATTATAGAAAATGGGTGGAGTATGCCGAAAACTCGCCGACCGTAAGTTTAACAGAAGCCAAACAACGATGGTCAGAACAAAATAAGAAGCTCCAAAAACTTATTCGTTAAGGGTAACCGAACACGCCTTACAGAACATTGATAACATTACAGGCTATATTGCGTATATCCGGCATGAGCCTTTAAATACCATCCGTGTTGGTGACGAGATTATTAAGACAATCGACCACATTGAAAAGAACCCACTTGCCTTCCGTGAATGCGAGGAAATGCCCACTAAAAACAAAATCTACCGTAAAGCTGTTTGCCTTACTGGATTATCATCTACAAGATAAAACCTGCCGAAATTGTGATCCTTGGCATTATTCACGGACACCGCAAAGATACCAGGATTAGAAGCATAAGAAAAATAAAATAATAATAAAGCCCGGCAACTTTATTGTTACAAGACTTTAATGTTATCCTTTGTTTTGTTGGTTTGCAAAACATACTGTGTTCCAAGCGGCATTACAAATGCCGCTTAACGCTTCGATCTAATATTTAGCTTATCTAAGGAAGAACATGGTAATTAAAATGATCGATACGTTCCTCACCAAAAAGAAGTTTAAGGATTTCTTTCAAAAAAATATTGCTGCTTTATAAAGCAAAAAACCGGGTTTCCCCGGTTTTTTGCTTTATTAACACCATTCCCACCAAAGATTTTTCCTTTTTAGTGGGTAAACGCTTTCCTCAGCGTTTTTTGTATTTAACACTTCCTTGCAATTTGCCCTAAACCTGCGGTTTAGTATTTGTCGGAAGCTCCTGGGCGGTATCCACCCATAAATGATTTTTTCACTTTTGTCCCTGCGACGGTATTTTTCCTGCCGGTTACGTATTTTTTTCATGGCCTGTAAGTTTGATACTTACCAGACCGTGCCTTTCCTTTTTGTTTTCATGTAGTTCATATTTTATCCAAAGCCCGGCAACTTTTGGTTACCAAGCTTTAATATTATCCTTTGTTTTGTGCCGGTTTGCAAAATCCAGCTTTGTCCCAAGCGGCATTGCAAATGCCATTTATTGCTTCGTATCATATATTCCCCTCAGCGAGGGGGCATATAATTTTTAAAACAATCATTATTTTTTTGAATTTGATTGATTGTAATTTTCAAGACATATTATATAGGTATAATTACCAAATTTAAATTCAACCGATGCATTTTTAAGATTAGTCTTACATGCATTATTATATAATATAATCACTTCGTTTATATACTTAATAGTTTTACTATTATCAAACAGGTTAGAAAATTCATTTGACAAAGTAATTATTTTAGTTATTAAGTAACTGATGTCTGAGATATCGTAAATCTCAACTGTTTTGCCATTTTTTATAAACACATTATAATGAGACTCTTCGCTATACTTACAAAGAAATTTAAAAACTCCATATTCTTGAGAACAATTCTTGTCTACTCCAAGAACATCTTGTATATTAAAGAAATCAGCATCGCCTTTTTTATTTTGATTAAGGTCTTTGGTCAATTCCCCTTTCATAACTAAAAAATTAAATAAATTACATATTAGGCTATCTGGAACTTCCTTTGCATAACAATTGAAGCTAAATATAATAAGTATAAGTATAAAGATTATACGCATATGCAAATTTATTAATTAACGTCAGTTCGACGTAAGAAATTTGATTTTTATTAGGAAAGAATAGGAAGAATAGGTATATTTAAGTGTCTAATCAATAAATATTTAACCAATTTTCTTCCTATGTTTAATACTGATAAAATTACTGAAATTTTCTTTGTTGTACACGAATTTTGTAACGGCGATTTCCATAAAAATAGTGAAAAAATTTATTTAAACACGTATTTGTGTGAAAAATAACAGATATGATCTAAAAAAGCAACTTTTTTTTGATTTTATTATCATAAATTTGTGCTATTATTTTACGCTTTTGGGCAATTACCCTATTAAAACAGCACAGATATGAGTTTCGGAAGCAGATTAGTACAGGTTCTTAAAGAAAAAAGCATGTCACAGGAAGAACTGGCAAAAGCTTTAAGTGCTGCACCAACAACTATTGGACGCTATGAACGTGACGAAGTAAAGCCATCTATCGAAGTAGGGGCAAAAATCGCAACGATTTTAGGCGTTTCATTGGATTACCTGACTGGCAATTCTACTGACAACCCGTTGAAAGATAAAGTTATGCTTGAACGGGTCAATAACCTCTTAAACCTGAACCAGAAGGACAAGGATTATATCCTTTTTGCCATCGATGGTTTGATCAGGGATGCCAAAGCCAGGCAGACATTCGCATAGTTATTACTGTTTAAACCAATCATACAATGGATTTAGCTGTATCAGAAATTAAAAACAACCTGCACCGTCTTATCGTGGAAACAGACGATGTGAGCGTTTTGGAAAAAGTACAGGAGTATTTCGGTAAACTCAAAGGCAACCAGGCCGACTGGTGGGAAAGCCTTTCGGCCAACGAATTGGCATCGGTAGAAAAGGGGCTGCAACAGTTGGACAATGGCCAGCGCATACCCTACGAGCAGGTAAGGCAAAAGGCTAAACTGTTATTAGGTAAAAAATGACACGTGAACTTGAGATTTACTGGTCGCCCGAAGCCGAAGAATCATACCTGGGAACAATAAGGTTTATCCTTGAAAAATGGCCTGTTGAGGTGGCCGAAGATTTTGAACAATTGGTTGAAGACCTTTTAAACAGGCTCCGGCAGCATAAAAACCTTTGCCCTCCTTCGCCAAAGCATAAAAAATTCCGCAAATGTGTTATTTCCGAACAAACATCGCTCATATACCGCATAAAAGCCAACGAAATCGAACTTGTCGCGTTTATTGATAACCGTAGCGGCCAATAACCATAAAGCCCAACAACTTTCCAGTTGCCAGGCTTTATGGTTATTGGGTTTACAAAAAAAGCGGTATTTTATTGCAGCGGTCAAGAGTCCGCTATGTAACCCGACGAAGTCAGAGACGTTCGCCAAGCCGCTCCGGTCTCATTTATCGCATACTACCATTAGTTTAGGGCTTTAGTTTATTCATGTTCCTTTTGTTTGCAGAATAGACTAAAGCCTTCAAAAGATATATTCGACGGGGGCACAGCCATCCGCCAAACTTCGCTTGTAATTGTTGCAACCTCGGCATAACGGGGGTCTTGCAATTGGAGCAAAAACACTACCCCGTTTGGGTTTTATAGTATATCTGCATGCTCCGGCTTTTATCATCGTGGAACGGGCAGCAGATACGGTTATGTTTGTCGGGTTTAGAGCCCTAATTCTGCAATACCTGGGATATCGGTAAACGGGTCTTGATGTCGGGGATTTCAATACGAAAAATATTTTTTAGTACTTATTGGTGACAAAACTAATAAATAGGTTTTTAATAACCAAGACTTATGTTATTTGTTTATCACTAAAAAGTATTATATTTTTGTGCTATCTTTTAATTTCAGGGTATTTAAAGCACTTAAATATGACTTTTGGAGAAAAAATAGTATTACTGCGCAAACAATTAAAATGGTCGCAAGAGGGTTTGGCAAAAAAAATTGGCACATCCGGTCCTATCGTTGGACGCTACGAACGTGACGAGATAAAGCCCTCTATTGAGGTTGCTGCAAAACTGGCCGATGCGCTTGAAGTGACCGTTGATTACCTTATTGGTAATACCGAAAAAACAATGCTTAACAAAAAGCTAATGAGAAGGATTGAAGATATTGAAGGACTGCCGGAGGATGAAAAGGATAAGGTGTACTATTTTATTGATATGGCGGTAGCTTATAACAAAACTAAACTCGCTTTTTCAAACAAATAAAACCTGTAATCATGATTAGAACAGTATTAACCGCAGATAAACAAATGCTTTCGTTCCCTATCCCTGCTAATTATTTAGGAAAACAGGTTGAAGTGATTGCATTTACCATTGATGAACCTGTAAAGACATCACGGACACGTAAAAGCAGGACTTTTACAACGATTAAAGTAAATACTTCCGATTTTAAATTTAACCGTGATGAGCTTAATGAACGATAAGACCTTTATTGATTCCAATATTTTGATATACAGCTATTCTGATTTATTTCCTGACAAACAGAGCAAAGCACGCCAACAAATAAACAGCTATAATGATGTCTTTATCAGTACCCAGGTCTTAAACGAGTTTGTAAGTGCTTTTAATAAAAAGCTAATGGCCGATTGGGATGATATTATGAACTCGTTGGATGAGATAACCGACAATTTTACGATTTTTACAAACACGCCCATTACCGTAAAAGAAGCCTGTAAAATTGCCCAAAAGTACCACTACTCGTTTTACGACAGCCTTATTATTGCCGCTACTTTAGAATGTGGATGCAATATCCTGCTTTCTGAAGATATGCACGATGGTCAAATCATTAATAACAAACTCAAAATCGTTAACCCATTTAAGTAAAACAAATAAACCGGGTTGCCCCGGTTTTTCTGCTTTATCCTGTTGCCGGTTTTCAAAACCAGCTATACCCCAAG
>JBBQTB010000005.1:0-162364 GCA_038213375.1 Bacteroidales bacterium | reverse complement strand
GCTTGGGCATGGCATCTTTAAGCTCTATCACCCCTATGATGTATACAACACCCCCGAGCGCCAAACCAATAACCTGATGGACTACCAAATGGGCGCAACACTTTGGAAACCACAGTGGGACTGGATACATGACCCCGGGATTAGGACGTATATGTTTCAGGGTGCGGAAGAGGGGGCGATGATTGGATGTTTAGCTCCTAAGCCTGATAAGCCAGGGATGGCTGAAGGTGAGGAAAAAACTACAGAATATCAAGGTAAGGGTCAAATATCACATGGTGAATATTTAAGTTATGGATGTTCTACCCATTGGAGGTATTTTATGGGGTGGCCAGGAATAACTGAAAAGCCTGATTGGTATGAAGAAAAAGAATATAATAGAATATGCAATAATATTGCTACATTCTCAAGTGGTGTGTTTCCTATTTATATACATGGCACTTGGTCTAATCCTACTACCTTTGATCCAATTCTTAAATCAGAAATAAACAAATGCTTACCATGGAGTTTAATAAATAATTCGTTAGATATAAAATGGTCTGGAGCTAATGAACAAAGTACAAGGGAAAGTGTTGCAAAACAAGCTATTATTTATTTTAAGTCTAAAATATTTATAGACAGGTTAAAATCCATAGGAATGGACAAGCATCTTTTAATTATTGCTCATAGTCATGGTGGAAATATTGCAAAATTAATTAAAAATGAATTAGATATTCAAGGATGGATTGTAGATATAATAAATATTTCTACACCTCAAAGAACTGACACTCATACATCTAAAGGAAGCGGATTGTATTTAAATTTTTATTGCAATACTGATTTAATTCAAGAACAAGGCGTTACCGATACTTATTTTGATGCTTTCTTGAAAATTAGCCCTCCGTCTGGAGCTAGGATAGACCCTATTGCAATGAATCATGAAGTGTTCCCTTTTCATGAAAATTGTAACACTTGCAATTTTACTGAAGAATTAAAGAATACAATAAGGGCTATAAATGAATGGATCGACGCTTCTGCTGGGCATGGAATACACAATAATAGTAGTGGGATGAGACAAATTTTATATTGGATAAATTATGAATTTAATAAAACCTACAAACAATAAAGGTAATTTTATTGCCTTTATTGTTAATTACCTGCTGGATATAATGTTATTTTATACTTTTTGTTATCTGATGTCAGGTAAGGATGCTGGAAAAATGGCGGCATTTATTTATACTCTTATAGTGATTGTTATTCAGATTATTATTTTAGTAATAGTATTTTATAATAAAAATAAAAGGCAATACTTAAAATATTCCATATTAGGTATTGTGGGTGCATTTGTTTCCCTAGCAATTATAATGCATAATGTAATTTGATGTAATTATAATTTAATAACGAAATAATTTACTTCGTTTGGTTATGTTTGGTTGCTTTTGCTATTCAAAAGGGTCACAATCTTCAACCTGTTATCAATAAGTTGGCCATGGTGTATATCTTTGGAATACAGTATATTGCAGCCGCATTCAATGGCCGCGGAGATATTAAGGCTGTTGTAGAATGAAAACTGGTATTTTTTGGCAATACTGGTTGCTTTTATTATTGGTTCGGCACTATTGGTGTGGATTGTAAAGTTTTGGGATACTTCCTGCAATACAACTCTAGCTAAGCTAAATTTTCAGGGCATGCTAAGCGGCATTTGCAATGCCGCTTGAAACACCGCTGCTTTTGTAAATCAGCATTGCAGAACAATATACCGTTCTTTGACATACCGGCAAACAACATACCACATAGGCCATGAAAGGTCATGAGCTTGTGTGGCATGTTAAAATAAGCAGGCAATTATACATTTGCACCGTTTTATTGAAAATTGCAAATTTTCAAGTGTTCCAATCGGAATTGCAAATTCCGCTCAGCGACACCTGACATTAAGCTGAGCGGGGGGTAATGCGCAAGTTTCCCCTCCTTAAAAAGGAGGGGAAAAGGAGGTAAAAGGCTAACTTAAAAATATTGGGCACGCGTTTGTAACGCGTGCCTCTCTTTCAGTCGTTTGTAACCACATTTGCCCAGCAAGCAAAGCAGGCAATTGGGTCTGCCACAAAACATAACATGCCAAAACATAAATGGCATAGATTCTTTAACATTCGTGAGTTCAACACAATACAAAGACTTTAGAAGGCCAGGCGATTGTACGTTATAAACATTCGAACCCCGGATTTCTTTACTTTCTCGTTTTTTTTGAAATTAGTATTCTGTTACCTATACTTTTTAATGTTTTATTATTGCACTTGTATTCAATGCTTTACAAACTTGCCAAGACGTCCTTCAAGAACGCTATCCCATATTTTAACTGGCTAATGCTCATCCTGAATTCGACAATGGAAAAAATGAATTACTGATTACTCTTCTAATTCAATATTTCCAAAATTTCAACTTTTAAAAAAAAAGTTAGAATCATGAAATAATTCTTTCTATTGATTTACATGCTAAAACCATTCAAGCGTCGTATTGAGATGGTTAATTAAATTCTAATTTATATCTAATCCTATACGATGATTTATGATGATCTAAATCACCAATTTTGTTGATGAAGATCATTGATATTTGGTTATACTATAATTACAAATCAACGTATAGAATATATCTTTCACTACTTTTTATATATAATAAATTGTTGGCTGGAAAAATTTATCAATTAATAATTAATCTAAAATTTTCAAACTTATGAATGTTTTTCAAACTCCCACAGTATCTTTGGATTACAATCAGCAAAAGTATCGTTTAATTCAAACTTGGAATGGTTTTTCAACATCTGATGTGTTCAGGATTGCAATTGATAAATCTGTTGAATTTACCAAAACAAACAAAGTAACCAGTATATTATCCGACACGCTTTTGCAAGCGGTGGTAAAACCTGAAGATACACAATATGCTGCGGCTGTTATGCCAAAATTGTTTATGAACGGAGTAAAATTTATGGCATTCGTTATGCCTAAAGATGTGATTACTCAAATGTCGATCAATAGATTCGATAAGGCAACCAACACAGACAATATTCAATTTTTTCCATCTGTTGATGAGGCTACTAAATGGCTTGATTCTAAAGGTTAATCTTTAAATAAAGTTTAACTATTCTCCAAATAGCTCAATATATGAGCTATTTGGAATAATTATGCCACAATTGAAGTAATTAATCACTGATTTTTTTTCATTAAATAAAAGCAGTTTTATATGGAAACTTTTACTATTCCCAGCGTTTTTGAGGCTTTGGACTCGGTTATGAAATATTATCCAAACAATTTTAACGAAAAGGCAAAGGTTGAAATAGAAACTCTTTTTAGCCATTGTCTCGAAGGCCTTTCGAACGATTCTGAAAAGTTTCTGTCTACCTTGCTTATTAAATCCCTCAAACGGCGTGTGGGCCATACTTCCATTAACGAACACATATACCTCAAAAAGTACGAGCTCCCTCAAATACATTTGTTCAATATTTTAATAAAGGAGTTTCCATTTGTTCAAATAAGCCAACAGATTACCAATGGTATTATCATTGACTTAATGAAAGATACCAATGAGGTAACCATTATAGATATTGGCATTGGCCAAGGAACGCAAATTATAAACCTGCTGGAATCTTCAAAAGGTCTCAACAACCTTAAAAAGGTTAAAATCATTGGAATTGAACCTTTTAAAGATGCTATTGATAAAGCTTCGGCAGATATTACTGCCCTTAACAACCATTTACCATTCGAGGTCGAATTTGTGGGTGTTAATGATTTTATTGAAAATGTCGATTTCGAGCAATTTAAAAGCGATGAAGGTATAATAATTGTGAATGCTTCACTTGCTTTACATCATATTCAAACACTTAACCAGAGGAATGCTGTAATTGCGAAGGTAAAAAGTATTAATCCTGCTGCATTTTTACTTATAGAACCCAATATCGATCATTTTGAGCCTAATTTCTATAAACGTTTTCAAAATTGCTATCGTCATTTTTACAATATTTTCAGGGTGGTTGACCAATTAAATATCGATAGTTCCGACAAAAACGGGTTAAAACTATTTTTTGGACGAGAAATAGAAGACATCATTGGCAAATCAGAAAACGAACGATACGAGCGCCACGAGCCAGCTTATATGTGGATTGAGAAACTCACGTTTAACAATTTCAAAATAAAAAGAAATTTTAATAATGTTCCCTCTTCTTCAAAAGCCGGAATAAAAATAAACATTCATAAAGAAGGTTACCTGGGATTTACATTTGAAACAGAAACCATTCTTTCAGTTATTCATGCTGCATAATTAACTGATTTAAAATATAGTTTTACTTTAAATATTACCAATGCACGATCAAATTTTCAGCGAGTTTTTACAAAAAGTTGGGGGTAGAATAGTTCAAAAAAACAATCCGGCCAGAATTTTCCTCGACAAAAATGAACAACCCGACGATTTTGAAGATAATATTAAGCTGGAGATACTTGATGAACTCTACAAAGCAAAATGGAACAGGTATCCCAATGCCGATAATAGTGAAATGGAAAAACTGATTGCGACTTATTCGGGTTTAAACTCTGATAACATTGCAGTTGCGCCTGGTTCGGCAACTTTAATAGTTACCCTGCTAAACTATTTTGCCATAAACCAGAAACATATTGTTATTGCTCAGCCATCATACACCCTATTCGATTATCATTGCAAAACCTATGGCATTAGTTACGAACCATGGTATTTAAACAGTTCTTTAGAATTCGATCTGGAACGAATGCCCAATTTGTCGGCTAATTCCATTTTAATTCTGGCATCTCCCAACAATCCTGTAGGCAATACAATATCAGTTAATGATTTGGAAGGAATTCTACAGAGTTATAGCGACTCATTGATAATTGTGGACGGCGTGTATCTGGAGTTTGATAATGTTAACCTTAATCCGCTTATTCTAAAGTATAATAACCTTATTGTTCTTCGGTCCTTTTCAAAAGCATTCCCTGCAGCAGGTATCCGGCTGGGTTACTTATGTGCAAATAGTTCCATTGTTTCGATGGTAAAAAAACTTATATTATTGTTTTCCGTAAACCAATTTTCACAGATATTTGCTAAAGTTATACTTAGCAACCCTAATCATATATTGAATATCAAAAGTCGTATTCTTAAAATAACTACCGAAAGAGATTATTTATTCTTGCGTTTACTTGAGATAGAAAAAGAAGGGAATATTATTATTAAAAAACCGGAAGGTAATTTTATACTAATAAAAATAACGAATACCGATAAATTCAATAGGGTGTTAACTCAGTTAACCAATAATGGTATACAGATACTTAATACTTCAAATTTAAACATGCTCGAAAATACCTTTAGAGTATCCGTTGGCACGCGCGCAGAAAATAATGCTTTTATAGATTGTATAAAATGTAATCTATAATGACTTTTGTTAAAGATTTCTGTTATTTTTACACCAAAGTTTCACAATATAGATATGATTATATACCAATCGCAGAATGTAATAATAAAATATAACGGCCCGGATAAACAGGTGATACAGAATTGGTATAATTTTGTATCGTCGGTCGAATTTAGGGAAGCTATTGATTTTACGGTAAGTTATGTTAAAAACAATGCAGTATTATCCATTCTTTCGGATACCTTAAAACAAATGGCTGTAAAGCCAGAAGATTCTGAATATGCTGCTTCGGCTATGACACCTTTATTTCAGGAAGGACTTAAAGCAATGGCTTTTGTTATACCGGAGGATATATTTACCAAAATGTCGTTAAAGAAATTTGCCGATTTAGAGCAAAAAAATCAGCATAAAGTAGAATATTTTCATAATGTAGAAGAAGCAAAACACTGGGTAAAATCAGTTATCGATTCCTAATAAAATTATGAATATGGTAGTAAGCAATTAACCATCAACTTAAAATTAGGGCTAAAATCCGAGTTTACTAAAAGTAATTAATGCGGTAACGTAATATTATTTAGAGTTTTTAAGCTCATTCAAAAGTTCCCTTACATTAACGGTGGCATAAGTGGAGGCATAATCGGACATGGCGTATGGTATTATCAATTCCTCATTATTAATCATTGAACCACAGGAATACACAACATTGGGCACATAGCCTTCTCTTTCTTTCACATTAGCCGCAAGCAGAGGTTTTTTTAATCTTCCTATTTCTTTCGCCGGGTCATGCAAATCGAATAAGGATGCGCCTAAAACATATTCCCGCATAGGCCCTACTCCATGGGTTATTACCAACCAGCCCTCCTCAGTCTCTATTGGCGACCCGCAATTTCCAATTTGAATGAATTCCCATGGAAATCTGGGTTGCTGTAATAATTTAGCCTCACGCCATATCGTAATATTATCAGAAAAGGCAATGTAATTATTAAAGCCATCCAACCGGCAAAGCATCCCATATTTCCCATTAACTTTTCTTGGAAACAATGCCATTCCTTTGTTCTGGGCTATTTCTCCATGAACAGGCATTATCCTGAAGTGATAAAAATCTCTGGTATCAATTAGTTTTGGCAATATTGAGATGCCGTCATAAGCCGTGTATGTTGCATAATAGATGGTTTTTTTGTCATCACCTGTAAATTTCACGAAACGTGCATCTTCAATACCATTTTTTTCGAGTGCCGAAACAGGGAAAATAACCCTTTCGGAAATGTTTGTGTCCATGGAAAACTGAAGCTCGTAATGTGATGAAGCCAGCCATATGATTTGATTAAAGAGAATCTCCTTATCGGCAGCCAGATGAAGTGACTTTTTTGCATCTTCTACACATTTGCGGAGTTCGCCATATGTAAATTTATCTTTTAGTTTGTCAAGAATAAATCCGGATGGAATAATTGCTAGAAAATCCTGCATTTCATCCAATTTGCTTCGAAACGATTCTTTATCGTAAATATGCCGCCGTATATGCTCTGCCTCCTCCAACATTTTGCCAACAGGTTCAATTGTAAGATTGTTTTTTTTATCCAGCACACCTGTTCGGAAAACTATAGACGAAAGATGACCTTCTCCAGTAGCCCTAAAGCTTAAAATTACTCTTTTTTCACCAGGCCCTGTCTCAGATTGATCAGGATGTTCAACCATGGAAGGGTTAAAAAAAGCTGCTGCTTCAATTGAATATTCCATTGTAAAATAAGCACCAATAAGTATTTTTTGTGCAAAAACAAGCGATTCAGGGTCAATGTTTAACAGAGTAAATGTCTTTGAAATTTTATTGAAATGTCTTTCAAATATTTTAGAAATATTTCTATGACGCATTGAATAATCCCTAAGTATCTGATTTAATGCAAAGGAGGCCTCGTCCACAGACATATTTAGTATAGAACGTATGGTAAATTTAGCCCTTTCATCATCCATATAAAGAAATCGCGCCATCACCCTTGAGGAATCCGGACGAAATATTACATCTTTTCTGTTTACTGAAAATTGCATTCGTTATTCGTTTTAAAATTTTTACAAAGGTAACAGCTAAAGTTGAATTAGCTGTTGTATTTTATTTAAGTTTATAATCAAGATAATAACTATATAAATTATTAATTCATAACTATTAAAAATTATCTGAATTTATATTTTAATTTTATTACCTTTACCAGCTATAATTTTTTGGTAATTGTATGTTTCTATATAACAACTTCAGCTACCTATTTTAACTACTTCCGGCTAATTGCAGGACAACCTACTAAATAAAAATTTCCTTTAACCAAGTGAAATTCAAGAAAACATTTTTTTATGATAACATTTTATATGTTATATTAATAAGTTATTAAATAAATCATAATTATAATAATTGAGAGGGATAATTCCATGGTAGAAAAAAAACAGAACAATTTTAAAACGCCTGATTTGAGCAAGTTGCAAGAAGTTATTATAGACGGCAGAACAAAAATATATATAGCCGATGGAGCTGATCCTGAGGAGGCCAGAAGTCGTTATTTATTGCGGATAGAGGCTAAAAATAAAATGCTTGTTGCTACTAAAAAAACGGTTGCATCCTAAAGAATTGAAGTTTTTGAATTTTTGCATTGATATTTTATGGCAATACAAGCAAAAAAGCATTGAAAATATGCATAAAAGCCCTTATAAACAGGGCTTTTATAAATTAATATTAATGCTTTTTGTTAATACATTTGTGATTATTTTCCAAACTCCTCCCTAGCTTCTTTAGTACGTTCAAAAACTTTGTAATTCGACGAGCTATCGATGGCCTTAATGGCAATATCTTTGGCACTTTTATCGGCTTGTTCTGCTTTTGATGCAAACTGCACCAGTTGTACTTCAATATCCTTGATTTTGCCTTTAAGATTTAATATATCCTGATCACGAAGTTTTATTTCAGATTCATATTCTTTTGCTTTCAATTGAGACTCAAATTTGTAGCTAGTGCTTAGCTTCTCAATATTTGCTTCAACAGCTTCTTTTACCGACTGTTCAATAACTTTTGGGGTAGATAAGTCTTTCCCTCTAAGTTCTTTAAGTTCAGATTCAGTTGCTATCACTGCTAATTCGCGTGATTTAA
The DNA here is from genome assembly GCA_038213375.1 of Bacteroidales bacterium. Lineage (GTDB taxonomy): Bacteria > Bacteroidota > Bacteroidia > Bacteroidales > JAAUTT01 > JAAUTT01. Next base: position 153,854 of record JBBQTB010000005.1, on the reverse strand, counting down.
TTTCCTGTTCGAACAATGCTTTTTTGGATGCAAGTTCTTTCTCCAAATCGCCTTTTTTCTGGTTATATTGGTCGGTATCTTTTTTTCTATTCAATGCAAGGTTATATGCATATTCCTCTTCTTCGCGCTTGCGTTGCTTTTGGATTTGATCTTTCTCCTCCTTTAACTGCAGTTCGAGCAGCTTTTTTTCCTTATCCCATTTTTGTTTTGTTTCAGTAGTTTCTTCATCAAATTGCCTGCGTTTTTGTTCCATTTCAAATTCAAAGGATTCCTTTTTTTCCTTTTGAATGGCAAGCATTACCGATACTGAATCGGTGGTAGTATTAATTCCATAAAGATCTTTAAGCCGCTGTTCCTGCAATTTAATCGCTTCTTCCACCTGAGCCAGTTTTTTTGATTCGTTAACTAACGATTCCTCTATTTTTTCAAGCTCACTATTTAACGTTATTTTCAAGCTAGCTATTTGATTTATAATACCTTCTTTACTGGCCATAAGTGCACCTTTAACTATTTTTTCACGTTCTTCATTTTCCTTGATTTCTTTTGGCTGTCCTGATTTTTTATCTTCAACTTGTTTTAAAAGATCATTGTAGGCTTCTAAAATTTCATTTTTTGTGCTTGATGGTGTAGGTTTTTTTTCCATTGGAAGTAGCTTTTAAAGGGTTTTACTGCGTATTGAATTGTAAATATAGTTGTAAAAAATGTTTGAGTTATTATTTAATGGTGCAATTAGAAAAAAAAATTTCAACAATTTGGTTGTTAGAATTTTGCCTTGTGTAATATTCCAATATCTAATCTAAATTATTTTATCTACGACCAGAAACATCAGATGAACATTGCCTTTAACTATTTCATTGAATTAATACATTCCGAAACGTATATTCTACAATTAAACGATGATTACCAATTTTTTATCGTTTGAAAGAATACACCTTTTAAAGAGGTTAAGTTTTGCGAAGCCAGAAATATTTTTTAAAAAGTTTGCAAACAAGAGCTATTGATTGCCTTTTACTATTTATAACAATCGCTAAAAACAAAAAAAGGAGCTCAGGGCTCCTTTTTTTTAATCATTATGATATTCTTTTCTTATTTCTGAACTTTTACTTCAATAGTAATAGTACCAGCTGTGGTTCCAGTTAATGCTGTAACTTTTGCTAAACCAAGTTTATTAGCAGCTGTTTTGAAGGCAAAGATATTGCCAACTGAAAGTGTAAATAGCTTATTTACATCGGTAAATCCAGTAGCTTTTGCAACTATTTGTGCATCATCTGTTTTAGGAATTGCATCAAATTCAGTTGGGGTTAAGGTAGTTACTTTAATAAATTTGGTATCATTTTTTGTAGTCCAGGTGCTGGAGAAAAGACTACCATTTGATGCTGCAAGCGGGGAATAAATGGAAGCTGCATCTGCTCCAGTATTGTAATAATAAATCATATCTACCAAAGTTTGATTCGTCTTAGCTAACGATTGGGTATACACATTTCCAGTTGATGATGCAAATGAGCTACCAGCAATAGAAGATTGAGCGCCTAATTGAGCTGCAACTGTACCAGTCCAGAATAATACCTTATCGGTAGCAGGAATAGGATCTGCAGCAGTAATTTTAATCACAAAATTTTGTGAATTTGTGATGTTGTTTTTATCCGTAGCACTTACTTTAATAGTTGTAAGTTCTTTAATACCAGTAACAGTAAGCTTCAGATTGTAAGTATTTTTGTCGGTGAAACTCGTAATAGCAGTACCCAACTGGTCTTCACCTGCTGTTGAAACCTGAAAAACTTTTACCTGATCTAAACCTGCAACAGAAGTAATAGTCGCATTAACTTCCCACTGAGTAACACCCTTAGCCAAGGTTGTTTCAGTTAAAGAGTTTGAAAATGATATTTGAGGTCCGTTTGGGTCCGCTTCTTTTTTACAACTACTGAAAAATCCACTGGTTAAAACAGCAACACTTAAAACTAATAAATTAAATTTCTTCATAAAAAACATATTTTGGTTAAACTTTAATTGAATTTATAGTAAACGAAATTCTTATACTTCTATTATCTAAAAAAGGTTATACTTTCTTTCTCTTTTTTTAGGAAAACGAAGGTACAAAAAAAAGATAAGCAAATAACATGCCGTTTTTGAAAACACGAATATGGAACAAGAAAACACAAAGTCGGAAATAAATCAATTATATAATTATTACTTCGTGTCTTTGTGTCTTCGTGTTCAATTATTTTTTAGTTCAGCAAAGCCTGATTGTATTGCTTACAACTAAAATATTATGACTTTACAAAGGTATATTCGAATGCTTTTTAGGCGGATTGGATACCTTTTTAGTTGCTAACGATTGAAAAGCACGAATAATACGAAACCTTGTATTGCGTGGCTCAATTACATCATCGATATAGCCAAACTTTGCTGCTATAAACGGATTGGCGAATTTTTCGCGGTATTCTTCTTCCTTGGCAGCAATGAATTCAGCCCTGGCCTTATCATCTTTAATTTTTGAAATCTCGGTACCATTCAGTACTTCAATAGCTCCCTTTGCACCCATAACGGCTATTTCGGCCATTGGCCATGCATAATTAAGGTCGCCACGCAGATGCTTCGATGCCATCACATCATAAGCGCCTCCATATGCCTTGCGCAGAATTATTGTAACCTTAGGAACTGTAGCTTCGCCATATGCAAAAAGCAATTTCGCACCGTGAATGATAATTCCACCGTATTCCTGGGCTGTACCTGGTAGAAATCCGGGAACGTCTACCAATGTTAAAATTGGAATATTGAAAGCATCGCAGAAGCGAACAAAACGAGCCGCTTTGCGTGATGAGTTGCAATCGAGTACTCCCGCTAAAAACTTAGGCTGATTAGCAATAATACCAACCGATTGCCCATTAAACCTTGCAAATGCTGTTACAATGTTTGAAGCATAATTTGGTTGAACTTCGAGCATATCTCCATCGTCTACAATTGCGTGAATCACATCTTTTACATCGTAGGCCTTGTTGGGATTATCAGGAATAATTTCGTTCAAAATATCTTCCAAACGATCAATTGGATCGTTTGTTGGAAGTATCGGGGCATCTTCGATATTATTTTGTGGCAAGTAACTGAGAAGCTTACGAATTAATGCAATACCTTCATGTTCGTTTGGGGCTACAAAATGAGCAACACCCGATTTGGTCGAATGAACTGAAGCTCCGCCAAGGTTTTCTACCGAAACATCTTCACCAGTAACTGATTTTACTACTTTCGGACCAGTAACAAACATGTAACTGGTATTTTTGGTCATAATATTAAAGTCGGTTAATGCCGGCGAATATACGGCACCACCTGCACAGGGACCGAAAATGGCTGAGATTTGGGGTATTACACCAGATGCCATAATATTACGCTGAAAAATATCGGCATAACCTGCCAAACTTAATACACCCTCCTGAATACGTGCTCCGCCGCTATCGTTAATTCCGATTACAGGCGCACCATTCTTCATGGCCATATCCATAATCTTACAAATTTTGGCGGCATACATTTCAGACAAAGAACCACCGAAAATGGTGAAATCCTGAGAGAAAACGTAAACCTGACGTCCATCGATCAATCCGTGACCTGTTACTACACCGTCAGTATAATACGATTCATTTTCGAGCCCGAAGTCGGTGGCACGATGACTTACAAACATATCAAATTCCTCGAAACTCCCTTCGTCAACTAACAAGTCGATACGCTCACGGGCAGTAAGTTTGCCTTTTTTATGCTGTGCCTCAATACGTTTTTCGCCACCTCCAAGCTTAGTTTGTTTACGACGCTCAAGAAGGTCTTCAATTTTCTGTTTATTGGTACTCATTTTTTAAAGTATTTTTATTTTATTTATTTCCGTTTATTCCTAAGTATTTACTAATAAGTACTTAAAAGTTATTATTTTCCACAAAATTCAGTTAACACACCAAAAGTAGATTTTGGATGAAGAAAACCAATGTGCAAGCCTTCAGCTCCTTTGCGCGATGTCTTGTCAATTAAGGTAACTCCATTATTTTCAGCATCTTTAAGGGCAGCATCAACGTCATCAAAAGCAAAGGCCAAATGGTGTATTCCTGCTCCTTTTTTCTCGATAAACTTACCAATAGGTCCTTCGGGATCAGTTGATTCCAACAATTCAATTTTTGTTTGACCAACCATAAAAAAAGCTGTTTTTACCTTCTGGTCTGCAACAACTTCTAATGCATAACACTCAAGTCCTAAAACCTTTTCGAAATAAGCTTTTGCTTCATCCAGGTTATTGACTGCAATACCAATGTGTTCAATATAATTCGGCTTCATAATTATTTAAATATATAATATATTAAAAGAAAATTCAGTCTCTACAAGTTTGTAATAACTTCAAAAAGGTAAAAAATCTCACAACAAAAATATTGTAATGAGAGTTGAAAATTGAATGATTGATTACCTAACCGAATAATAAATCTGATTAAGATTATTGATCACTAACAGGTTAATAATTTCAATATCAAAATTCACCACAAAACTAATAAATATTCGTGTTATTTTGCAAACAGAAGATGCACCTCCACTAAGGCCACAAAACATTTCAATGCCCATGGTAAGTAATTTTCAATTAATGGCTAAGCAGTATGATAAAAACCTCACAACTTCAAAATAAATCGACCATGCCATTAAAAAACTGTATGTAAAGCATATATTTCAATCTAATTTATATTAATTCTTAATAAGTCGAATTGGGGATGTAAATAAGTGTTTATTAATATTTAATCGGGAAAACATGTTTTATAAGATAGAGATTGTAGATTGTTTCCACAAATTGGGGATAGTTTGGTTAACTAAAATTAATAATTTTAGCTCTTGTTATCTGAAATAATCACCGATAACTTACAAGTCAATTTAATTAATTAATTTATTGAATCATATATGTTTAATCGTTTATTCAAAAAACTGAATGTTGGAGTTAAAACTCTATTATTGATCGGAATAGCAGTAGGGGTTATATTTATTCTCCTTAGCCATAAAGTAATTCAATATACTTCAACCGATAAATTCTGCCAATCCTGTCATGTTCATCCACATGCGGAGGTTTCATGGAAACAATCCTCACATTTTACAAATAAAAGCGGAGTACAAGTTCATTGCGTTGAATGCCATCTTCCACCAGAAGGATGGCCATATCTGAGGGAAAAGATCAAAACCGGATCGCGGGATGTTTGGGCTAAATTATTTACTGATACTAAGAAGATCAATTGGGAAGAAAAAGGAAAGCTTGAAAACGCTGTACATATTGTATATAAGGAATCGTGTGTCCATTGTCATCAAAACCTGTTCACAAAAGGGTTAACTAAAGAGGGAGAAGATGCCCACCTTTATTATACTCAACACGAAAAAGATTTGCATTGCATCAATTGCCACCTTAATGTTGGCCATTACAACCCAAACTCTATGCATGCTAAAAATAAAATGTTTGGTCAAACCGAAACAGTTAACAAAGAATTATATACAGAACCCACTAAAATTAATAAGTTTGAAAACTTCACTGAAAAAATTCCAGGCAGTACCATTTCATTCGATATGGTGGCTATTCCCGGTGGTTCTTTTGAAATGGGTAGCAAGGATAATGAACCTCTGAGAAAAAAAGACGAAGGACCGATCCGAACCGTGAAAGTAAGTCCGTTTTTTATAGGGAAAATTGAAGTTACCTGGGATGAATACATGGCATTCTTTAAATCAACAGCAGCCGAAGGCCGGCTCGATCCAACAGTAGTGATGGAGAAAAACAGCAAAGCATCCAGCGTTGATGCCATTTCGGGTCCTACCCCACCCTATGGTTATCCTGATCAGGGATGGGGCAAAGGTAAACGCCCGGCTATAACGATGAGCTACAATGCCGCCGAAACCTATGTTAAATGGTTGTCGATGGCTACAGGCAAAAAGTATCGCCTGCCTACAGAAGCTGAATGGGAATATGCCGCCCGAGGTGGAAAAGAAACTCCATATTTCTTTGAAGGTTCTCCAAAAAAATATTCTGATAAAGGGTTTTGGAAAAAAATCTTTGCCCCGGATACAGCTGTAATCGGACGTTATGTTGTTTATAAACTCAATAGTGCCGGCAAGTCTCAGGAGTTTGGGTTTGTAAAGGCTAATCCATTCGGATTGCTCAATATGTTAGGAAACGTGCGTGAATTTTGTATTGACTGGTACGATGCTGATTACTATGCCAAAAGCGGAAAATCGGTTGTTGATCCTAAAGGTCCTGAATCGGGAACTGACCATGTTGTTAGGGGAGGCTCGTTCAAAAGCGACGCCTCTGATGTTCGCGTTGCATCCAGAGATTATACACGTAATGATGCATGGCTAAAAACCGATCCACAAATGCCAAAAAGTATCTGGTGGTATTCGGATGTGAACGACGTAGGTTTCCGTGTTGTTTGCGAAATGGATAACGATATTCAAACTAACAAGTAACTATTTGAGAAAAATTCTGTAAAAGAAAAAAATTGAACAAGAAGACACGAAGAAAAACTTCAGAATATTAACAATTTGAGACTTCGTTTTTCATTAAGTTTTTATTTGGCTAAGCCGGATTGTTTTGCTTGACTCGTGAATCATATTAATTAACATTTATTTACATATACTTTCATTAACTAATTAACATCATCCTGATATGGAAAAAAAAGGATTTAGCAGACGTGGATTTCTTTCCAGCACTGCATTAGGAGCCCTAGGTACCATTGGGGCCGCTGCATTAATTACTTCATGTTCAAAAAGTAAAAAATTAGGTGAAGCCATTGTTCCGCCTTTACTTGATCAAGCTCCAGATGGTAAGCCACTGAGAGCTGGTTTAATTGGTTGTGGCGGACGTGGATCAGGAGCAGCAACAGATTTTTTAAGCGCTGGTCCTAATCTTCAGATTGTTGCTTTAGGAGATCTTTTTGAAGACCGTTTAAAAGACTGCCGCGATAACCTGAAGAAGGTAAAAAACGTGGAAATTGCAGATGACAAGTGTTTTATCGGATTTGATGCCTATCAGAAGGTGATTGCCTGCGATGTAGATATAGTAATATTAGCTACACCCCCTCATTTTCGGCCCATGCATTTTGCTGCTGCTGTTGAGGCAGGAAAAAATGTATTTCTGGAAAAACCGGTAGCCGTTGATCCTGTTGGGGCTCGTTCCATTATGGCATCATCGAAAAAAGCCGAAGCGAAAGGTCTAACTGTCGTTTGTGGCACTCAACGTCGTCACCAAAGAGAATATGTTGAAACATACAAGCAGGTAATGAATGGTGCCATTGGCGAAATAGTTTCAGCCAATGTATACTGGAATCAAAGCCAATTATGGTTCAAGAGCCGTCAGGAAGGCTGGAGCGATATGGAATGGATGATCCGCGACTGGGTAAACTGGAGCTGGTTATCAGGCGATCATATTGTAGAACAACACGTTCATAACATCGATGTAGCTCACTGGTTTATGGGTAAACATCCTGTAAAAGCGGTTGCTTTCGGTGGACGTCACCGCAGGGTAACAGGTGATCAATATGACATGTTCAGTGTAGATTATGTTTTTGAAGATGGAAAACATCTGCACAGCATGTGTCGTCAAATAGATGGTTGCGAAAACAATGTTTCCGAATATATTATTGGAACTGAAGGTTATACAAATTGTCAGGATAAAATATTTAATTTTGATGGTTCTGTAAAATGGGAATATAAATATCCAAAAGACGATAAAGGTGAAAAAGATAAGACAAAGATGATATCTCCTTATATTCAGGAACATATCGATTTAGTTACCTACATCCGTCAAAACACTCCTGTAGTTGAAGCTGAAACTTGTGCCGTGTCTACACTTACGGGTATCATGGGTCGTCTTTCAGCATATTCCGGTAAACAAGTTACATGGGAGGAAATGATGAGCAGCCCTCTCGAACTGAAACCTAAAGAATATGCATTGGGTCCTCAGGATATGGCCTCATACACAGTCCCTGTTCCGGGTTCAAAAAATGAAATAAAAGCGGAAGAAAAAAAAGATCAAAAGAAGGTTGGTAAAAAATAACTTTCGAATTTCCTTAAAGAACCCGATCTTCGAAAGAAGGTTGGGTCTTTTTTTTTCTTATATTTGATGGATGTACCATAATACATTTTAACTAAAACCTTTAATGCTAATAAAAAACTAATGTATGAATAATCGTCGCGATTTTATTAAAACATTAAGTATTGGTGGAGCCTTAACAGCAATTGGAGGAACATCGGTAATTGCCTCTGAAACTAATTCTAAACTATCCATTAAAGATTTGGATACAGGCTTACAATTAAAAATATGTCTTCAGGAAGGTGTTGCTCCGGGAGCCACACTTACTGAAAAACTCGATTTCATAGAGGCAAATGGTGTTGTGGGATTTGAAGTTTGGGGAGGCGGACTTTCCGAAAGGGTTACAGAAATACAAAAAGCACTTCAAAATCGTAAAATCACTTTGGGTGCCATTTGTGCCGGTTTTAAAGGTTGGCTCATTGCACAGGATGAAAAAAATCGCAAGGAATGTATGGATACCTCCAAAGAAATACTTGCAGCTGCCGGAGCACTTGGTTCGTATGGAATGATTCTGGTTCCTGGATTTAACGGCCAGAAACCATCCATTGCAACGGTTGAAGCCCGGGCAATGCTTATCGACCAATTAAAAGAATTGGGAGAATATGCATTACAACATAAAACTACAGTTATTCTTGAACCACTCAACCGTGAAGAAGCCTGGTTTCTTCGTCAGGTTAGTGACGCCGCTTCCATTTGCCGCGATGTGAATAGTGCCGGAGTTACCTGTATGGGTGATTTCTGGCATATGACCCGTGAGGAAACCAGCGACATGGGCGCATTTATTTCAGGAGGTAAATATCTTAACCATGTTCACATAGCAAGCCGCAAAACTCGAAATACTCCAGGTGAAGACGAGGGTGATAACTATGTTGAGGGTTTCAAAGGGTTAAAAATGCTTAATTACCAACATCATGTCAGTTTTGAATGTGGTTCGAAAGGGGATAAAAAAGTGGTTATACCCACAGCATTAAAGCTTTTAAGAGAACAATGGAAATTGGCATAAGAAGAAAAAAGAACCAAGATAAAAGATTAAGATTGTGCTAGTTTCATGGATAGTGTCAAGTTTTAAGATTAAATAATCTATTATATTGATACTTGGTTCTTAAACCCAAAATATTTTAAAAAAACTAAATATTTATACTAATGAATAGAAAACTCAGAATGGGCATGGTTGGTGGCGGAAGCGATGCCTTTATCGGCGCCATCCACCGCTTGGCAGCTTTTATGGATGGGCAAGTTGAATTGGTTTGCGGATGTTTTAGCATAAATCCTGAAATCTCGCTTTCATCGGGAAAATCTTATTATCTTCCTGATAACAGAGTATATAAATCCTATAAAGAAATGTTTGAAAATGAAGTGAAGTTGCCTGTTGGTGAGAGAATGGACTTTGTAACCATTGTTACACCAAACTTCGCACATTTCGATCCAGCAATGATTGCACTTGAAAACGGGTTCCATGTGGTTGTTGACAAGCCCATTACATTTACCCTCGACGAAGCAAAAAAGCTAAAAGCCAAAGTTCAGGAAACAGGGTTAACACTTGCTTTAACACATACTTATTCCGGTTATCCTGCTGTAAAAGAAGCCAGGGAACGCGTTCGTCGTGGCGATTTTGGAAAAATCAGAAAGATTATTGTTGAATATCCACAAGGATGGCTTTCTTCTAAAGTTGAAGAAGCCGGCAATGCTCAGGCATCGTGGCGTACCGATCCGAAACGTTCAGGCAAAGCAGGTTGCATGGGCGACATTGGAACTCATGCACATCATCTGGCCGAATATATTTCGGGATTAAAAACTATTGAGCTTTGTGCCGAATTAAATATATTTGTTCCGGGTCGTTTGCTTGACGATGATGGCACTGCCCTTCTTCGTTTTGATAATGGTGCAAAGGGAGTATTGATAGCAACTCAAATTGCTGCAGGCGAAGAAAATGCCATTAAAATACGCATGTATGGCGATAAAGGCGGATTGGAATGGTCCCAACACGAGCCTAACACACTGTGGATTAAATGGTCCGATCGTCCAACCGAAATGATAAGGGTGGGTCAGGGATACATGAGCGACATAGCCAAACACAATTCCCGAACACCCGCCGGTCACCCTGAGGGCTATCTCGAGGCTTTTGCAAACATCTACCGTAACTTTTCGCTCACCGTGAGGGCCAAAATGAATGGACAGCAACCTAAAGCCGAATGGTTAGACTTCCCATCAACAGATGATGGTATTCGTGGCATGCAATTTATCGAAACCGTTGTTGAAGCAGGGTATAATCAGGATAAAAAGTGGGTGAAGTTTGCGGAATAATTGTACGTTACAGATTTATTAGTTGATCTTAAATAAAGAAACAAATGAACTTCTCTCAATTTTTGTGAAGTCTATTACCACAAAACGCAACCACCTAAATCTAAAATCGTAGATCTAAAATCTAAAAATTTTCATATGTCCAGACCAGTAACTCTTTTCACAGGCCAGTGGGCCGACCTCGATATTGAAGTACTATGCCAGAAAGCCAATGAATTTGGCTATGATGGACTTGAACTTGCCTGTTGGGGAAATCATTTTGAAGTTGACAAAGCTGACAATGCTTATTGCACTAAACGTATTGCCTTGCTAAAAAAGTATGACCTGAAAGTGTATTCTATTTCCAATCATCTGGTTGGACAATGTGTTTGTGACAAAATCGACGAACGTCACAAATCGATTGTTCCTGAATATGTTTGGGGAGATGGCGATCCGGAAGGTGTTCGTCAGCGTGCTGCAAAGGAAATGATTGCCACTGCACATGCAGCTAAACGACTGGGTGTTAATGTAGTTAATGGTTTTACAGGAAGCTCTATCTGGCATTTATTGTATTCATTTCCCGGAGTTCCTGAATCATGGATAGACAATGGTTATGAAGACTTTGCAAAACGATGGATTCCAATTCTTGATGAGTTTCATAAAATAGGAATGAAATTTGCTCTGGAAGTGCATCCAACAGAAATAGCTTTTGATATTGTTTCGGCAGAACGTGCCTTGAAAGCATTAAATTTTCATCCAGCATTTGGTTTTAATTTCGACCCGAGTCATTTTGGTTACCAAGGCGTTGATTATGTAGAATTTATCTATCGCTTTTCCGACCGCATTTTCAACGTTCACATGAAAGATGTTGGTTGGTCCGAAGGCTTGAAGGAGGTAGGCGTTTTTGGTGGTCATATCCCTTTTGGCGATCGCCGTCGATACTGGGATTTTCGTAGTCTTGGACATGGAAATATCGATTTCGAAGAAATCATTCGTGCTTTCAATCGTATAAATTATCAGGGTCCTCTCTCAGTAGAATGGGAAGACAGTGGTATGGATCGTGAGCATGGCGCCGAAGAAGCTTGCGAATTTGTAAGAAGCGTTGACTTTAAGCCATCTAATGTGGCCTTTGATTCAGCTTTCGAGAATAAGTGAAGAAGTCGGAAAAAAATAAATACCAAAATTGATTCTGAGCCACGAATGCACGAATAATTGTTTGTGCATTCGTGGCTATTTATTTAAGCGTTAGTATCACATATTGGTTGGATTTAATTGTAAAATTTAAATTTCTTGCAAACACTAATTTTAATCAAACCTACCGTATACTTTTCGCCAACACCTCCTGGATTTTTGTACGTACATCCATCTCAGTAATTTTGTTGTTGCCGGCATCGGGATAAACCCTGTTAGAGAGAAAAATATACAACAAACCAGTTTCAGGATCAGCCCATGTGAAAGTGCCTGTGAATCCGGAATGTCCGAAACTACTGGCAGAAACACATTGGCATGTTGGTCCGGCTACCGAACTCATATCAGGCTTATCAAAGCCTATACCACGACGGTTATGATTATCACAAAAAGGACAAGAGGTAAAATAATCGATGGTTTCTGGCTTAAAATATTGCTCTCCACCGTAAGTTCCTTTGTTTAAATACATTTGCATCAACTTTGCCAAGTCGTTTACATTGGAAAATAAACCCGCATGACCACAAACACCACCCATCATGGCTGCTCCGGGATCGTGCACGTACCCTCGAACAACTTGTTTTCTGAATATAACATCGTTTTCGGTTGGAGGAATCCTATCAGGTTCAAAACGATTTAGTGGTAAATAACCCATGGTGGAGGCACCTAATTTATTGTAAAAATTCTTTTCAACATACTCATTCATCGGCTGGTGAGTAATCCGTTCAACAATCCAGAAAAGATAATAAAAATCCATATCGCTATATTTGTATTCCTTTGCAGAAAGTAGCTTTGATTCCTTACTGATCGAAAAAATAGAATCAGCATACGAATTTAAAATAAACAAATTGTCCGCTACCTGCAATCCATGGAGTATATCGGGCTTTGAAGAGTAATACCCGTTGCGATACCTTATATTCTTATTCGCATATAGCTTTGGTCCAAGTTTTATAGGGTTTTCATACGAATAGGTAGTCGATAGTATTGATTCCTTGGCATTTGACGGCTCTATGGTTCGTTCATAAAAAGGAATAAACGGCTTGAGACGTGCCTGATGAGTGAGCATATCAAGCAAAATGATATCCTTTTTGTTACTTTTTTTCATCTCAGGCAAATAAACCGAAAGTTTATTTTTCAGATTTATTTTATCTTCCTCATAAAGTTTCATTACAGAAGGTAGGGTGGCTGAAATTTTGGTGATTGAAGCCAAATCATAAATATCCGTATTCTTTACTCGTCTAATCGTATCATAGGTTTGATAGCCAAAAGATTTATGGTAAAACACAACTCCATTTTTTGCAGCTAAAATCTGGCATCCAGGGGTGGCTCCCTTTTGAATAGCATCGTTTGCAATAGAATCAATTGATGTTAGTTGGTTTGAGTCAATGTTCACGTCCTCTGGTATGGTGTATTTTAAACGAAGATTGCCGGCGGTATTGATACCCTTTCCAAAGGGAATTGAAGGGGCGGCTGTAACAGATAATTTTCCTTTGGCACCAATGGCACCAAATATCATTTGTGCTGAATAATCCTGAATAATAGGCTGATCCTCGAAAGAGACAATAATACCTTTAAAATCATTTAGGTGTTTAAAATATGCCAGGGAGTATGGTGTTGCAAACAGATCAAGTATAACTGCCGTTTTTTGTGATAATGAATCGAGAAAAGCCACCGATTCATGTGTGATTCCAAAATTTCTTGTGGGTCGGTAGTCGGTATTGAGTATACCAGCTATTACTATATTGTAATGGCGTAAATTATAAAACAAGCTATCTATATATGTGCTATCAGCTTGTTTAGGAAGGTAATAAGTATCAAAGCCTTTGTATAACGAAAGTGTTTCACTGAATTTGTTTGGTTTGTCAGTTCCAACAATTAAAACCGCCATACGAAGTGTATCAAGACATTTTAAAGGAATTAAGTTTTGCTGATTTTTTACTATCGTGATGGCTGATTCAACCAACCTCCTTTGAATAAGATCAGCCGCCGGTGAATTCAGTTTTTTATTGAGTGAGGAAATATCGACAAGTTTAATTTTTTGCAAACCTGCCCATTCTTTCGCTGCCAGAATTTTACGACAGGAACTGTCAATTTGTGATTGGCGGATGGTTCTGCGAATAATAGCTGTCTTAATCGCCGCCAGCGCTTTGGGGATATCCGAAGGCATAACAAGCACATCATTACCTGCCTGGATTGCTTTAACTTCAAGTTCCCCAGGTTTAAAAAAATTGCTAACCCCTTTCATGTTCAGAGCATCAGTAAAAATCAAACCATTATACCCCAGTTTCTTCTTTAAAAGTCCGGTTACAATTTTGTACGATAATGTAGATGCAGTATTCACCGTTGAGTCGAGCATAGGAACAAAAAGGTGGGCTATCATTAATCCCCCAAGTTTGTTATTGATGAGCTGTTTAAATGGAAACAGCTCCAAAGTGTCGAGTCTGGTGGTATCGAATTTTATTATTGGAAAAGTAAAGTGCGAATCGGCATTGGTATCGCCGTGTCCGGGAAAATGTTTTGCGGTGGCAATCACTCCATTTGCTTGCATGCCTTGCATATAGGCTATTCCTTTATTTGCAACTATATATTTATCCTCACCAAACGATCGATTATTAATCACCGGATTATCGGGATTATTATTCACATCAATAACCGGAGCGAAATTCAGATATACACCCAAATCTTTGAGCTGTCCGGCTATTTCATAACCCATGTCGTAAATTAGTCGATTGTCCGAAACAGCGCCAAGCATCATTTGCCGGGGATAGCTGATGGTGCTATCGAGGCGCATTCCCAGACCCCATTCACAATCCATACCAATCAGAAGTGGTGTTTTAGTAATTGCTTGAAAATGATTTGTTAGGATTGCCTGCCGTATGGGTCCCCCCTGAAAAAAAATCAATCCTCCCACCTGATGATTTCGAATAGTTGCGGTAAGCTTATCATCATATTGCTGGTCGCGATTGGAATAGGCTGCTACCATAAAAAGTTGTGAAATCCGTTGGTCCTGAGTGAGTGAATTAAAAACCGAATCAACCCATGGCGAATGGGTATTATAAAATAGGCTTGGAGTATTTGCTTTGTTCTTTTTAATATTTCCAGTAATGTTTCCGGCTTCAACGGCAGAAGATAAAAGAAAAACGGTAAAAAATATATATAGTAACCTTTTTGATAATATATTCATTATAAATACTTTATATAATAAAAAGTCCTACATCAAAGTCTGACTTGATATCTTCATGACAATTAAATCAAAATTTTATTGCTCAAAACCGAAAGGCCTGAACTTCATACTCAATCTAGCTTAAACATGGGAAGCTGTTTAGGTTCGACAAAGAATAGAGAATCTTCTCTGGCAACAGTATCCGGTGATGTAAGATATTTTTTAGCTTCTCCTGTTAATGTTATATTTGGCGCTAAATTAAATGTATCAGCAGTAGTAATTTGATTTCGACGCAACATGATACTGCTTAACAGCCGAAAATAGTTTCCAAAGTAATCGCGTAAAACACCATTTGATATAAAGGCATAGCGAAATGCTTTCGGACGTGGTACCAGACTTGACAAATAGATACTTTCTGATAAACTTAAAGCTCCGGGAGTTTTGTTAAAATAAAACCGGGCAGCTGGTTTAATCCCATAAATGCCGGGGCCCCATTCAATAATATTCAAATAAACCTCAAACATCCGTTGTTTAGATGTAAGGTGCAAGTTCTCAATCATCCAAACAATAAGAGCCTCCTCCACTTTTCGTGAAATAGTTTTCTTGCGGCTCAGAAACACATTCTTTACCAATTGCATGGATATTGTACTGCCTCCACGCGCAAAACGGCTCTCTTTGAGGTTAGTGGCTATTGACTCTCTGAAGGCTCTCTCATTAAACCCTTTGTGATAAAAAAAATCACCATCCTCGGCAGTTAAAACAGATGATCTTAAATAAGTAGAAATTTGTTCCAATAAAATGAAATCGGGATTATTGGAGCCTACAAGTATGGATTTCACAAAATGGTCATTATCATAAACCTCCTGAACGAATGCACCATTCATAATCCGAAAATCGGTTACTCCATACTTTTTTATCTTAAACCCTTTGTTTTCCAACTTTGATTCGAACTGAACACTATCGGGCAAACCAAAATCCACCGCTGCATGCATTTGATAGGCAAGTTTTCCTTCTGTAACAATTCCCGCAAAATTGGAAAATAATCCTTCGGGCATCGATTCAAATAATTCCTGGGCATCAAACTCCTTGTATATAAAAGCACAAGCAAACTTTTTTGATGTACCGCTTTCAAACCTGCCATAGGGTGAGAAAGAGAAACGATTAATACGGACCATGGATGTACTATCGAGTTCAATAAACTTATTGCCTGCATGTAAGGTGAAATTAACCTGCATGGAGTTTGTTATTACCGGGTCTGGGCCTATTCGTTTATGTTGTATAGTCAGATTCTTTGCAAACACGGCACCTTTAATGTCGAGAAGATTATCGTCAACATCTTCAAAGTGAGCCGAAAATTGCAGTGTATCAAAACCAAGCATTGCCTGCCACCGAGGTCCGATATAAGGAAGTTTAGTCAGCGCCGTGTCTGAATGGCCAATGGTGGCCGTGATAGTATGGTCTCCCAGATCAAGAAACCCCCTCACTACACATCTTTCTTTTATTGAATTATCTGCCAGAAGCAGCTCACCTGAAAACTGTCTTTTGCCGTACGAAAAATATTCACAATAAATGGATGCAAAGATAGAATCCCGTCGATAAACTAACTCTGTATTCCGAATGGTAATTTCTTTGGGAATGACGGTGAATAACTGTCTTTGTATAGAATTTAACATTCGTGCAAAACTTGCTTCTTTGGGTTGGGATGCAGAATCTTTGGGCGATGTCTGATACCTATTCTTAAATAAGCGAAGAAGATGCACGTCGAAATAAACATTGGAATGACTGATAAATAATTCTGAGATTCGCATTTTACCGAACAGTAACTGAATAAGTTTAGGTGATACCTCAAGAGAATCGGCCCTAACTATTGTATCGCTGCCTTGAGAAAGAATTGTAAAATTGCGAATTAAAATTGTTTTAAATCCAACAAAACCTGCCTCCGAATATCCAATTTTCAAATTAAAATTCATTTCAGTCTTTATTGTCAATCTATGTAATACCTGATTGAGTACATACTTTCTTACTCCAAAATAGGTTGCAATTAAAACTAATAATAGTATGAATATTACCTTAATATATCGGTTTAGCATTAAATTTTTCATTTAAATTTGCAAAGATAGACTTTATAACCTAAAACAAGATTCAATCTTTTCATTCAGTTTTTAATTTAGTTTTTTTTAATAAAACATATCACCTACAAATCTGGTGGCATTTCTTAAAAAAACAAAATGTCTGCTAGTGTTATGTTAAATATAAATTTGTTGAAAAACCTGTCAGGTTTTTGAAACCTGACAGGTTTTTCAACAGATAGAACCGTCAAATTGTGATCAGACCTGTCAGGTTTTTGAAACCTGTCAAGTCTTTCAACAGATAGAACCGTCAAATTGTGATCAGACCTGACAGGTCTTTGAAACCTGACAGGTCTTTTCAACCGGTCTTTTCAACCTGACAGGTCTTTTCAACAGTTAAAACCTTATAACCAACTTCAAATTTATCCTTCTCGAAGTAAGATAATTTGGCACTGCAAATTCATTGGGTAAATTTTCCTGATTAGAAATTGTGCGCACCCATAGGTATGAAGCTTTGTTATTAATGTTTAAAAGATTGAAGAATTCGAGGCTTACTACAAATTCTTTGAATTTGTTGATCCATTCAACATTACTTACATGATTTTCACTTTTGAATATCTTCGAAAAACCCATGTCTACACGTCGGTATGGGCCTATTGGAAATGTTTGATCGAAACGCGCAGGCATTGGAGGACTAACCTGCAAACTACTTCCATAAACCAGGTTCAAATGCATTTGCAAAGTTGGGTTGTTGGGTAGGTAGTCCTGAAAGTATAAATTAAAATTAACTCGCTGGTCTGTTGGCATTGGAAAATAACCAGGTTCTATGCGGTTACCGTTTTTGCTAATATAAAAATCGCCAATAATATCTTCTTCCGTTTTCAGGAGAGACAAACTTGCCCATGATTCAACTCCTGGAACAAATTCACCATTTAATTTAAAATCAATCCCGGTGGCATATCCTTTTGCATTATTTTCAGCAGTATAGCGAATGCGAACATTATCAACTTTGTATGGTATAAGTTTTTGCAGTTGCTTGAAATACAATTCCGAAGTAAAAATAAATGGGCGGTCCCATAGAGAAAAATGATAGTCGCCTCCACCAACAAAATGAATGCTCTGTTGGGCTAAAATTTGAGAATTAAGCTTTCCATGAAAATCACGCATCTCCTTGTAAAATGCAGGTTGATAATAAATTCCTGTGGCAATATGTAACATTATATCGCGATTCCAACCGGGTTTGATGGACAGCCTGAATCGTGGACTTACCAAAAATTCAGTGTTAAAATCCCAATAATTGAAACGAATTCCTCCATTAATGAAGAATTTATGTTTTTGACTACTAAACTGGTATGAATCCTGAAGATACCCTGAAAAACGATTGGAAGCGGTTTCATTTTTTGCATCCGCTACATCATATAAATGAATGGATTTTTGAGAATATGGAGTTGAATATCCAGCAGAATCAATCAGGGTCCACTCATTTAAGTGATCGGTAATTATCTCGCGTTTATAATCCAATGCCCATCTTAGCTGATGATTTCCAGCTAAAAACGTTCCAATATGTGATGCTGTATATGTATTGGCCCAAAGATAATTTCGGGCATGATTGAGCATCCCTCCTACTCCGAGGTTTAGCAAACTGTCTCCATAAGTTTTTGAGCCTGGTGTATTATCAAGTTCATTAATAAGGTATTGGCTTTCTATATCAAAAGTTTCCTGTTCGTAAGTGGAGTAAGCTGAGCCTATGAGTTTTAAGGATAACTTTTGAATTGGTTTATACTGAAGAGTTAAAGCACCTAACATCGAACGGTATTTATCCATTTCCTGACCACCATAAAACACGGTTAGATTATAAACCTGCGTAATCGTCCCAAAATTTGTCGATCGCGATTGCGGGACAAAATTGTATTTATTCTGAGCAAAATTGCCAAGAAAACTGCCTTCCAGTTTCTTCGAAAATTGGTAAGTAATTAGAGATTGTAAATCAGTAAAAGCAGGCTTATAATCGCCTTTCGTTTCTAGCGTATTTAACAGATATTGTGATGTTTTATATCGAAAACCTGTGATATGAGTAAACTTTCCATTCTTCGATATTCCTTCGGCTGATACCGATGTCCCCAGCAAACTCGCGCTAACTATAACTTGATATTTCGTTGGCCTGCGATAAACAACATCAAGCACTGACGACATTTTATCGCCGTATCTGGCTTCGAATCCACCTGCCGAGAATTTCACTGACGAAACCATGTCGGGATTTATAAAGCTTAATCCTTCCTGTTGCCCGGTACGTATCAAAAAAGGACGAACTATCTCAATATCATTTACATACACTAAGTTTTCGTCAAAACTTCCACCACGTACCGAATATTGTGAACTTAATTCATTCGATGATGACACACCGGGAAGTGTCTTGATTAATGTTTCAATGTTTCCGCTTGGATTGGGTATAAGCTGAAAATCATTCATGCTGATACGACTGATGTTTCCGACTCTGTCGGTTTCACTGCTAACAGAAACCTCTGCTATGGATCTGACCTCCTGGCGAAGAACAATATTAACTTTCAGTATTTCAGCATTTTTAAGATGTACTACCCGCCTTTGACTTTGATACCCAATCATAGAAAACGCGAGCGAGAAATCTTTACCGGATGGAATTAACAACCGATAAAAGCCGCTATCATTGCTTGAGGTTCCAAAGGATGTGCGGTCAAGATAAACATTTACATGACTCAGTAAATTGCCATTGTCGTCCTTAACATTTCCCTCAATTGATGCACTATTTTGCGCCCAACTGAAAGACGAAATGAATAGTAATAAACTAAAAGCTAAACTATTTCGGGCAATTTTTATCATTCCGTTGAAAGCTATATACTATTATTTTCTTTTCCATTTTGCTCCTTTTCCACCAAAGAAACCCCATCCACCGCTACCTAGCAGAAATCCAAAAGCATAAAATGCCCCATTATTATTTTGGGCAAATACGGTAATGTCATCAAAAAAAATCATTCCAAACAGATCAAAAGGGGCAATAAATCCGTGCCATAAACCACCCAAAAAACCATAAGTATGACCATGCAAACATGGCGTAACAACCTCTTTATTTGTACATGAATAAAAAACTACGATAATCAGCAGCAACCATAAGACATAAGACCATTTAGATGTTAATAATTTTTTCATAGTTCATGTTATTACATTAGTAATTTTAACTTGTAAGTGGTAAATATAGTTCTTTCAGTAAAAGATTCTGTACCGTAAACGATGAAGTTTGAAACAAACCTTGTAAAAGATAAATTATCATTTAAGTAAATACCTGTATTGAATATTTTTAGCTTCATTATGTAATTATTTAACGATAGTTTAAAATTCAATTATAAATTCGGGAAAAAGATTAATAAATTTGCTCATTCAATTTTCAACCCAAAACAAAATGCGTTTTTGGTTGTAGTTAACATAAATGAAGTTAAAAATATAAATCGAATCAATATGAAAGCAGCTAATTATATAATTATTGCAACAATATCCTTAATTCCTTTCGGAAGTTGCCAAAGTCAGCAAGCTCCCAAAAAACAAGAAGTTACAAACGCAGGAAAATCACAAATAGAACACCTTACTTCTGTAACATTTAAACAAAAAGTGTTTGATTATTCAAAAAGTAAGGAGTGGAAATTTGCCGGAGACAAACCTTGTATTATCGACTTCTATGCTACCTGGTGCGGTCCATGCAAAATTATGGCTCCAACTGTTGACCAGATTGCTAAAGAATACAAAGGCAAAATAAACGTTTATAAAGTTGATGTTGATGATCAGAAGGAACTTGCCAACGTTTTTGGAGTTTCAGGCATACCGTCAGTTCTATTCTGCCCGGCATCCTCCAAACCGCAAATGTCAACAGGATTAATCAGTAAAAGCGATTTTGATAAAAGAATAAAGGATTTTTTGAAAATTAATTTATAGAAACTTAAAAATTCTGTTTTAACATAATTCCTGCACCAAATCGCCCGGTAATTCCCTTGCCATGACGTGATGAAAAAAAGTCCTTATGATGACATTGTGTACATAAACTTGCTAACTCGATATGGTTATCCTTTATACCAGCTTCAAGGAGCAGATATTTATTAGTAGCCCATAAATCAAAATATGGCTGCCAGTCAAAATTATCAAACCGAATTAATGAATCGGTACTTCCAAATGTTCGAAGAACAGAATCAATCACCTCACCTCCAACATTGTAACAACAAGGTCCGATTGACGGACCAATGCCGACTATGATATCAGCGGGAATGCTCCCAAAGGTTTTGCACATCGTTTTAATTGTTGCAAGAGGCGCCTTTTTTATAGTTCCTCTCCATCCGGCATGGCAAGCACCAATAACTTTATTTACCGGATCGAAAAATAAAAGAGGTACACAATCAGCAGACATCACAAAAATGCAAATATCAGGTTGATTTGTAACCATTGCATCCGTCCCGCAAAGTGCCGTATCGCGACTATATACGCCATTTCCTCGCATGGTACTGGTAACCACAGCAACATTTGTATTATGAATTTGATTTAAAATCACAAATGAATCAAGTGATATATTAACAGATTTTGCTAAAATTTGCCTGTTTTCAAGCACTAATGCATTATCATCGTCTGTTCCAAAACCTATATTTAATGATGAATAATCTCCCTTACTTACTCCTCCATGCCGTGTAGATACAAAATGTTTTATCTCGTTAAAACCCGATAAATTATCGAAAATGAAATAAGGAGCTTGTACATTATTAATCAGTTGCATATATAATTTTCAGAGATAATATTGCATTTGAACTACAAATATATACTTTACAAGTTCATTGCAATCTTGTAAGCAACAATAAATATCCGTTTTGGTCTTTTAAGATGAAATTTAAAATAATAACCGAAATACATACCAAATTACTATTTTTGCCGGATGTGTTATTTAGGAATTATCTTGACTAAACGCGTTAAAGCCAGCTGCATTCTTTTCGGGCTTCTTTTTTCGATGTGTTTTTCGCAGTCATCGGATTGGAAAAAGAAGCTTTATTTCGAAGGTGCTTTTCATTATGGCTTTATTACTCCTCACATAGAATATATATCCTATTTTATTAAAGATCACGTAACTGGCTACCAATTAAATGTTGGACTACTCACGAAAGGTGAGAAATTATGGCATCAACATTATAATTATCCAAAAATCGGAATTGGCATTTATCATTCCGGACTTGGCAACAATCAGGTTTATGGAAATATGACATCCCTGTATTGCTATATCGACCGCTATTATATTCGCGGAAATCCACGTTTCAATTTTGGAAATGGAATCGACTTTGGCTTAACTTATGTCTCAAAACGATTTGATAACAAAAATAACTATTTCGATATGGCTATTGGTTCCAAATTCAATGTATTTATAAACTACAACATTAATGGAACTGCACGAATAAATTCACAAACCTATCTTAAACTCGGATTTGGTTTGATGCATGCATCAAACGGGAACTATCAGGAGCCCAACAAAGGATTAAATCTATTTACAGCTTTCGGCGGCCTGCAATACCTGATAAATAATCCCAATCAAAGTGACTATATCCGATCCGAAGAACCAAAAGAGCAAAAACGAAATCATTTTCTGATAATGGGTGCTCTTGGTAGAAAACAACTAGCCCAGCAATATAACCAGAAGTTTACCCCTTTGGCTATATCAGTCGAATATAGTCGTGAAATTACTCAAACCACCATGGTTGGGAGTTCTATCAATTTTTATTTCGATCCGTCACTTAAAAAAAAGCTTGAACTGGAAAACGATACCACCACAGAAAATGATTTATTTCGGGTTTCATGGAATCTTTCCTACGAACTCAGAATGGGAAAAATATCATATGTTATTCAACCAGGTATTTATTTAAAAAACCCGTATACAAAATCGGGGAAAATCAGTAATCGTATAGGCCTTCGCTATCAACTTTCACCACGATTGGTTGCTGGTATTACCATAAAAGCTCATTGGACTGCCATTGCCGATTTTATTGAATGGGGAATTGGTTACCGTTGGAAATATTAAATTTTTAAGCAATTATATGAAATTATTGAGTTTTATATTTCTCCCTTTATTCCTGCTTTCGTGCGATAATAATGGATTATTTGACGCCGGAGAATTAATTACCAAAGAGGTGGTGATCAGCAATTCATTTTCGAGAATCGAAACAAACAGCATCTTTGATATAACTTTAATAAATGATACGATTAATAAAGTACTCATTACTTGTGGTGAAAATCTGCAAAAAGCTGTATATATCGAAGAAAAAGAAGGTATCGTCTATATCAGCCAAAATACAAAATATGCTTGGTCAAGGAAATACGAGAAAATAAAGCTGGAACTTCACATCAATCAGGATCTGATCCTTTACGCGTATAAACCTTTACATTTTGTTACTCTCGGAACTTTTAAGGCAAACACCTTCCAGTTTGTTGATTGGGGCAAATTTTGTGAAGTAGATATAACTGTGAATTCAGTATATTGCGGTATCTTTATGGGAGCTGATAGTTTTGGATTCTATAAAGTAAAAGGAAATTGTAGCAATTGTGAAATATGGGCTGGAGGTAATAGTAAAATTTATGCCGACAGTCTCCTTTCTAACGATTGCTATGTACGCCAACGTGGTTGGGGTGATGTGTATGTAAATGTAATACAACAACTTAAAGTTAAGTTTGAAGGTAACAGCAATATCTATTATAAGGGTAACCCTCCCGAAATTATAGTGGATAACCAATTATCGCCCGGAAAACTTATAAAACTGGAAAATAACTAAGGATTTATAGCATTAAACAATGTAATCTGTAAAAAAGGTTTTGTGTTTACGAAGAAAAAAGGTTTCTTGGTACTTGGTTTCAAATGAGTCAAAAAAATTCATATTTTCAAACAACTATTAATTATTTTATTTATGAAAAGCTTAACATTAACCACACTATTATTGGTGTTAACATTGGGCGTATTTGCCCAGACAGAAAAAAAAGTCGAAAAAAATCCTGAGAGTACTGAATTATATGCACCGGTACCTCCTATTGTCACTCCTGGAGAAGGAACTAAACCGTCATCAGACGCAATCGTGCTATTTGATGGTACAAATCTCGACCAATGGGATAGTGAAAAAGGCGGAGTGGCCACATGGACAATTGCTGATGGATGTGCAACAGTAAAAGGTGGTACAGGTGGTATTAAAACCAAACGCGGATTTGGCGATTGTCAGTTACATATTGAATGGCGTTCCCCTTCAGAAGTAAAAGGTGATGGTCAGGGACGCGGCAACAGTGGTATTTTCCTGCAAAACAGATATGAAATTCAGGTATTGGACTGTTATAACAATAAAACCTATGTAAACGGACAAACAGGGTCGATTTATAAACAAAGTATCCCATTAGCAAACGCCTGTAAAAAACCGGGTGAATGGCAAGTTTACGATATTATTTACCAGGCACCTCGTTTCAGCGAAAACGGCAGAGTAGCTGTTCCTGCACATATCACCATCCTGCATAATGGTGTTTTAATTCAGAATAACACTGAAATTCGAGGTACTACCCCTTATATTGGATTACCAGAATATACACCTCATAGCATGAAAGAACCAATTTCACTTCAGGATCATGGAAATCCTGTAAGCTACCGTAACATCTGGATCAGGGAATTGTAAACACTAACCTTTCCTAATATTAAAGAATTTAGTAAACAAAAAGCGCTGCATGGGAAACTATGCAGCGCTTTTTGTTTGTAGCTTAATTTAGCACAACATTAATTGGAAATCATAATTTTATTCAATCTTAATAAAATTCTTTTCAAACACCTAATTTTTATTAAATAGAAGTGTTTTTCTATATATTGTAATGAAAAAGTAGATTTTATTTAAATATTTAAACCAAATATCAAATTTTGGTTAAATAAATTAAATTACACGCTTCCAATTTGTTGACAGAAATAAAAAAACAACTCAGTTATTCAAAAATGGTATTTTTTTTTATATTGTACCCCATTTTATAGACGTTAATCAAATAATTTTATATGTTTTTAGTTTTACTACCTATAAAATTTGGGGGTATTAAATATTATTTATATGTTTGTAGCGACAAACAAAGATTTCACAAACCTAAATTTTAAGTCTATGAAAAACAAAAACATTTTGCTCGCGCTGGTTTTAGTTTTCTCGGGAGTTTTCAATTTTAGTAAAACCTCAGCACAGGATGCCCCAGTGGCTCCACCCATTAAAGTTACTGCCGAATTAGTTAGCCACTATGTATGGCGTGGTTCTATGGCTACAGGAAGTCCAACTCCTAATTTTCAGCCAACATTAGCCTTTTCGAAAGGAAATTTCGAAATTGGTGTTTGGGGGTCTACAGATTTCGTTGGAAGCTATAAGGAAGTTGACCCTTATGTTTCTTTAACTTCAGGCCATTTAAAGTTTACATTAACCGATTATGACTGGAACTTTCCAAAGGCTAAGTATTTCGATTATTCAAGCAATAAAACGGGACATATGCTTGAAGGTACAATAGGATATACCGGTCCTGAATCTTTCCCAATCAGTGTAACATGGAATACCATGTTTTATGGGTATGATAAAAAGGGATCAAGCGCTGGTGCTGATTCTGCAAAACAAGCATATTCAACTTATATAGAACTAGGATATACTAAAGGTCCGGCAGCTTTCTTCCTGGGTTTTACACCTTGGGCTAGTTATTATAATAATTATGGGTACACAACTTTTGATGCATCAGCCAGTAAAAAATCATTTTCTATTGTAAATATTGGTGTAACCTTATCAAAATTGGTTAAAATCACTGATGCTTTTTCCTTGCCTCTTAGGGCAACTTTAGTTGTGAATCCTTCAGCAACATATAACCGTATGGATTATATACACCTTGTTTTTGGTATCACATTCTAAATATTAAAATTTAAAAACACAGACATGAAAAAAATTGAAGCCATTATTCGTAAGACAAAGTTCGAAGACGTAAGGAAAGCACTGCACGAAGCTGATATCGATTTCCTTTCCTGGTGGGATGTTAAAGGCCAGGGCACAGCAAAACAAGGATTAATTTTTAGAGGTGTCGCTTATGATGTGAATACCATCGATAGAATATTTATTTCGTTTGTTGTTCGTGACGTTAACTTAGAAAAATCCATTAATGCCATTCTTAAATCAGCCTACACCGGCGAAAGTGGTGATGGAAGGATTTTTGTTGAAACTGTCGAACAATCAATACGAATACGTACAGGAGATCATGGAGATGAATCCCTATACGATATAAAAAAATAAATTTGTAGACTAATCCAAAAAACAGAAAATCATGATAAAAAAATTTCTTAAATATATTTGCTTACCCTTGGTTTTGTCAAGTGTAACATCATTAGCAACATTTGCACAGGTAGCAGCAACAACTGCAGCAGCTATACCTGCACCTAAAGTTGATTCGGGAGACACAGCCTGGATGATTGTAGCAACAGCCTTGGTATTATTAATGACCATTCCTGGTTTAGCACTATTTTATGGTGGCTTGGTTCGTAGGAAAAACGTGTTGAGCGTTCTCATTCAGTGTTTTATTATCACTGCAGTAATTAGTTTGGAATGGGTAGCTTTTGGTTATAGTAATGCTTTCGGTTCGTCAAAAGGTGCTTTGGCTCCGTTTATTGGCGGGTTTGATTGGGCATTTCTTAAAGGAATTGGAATCAATGACTTGAGTCCATATTTTATTTCACACTCACAAACTACTGGAAAAATTGTTAACGGTGCTCCTGAAATGATCGGTACTATTCCTCACATTGTATTTGTGCTCTTTCAATGCATGTTCGCGGTAATTACTCCAGCCCTTATCATTGGAGCATTTGCAGAACGTATTAAATTCCGTGGGTTCCTGATTTTTACTTTACTTTGGGCTATTTTCGTTTACAATCCAATTGCACATTGGGTCTGGTCAGCCGATGGCTGGTTATTTAAGCTTGGAACACTAGATTTTGCCGGTGGTACCGTCGTTCATATAAATGCAGGTATTGCAGCGCTAGTAACGGCATTAATGATTGGAAAACGCAAATATTACGATGGGCATCCAACACCTCCTCACAACGTTCCTCTTGTTGTTATTGGAGCTGCTTTACTATGGTTTGGATGGTTTGGTTTCAATGCCGGAAGTGGTCTTGCTGCAGATGGTTTAGCTGCCAGCGCCTTTCTTGTAACACATATAGCTACGGCAGCTGCTGCATTATCATGGGCTTTACTCGACTGGTTTATTAACAAAAAAGCAACCGTAGTAGGTATTTGCACCGGGGCTGTAGCAGGTTTAGTAGCGATTACTCCCGCATCAGGGTTTGTTGATGTATCCGGTGCAATCATTATCGGTCTTCTTGTATCGGTGTTCTGCTTCATTATGGTAGGAATTGTAAAACCAAAACTTGGGTATGACGATGCATTAGATGCCTTTGGAGTTCATGGTATTGGTGGTATTTGGGGGGCTTTGGCAACTGGTTTATTTGCAACTGCGGCTATTCAAGGTTCTTATAAGGGTTTATTCTATGGAAACCCTGCACAATTCTTAATTCAGGTTAAAGCTGTTTTAGCAACGATAGTTTATAGTGGAGTTTTAACAGCAATAATTTTCTGGATTGTAGATAAAACACTGGGTATTAAAGCTACATCTGATGAAGAAACAACAGGTTTGGATATTTCTCAACATGGTGAAATAGCTTATACCGAAGCTGAATAAAATTAAATCCAATCCACACAAAATTTCTCTAATTCCAACGTTTAATTGGTGTAGGGGGTGCAATGCACCCCCTATTTTTTTTAGGGGTGTTCTTGAAATTAATTCACTTATTTTTTTTAAACATCAATTAAAATAGGGTAAAATAAATATTTTATTAATTATTTTGTTGTTACCCCTTACAATTTATTAAAAAAAACATATTTTTGCCGCCGGAATTAGAGAACTTTTTTTATTAATGGTGGAAGGAAATATAGTATGTTTAGTAAACTGACTAAAATTGTTATTTGTTGTCTATTGATTTTATTGGGAGTTACAACCCTAAGTTTACAAGCACAAACGATGGGGCCAACTTTGGATGTGCCAAAACTAAATCTGGGCAATACGGCTTGGATGATTGTTGCTACTGCCTTGGTTATGTTAATGACGATTCCGGGATTGGCTTTTTTTTATGGCGGGCTAGTTCGTCGAAAGAACATCCTGAATATTTTAATGCAGTGTTTTATTCTTATCGCAGCAATTACAATTGAATGGATGATTTTTGGTTATAGCAATGCATTTGGATCATCCGAAGGCTGGACTAAAGGAATTATTGGCGGATTTAAGTGGGCTTTTCTGAACGGTATCAAAGTCAACGATTTAAGCCCATATTACGTTTCGATGCCTAACGACCGTATTCCACATTTGTTATTTGTGCTCTACCAATGCATGTTTGCCGTAATTACTCCCGCACTTATTATTGGAGCATTTGCAGAACGAATTAAATTCAGTGGGTTTTTATTGTTTTCATTGTTATGGGCAGTTTTGGTTTATAATCCTGTTGTACATTGGATATGGTCTGCCGATGGATGGTTGTACAAAATGGGTGTACTTGATTTTGCAGGAGGTATTGTTGTACATATTAATGCAGGCATTGCAGCCTTGATTATGGCCATAATGCTTGGAAAAAGGCGATATTATGAAAATATTCCTACACCACCTCACAATGTTCCTTTTATAGTACTAGGAACAGGCTTACTTTGGTTTGGCTGGTTTGGATTCAATGCCGGAAGTGGACTAGCAGCGGATGGATTAGCCGCCAATGCATTTTTGGTTACTCATGTTGCAGCTGCTACCGCATCCTTAACCTGGGCCATTATTGATTGGTTGATTAATAAAAAACCAACTACCGTTGGTATTTGTACAGGAGCAATTGCTGGATTAGCCGCTATAACACCGGCTGCTGGTTTTGTAGATTTTAAAGGAGCACTAATAATAAGTATCATAAGTGCAGTGATTTGTTACTATATGGTTGGTACTGTTAAAACAAAACTAAAATACGATGACTCTCTTGATGCATTTGGTGTACATGGCGTAGGTGGCTTCGTGGGTTCAATTATGGTAGGAGTTTTAGCCACTCCAAATGTTCAGAGCTCTTATTCAGGAATTCTTCAGGGAAATTCTCATCAACTTTGGGTACAAATTCTTGCCGTTTCTGTAATTACAGTTTTTTCAGCTGTAGTAACTTTTGTTTTATTTAAAATTGTGGATAAAACTATTGGGATCCGTGTTGTTGATGAGGATGAATCAATTGGTCTTGACCTTTCACAACACAATGAAATTGCTTATACTGAAGCTGAATAAATTAGTAGGAAATTTATTTTTTGGAGGAAATTTAAAAAATTTCCTCTTTTTTTTACCCCCTATTCTGATATACCAATTCAAGAAAATAAGCAAAAAATTCTACTCAAGCCCTAATAAAAATGACTTTTATCATGATAAATATGTGAATTAACACAAAAATCTATTATTTATTCATTTATATATCCCTAATAATCAGATAGTAAGTTGATATTATTTTTAGGATATTTCAAAAAAACAATTACATTTATCATGATAAATATTAAAAAGCATTCACTATTAAGTCATATTTAAATGAAAAAAGTAGAAGCTATTATTCGTAAATCAAAATTTGAAGAAGTAAAAAGAGCATTGCATGAAGCAGATATTGATTTTTTTACCTATTGGGATGTTACAGGAGTGGGTAAAGAAAAAGAAGGTCACATTTTCAGGGGAGCCGTTTATGAAGCTAACCGCATTCAGCGAAGGATGCTGTCAATCGTTGTTCGTGATCAAAATCTGAAAAAGACGGTAGATGCAATTATTAAATCGGCTTGGACAGGTGTGGTTGGAGATGGAAAAATATTTGTTTCAAACATTGAGGACGTCATTCGAATTCGCACAAAAGAAGTTGGACCTGAAGCATTGTATCTTAAAGAGTCTGAAAAAGACATCGTAATTTCTTAACGATTGGGTTTGTATAAAAACAAAAAAGGGACTTTTAAAGTCCCTTTTTTGTTTTTATACCTAATTTATACGTTATTCATCATAAGTAGTCTCAGTCGATTCAATGTTTTCAATGTTATCATCTTCTCTACCAAGAGGCGATTCTTCATTGGACGAGGAACCGTCATCACCAAATTCCTTTTCAAATTCTTCTTCGGTTAGGTTATCTATTTTGACATCAACCTTAATCAAATAACTTGCGTCGACAGTATCCACGGTTATTGCGTAGAAGAATTCGTTATTGGGTTTCTGCACTTTAATAACAGAATCACTATATCCTAACGGATATTTCTTTTTAATAGCATCTAATACCTCTGCAGAACAGTTTTTGTAACTAACAACTAATCTTTTCTTTTCCATCGTAAAGCATCAAGTTTTTTAACGGTGTAATTATACATATTTAAATTTAAAAATTAAAAGGCGAAAAAACTTTTTTAAACATAGAAAAGTTAAGATAAATTTTCCTCAAGCAATCTAAAAAATTAATATTCACCATTTTATATAGAATCAATTAAATGATTTTATTACTGATCTAATTTTTACCAATCGCTGTAAAAGTTGTTCCACCTGAGAAAGAGGTAACATATTAGCTCCGTCAGATTTTGCTTGCCCCGGATTTGGGTGCGTTTCCATAAAAATACCGTCAGCACCAACAACAATACCGGCTCGGGCAATAGTTTCAATCATCTCTGGCCGTCCTCCACTAACTCCGGAATTCTGATTTGGCTGCTGAAGTGAATGTGTTATATCAAGAATAACGGGATACCCCCATTTTTTCATCTCTACAATACCCCGGTAATCAACAATCAGATCCTGATAACCAAACATTGTTCCGCGGTCGGTTAACATTACTTTGTTGTTTCCCGATTGAACAATTTTTTCAGCCGCAAAACGCATTGAATCAGGAGCAAGAAATTGTCCTTTCTTAATATTTACAACTTTTCCGGTTTTTCCGGCTGCAACCAAAAGATCAGTCTGACGACAAAGAAAGGCGGGAATCTGAAGAATGTCTACATATTTAGCCGCCATTTCAGCATCTTTTTCGGTATGAATGTCTGTTACAACCGGAACTTTCAGAGTTTCCTTTACCTTCGCTATGATCTGTAAAGCCTCCTCATCTCCTATTCCACTAAAGGAATCCAGTTTTGATCGGTTTGCCTTCTTAAAAGAGGCTTTAAAAATATATGGTATCTGCAACCTGTCAGTGATTGCTATCAACTTTTCGGCAATTTCAAAACAATTTTCTTCGCTTTCAACGACACACGGTCCGGCGATAAGAAAAAAATTGTCTGAATCGACATGTTTGATAAATGGTAATGTATTTAGCATGTTTAATTTGTTATTATTAGTTTTTTGATTCAAAAAATATCTTTTAAAACCGATGTTTTTATATGTCAAAAAATCTATCCCTGCTTTTCGGCAAATGTACTAATTTCTTAATACCCGTATTTACCTTTCCATAAATTATGCAACCGAACTGCAAATTCTTTTTCACGAGCGTTATCCTGAGGAACATAAAAGGTTGAATTGGCAATATTATCTGGTAAATACTCATCTAATACAAAATTATTATCGTAGGAGTGGGCATATTTGTAATCATTTCCATAACCTAGCTCCTTCATTAACTTGGTAGGAGCATTTCGTAAATGGAGCGGAACGGGCAAATCGCCAGTGTTTTTCACAAGTTCAAGCGCTGCGTCGATAGCAGAATATGCCGAGTTACTTTTTGACGAATTAGCCAAATAAATTGTTGTTTCTGACAATATTATCCGGGCTTCGGGCATTCCAATCTGATGCACCGCCTGAAAACAGCTCGTTGCCATTAAAATTGCATTGGCATTTGCCAATCCAACATCTTCGGCTGCCAGAATTACTAAACGGCGTGCGATAAAAAGTGGATCCTCTCCACCAGCTATCATACGAGCCAGGTAATACACTGCAGCGTTGGGGTCGCTGCCTCGAATCGATTTGATAAAAGCCGAAATGATGTCATAATGCATTTCGCCGTTTTTATCGTACATGGCAATATTTTGTTGAATACGCTCAACCACAATATCGTTGGTAATAACTATCGGTTCGGTGGGTATTTCATCACCATCCAATTCAGTGTTAACAACAAGCTCTAAAACATTTAGTAACTTTCTGGCATCTCCACCTGATAGACGCAACATCGATTCATATTCCTTAATTTCAATGGGTAATTTTTTTAGGTCGTAATCCGAACTTAAGGCGCGTTGAAGTATTAACATCAAATCATCTTTATCGAGTGATTTAAGTGTATAAACCTGGCAACGTGACAATAGTGGAGTAATTACCTCAAAAGATGGATTTTCAGTTGTTGCACCAATCAGCGTCACAATCCCCTGTTCTACAGCTCCTAAAAGGGAATCCTGCTGTGACTTACTAAAACGGTGAATTTCATCAATAAACAAGATGGGGGACGGACTATTGAAAAAACGATTATTCTTAGCGCTCTCAATAGTTTCACGAATGTCCTTTACCCCTGAATTTACTGCACTGAGGTTATAGAAGGGGCGGTTCAACTTTTGAGCAATTATCTGTGCCAGAGTGGTTTTACCAACTCCGGGTGGTCCCCACAAAATAAAAGAAGAAATCGCGCCGGATTCGATCATCTTTCGAAGTATAGCACCTTTCCCAACTAGATGTCGCTGTCCGATAAAATCTTGTAAGGATTTAGGGCGCATTCTATCTGCCAGAGGCTGGTTGCTTCGCATCATAAAAAGTTGTAAGTTTCAATTTCTTAAGTAGAATTGTAGATTGTAGATTAAAGGTATCTGGGAGTTTCTTTCCTAATCTCCCACTATTCCATCTCCTACTTTTTTATAACAAACAAAGGTAAAACAAAAAGTAAAACATAGTACGATTGAATGTATCTTCACTTTTGTTATAAATATCGCCTACTTTTGTAACTAATAAAATAAACTTTGAGTATAAAGAGATAACCTAATAAACTTTTAAAAATATGAAAAACAATCTGAAAATTATTCTGTCTTGTTTTATAGGACTTCTTGTTTTACAGACTACTCAAGCCCAATTAAAGGATGTTGGTTCGATGATTTCAGGTTCTACTCAGGACGCTGAAAAATTGTTCTCAGCCTATCTGAAACCTTACTCTAAAGCGTTTGGAGCCGATTTGAGCGGAGGCTGGTACAATACGGCTAAGACACATAAACTGGGGGGGTTCGATCTCACATTTTCTATAAGTGCTGCCATTGTTCCTTCGGCAGATAAAACTTTTAAAGTAGCTGATCTTAAATTGCAGGGAAGTCCTTTAATCACCAATGGCCCTTTGGCTCCAACTGTTGCGGGAGCTAATTCGGAAGGACCACAATTGGAGTATCAGAAATCAGTTAACGGTACCAACTATACTTATGCTAAATTTAAAACTCCAAAAGGAACGGGCGTTGGAATAATTCCTGCTCCTATGCTCCAATTAGGAATTGGCCTAATTAAGGAAACGGATGTTACTGTTCGCTATATGCCAAACATGAATGTAGGCGATTATGGTGGACTAAGCATGTGGGGTGTTGGTATAAAACATAGTATCAAACAATGGATTCCGGGCCTAAAACAAGCACCTTTCTTTCATCTTTCATTCTTTGGAGGATATACCCAACTGAAAACCAATGCTAATTTGAATTTTTCTCCCGACTTTTTTGTAAATAATCTAAATGCTACCAGAGGCACATTGGTGAAAGATTATTCTAATCAGCAGATGCAAATGAATGTAAATGGATTTACAGCTAATATTTTAGCCTCCTTTGATTTACCAGTTTTAACCGTGTATGGTGGTATAGGACTTTCTTCTACTTCAACCACGCTAAAACTAAAGGGAATCTATCCCTTTGCCAATGTTGAAGGCAACAAATTATTAGTAGACGATAAATTTGCAATAACCGATCCCATCAGCATTAATATGAAAAGTTCCGATGGAAGCACTACAAAACCAAGGCTTAACGCTGGTGTTAAATTTAAATTAACCATCATTACAATTCATTTTGATTATACCTATGCCAATTATTCGGTAGCAACCGCAGGGTTAGGTATCAGTTTTAGATAATTTTTGAAAATACAATCCCTTTTGTGATCCCTGCAAAACAAATGCAGGGATTTTTTTTTACTTTGAGACCCTGGTCATCTGGCAAAATCATTTATTTTCGAGTAAATTTGTATTGTTAGATTGATTAGTCACAAATGCAAAATACAAACAAATTATACCTGGAACATGTTATAACAAATAAATACCGGGGACTGCTCCGGGTTTCCAGGAACATTCTGAATGAAGCAGGAGTTAAAGAAGTTCGCAAAGCTTTTAATCTGGCTTACGCAGCATCTAAAAGTCATAAAACCATAAATGAAGAGCCGTATATTAACCATTGCATCGCCATTGCGAGAATTTGTGTTGAAGAAATAGGTTTGGGACGTTCGTCAATTGTAAGCAGCTTATTATTTAGTTTTGTGCAAACCAATCAAATAAGCATCGAAACTGTACGAGAAAACTTTGGTGATATTGTTGTTGCCATCATAAAAGATCTTACAAAAATTTCGGGTATTGAATCTCCTAACAATTCAGAACAATCCGAGAATTTTCGAAGACTTCTATTGTCATTGGTTACCGATGTGCGTGTTATTCTTATTAAACTTGCGGAAAGGTTGCAAATAATGCGTTCACTCGATTCGTTCCCTTCATCGTTGCAATTATCGATGGCTACGGAAACATTTTTTCTTTATGCTCCGCTGGGACATAGGTTAGGATTATATAATCTAAAATCGGAATTTGAAGATATTTCGCTCCGGTATACCGATCCTGATGCTTATCATACTATTTCGAAAAAACTCGAAGAAACCGCTACTGCCCGTAATAAATTCATCAGGGAATTTATTCAGCCGATAAAAGATGAATTGATCAATCAAAGTTTTGCTTTTGAGATTAAGGGACGATTAAAATCGGTATATTCCATTTATAATAAAATGCGCAAACAAAATGTAGACTTCGAAGAAGTATATGACCTGTTTGCCATCCGGATCATTCTTACAACTGAACTGAAAAGTGAGAAAGCCGATTGCTGGCGAATTTATTCAATAGTTACTGATTTTTACCAACCTAATCCACTGCGGATGCGTGATTGGATTTCGATTCCAAAAACAAATGGTTACGAATCGCTTCACACTACGGTTGTTACTCCGTCGGGTAAATGGGTGGAGGTTCAAATACGTACCTCCAGAATGAACGAGATTGCCGAAAAGGGATTGGCAGCGCATTGGAAATATAAAGGAGGCGAAGGTGATAGTGGTTTAGATATTTGGCTTGGAAAAGTGCGGGATGTACTGGAAGCGCCTGAAACGGAAGCAGTCGATTTTATTGATACTCTTAAACCAAGCCTTTATACAAAAGAAATATTTGTTTTTACCCCAACGGGTGATTTGAAAAGGCTGCCCGTGGGCGCTACGGTGCTTGATTTTGCATTCGATGTTCATTCTAATGTCGGGAGTTCCTGCATTGGGGCTAAAGTGAATGGTAAAAATGTTCCTATCCGACATGAATTGCAAAACGGCGAACGGGTTGAAATTCTTACTTCAAAAATTCAAAAACCAAAAACAGATTGGCTTTCGTTTGTAGTTACTTCCAAGGCTAAGAACAAAATAAAGAACTTCTTACGTGAAGAATTACAAAAAAATTCTGAACAGGGAAAGGAAATATTATTGCGACGGTTACGCAACTGGAAACTGGAATTCAACGATCAAAATCTAAAGAAACTGTTGAAATTTTATAAACTCAAAACAGTTACTGATTTATACGCGGCAATAGCCGATGAAAAATTTGATATTTCAACTATTAAAGATCTTCTGAATGAAAAGCCTGAATTATCAAAAATTCCTGAAAAAATAGATGAAGAGACCGTTGAGAAAATTTTTAAAGTGCAATCAGCAAACACCGATGATTTTTTATTAATAGATGAGAATTTAAATAATCTAGATTATAAACTTTCGAAATGTTGCAGCCCAATTTTTGGCGATCCTATTTTTGGTTTTGTTACCATTAGTGATGGCGTTAAAATTCACAGGGTAAATTGTCCAAACGCAACGCAAATGATATCAAGATACGGCTACAGGGTTGTAAAAGCGTCATGGACACGCTCAGATGGTTCGTCGCTTTACCAGGTTGATATCAAAGTTGTGGGTGTGGACGATATTGGATTAGTAAGCCGAATAACCGATGTTATATCTAAAGACCTGAAAGTGAATATGCGGTCAATTTCCATTGATACCACTGATGGTATGTTCGAGGGTCATATAAAACTATTTGTGAAAGACACCTCGCACTTGGATACATTAATTAACAAACTTAAACGGGTAAAAGGTGTTTTAAATACCAGCCGTATATCATCGGTATGATTTTTGTTGCTAAAAATAAATATTATAAAAGAATGTTTTCAAAAAATCATTAAATCTGAATATTCATTCTTTACTCGCAACTTGGAGTATACTACTTTTTAAATAGTTATAATGAGTTAATAAATAAGGCTATGCGGATAATATATGTTGTGATTATGACTCTTTTAATAGCTTGCCAGATTCAAGCTCAAATTGCAGGTCAACCAAATCTGTCCCAATCTTTACCCTCCGAAAAGGTAAAATTCTCACTTAATACAGGTACTAGCTTTTTTTATTCGCCCAATGCTTTTTCCGGCACTTCATTCTATTTAGCGCCAAAATTTTCTTATAACGTCACACCAAAATTTCGAATAAATGCTGGAGTTATGTTTATTCGACAGAATCTAAATTTTTATTCACCCTTACTTTTGAGTGGTGATTCACACCCTCAATCGGTTGTTATCCGAAACACTCCGGCAGTTCAGGGAATCGTGTTCGCTGAAGGGGATTATTTATTGTCCGAAAGGCTCACGCTTTCAGGATCGCTAATGAAAAGCATCGATCCCAACTACCAATTCAATAATGCTGCATGGAGAAACTCTTTCCAAATGATGTCAATGGATGTTAACTACAAGCTATCCAATACTATATCGGTAGGCGCCGGGTTACGAATGATTAAAAGCAACGGATTTAATAATTTCTTCCCTTCAACAATAAATTCACCGGGAATATACCAACCATTTTACAGAGGCTTTAACGATTAATTCCTCTGACTTTCATAACATCTGAAGCAGTTATCGAATCTGTTTTATTTCCCATTTCTTTAAGAACATAGGATAAAACATTGGCAATCTGATTATCGGTAAGAAAGTCCTGTTTAGGCATTATCTGATTATATTCTTTCCCATTTACCTCAATAATACCTCGTTTTCCTTCAATAACCTGACGAATTAATATTTCTTTGTCTTTACTTAGCCAATCGGAATTTTTAAGAGGAGGATACATACCTGGAACGCCTGATCCATCAGTTTGGTGGCAGGCAAGACAATATTTCAGGTACACATTTTTGCCTTCGTTTTCAATGGATAATGAAGTTGCATTATTAGATACTGTATTAGTTTTTTTTCCACCACAGGATGATAATAACAACAATAATACTGAAATAGGCACGATTGATTTTAATATCATTTGTTTTACGATTTATAGGTTATTTTCCAAATTTTACCCTCACGCGAATCTACAATAAACAATGATCCATCAGGGCCCTGAGCAAGACCACAAGGACGATGTTTCGCGTCTTCGGTACTTTTAATACTATCACTTCCGGCAAAACCATTTGCAAATATTTCCCAACCTGCTTTAGGTTTGTCGCTTTCAAATGGCACAAAAGCTACATAATAACCTTTCTGAATCTTGGGAGCACGATTCCACGATCCATGGAATGCAATAAATGCACCGTTTTTATATTTTTCAGGAAACTGGCTGCCGGTATAAAACACCAAATCATTAGGAGCTGTATGCGCTGGAAATGCCAAAATAGGCTTTTCTTTGGTTGCGCATAAGTCCTCATTTTTTGCATTTCCACCATATTCGGGAGCCAGAAGTTTCTGGTTTTTAGCAGGATCGAAATAACAATAGGGCCATCCATAATCTCCCCCATCCTTTATAAGAAAAAACTCTTCGGCAGGTAATTCAACTCCATCATCCTGCGAATAAATATTGGGCCAAAATTCATGCAATTGATCGCGCCCATGCTGAAGGGCATACAAATGATTTGCTTTATGATTCCACCGAAGTGCCACACAATTTCTTGTACCTGTAGCATAACGGTATCCCGCAATATCTTTGTCCTGATTGGGTAAATCGGCTTTAAATCTCCAAATTCCTGCGAAATGTTTTAACAAGGGACAAGGATTAATTCCTTTGGTACCGGGAGTTCGATCAGGCTGCTGACAAGCATTGGCCGGAGCTCCAACATTTACATACATATTTCCCTCATCGTCAAAATCGAACGATTTAGCCTCGTGCTGAGGATTATAAATAAACCCTTTTGCAATAATTTCAGCGTTTGTGTCGGGTACCAATTGGTTTTCGCGTAATTTATACCTAACTATCATACTATCACTTCCAAAATATAGGTAGCCATTGTGTATTCCAATTCCAGTTCCTGTATATTTCCCAAAATATTTTATAATATCTGCTTTGCCATCGCCATTGGTATCGCGGAGGGCTGCTATTCCACCCTTGTCTTTCAATGATTTTAGAGAAACATACATATCTCCGTTGGTATTCACAATGATATGCCTTCCCAAACCAACTGATTCGGCTACAACAGTTGCTGAAAAACCATCAGGTAATGCTAAATCCATGTTAATCTCAGTTTTTTTAGAACATGAGGTAAACATAAAAATGGAGAAACATGTAAGGAGGATAAAAATCAAGAACTGAGGAATTAGACATTTTTTCATTATACGGTATATTTAGGATTTTAATTAATAAAACATGAAAGACAATAGTTTGTTTATCATATGATCGTTTTTTCGGGATATGGTTTTATATTTACACCTTGAATAATGCCATTCAATTAGAGATTCAACATGATTAGATTAATAAAATTATCATTATTATCAGGCTTTTTTATCATCTCAATGTCATGCAAAAAAGAAACCGCACAAGTAAAACTGGGGTCGATTGACTTATCTGGTGGTTTTGCGCTTGTTGTTCCCGAATATCCTGATAACTCAGGTTTAAGACCCGATCAGGAACCTGATTTTGCAAAACTCTATAAAATCACAAAAAGTGATACGTTGCAGAAAGTAAAATATCTTTCAAGCGATGGTCAGGATATGGAATTTGCATACATTCCCGAAGCTATTTTCGATTTAAATGCTTCATACCTTTTCTTAACTCTAACAAGGAGAAACCAAATTCCGAAAGTTTACGAATCGTACCTGATACAAAAAGATGGTGGCAAAGCATTTGAAATTGATCCGGAGTTTCACCCTAACTTACTGATCAATAATGAACTTACTGATAACTATTTCTCAAAAGCATTCTGCGAAGGGGAAGCTAATTATTTTTATTGTTTCGCCAACCGAAACATCGAAAGTCTAAACCTAAATGGAACGGATAATTTCCCGATTTCGATTCACACGATTCCTGATGTTTCAAATTCCGAGTTTGTGACAGATATTGACGGAAACATTTTTATAGAGGGTAAATTAGTTATAGCAACAGGCACGCAGGATGTTTCTGTATTTAAAAAAGGCCTGTCATTTGTTTCAAAGGCGCTGGATAAAGGCTTCTACGTTGCTACCATGAAAGACACTTTGGTGGAAATAAATCACATATCAATGGATAATAATACATTGAAAACCGAGTTTATCAGTAACATTGTCAAGGGATCCGATCCATGGATATTTAGGGGGGCTGCAACCTTTGTGGATTTTAATTGTACCATGCTCGTATTCGATAAAGGAATTATAAAGCTTACACCTCATGAAACTAATTTATTGCCTCTTACGTCCTTCAGTTTAATCAGTATCGAATTATTCGATCATTCAGATAAAAACTTTTATATTGCTGGAACCAATGTTTTACATAAAAAGGTGTTTATGCTAATTAATCCTTCCACTAAACCAATAACCTTTACCCATACGTTGCCTCCGAATACATACGAATACAAAAATTTACATGTAACTACCAACAATGTTGTTACGTTTTTTGCAACCCGTATCGCGGACAATCGTGAAGTATTCGGTTATATTCCTGAATCGTCAAATGTAATGGTGAAAATAAACCATCAGGGATTGAAGGTAAAACAAGTGGTTGCATACAAATAAGGAAAACAGAGAAGTAGAGAAATTGGAATTTTTGAATTATAAAACTATGATAGTTACCTGTGTACATATTCATGTTAAATCAGATATGATTGATATTTTCAAAGTTGCTACCATTGCCAATCATGTCGAATCAATTCAAGAACCTGGCAACCTGCGTTTCGATATATTGCAGGATCCAACTGATCCTGAATGGTTTCTGCTTTACGAAGCTTATGAATCGGAGGCAGCAGCAGCAGCGCATAAAAATACACCTCACTATTTTGCCTGGCGCGAAGCAGTAGCCGATTTAATGGCCGGTCCCCGACGGGCAGATAAGTATATCATTATTGCACCAATTGAAAAATCGCAATGGTAAAGTCATTCCTTTTTGCACGAACCCCAAAAATCATCTTTGGAAATGGTAAATTAGCTGAATTACCAGGCCTTGCTAAAAGTTTCGGCGGAGAAGTATTATTAGTAACCGGTGCCAGTTCATTTTCAAATTCCAAACATGGGGATTATCTTTTGAATACGTTTGAGGTTACAGGAATTAGGTCTCATCATATAAACATTTCGCGCGAGCCTTCACCTGAAATGATTGATCAGGCGGTGATCCGATACAGGGGTGTTAGTATTCAACTGGTTATTGCCATTGGTGGCGGTAGTGTTATAGATGCCGGTAAAGCTATTTCAGCGATGCTTAATAAAGCCGAATTGGTTTCAGAATTTCTGGAAGGAATTGGAACAAAAGAACACTCGGGAACGAAAGTCCCATTTATTGCTGTCCCCACCACAGCAGGCACAGGTAGCGAGGCCACCAAAAATGCAGTTATCTCTCGAATTGGCAAAGGTGGTTTTAAACGATCTCTCCGCCATGACAACCTTGTTCCTGATATTGCCATTGTAGATCCCGAATTAACTTACCATTGCCCGCCTGAAATTACATCTGCAAGCGGCATGGATTGTTTCACTCAGTTGGTGGAAGCATATCTATCTGATAAAGCATCATCATTTACCGATGCATTGGCGCTTGAGGGTATCCGCTCTCTTACAAACTCATTACTTCGCGCCTGCAAGTGGGGACAAGATATTGAAGCCCGCGCAGGCATGTCTTATGCTGCATTATTATCAGGAATATGTCTGACAAATGCCGGCCTTGGGGCTGTGCACGGATTTGCTTCGTCGCTCGGAGGAATGTATAATATTCCGCACGGGATAGTTTGCGGTACGTTAATGGCAACTGCCAACACTATTAATGTGCGCAATCTTCGCGAAACAGCGCCAAACCATATTGCATTAACAAAATATGCCGAACTTGGCCGAATGATTTCTGCCCAAGAAGGCAATAGTAACAAATATTATGTCGATGCCTTTCTTGATAAGTTACATAAATGGACCGAGACACTAAATATTGCCCGACTCGGAAAATATGGAGTCAAGGCGGAAGATTTTGATAAAATAGTTGCCGTCACTGAGGTTAAAAACAACCCGGTAAAACTCAGTAGCGATGAACTTAAAGAAATTTTGCATGCAAGGGTGTAGATATGAATATAAGGTTGTAAGAAGGCGTTGTTTATAATAAACGGTCATTAATTATTGATTTTTATGAAGATATTAAGTTTCGTTGTGATAATTACGGTAATTCTTGGAATTTATTGTGGAGCAAACTATTATGTATTTATAAGGGGATGGCAATCAATTCCTCATATTTCATGGGTTCGTTATAGTTATACCGGATTATTCATTTTTATATCTTTTAGTTATCTGATTAGTAAAGCATTTGAACATACCACATTCATCAGGTTTCACCATCTGTTTTATTGGGTTGGTTCTTTTTGGTTCGCCGCACTTCTGTATTTTTTTCTAAGCGTTTTAATTGTCGATTTGGTAAGATTAAGCGACCTTGGCTTGCATTTTCTGCCCCTAAAAAATAGTTTATTGTATATTCAACTTAAAACATATTCTTTTGCAGGAATCATTGTAATTGTTTCATTCATTCTGTCATATGGGCACTGGAATGCACTGCATCCTAAGATCAAACGTCTTGATTTAACAATAAATAAAAATACCGGAGATAAAACTGAAATTACCATTGCGATGGTTTCCGATATCCATTTAGGAACACTTCTTGGAAAAAAAAGAATTACCGAAATGGTCGAACAAATTAATGGTTTAAGGCCTGATATTGTTTTGTTTGTTGGAGATGTTCTTGATGAGGTGCAAACACCAATTTTTAGAAACGATATTGGTGGACCGATAAGAAACATTAGGGCTCCATTAGGAGTTTATGGTATTACAGGAAATCATGAATATATTGGCGGAATAAACCGGTCAGCGCCCTATCTTGAATCATTGAATATTAAACTTATCCGGGATACTGTTTTATTGATTGATAACAAATTCTACCTGGCAGGCCGTGACGACAAGGATCTTACCAGATTTACCGGCAAAAAACGAAAACCTTTGAATGAGATTCTTACAGGGATAAATAGACAAATCCCTTTAATACTGCTTGATCATCAACCCTTTCGACTTAATGAGGCTGTTGAAAACGGTGTTGACTTACAACTATCCGGACATACCCATCATGGTCAGTTTTGGCCCATAAATC
Organism: Bacteroidales bacterium; assembly: GCA_038213375.1. Taxonomy (GTDB): domain Bacteria; phylum Bacteroidota; class Bacteroidia; order Bacteroidales; family JAAUTT01; genus JAAUTT01. Next base: position 111,160 of record JBBQTB010000005.1, on the reverse strand, counting down.
TCATTACACGTAAGGTTTACGAAGTTAGCTGGGGATATAAACAAAAGGGTAATACACATTTCTATGTATCATGCGGGTATGGATATTGGGGGCCGCCAATACGTATTGGTAATACACCCGAAATTGTGCTTATAAAACTAATGGTTAATAATTGAAACGATTTTAGTATACATATTGCACTTGTACAAAAGAATGAAAAAAAGTAGAATAACCATTCACGATATTGCAAAGGAGTTAAATACAACGGCATCCACTGTTTCCAGAGCCTTACAAGATCATCCAAGAATAAGTAAAGCCATGAAAGCTGCTGTGATGGAGTTAGCCCATCGGCTTAATTATCAGCCCAATTCAATAGCATCTAGTTTAAGAAAAGGGAAAGGGAATACCATAGGCGTGATTATTCCACGAATTGATCGTTATTTTTTTGCATCTGTCATTCGAGGAATTGAAGATGTTGCGTATGATGCTGGTTATAACATACTAATTTGTCAGAGTTACGATTCCTTTGAGAGAGAAAAAAAAATTGTGGACACGTTAACCAACGGAAAAGTAGATGGATTATTGGTTTCGGTTGCTACAGAAACTATTGATTTTAAACATTTTGAAACAGTTCAAAACAAAGGAATTCCTATTATTTTTTTTGATCGGATACCTGAGTCCTTAGATTCCGATAAAGTAGAAATCGACGATTTTTCCGGAGCTTTTAATGCAGTTGAACACCTTATATTACAAGGATGTAAACGGATTGTACATTTTTCAGGACTCAGGCATGTAAGTATTTATAGGAAACGTTATGAGGGCTATAAAGCTGCTCTGGAACGATATCATATTACCTTTGATGCAAATTTGGTTTTTGACAATGTTGTAACACGCGAATCTGGAGAAAATGCGGCCATTAAAATAAGTAAAATGACTCCCAGGCCAGATGGAATTTTTTCAGCTGGAGATTTTTCAGCGCTCGGAGCGATTATTAAAATGAAAAGCTTAGGAATTGATATTCCTAAAGATATTGCTGTAATTGGGTTTGCAAATGAACCTTACGACGATATGGTGGAGCCAGGTCTGAGTTCCGTTGATCAGCATAGCGCTGAAATGGGGCATTGTGTGGCGAATTTGTTTTTGGAGCAAATATCAGATAATTCTACTTTGTTAAAGCACAAACAAATCTTGCTAAACCCCAGTATTGTAAAACGAGCATCATCATTACGAACTCCAAATTAATCAGATATTCTGATACTGGCAGAGATTGTATTTATTTGTACGATTTTTTTATTGATAAGGGAAGGTGACTTTCGAATAATAAGGAAAAACCTGGTTCGTTCTGGTTAGGTGTGCTTGAACTGAAAAGTGTAGTTAGTTAGTAGTTGCAATGTTTTCTCCCCAGGCCTTTACCCCTTATTATTAATCGCACGCCAATTTATTTTTTTGACGCAGTTCAAAGTAAATGAATTTAATTTTAATTTAACAATCTTTAACATATGTTGTATAACATATTAAAAATATTGCATAATTATATCTACTTAATAAAGTGATCATAAAAAAGAAAGATTAAAAATTAACTTATCTCTTTTATAATTATTTTCTATTCAATCGTACTATTTCCCCGATGATCACTTCGCGAAAGTATTAAGCAAGTTAAGATTCAGTTTGATTATTAATTATGCTATAATAAACCTTCAATACTTAGCGTTAAAAATACGTTAAGTATTGAAGGTTTATAAAAGAATTATTGTAATTTGCAAACTTAATTATAACAAACTAATTTAACTAAGTAACTGATTTCTAATTATGAAAATAAATTTTCCTTTTAGAATTACAAGTATGACGTTTGTTGTGCTTTTTGTGGTATCACTTTCGTGCTCGAAGGTAAAATATAAATACCCATTTCAAAATCCAGAGTTGTCTAATGAAGATCGTGTTGATAATTTGATCGCCCAGATGACAATCAAGGAAAAAGTGTCGCAGGTTATTTACGAGGCCGATTCAATTGGGCGTCTTGGAATTCCTAAGTACAACTGGTGGAATGAGTGTCTGCATGGTGTTGCCCGTTCAGGATTGGCAACTGTATTTCCGCAGGCGATTGGTATGGCTGCTACTTGGGATACAGCCAATATGTTAAGCATTTCTACTGCTATTTCGGACGAAGCTAGGGCAAAATATCATCATTTTATAAAGCAAAACAAACGGGAAATATATCAGGGTCTTACCTTTTGGTCCCCCAATATCAACATTTTCCGCGATCCACGCTGGGGTCGGGGAATGGAAACATATGGTGAAGATCCTTATCTCACTGGTAAACTTGCTGTTCAATTTATCAAAGGGTTGCAGGGCAACGACCCAACCTATTTAAAGGTTGTTGCCACCGCCAAGCACTATGTGGTTCATAGTGGTCCAGAACCTGAGCGCCATTCTTTTGATGCATTAACTGATGAACGTGACTTCCGTGAAACCTATATGCCAGCATTTAAAATGGCAGTGAAAGAGGCAGGAGCATATTCAGTTATGTGCGCTTACAACCGATACAAAGGTGAGCCTTGTTGCGGAAGTGATTTTCTTCTAAATCAAATTCTACGCAAAGATTGGGGATTTAAAGGCTATGTTGTCTCTGACTGCGGAGCTATTGACGATTTCTACAATGGACACAAAGTGGTTAAAACCAAAGCTGAGGCGGCTGCTTTAGCGGTTAAATCCGGTACCGATCTCAACTGTGGAGAAACATACAAAGCATTGGAAGAGGCACTGCACAAAGGTTTGATTACCGAAAAGGAAATTGATAAGGCTCTGAAAAATTTGTTTATAGCCAGGTTCAAACTTGGAATGTTTGATCCGGATGAAAAAGTGAAATATGCTCAAATACCTTATGAGGTAGTTGATTGCAAGAAGCATAAGGACCTTGCTCTCGAAACTGCCCGTAAATCAATCGTATTATTAAAAAATGAAAACAATCTCCTTCCACTGAGCAAGGATATTAAAACCATTGCTGTTATTGGTCCAAACTCAAATGATGAGAATGTATTATTGGCAAATTATAATGGCATTCCATCAAAAATAGTTACTCCGTTGCAAGGTATTAAGGATAAACTTCCTTCTGCTAAAATACTTTATGCCATGGGTTGCGAACATGCCGAAAACCTTCCTACATTTGATGTAGTACCCGAAAATGTTTTGTTTACTTCAACCGATAAGAAAGAAACAGGTTTAAGAGCAGAGTATTTTGATAATAATGATTTCAATGGAACACCAAGAGTAACACGCACGGATAAGACTGTAAACTTTAACTGGTGGGACAAAGCCCCCGTTGAAGGATTAGGAGATGATAATTTTTCGGTTCGCTGGACTGGTGTAATTGTACCTCAAGTAACGGGTGATTATTATTTTGGTTCCGAGGCACGTAACGGAATGAAAGTATTTTTGAATGACAGTATGATTGTAAATAGTTTCAATATTCACGAAGCAAACAAGTCATATATAAAGATAAAACTGGCAGCAGTCAAGTCATATAAAATAAGGGTGGAATACATTGAAAAATACGGCGATGCCGGAATTAAACTTATTTGGGAAGTTCCGGGTAAAAATCTCAAAAAGGAAGCTCTTGATATCGCTAAACAAGCCGATGCCATAGTTATGTTTATGGGATTATCCCCACGTTTGGAAGGCGAAGAAATGAAAGTTGAAGTGACCGGTTTTCGTGGTGGCGATCGTTTAACTCTCGACATTCCTGCAATCCAAACTGATTTGATAAAATCGGTAAAAGCTCTCGGGAAACCGGTAATTTTGGTTTTGTTAACCGGAAGTGCAGTCTCCATCAATTGGGAAAATGAAAATATACCTTCCATCCTCGAAGCATGGTATGGAGGGCAAGCAGCCGGAACTGCCATTGCCGACGTACTATTTGGTGATTACAATCCTGCGGGACGTTTACCTGTTACTTTTTATAAATCGGTGAAAGATTTGCCTCCCTTTATCGATTACAACATGGCCGGTAAAACATACCGCTATTTTAAAGGTGTACCGTTGTATGAATTTGGATATGGGCTAAGCTATACCAAGTTTTCATATAAAAACCTGCAAATGCCTAATTCAGTTGCTGCCGGTGCCGAAGTAAAATTATCAGTAGATGTTACTAACTCAGGTCAAAAAGATGGTGAGGAAGTAGTTGAAGTGTATATTTCTCATGCGGCTGCATCTGTTCCAGTACCAATTCGTTCACTGGCTGGATTTAAAAGGTTTTTTCTTAAAGCAGGTGAAACTAAAAAAATAGAGTTTGTCCTCACTCCTACTCAATTATCAGTGATAAACAATTCATTCAAACGTATCATTCAACCGGGCAAATTAATCATATCAATCGGAGGCAAACAACCCGATGCAAAATCTATTGCTGAAGGAGTTGTTATCCAGTCGGATCTCCAAATTACAGGAAACGTTATTGCTGTCAAAGAATAGGCGACAATTTCAGATTTTGATAAAAAGGATTTGGGAATTATCTACCCTGGCAGCATATACCGGAATTTGATTGCAACGATTCGATTAATAACAGAGGAATTTCGAAAATAAACCCGATTTGAGACAACGTTTTTATGGCTCATACGTTATATCAGAAAAAAATAACTTTATGAAGAAATTAAGCTTAGCAGTTTTAATGATTGGTTTTGTATTTCTAGGTGGCTCGTGTAATAAAGATTCCAACGGAAATACCATATATAAAATGAGCGCAAGCATTGATGGTAAGCAATGGTCAACACTCACTGCACTCGGAGAGCTTTCGAGTGGAGTTTTAGTTATCACAGGTGTATCTTCAACCGGAGAATCTATAGCTGTTACGGTATATGGCGAAACTAAAGGTTCATATACTATCTCTGTTTTGCCTCCAATGGCTCAATGTTTGGGAACTTATAAAGCTACAATTTCTCAAACATCAGTAGATACGTATGTTAGCACCACGGGTAAGGTTTTAATAACAAAGCTGGACAAAACAAATAAACTTGCATCAGGCACATTTGAATTCACCTTAATAAATACGGTAAACATGGCGCTTCCTCAAAAACAAATTACTGTCGGCGCTTTTACAGATGTCACATTTATTATTCAATAAATTGAGATAATATATTTATAAAAACGCCGTAACGTTTATCCGTTACGGCGTTTTTTATTTTAATTATTTGGTTTCTTCCGTTCAGGAATTATTGTAAAAAAGATGATTTAAATCAAGGATAATCCATAACATATATTTTTGTGAATTACTTTATTACATTTGATATGTACTGTCGCAAACAACCTTAAACTTGACTTATTATTCATCAAAATAAATGCTTATGAACTTCGATCCGGCCAGTAAAATTCAGGATTTGAAACAATTCGGCGAATTCGGCGATGTGAACCCTTCTATCACAGATTCGGCAACGTACACTTTTATGCAAGCAAAAACAATGGCCGATACTTTTCAAGGTAAGGCCGAAGGGTGTTACCTTTATTCACGGCATTGGAACCCGAGTAATAAATATCTTGCCGATGCCATGGCGGCTATGGAAGGGACGGATGAGGCGTGGGTAACTGCCTCGGGAATGAGTGCCATCACATGCGCGATTTTGCACCTTTGTAAAGCCGGTGACCACATTATTTCGAGCATCACCACGTATGGAGGAACCTTTGCCTTTCTGCAAAACTATCTGCCAAAATTCAATATAACGACAACATTTGTAGATATTACCAATACCAAGGCCATTGAGAAAGCTATTCAACCCAATACCCGCCTTATTTATACCGAAACCGTAACTAACCCTTTATTGCAGATTTCAGACATTCCCGTTTTGGCGAAAATAGCAAATATGTTTGGGGTTAAACTGGTAGTTGACAATACATTTACACCGATGCTTGTGTCTCCGGCACGTCTCGGGGCTCACATTGTGGTTTACAGTCTTACCAAATATGTTAATGGCAAAAACGATTGTGTAGCGGGAGCTATTTGTGCCGATAAGGAATTTATTGATTCCATAATAGATGTTAATGGCGGAACGGCTATGTTGTTGGGCCCCGCGCTGGATCCGCTCCGATCGTCAGCCATTCTTAAAAATATCCATACCCTCCATCTCCGGATGAAGCAACATAGCTCCAATGCATTTTTTCTGGCCGAAAAATTTACTGCGGCCGGAATTAAAACCATTTATCCGGGATTGACGAATCATAAAGGGCACGAAATAATGAAGCGAATCATGAACCCCGGATTTGGTTTCGGAGGAATGATAGCGATTGATCTGGGAACATCAAAACAGGCTGCGGAAGTGATGGAGTTAATGGAACTGGAAGATGTGGGCTATCTGGCCGTAAGCCTGGGGTATTTTAAAACGCTGTTTAGTAATTCCGGTAAAAGTACTTCTTCAGAAGTTCCGGACGATGTTCAACACCAGATGGGATTATCGGAAGGGTTGGTTCGTTTCAGTGTGGGACTTGATAACGATATTGCCCGAACCTGGGAACGAATTGAAAAATGCTTGAAAAAGACAAGATTTATCGAGTAAGAAAGCTTTGGAACCTCAATCTTAAGGGTTATTCATATTTTGTAATAGATTTCATAGAAGTTTCTATCGTCGAAAAATCTTTTGTCATAATTCTTTCTGAAATAATAATATGACATTTTTTAATTTCGTTTGTTAATATTATGAAGAAATTTCTATTTGATAAAAGCTGAATTATGATTGGCAAAAACGTATTTGGAGAACCATTGATTACGTGCAGCAATAAACCTAAAACCGGTTTTTTCAGGGATGGATGTTGTAATACCGATTCAAGCGATGTTGGTGAGCACACAGTTTGTATTGTGGCTACAGAAGAATTTCTGGTGTTTTCTAAAAATGTAGGAAATGACTTAAGTACCCCCATTCCAGAGTATTCCTTTGTAGGTGTAAAACCAGGAGACCGATGGTGTTTATGTGCAACCCGATGGATTGAAGCTTATAACGCTAAATGTGCTCCTAAGTTAGTTTTGGCTGCCACCAACGAAACGTTACTAAAACTTATAACAATGGATGTGCTCATTAAGTTTGCTTATTACGATAAATAGGAATCACTGATTGACGTTGTATGCAATTCAGTTATTCAAGTATTTGTTTTTTGTCATAACGGGTAAATTTGGGAGTTGTGACTAATAAGCGACGTTAAATCCTTAATAAACCCATGTATTTCTGTTTTCTGATATTGTAAAACTGAAGTTTGCTATCGATCGTGTTCGTTCGCAATTGCTGGATAGGGGCATTTTTAGGGACTGTCTTGTATTCAAGAACAAATACCTGCTCAACCATATCGCTGGCTAACGACTTCATTTCGGTAAGTTCCGAAAAAGGCCGTATAATACCCACACACTGCATCGTTAAGGTGACCTTTATAATTGGCAACAAGGCAACTATCGCGAACAAAGCCACCAACACCACAATATAAATCCCCTGCGACCGGGTGCTGTTCCGGTGCATGAAGTATTCGAGGAGGGGATGGGGAGAATTAGATATGGTTAGCATGTTTTTTTTAAAAGCTAAAATGCAATCCTAATATGACCTGGTATGGCAGTATCAATAAATTTGATGAAGTTTTAGAAATATTATCAATGGATAATTGTAAATGGCTATCGTTGGTGGTAAGACTTTGGCTTTTTCTGGTAAGAAAAAACCCGGAGGCTTCTTTAAAATAGACCCTATCACTAGACTTGCATTCAATCAAAGAAGAAGCAGAAAGAGTTAGACCTATAAACTTTCCAAGTTTGTATATAATAGAAAATTGAGGTTTAATGCCGGATAATCTTTTCCCTATAAAAACGTCTACTTTATTGGTGTTAAACGTTGTATTTTTGAAATATATTTCATAGCCCAATTTTTCAGTCCTTCCTAAGTCTGATTTATAATTTGCAATGCTATATGCAATTCCAAAATCAGCAAACCATTTACGCCCATGTTTGGATAAAGGGATAAAATATTGAATTCCAAAATCCCATGCATTGTATGTTTGTTTGGAATTTATGGCATCAATGGAAGAAAAGAAAAGCCCCCAATGCTTATCGAACGAATAGATCATTTTATTATACAAGGAAAGTGAATAATCAAATGGGGTAATCGTGTTACTATGCAAAAGTTTATTTCCACTATCATCTTGATAAGCAAGTTGGTAAATACCCCCTTTTGAACTAAATGGTAGGTAACCAATACTAAAGTCAGAAGAAAAATGACTAATGAATGGAAAAAATTGATCTTTTTTGTTTCTCTTCGTTAGGTATTTTTTTGCCAGAATTTCCTTAGAATCTTCATCACTATAAGTATTTTGAATTTGAGTTGCTATAGCACTATTTTCCTGAATAATATTATAATCTTTCCAATCACTGGTAGAGTAATCATTAGCTTTTATTGACAGTATATCCAAAGGTGCAAATTCTTGCTGAAAAGATATGGGGATAACTGAATCGGTTCTGACCAAAGTAGTTACATATTCATCTGTAAGGTACACTTTTTTATTTAATTCAGTATTGTATCCGGTTGAATTATAAGTTACATAACTAATATGCCACTTATCTTTATATTTTATGTAGCTCACTTTTACGTCAGCATCGCCATGACGATAATTATGCAGAAAAAATCTGACATTTTGCTTTTTATGCATTTCAACACCAACGTAGGCTAATGTTTTTTTATCAAGGTATAACAGCCCTTTTATGCTATCATTTTTATGTTCGAATCCAATAATAAATACATCATTGCCATCAATTACTTTTGTGTCCCGAAACCAATACCTAAAATGTTTAAATTGTTTAGGATTTATAAAATTACTGTGGCTAAAGACAAAATCAAGAGTAATTGGTAAAAATGGTCCTCCATAAAAACGTGTATTGTTTATTGTATCTAGTCCAGGAAAATTATTCTTGCGCGATTTTATAACCCTTATTTGCCCAAAGTTGGGGTTATCACCATACGTCTGTTTATATACTTCAAGAACGGCTTCTGTGAAATTAAGGTAAAGAGTATCATTGGCTTTCTGTACTTCACGATAAAAGCCTTCGTAAGAGGTTGGTTTTGTTGGATAATTTTTGGGGATAGCCCTGAATGCCTGCCGAAGTAAATTTCGGAGAGTGTCTTCGGGCATTATAATCACTTCGCGTATTTCCCCAGGGGCAGGAACCAATTTACAATTCATTACATTCAAACCATTTTTAAGAAGTATCGTAAGGGGCTTGTATCCCAAATAATTGACCGTAAACTCCTTTTTTGCCTCGACATTTGGAAGAACCAACCTGAACTTCCCTTCCTGGTTGGTAATCGTACCTATTCCAAGTGCTTTTACACCAACACTTGCATATGAAATTGGCGTCATCGTTATACTGTCAACTACAGTTCCTCTCACTTCTATATTCTGACTGAAACATAAATATGTGTTAAACAAAACAATACATATTGCAATACATTTTTTAATTCTTAAATAATTGGACTTAGGTTGATTGACCAGAATAAACAATGATTTCATAAATAACAATGGGTTTTTATAAACATTTAAAAAAATTGATAACCGGGAGCAAAGAAAACCCAATGGCAACGGCAACCAGACCGTTATATAAACTGCCTGGGAACGAGTGATGTTGCGGTGTATAAAGTATTCGAGAAGGGACGCGCGATTTGGAAATTTGGAGCATAGGTTATTGGTTAAGAAAAGTGGCTAAGGTATTCCAACTTCAGTGGATAAGGATAACGGTTAATGTAGGGTTTATCCCATTTTTTCTCGAATACAAATAACAGGTTGCCATATACAGGCCAACCAGCAGCCCGTAAATAAAATAAGCGGTTGAATAAATATGGTTGAAGCCAGATAACATGGAAGATATAATGATCGAAAACAAGATCCTGTTCCGTTCAATTTTCGAAAAGTAATACACGGTTTCAATAACCGCTGTTTGAAAAATGAGTGTCTAGAATATTGGCACAACCAGTACTGCAATAAAAAGTGTAGATATAAGGCTTTCATTTTTAAGCCAATCAACTGTTAGGTTTTTGCCTGGAAAAAAGTAATGAAACCCCTTATTTGTAATATAACTGAATACAATAAAAAATATGTAGTTTACAGCTATAAACAAAATGGTTTTGGAAATAGAATTCACAATTTTATTTAAGAAAGGAATTATAAATCATTACTATTATTGAAATGATTACATATATAATTAAAATCCTATTTGCTATAACTAAACGTTTTATCTTAGTATTATCCATCGCTTTTTGATCCATGTGTAAAATTATTAAGTTTAAATATCAGAAGCTGTTTTATAGTATGTTTGCCGGGTATGGCAGTATGCGATGGGCACACCCTGGTCGCGGAGCCCTTAGAGGCTGTTGTATACTTGTCGTTCGCTAAGGCCAAGCTTTTCGGCCAATTGTTTTGGGTTGCCGGTACGTTGATGGCGGATTAGTTGGTTAATCTGCCTCATTCGGTTTACGTATTTGTTTATTGTCATAACGGGTATATTGGATTTATTGCTAATTTTCTTTTCAAACGATTTTCAAATATACATTAATTATGATAAATATCATATAAATTTTTATCCAAACGAGAGATAAAATAAAATGTAGTTCGAAAAACATGAAATCCGGTTAGTTTCATTTTACCCTTAAGATTTACTTTTACCAAATTATATTTCGTGTCTTCGTGTTTAATTTAATTTACAGACCGACTTACGAGGCTATACCGGTATTGAAAAATATTTTATCTAGCTTTGGCGACAAATCAGTAACGTGGAAATTCAGATACTTCATTTATTGAAAGGAGCCATTGAGGCCAGAGGGCTTACAGTAGTGATAGATGTTTTCAGGGCATTTTCTGTCGCTTGCTACGTTAGTAATAATGGCGCTGAAATGATTTTACCAGTGGGTGATATTCAGGAAGCATATCGTCTGAAACGAGAGATTCCGAACTCCATTTTAATTGGAGAACGAAATGAACGGATACCCGAAGGCTTCGATTATGGTAATAGCCCAACACATTTATTGAACATCGATTTTACGGGGAAAATTATCATTCATACCACCACTGCAGGCACGCAAGGGCTTGTAAATGCATTAAATGCGGATGAACGAATAACAGGAAGTTTTGTGAATGCTCCTGCCATTGTGCGATATATTAAATTGAAACAACCCTCCCAAGTTTCGCTTGTTTGTATGGGTTATTCCATGAAACATCCAACAGAAGAAGATACTCTTTGCGCGGAATATATCAAAGCCAGTCTTGAAAATACGCCGATTGATTTCAATAAAATAAAAGAAACAATAAGAAATTCAAGCGCTAAACGATTATTTATGCCTGAAAATCAAACATTTTCACCTTCAAGCGATTTTGACCTTTGCACTGATTTGGGAAAATTTAACTTTATCCTTAAAGTAGATGAATTAAATAGCAGATTGCAACTAACGAAGTTCGATATTTAACGAAGTAAAATAATAGACCTCACCACGTTAAATACCGAAATGTATTTTCAACCACTAAATTCTAACGCTCTACATGAGCATAAACCAACTCTTGTGACTTAATAAATCTCTCTGTCCAAAGAACATTAAAATTGCTATCCTGATAGCTGATAAAATAAGCGCCATTTAATAATTTGGAAAGATCCATATTATTAAAATCCTTGCATATGTGAACTTTTTCACCTTCGAGGTTAAATACCTCAGCTCTAATCTTATTTGTCCTCATAGTAGTAAATTTTAATATTAATTATCGCTTAAAGCAAACAAAGACACTTTTTTAAAAAATTGATTGTTGATTGCTTTCGAAAACTAATTTAACGCTTTTTAAAATTTTACTATATATTGTTCAAATGATTTACCTTATTGAAAAAGATGATTTATCTCAATGGCGGGGTATTGTACAGTTTAAAAAAAACAACTACTTTTGTTGTTTTGAAAATCAAATAATAAGTATATTCAATTAATATACTGGCATCGTAAATCTTAACTGCAATTATAAAGGTTTTTTTAAAGGTTATATTTATCCTTTTTTTGAAATATTTTAGAACCCCATTCTATTCATCATTTTAACGACAAAATAGGTTTCAAAATAAAACTTAATATTTTGAATCTTTTATAGTTATTTTTTTTCAAAAATCTTTAAAATCAGAATGGGTATTACCAATGTTAACGTAACAGAATTGGCAATTATTATTGGCCATATGCAATTAAAAATACCATAAATCAACCAAAGAATAATACCAACTACCAGCAAAACATACATCCACAGTGAAATATCCTTTGTCTGCCTGGTTTTGTATGCCTTTAACACCTGCGGCACAAATCCTGCTGTGGTTAATGCAGCCGCCATATAACCTATGATTTCTACTATGTTCATCCAAACAATTTAAAAGGTGCGAATTTAAGCAACTTTCCGGTACCGCCACACAGCCATTGAAAGTATAAAACACGCGTATAATGAAAGTGCACTCAACTCTTTTATTATATCATGAAAACCTGAACCTTTTAGTAAAATCATACGAATTACCCGGATAAAATAATAGATTGGGTTTATATAATTCATCTTCTGAGCCCATTCGGGCATACATTCTGCAGAAGTAAAAACGCCACTCATCAATATAAAAACCAATATGAAAAAGAAAGCTACAAACATGGCTTGTTGCTGTGTATCTACTAATGTGGATATAAATAGTCCTATTCCTAAAACCACCAAAAGATAGATGGCAGCTACACCAAAAACTAACGCTATACTTCCAACTATCGGTATATCAAACAATAATTTACCTACCATTAATCCTATTCCCAGCTCAAAAAGAGCGATAAACCAAAAAGGGATTAGCTTGCCAGCTATAAACTGATATTTTTTTATGGGAGTCACATTAATTTGTTCAATAGTTCCCAATTCTTTTTCCCTTACGAGGGATAATGCTGAAAGAAACATTCCAATGATGGTAATCAGAAAAACCAAAACAGCCGGTACCATAAAAGTTTTGTAATTCAACTGAGGATTATACCAGAATGAGGATGTAACCAATATTGAAGGAATGAAAGAAATTCCTTTGGAATCAATACCCACCCAATCGGCTACTATTTTTTTGTTATATTCATTCAATATATTGCCTACATAGGCATTGGCAATTCCTCCTACAGTGCCATTGATGGAATTAATTATGATCTGGATTTTTGCTTTATTTTCCCGAACCAAATCACGCTCAAACCCTGCAGGAATATGTATAATAACATCCACTTTGTCACGTTTGAGGTCATTCATTGCTTCGTCAAGAGAAAATGAAGCGCTTTTAACTACAAAAAATGGAGAACCCTTAAACTTATTAATTAACTGCCGTGTTGTTGTGCTCAATTCTTTATCAACAACGTACATATTAATATGCTTCAATTCCAAAGTTGCTGCATTTACAAGAAGGATTAACTGAATTAACGGAATTACGAATATGATAGGCAACATGCTTTTATTGCGTTTTATCTGGATAAATTCCTTTTGCAGTAAAAATAATATAGTTCTCATTAACAGTTAATTATAATTTGAATATACAATAAGGCTACTCTAGTCTGATTTTGAATTTTTTATAACTTAACAATATAAACAGGGCAGTCATTATTAATAATACCAGTGTTTCAAACCAGACATAATAGAAACCAGTACCTTTCAACATAATGTTTTTAATGATGACTATAAACCAACGTGGAGGCATAATTTGACAAAGAGCCTGCAATATCAAAGGCATATTCGAGATCGGAAAAATAAATCCTGACAATAGAATAGTTGGTAACATTAGTGCCATCATAGACATAAACATCGCTGTTTGCTGGCTATTCGTAATGGTTGAAATGAGAATTCCCAGAGATAGAGCTAATACAATATATAAGGTACTTTCAGCTAATAGCAATAATGTGCTTCCCTGAACGGGCATACCAAAAACCAAATTGCCAAGAACAATAATCATAATGGCATTAAAAAACGAAAGTAAAACATAAGGAGTAACTTTACCTATTATGATCTGTATTGGCTTTAATGGAGAAACCAACAAAATTTCCATGGTACCTAACTCCTTTTCACGAACAATGGAAATTGAGGTTAATAAGGCCGATATCAGCATAAGTATCATTGCCATAATACCCGGAACAAACATGTATACCCCTTTTAACTGCTCATTGTACATCATCCTTACTTCTGGGATAATCTGCATCGGTATGGCTAAGCTATTATTTTGTTTTTTAACATAATCCATCACAATAGCAGTGGTATAGTTCGATATCAGGTTTGCTGTGTTAGCATCGCTGGCATCAGTAAGAATCTGAAATTTAGCTGTTCCCGGTTTATTCATCTTGTCCGCAAAACCTGATTCAAAAACTATAACCTCTTTTACATTTCCTTTCCGAAATGTTTCCTCTATCTGATTCGCATTTTTAAGGTAACTATCGAGTTTAAAATAACCCGATGAAAGAATTTTTAAACTTAGATCGCGAGTTACTTTATCTTTCGAATAGTCTAATATTGCGATTTTTATGTCCTTAATTTCATTGGTGATGACGAACCCAAAAAGTAATAACTGGGCGATAGGCATACCGAATAAAACGATCATAGTTCGTTTATCCCTGAAAATATGGTAAAACTCTTTGATGACAAATCCCCAAAATCGTTTCATAACCGGTTACTTGTTATTGTTGGCATTAAAATATCCCTCATCTCAAATTTTCAAATGATTGCTAAACTTTTGTCCGTGCTAATTTTTGAAACACTTCATCCATATTGGCAGCCTCATGTTTTATTTTAAGATTGCCGGGAGTATCCAAATCGGCAATTTTTCCGTCTACCATTATGGATACGCGATCGCAATATTCCGCTTCATCCATATAATGTGTTGTAACAAAAACTGTAATTCCCCGGTGTGCTGTTTCGTAGATCATATCCCAAAACTGCCGCCGAGTAATTGGGTCGACACCACCAGTGGGTTCATCGAGAAATACAATGCCGGGTTCATGAAAAATAGCAATGGAAAATGCTAGTTTTTGTTTCCATCCTAAAGGGATATCACTAATAAGTTTATCGCGGGCATGTTCTAAACCAAGCTTTTGTAACAATTCGTTGGTTCGCGACCGTATTATTTTTGTAGGAATGTGATAAATGCCGGCATAAAACCTGATGTTTTCGCGAACGGTTAAATCGTCGTACAACGAGAATTTCTGGCTCATGTATCCAATATTTTTTTTTATCTTCTCACTCTGGGTGTATGCATCGAAACCACCAATAGATACTTTACCTGAAGTTGGACTTGATAACCCACATAATATGCGCATTGCGGTTGTCTTTCCCGCGCCATTGGCTCCGAGAAATCCAAATACTTCGCCCCGGTAAACTTCAAAATTCAGATTATCGTTGGCCACGAAGTTTCCAAATTTTTTTACAAGATTCCGGACAACGATAACAGGTTCTTTATTTTGCATTTTCCAGGCTATTTTCAGTCATTAAGGCAATAAAACAATCTTCTATACCAGCATTTATCTGTTCCACAGAAATTCCAGAGTGTTTTCTGTCTTCAAGATATTTTGTTAAATCAGTAATACTCAATTCAACCTTTTTTGAGGTATAATGAAGGTTTTGACCAAAAATATGAACACTATCACAGTCAGGATAATGTAGCAAATCATCTTTTAGCTTATACATATTATCGGATCGGATGGCATAAAGCGGCTTATGAAACTTGCTTATCACTCCCTCGGGTGTGTCAATTTGCATGATTTTTCCATCTTGCATCAAGGCCACTCTATCACAAAGACTGGCTTCATCCATATAAGGTGTTGATACTACAATGGTTATTCCGTTATTTCGAAGTTTTTTAAGCATTTCCCAAAACTCCTTTCGTGACACAGAGTCAACTCCTGTAGTGGGTTCGTCAAGCACCAAAAATTCAGGCTTATGAATGAGAGCGCAACACAAGGCCAGTTTTTGCTTCATCCCGCCGGATAATTTTCCGGCCGGTCTGGTTTTAAATGGCTCTATCTGAACATAGATGTCTCGAATGAGTTCATAGTTTTCTTTTATGGTGGTTCCAAAAATAGTAGCAAAAAAAGTAAGGTTCTCTTCAACAGTCAGATCCTGGTATAGGGAGAACCTACCGGGCATATAGCCGATATTTTTTCGAATGGTTTTATAGTCCTTAACGATATCCCAATTATTAATGGATATTTTTCCGGTATCGGGCAGGAGTAATGTAGTGAATATCCGAAAAAGTGTAGTTTTTCCGGCACCGTCAGGTCCAATAAATCCGAATAACTCATTTTTTTTTACATCGAAAGACATATCACTGATAGCTTTTATATGCCCATACGATTTTGAAATATTCTCTGCAATAATAAATGACATATCAATAAATTAATTGTATTATTGAAACCTTACTTCACCCGGCATTCCAATTTTTAACCGACCATCATTTTTAACCGATATTTTCATGGCATACACCAGATTCACTCTTTCCTCTTTGGTTTGAATAATTTTTGGAGTAAATTCAGCCTGTGATGAAATCCATGTAACGATTCCTTCTAACGTTTCTTTTTCTTTTACATCTTTATCAATAAGCACGTTTACTCTTTGTCCGATTTTAACTGCCGATAGCTGTGCTCCACTAATATAAACCCTGAGATTCATTTGTTCCAAATCAGCAATTTTATATAATGTTTTTCCAGGCATCACAATTTCTGTAGGTTCTACATATTTTTCGAGAATGGTACCTTTAATAGGATTTATAACTTTGCAACGGTTAATCTGATCGGCAATCTGGTCGATCTGACGATCCAGTGCTGTAATTTCGCTTAAAACGGCACTGTTTTGAGTTCTAATAGATAAAATCTGGCTTTCTACCACGTTAATTTTACCATTTATATCGTCGAGTTGCCTGGTAGGTGCAGCTTTATCTTTTACTAATTTTTCAATTCGATCTTTATCAATCATCAAGGTCTTCTTTGTTTCATCCTGAACATCGATTTGCGATTGAATATTTCCAGTTTTTGATGATGAAGCTTTCCGCTGGGCTACAATTTGTTCACGCTTCAACGACAGTTGAATGGTGTCAACCAATCCAATTTTATCCCCTTTATTATATATTTTTCCTTCTTCAGCAGAAAATTGGATAAGTTTGCCCGACATTTCAGAAGAAACAAGTACTTCAACAGTTTCAAAATTGCCAAAAGCATCGGATTTTCCGTTTTTATTTGAACAAGATAAAGAAAAGAAAACTGAAATGGTTACTAAAAACAATGTTCTCATATACTTAATTTTATAATTTGTAACTTAAAAAACACCTTTGGTTAACATGTAGTTAGCCTTAGCCTGAATTAATTGGATTTTATGAGTTTCAAAATTGATTTTGGCAATGGTTTCGGCATTCAATTCGGTTAAATAGTCGGTTGAGGTAATTACACCATGTTCCAACCGGGATGCCGCTGATTGTGCTACACGAATACGAATTTCAACAATCTCGGAATCTCGTTTAATGTACTCTTCTATTTTTTGAATGGCAGATAACTTATTTTGCAAATCAATGTTAAGGTTTTTATCAAATGTTTCACGGCGTGTTGTAATCATCTGTTTTTGAATATCAAGTATTTGCCGTTCACGATTGTTCTTATTCCAATCCCATATGGTCCACTTCAATGTTGCTCCAACAATATAAAACTGGTTAAACTTATCACTAAGCATATTCAAGCCCGGACGGCCGTAACCAGCCTGGGCAAAAGCATACACTTTAGGCATTCGAATTGTGCTTATTAACTGTTTGTTTTCATCAATTTGTTTTCCCTGGAGATCAAATAGCTTATATTCAGGGCGATTGATAGTTGTTGAATCTTTCAATTCAACCAAGGGCAGTTCGAATTTGGAGCTATCTGCAATAGGTTTACTTATCAAAATAGATAATATATTCACTGCCGCTTTCCGATTATATTTAATATCGTCCAATTGCTGTTCAATTTTCAATCGTTCGGCTAATAAAACGTCCAGATCGGATGAAATCAACACTCCATTTTTAACCGATGACGCTACAACCTTCTCACGTTCTTTAATTTCAGCAAACGTAGTTGATAATAATTTTTGAGATTCCTGCAATGTCAATAACATAAAATACATATTATTAACTTGTTCACGAATTTTGAAAATATCGACTTCCACTTGCTGAATATTGTTAGCCAGAGATGACCCCTCCACTTTTCGGTTATGCATTGTGACGCCGCCGTCAAAAATCAACTGATTTACGTCAAGAGTCGCTTTATACTGATCTTTAGCCTGGTTAATTGACATTTGATTTCCATTGGCTAAAGGCAAATTTATATTGATAACATCCGATTGATATGTTGCCTGACCATTAAGACTAAATGTTGGTAATTTTGCTATATCTACAATCTTAAGGCGTAATTCCGAAGCCGCTTGCAGTGAAGCTTTATCTTTTGCAGAAGGAAAATTATTTATAGCTTCGAACTGACAATATTGCAAAGTTACAATTGGGTTGTTCTGCCCAAATAGTATTGAATTATTTAGAATCAAACACGCCAAACCAAAACATTGTTTTAAGTGTTTATAAAATCGCTTCATATACATTATTTTTCAATTTTTATCGAATTAATTATAAAAGATGTTACTTCCTTTTTTCGGCTTACCAGAAAATCCTGATATTTTGTTTTATCATTTTTAAAAATAATACCCTGAATAATTGGACGTGCTACGAATGGAAAAATGCAAAGACTTATCATATTAACAATGAGCTGCTCTGGAGGAATAGAACGTATTGTGCCTTTTTCCATTTCCTGATTTATCATTATTGTAAACTTTTTAAATGCATCGTTTTTAACCATTAAACCGCCAAGCATATCAGCAATATTATCCGGGTTACGGTTAAGCTCGCTGATGACAAAATTTGGTATGTAAGGATTTTTAATCAATAAATCGATATACGTACTCACAAAGAATTCAATTTTCGAAAATATTGGCTCATCCGATTCCACAAAAGCAAGCACTTTTGGAATTATATAACCTAATACCCGTTCAAAAATAGCTCTGAAAAGTTTTTCTTTTGTACGGTAATAATAATGAAGTAACGCTTTATTGATACCAGCTTCCTCAGCTATTTCATGCATCCGGGCACCATCAAAACCTTTCAGTACAAAAACTTTTTGTGCTGCATCAAATATTATCTCCTCTGTAGGTTTTTCTTGTTCAGTCATTTTAAATAATTAAATAAACCATTTGGTTTAATTAAATGGTTTAACCAAGTGGTCAAATATAAATATTTTTTATGGAATTTTATGCCTTTCTCATAAAAAAATAAAAAGTATTTCACGTTATAGCGTTTTAAAGAGACATTTAGTTTTGTGTTTATTAATATTTAAGATATATTGATAAGAAGGTTGACTTACTTAAAAGAATCGTTTATTTTTGATGCCTATATCTTAAAATCTCAACAATATGAACGCAAAATTTATACCATCATTAATAGCTTTAGTTCTGATATTCAGTAGCTGCTCTCCCACTCGAAAAGCTGGATCAGGAATTGCCTCATACCAATTCAAAGAAAAGGTCTACTATTTAGCATCACCTGAATTAAAAGGTCGATATCCGGGAACGCCTGAAAGTATAAAAGCTTCCGATTTTATTTACAAAGCATTTAAAAAGGATGGACTGACATTTTTCGCAGATAAAGGTTTTCAAAATTTCGACGTCATTACATCTACCCAAATTGGGAAAAACAATCTTTTCAATATTGGAACCTACTTTCCAAAACCTGAAAAAGATTTTATTCCTGTGGCATATTCATCAAGCGATACGGCACAATGTTCTGTAGTTTTTGCTGGGTATGGATTTTCGATTAATCAGGATTCGCTGAAATGGGATGATTACAAATCGATAGACGTGAAAAATAAAGCTGTGATAATTTTCAGGGGAGATCCTGATTACGATAAAAATGTGAGCGTTTTCAACCGATATAATGGTGATAGAAATAAAGTGCTACTCGCAAAAGAGAAAGGCGCCAAAGCAGTAATTCTGGTATCACCAAAAATGGTTGATAAATCAGATGACCTGATTAATTTGAGAGGAGGACAAAGCACGTCAGGGATTCCGGTTATTCATATCAAAAGAGCTGTTGCCGATTCACTATTCAAATACTCTTCCACCACCATTGGAGATCAGGAAAAATTAATTAAAGAGATGCGTAAACCAGTATCGTTTGAGATGCCCTTAAAAATAAAGCTGATTACTGATGTTCAGCAGAAAAAAGCTCAGACACGGAATGTAATAGGGTTTTTGCCTGGAAATGATCCTGTACTGAAAAATGAATACATCGTTATCGGTGGACATTATGATCATCTTGGAATGGGTGGTCAGGGTTCCGGTTCCAGAAAACCCGATACCATAGCTGTTCATTACGGTGCGGACGACAATGCCTCAGGTGCTTCAATGGTGATGGGTCTGGCTCAAAAATTATCAAAGCAGAAAAATCTTTTAAAGCGAAGTATTCTCTTTATTACGTTTGACGCTGAGGAAGAGGGGTTGCTCGGCTCAAAATATTTTGTGAACAATCCTTTAGTTCCTCTGGCATCGATAAAGACAATGATTAATCTGGATATGGTTGGACGATTAAATGAAAAAAAAGCGCTTCAGATTTATGGAAATGGAACAGCGCTCGAGATGGACACCATCGTAAAAACTTACTTGAAGAAGTATTCTTTTAAACCGATCTTTCATCCGGGCGGTACAGGACCATCCGACCATTCGTCGTTTTATTCTAAAAACATTCCCGTTCTATTTCTCATGACCGATTTACATACTGATTATCATACACCCTCCGACACGCCCGATAAAATCAATTACAACGGGATGGAAGAAATAGCAAGTTTTGCTTATGATTTGGCAGTAGATTTTGCAAATCGTTCCAAAGCACTCACTTTTAAAGAAGTTGATTCACCGGTCGAAACTACAAATTCCAGACCTTATAAAGTTTCGATGGGTATTATGCCTGATTTTGCTTCAACTGAGAATAATGGTGTACGTGTAGATGCAGTAACCAAAGGGCGTCCTGCAGAAAAGGGTGGAGTGCTCAAAGACGATATCATTATCACTATTAATGGGGCCTCAATAAAAAACATTCAGGATTACATGTTTCAATTAGGCAAAAGTAATTCAGGCGACAAGATTAAAGTGGAAGTAAAACGTAACGGACAAAACGTTATACTCGACATTCAACTATAATAATTATAAACACTCAACCAGCTTCTTTCGCACTTTGGGAATAGATAAGGTAAATTAAAAATGACTATGCGGGGTATAAAAAATTTAAATAACTTTAGAATAATTTAAATATGAAAAAAAGCCAAACTTTCTGGTATTGGCTATTAGCCATTATAATAACAATATCAGCAGCCTATTACCAAAGAACAACAGGACCTACTTATCCGAAGCGAGCCAAAATTGCTGTTAACGGAAATGAGTACAAATTAAAAATGATACGAAGTCTTGGGTTAGATGAAAAGTCGGAAGTAAAACTGGGTATTACCGACAATTCGATAAACGCTAAGCTGTATTATAAAAGATATCTGACGAATAATTCATACAATGAAATTGATTTTGTATATGAAGAAAGGCCGATTAACTCATTTGTTATGAATAAATTATTCAAAATGAAGACCGAAAAAGGTTTTTTTGCTCAAGTACCACAACAACCACCTGCCGGCAAAATTCAATACTACGCAGAAATAAAAGATAAAAGCGGCACACAGACCTTATTTAAGGAAAATCCGGTTGTTATTCGCTTTAAAGGTTCAGTGCCTGCTTATATTCTTGCTCCACACATTCTGGCGATGTTTATAGCCATGCTGCTTTCCTCATTAGCCGGTGCAATGGCTGTTGGCAAACATCCCCGGTATAAATTTTATGGCCTTCTCACCCTTATCCTGTTTATAATAGGCGGAATGATACTTGGCCCTTTTGTACAAAAATATGCATTTGGTGAATTCTGGACAGGAATTCCTTTTGGTTGGGATTTGACAGACAACAAAACACTCATTGCGTTGATTGGATGGATAATGGCCGTGTGGGTAAACAGGAAAGAAGACAAACCAATCTGGACGGTTGTTGCTGCGATACTTTTATTGGCTATTTTTTCGATCCCGCATAGCATGTTTGGGTCACAATTCAATTATGAGAGCGGAAAGGTTGTCACCGGATTTATTCAATTATTATATTAGTCTTAATAATCAAACCATTAAATAATATATTCAAAAAAAAATTATTAAAATGCAGCATAAACCTTCTCAATTCGTCTTTTAATATGAATGTATGACTGAACCGCGAGACAGACATTTCGAAATAAATCGGGAATTGATTGACCGCTGTAAACAAAATGACTCAATAGCACAATGCAAGGTTTATAATATGTATTATAAAGCCATGTATAATACGTGTCTTCGAATTATTAAGGATGTTTCCAACGCGGAAGATGTTATGCAGGACTCTTTTTTAACGGCCTTTGAAAAAATTGGATCTTTTAAAGGGGAGTCAGCCTTTGGAGCATGGCTAAAGAAAATTGTAATTAACAAATCGCTCGATGAACTGAAAAAGCGTCGTCCTCTGTTCGACCCTCTTGAAAATTCTTACGAAGCACTTCATTTCCAAGACGAAGAAGTTTTTTCGGAAGATAATGAAATAGAATTGACTAAAAAGATAAACGAAATTCGACAGACAGTTAGTCTGTTACCCGATGGCTACCGGATTATTTTGTCTCTATATCTTTTTGAAGGATACGATCATGAAGAAATATCTGAAATACTGCAGATTTCAGAGTCTACCTCACGATCCCAATTTTCAAGAGCCAGACAAAAATTGCTCGAATTATTAAATGTGAAATGATGAACTGGAATGAAATAGAACATATTGTTCATGAAAATAAAGATTTTTTTGATGATCAGGAGCCATTGCCCGACCATCTGAAAAGGTTTGAGAGCAAACTTCAGGTTAAATTTGGGAACAAAACTAAAACGGAAAAGCAATTTTATTTCAATATTGCCGCCGCTATCGCTGTTTTTGTAGTATCCTCATCCATATTGATGTATGTCTATTTTCATCACCGTTATCAATCAAATCAACCAACGATAATAACACAATCTGTTATTGAATTTAGTGAAACAGAAGTATTTTACACCAGTCAAATAGAAACTGGTATAAACCAACTTGAAAAAATACAATTACCTGAAATAGAGCAAAGAAAAATTATTCTAGCTGAACTTAGAGCGATGGATGAAAATTACAAACAATTGAAACGGGAACTAAGAGCAAATCCTGCCGATGAACGTCTTATTCACGCAATTATAGAGCATTTCCAGGTAAAATTGGATGCTATAAATCAAATTATTAATTCTGTATCTTACAGTCAAATGAATTTAAAACAACATAATCATGAACAAAATATCTAACTACCTGCTCATAGCCGCACTTTTGTACATTGCAATTCCTATTTATGCTGCAAAAGATGAATTTAGCAAAACCCTTCAAAAAGAATATAATGTGCACGAAAACACCTCTTTGGAAGTCGTTAACAAATATGGCGAAATACATATTGAAGACTGGGACAGACAGCTAATTCGCATCGATGTTAAAATTACTGTTGAACATAATAATAAAGCCGAGGCTGATGAATTATTAAAAATGATTAATGTTTCATTCAGTGAAATAGGTGATGCTGTAAAAGCTATTACAGAAATTGAGGATGGTTTTGGTAATTCAAGAGGATGGTTCGGAAACCACGAAGGAAAGAAATTTCGTATTGATTACCAGATTAATATCCCAAAAAGCATATCGTTAAAATTATCCAATAAATACGGTAATATTTTTCTGAGTAATCTTTCCGGAATGCTTGAAATTGATCTAAAATATGGCAATTTGAATATAAATAATATTACACGCGGAGACTCAAAACCAATAAACCAGATAGCAGTAGCCTATGGGAAAGCTACTATTGACCAGGCAAATTGGGTTAAATTAAGTTTAAGCTATTCAAAAGCTTCATTCCAATCGTGTAAAGCCTTGATAGCGGTTAGTAAATATTCGAAAATTAACCTTGATAAGGCTAGTTCTATTGTAGCCGAATCGGCATACGATGATTATTCAATTGGAGATCTTACAAATGTTGTTCTAACAGGAAGATATAGCCATTATAATTTTCGGTCAATTTCTAAAAAACTCGATGCTGAAGCAAAATATAGTGATATAAACGTAGAATCGATTCCCAATGGTTTCGAAAGTATAAAAGTTGAAAATGCATATGGAAAGATAAACCTTGGAATTGACCCTTCTGCGTCTTATGAATTAAATGCATTCGTAAAATATGCCGGTATAAATTATCCTGAAAATAACCGGATCAGCCGAATTGCACAAAATGCCCAAACTACCGTAAAAGGTCATGTGGGAAACGTAAAATCAGAGTCTAAAGTTGACATTAACAGCTCCTATGGCGGGGTTAATTTGATGAAATAGAAATAAAAAACCACAGCAAATTACTGTGTTTTTTTATTTTCTAGCATTTATGTCTTTATATATGTTCTGCAAAAATGCTTTCCCTTTATCTAAGTCGTCATTCGAAGGTTGTTTACCTATAATTTCCAATACTTTGTTAAAATCACAATCAAAAACTACTCCTTCTGTTGGTGTCAAATATCCAAACCCATTATTAAACGCGTAAAACGCAAATTCTGGTTCGTTACTGATTATATTCTTACTGAAATTGTATTTGGCTGATGAAATATTTATCTGGTGGAGAATTGTGGAAGCAATATCAATCTGCGATGCGTATTTGGATATTTTTTCAGGTTTAATAATTGCTCCCCCAAGCCATAGCATCGGAATTTTAAACTTTGCAGGCACATGATTTGGTGAATTCCCGGGATCAGGATGGCCATGATCGGCAACCAAAATAATTAAAGTATTTTGCCACCATGGTTGGAGCTTGGCTTTTGCCACAAAATTTCCCACGCAACTATCTGTATAGTGTATCGCGTTCATGAGTTTTGATGAAGAGTCATCTCCTGGAATTACGTGACCTGGCACCTCAAAAGGTTCGTGACTGCTTAAAGTAAAAAGCACATTAAAAAACGGTTGTCGTTGTAAACAAATATCATGGTAAAACCTTTCAAGGACAATGTGGTCGTGGGAACCCCATCTGGAATTATAAGTAGAAGATGGAAAAGCATCCTTCGAAAAAATTTTATCAAAACCGGAGTTGATCAAATAGGAACGCATGTTAGCAAAATCAATATCTCCACCATAATAAAAGGAGGAATTATAGCCAGCATCCTTCAATGAAACAGATAACTTAGGCAAGGAGTGAGATTTTGAAGCAAATTTGATGATTGAAGTGGAAGGCTGAGCAGGATAACCACTTAAAATAGCCACCAGGCCCTTATCAGACCTATCACCACTGGCGTAAAAATTAGTGAAAAGAATACCCTCAGCGGACAATTTATTGATATTAGGAGTAATATTTTGCTTTCCTCCAAGAGAACCAATTACTTTAGCAGAAAAACTTTCCAACATCAGAATAATTATATTGGGTTTGTTGGTGTTCAATAAAAAACGATCCGATAAAGTGTTTTGGCTAAGCAGAGGGCTTATCAATTTTTTCTGTTTCTCTTCCTTAAAATAATGGTATTGATTTTCATTTGGGTTTATTTCAGACAAGGAAAATCCTACATTCCAAAACAGGTTAATGGCGGCCTGATTCATGTAATTATTTTTGCTGAAATATACTTTCCCGGTATTCATTGGAGCAATACCAAAACCACCTCTGATAGGAATTATTAAAATAACAACAAAAAAAAGCATTACCGTTGAATACAGAAAAGGAAGCTTTCCAAATTCCTTATACCTGATAAATACTTTTTGATAACCGTAAATGGAACTTGCAATTAAAACACCGGCAAGCAATAATTGTCGGATAATTAAAATTTTAGTAACACTGGCAAAGGCTTCACCTGGTGTTTTTAGGTACAAAAGAGGAGTAATATCGAGCCTGAATCCCCAATATTTGTATAATTCAGCATCGCTAACTACCAATAAACCAATAATTATTATAAAAAAAAAGGAATAAATTCTGATTACCGAAACAATAAATTTTGCGTTGATCACAATAGATAAAGTGAGTAGTATTCCCGGTATTACCATAAGATAGGCTATGGCGGATAAATCCATAATCAATCCATGCCCAAATATGTTGAAAATATCAACAATCCCACTTCCTACAAGATTTTTAGCTGTAAATACCAGAAAATAAGTCCGGCTCAGGATAAAGAAACACAACCAAAAAAGACCATAATAACCAAAAAAACTGAGCCTGCGAAACATTTTTAATTATAGATTTTAAATTGGGTTTCTAAGTAAATTGAACTCTCTCAGGTATTTTAGCTCCCGACCTTCAAAAGTCGTTAGAATTGGAAGAGTCAACTAAAGCTATTTATCCATTCCCTTGCATTCACAAAAGCTTCAATCCAGGGAGTTACCTTGTCATTTTTTCTTTCAGATGGGTAATACGCCCAATTCCAGGGGAAAATAGATCGTTCAAGGTGAGGCATCATCACAAGGTGACGACCATCTTTGGAGCATAATCCGGCAACATTATACGCTGAATCATTTGGATTTCCGGGATAATCACCATAGCTAAATTTCATGGTGATGCTGTAGCGACTCTCTTCGTATGGAAAATCAAATTTTCCTTCTCCGTGTGCTACCCAAACACCGAGGCGGCTACCTACAAGCGACTTTAACATTACCGATTGGTTTTCCGGAATATTCACATTCAGAAATATCGATTCAAATTTATGGGAACTGTTGTGTTGCATCTTAGGTTTTAGATCATGGAAAGGAGTAACTAATCCTAATTCAATCATCAACTGGCAACCATTGCAAACGCCCAAGCTTAATGTATCCTTTCGCTTATAGAAGTTATCCAAAGCAGCCTTAGCTTTTGGATTGTAAAGAAAAGCTCCTGCCCATCCTTTGGCGGAACCGAGTACATCGGAATTGGAAAATCCTCCTACAAAAACAATCATCTGAACACCTTCGAGGGTTTCGCGACCTGCGATAAGGTCAGTCATATGAATGTCTTTCACGTCCATGCCAGCTAAATACATGGCATAAGCCATCTCTCTGTCACCATTTACGCCTTTCTCGCGAATAATGGCTGCTCTAACACCGGTTTTTACGTGCCGTTTTGCATTAATTGCAAACGATTCGAAGGTGCCGGTAAATTTAGGATTGATATTATATTGAAGCGGTTGGTTTTTATAATTAATAAAACGAGCCAAAGCCAATTTTGGTCCACATTGTTTTTGATCAAGTAAATAGGATGTTTTATACCAGACATCTCTCAGCTTATCTATCTGAAACGACCATTTTTCCGAATCATTCTTAACATCAAGGAGCCTATTTCTTGAAATGTCGCCAATCCAAATACTATCCACCTTATAAGCATTCAGAAAGGACTGAACAGCTATGCTATCCTTTACTTGAATAACCAATCCGGGGTTTTCGCTAAATAACAATTTGATAATATCAGTTTCCCCAATATCAGTTAAATCAATATTCATTCCCAATTTATTTGAGGCGAAAGTCATCTCAAGCAAAGTGGTTATTAAACCTCCTGATGAAATATCATGACCTGCAATAATCCGTCCTTCAACAATCAACTGTTGAATGGCGTTGAATGCAGTAACAAAATATTCAGTATCTGAAACGGTTGGAGTAGTATTACCCAATAGATTAAGTGACTGGGCGAAGCTGCTACCGCCAAGAGAGTATGACGATTTTGACAGATCGATGTATAATAAAGCGGAATTTTCAACGGCTTGTATTACCGGCGAAACAGCTTTTCGGATGTCGGTAACTTCGGCTCCAGCCGAAATAATTACAGTTCCCGGAGCGTAAACCACATCGCCATCCGGATATTTCTGTGTCATCGAAAGAGAATCTTTTCCGGTAGGAATATTGATACCCAGAGCAATAGCAAAATCGCTGGCTGCCTCAACTGCACGATATAAACGGGCATCTTCACCAGGGTTTTTGCAAGGCCACATCCAATTGGCGCTTAGCGAAATTCCTTTTATCTCATCCTGCAAAGGAGCCCAGATAATATTTGTAAGAGATTCGGCAATTGCTAGAATTGATCCGGCAGCCGGGTCAATTAATGCAGCTGCAGGCGCATGACCTAATGCCGTTGCAATTCCTCGCGGTCCATTATAATCCAGGGCAACTATTGCCAGGTTGTTCAATGGTAATTGTATTTCACCAGTTGTTTGCTGCATAGCAATTCTTCCGGTAACGGAACGGTCAACTTTATTAGTAAGCCAATCCTTACAGGCAACTCCTTCCAATTGAAGAACCTGTTCTAAATATTCTGAGAGTTTTTCTTTTTGATAGGTTATTTCAGTATAACTTGTCTTCTGAGTTTCGTCACGCATATAGGTTTTTGGCGGATTCCCCAGCATGTCATCAATTTTAAGATCGATAGGTTTCGTATCCGTTTTTCTATCGAGAATTGTAAACTGGTGATCACCTGTAACATCACCAATAACATACATTGGAGCCCGCTCGCGCTCGGCAATACGTTTGAGTAAATCAATATCTTTTTCATTCAATATGATACCCATTCGCTCTTGCGATTCGTTGCCAACAATTTCCTTTGCAGAGAGCGTTGGATCTCCAACCGGCAATTGATCGATGTAAATAACGCCGCCAGTAGCCTCAACCAATTCCGAAAGACAATTCAGGTGACCGCCTGCGCCATGATCGTGAATCGATACCACAGGATTTTCCGAAGCCTCGCATAAAGCCCGAATGGCATTGCTAACTCGTTTTTGCATTTCCGGATTCGACCGTTGAACAGCATTTAGTTCAATGGAATTGGTAAATTCACCCGTATTTACCGATGAAACAGCTCCCCCGCCCATACCAATGCGGTAGTTATCTCCACCTAATAGTACCACTTTATCTCCTTTAACAGGAAGGGATTTCAGGGAGTCTCTTTTTATGCCAAACCCAACACCACCGGCCAGCATGATCACTTTATCAAACCCATATTTTTTTGAACCTTCCTGATGTTCAAAGGTCATAACGCTTCCGCAAATTAGTGGTTGACCGAATTTGTTTCCAAAATCACTCGCGCCATTCGATGCTTTGATCAATATTTCTTCGGGCGTTTGGTAGAGCCATGGACGTGGATCAATATTCTTTTCCCATGAACGACCATCTTCCAACCTAGGATATGAAGTCATATAAACAGCTGTGCCAGCCAATGGAAAAGCTCCTTTACCTCCACCAATGCGGTCCCGAATCTCACCGCCTGTTCCTGTAGCAGCTCCGTTGAATGGTTCAACCGTTGTTGGAAAATTATGAGTTTCAGCTTTCAACGAAATGACAGTTTCAACGTCATGCATCTCAAAATAATCAGGTTTATCCTGTGTTTTCGGGGCAAACAATCCAACTACTGGACCTTGCACAAATGCACAATTATCGCTGTATGCCGAAACTATTCGGTTTGGATTCGTTTTGCTGGTAAGTTTGATGAGCTGGAATAACGACATTGGTTTTTCTTCCCCATCGATGATAAAAGTTCCATTAAATATTTTGTGACGACAGTGTTCGGAGTTTACTTGTGAAAAACCAAAAATTTCGGAATCGGTAAGTTTACGTCCAAGCTTATAACTAAGCGATTTCAAATACGTTATCTCTTCAGGATTTAATGCCAGTCCTTCTTTTGAGTTGTAAGATTCAATGTCATCAATATATTGAATTGATTCAGGCTTTTTATTGATGGTAAATAAATCCTGAGTCAGATTTTCATTGACGTGCTGAAGCATCCGGTCGAATGGCGCATTTCGCGATTCAACCTGTTTAAATTCCTCTATACGTTCAATTCCGGAAATTCCCATATTTTGGGTTATTTCAACAGCATTGGTGCTCCATGGAGTAATCATCTCAACCCGTGGGCCAACAAAAAACCCTTTTTTTATTTCACCTTTAACAAGAGTTCCGTTACTAAATAACCACTCTAATTTGCTAATATCTTTGATTGAAAGGGGCTGTTTTACCAAAACAGCATAAATTATTTTTTCAGTACCCTCGAAGAATAAGATCATCTAATGTATATATTTTTATTTTCGATGCAAAAGTACGAAAAAGGGAGTGATTTTTCGGTAGGAAAAAGTAAAGGTTTTACAGTAATACTAAGGAGTATTCCGGTTTTATTGTAATTTTGAAGAAATAAAATAGGAAAGAAATAAAATGGCCAGTGCACCTTGGCTTAAATTTAAAATCTAAAATTCAATTAAACCATTTCTGTTTTCTATAGTCTAAACAGAAAAAATACACAACATGAACGCAACAATAAAAATGATGATTGTTATGTTGATTCTGGCTACAGGAACAATCATGGCGCAGAAAAACGATGGTAATCAGCCTAGTATTGATAAAAGGAAAATTGAGCTTCGTCCAAATAGCAGGGACTATGGGCCGGTTATTCGTGATAATTTTCATCAACGTCAGGATCATCAGCGAAACAAAGCTATGTTTATGAAAACACGTCCCAATAAGAAAAATCATATGCTTAAACCAGGAAAAAATCCAGGTATTAATAAAGAGCAGATGCAACGAAGACGGCAAATGATGCAACAACGAAGAAGCCTTCACAAATAAATTTCGCTGGTGTATTTTAATCTTAAAATAGAAAAAATGTTTCGAAACCTGTCAGTCATATTACTTACTATATTCACCATTAATACTTGTTTTGGCCAAAAAACAAGTAACGAGCTATTAAAAGAGGGCAATCAGAACCAAAGTGACAAGAAGTATAAAGAGGCCATTGATGATTTTAGCGAGGCTATAAAACTTGATTCAAAAAATTCCGATGCATACTATTTCAGGGCAAATGCCAGATTTGGATTAAAAGAATTTCGTAAAGCAATTGATGATTATTCTGAATGTTTGAAAATTAACAACAAGTATGTTCATGCTTTTTACAACAGAGGAAACTCATATTATGAACTGGAAGAATTCGAAAAGGCAATTTCGGATTTTTCCAATGCCCTTAAATTAGATTCCACTTTATACGATGGATATTTCGATCGCGGAAATGCCTATTATAAACTTGAGAATTTTAAAGATGCGATTTCTGACTTTACCAAAGGATTACAGATAAAACCAGATTTTGCCGATGGATATTATGACCGGGCAAATGCAAAATTTCAACTCGAAGAATATACTAATGCATTGATTGACTACTCCAAAGCAATAGAAGTAAATCCTAAAGAAAACAATTACTATTTTAACCGCGCAATTAACGAATTCAATCTCGAAATGACCCCAGAAGGTTGTAAGGATCTGGAGAAAGCCAAAGAATTAGGAGATATAGAAGCAGAAGATTATATGAAAGAATTTTGCATGTGAAAAGAACAATAAATTATAGGATTTCGAACTTTTGAGACCTTAAATTAATTATTAGTTCAAAAAGTATAACTCACCCCGAAGGTTGAATAGGTAACCCAGTTTGTATCCATGTATACAGGCTGATTAATTGGTTTGTATGCTGAAATTGTAAAATTTAAAGTAACATTACCAATATAATAAGATATTGGTAACGTTAATCCAATGGAGGTTAATGTAAATTTTGTTTCATTGGAAAGTGTTGTCAACCCGTTCAATACCTCATTTTTAGGTAGTTTTTTCATTTTTTCCAAATAATTGGGATGGTTTGTAAAAAACTTATTAAAATAAGCTGTTAATTCAATAGCCGAAACTTTATTGAAATCATTAAAGCCATTTTCATAATCTGTTAAAAAATCCTGAAGAGTTGCTGTGGGTTTCCTTGTGATGTAGGGTTTTAAAAAGAGGTATTTTTTTGAATTGTACAAATTATAATAATCCTGGTTAGTAAAGTCACAACTAACTGATGGCTGAAATACCAATGAATTATTTTTGCCTAAAAAATGCTCAAACTGGATGTTCACTCCTGTTTGTGGAATTACGATGAACTGATTGTTACTTCCAAATATATAACCCGTCGAAATTGTTGCATACCACCACTTTAATTCGGCATTCATGTCAACCTGAAAGTAATCGGTGAAACCTGATTTGATAGATGTTGAATTTGAACTATAAAAAAAATGGGTAAGTGACGGAACAATGCTGAAATGATCAGTGATATTCCATCGATAACCCAATTGAAGATCCAGTTCCGAGGACGTTTTAGTATTGGTCGAATCAGAATTACCCACAAAATTCACTAGTGCGGAAACAAGCAATCCTTTTTTGCCAAAATAACTAGCATATGGCGAGAATAGCGGTTGCTTTACAAGAGAATTGAAATGACCGAAAGTATTAGTGTTGCTGGCATAATCGGATCCAATAATGAATGATGATTCGTTAGAAGTTTGTATTTGCAACGTATCTGGTAACGCATAAAGGCCTATTGAAATGAACAATCCCAAAAATGAAAAGAAAACCCTCATAAGCTAGATCATTTTACCTGTCAAAGATGCAAAAAAACATGTAACGGAACACCAGTTAAAATGAATTGAATTGGCCATTCATAATTTTTACCCTGTCACACGAAGTTTTACTTGCATTTATAGTTTATATTTGGGCAATACAAAATGGAATATTCAAGATTATGGTTAATCTAAGTCATTCAAACGTTTACAAGATACTTGTATTGGTTATATTTATTTCGGTTAACCAGATTGGTTTTTCGCAACAAGATTTAAACGAACGTATCCCAAAAAATACCAAACTAATTTATGTTGTGGACAGTGTGCAAGTTCCAAACGACCAGATCGCAAAACTAATTCCGACGGACATTGCCACCGTAATCATGGTGAAAGGAAAAACAGCAACCGACCGGTTTGGTTTTAAAGCAAAGGACGGCATCGCATACATCGAAACAAAAAAATTTGCCAGAAAACGTTATTGGAATTATTTCAAAACCAAAGATGCTGAATTCGCCAAGGTGCTGCCCGATGCCGAGAAAGACAACCTTATTCAGTACATTTTAAACGGGCGTATTCTTAATAAGGATTATGAAGGCGAGTTATCTCAAATTAATGACTCGAATTTTCAAAAAATAGAAATTATCCCGAAAGATACCCTGCTTAAACGATATGGAATTTACCGAAAGAAGGTTGGAGTTGTAATCCACACAAAATAATTTTACCCGATTATAGTGACTCTAGTTTTCTTTGTTCTGGTTGTTGGTTCTTTATATATTTGACTATGTGGTAATAATATTATCTACAACGGTATATTTCCATGCTTTTTTGGTGGGTTATGTGCTGTTTTATTCTGAGTTAGCTCCAATGCCTGAAAAAGCTTAAAACGAGTTTGACGTGGGTAAATAATCTCATCGATATATCCCAGTTCAGCTGCTTTAAATGGATTTGCAAAAGTTTCGCGGTACTCATCCACTTTTTGTAGCCGATCTTTCTCTGTTTTCAGTTTATTTCTATATAAGATATTAACAGCACCTTCAGGACCCATAACTGCTATTTCGGCAGTTGGATAGGCATAATTTACATCAGCTCCAATATGTTTGCTCGACATCACATCGTAAGCGCCTCCATAAGCCTTGCGTGTAATAACAGTTATTTTAGGAACTGTAGCTTCGGTGAAGGCATATAATAATTTTGCACCATGTTTTATAATTCCTCCTAGTTCCTGAGTTATTCCCGGTAAAAAGCCTGGTACATCCACAAAAGTGACAATTGATATATTAAAAGCATCACAAAAACGAACAAAACGTGCCGCTTTAAGAGACGAATCAATATCAAGAACACCTGCCAGCACGGCAGGCTGATTGGCCACAATACCGATAACACGACCTCCGATGCGACCAAATCCAATTAAAATATTTGGTGCAAAATATGGTTGTACTTCAAAAAAATTGTTGTTATCCACCACCGATCGAAGAATATCTTTCATATCGTAAGGCTTATTTGCATCAGCAGGAATGATAGTTTGCAATTCTTCATCCTCCCGATTGACATCATCTGTGGTTGGTTTAAGTGGCGGATCTTCCATGTTGTTCGACGGCAAAAAGCTAAACAGTTCGCGAATCATAAACATGGCTTGTTCGTCATCATCAGCCATAAAATGAGCAACGCCACTTTTTGAGTTGTGAGTTAACGCTCCTCCGAGCTCCTCTTTGGTAACTTCTTCATGAGTTACAGCTTTAATTACATCGGGACCGGTAACAAACATATAACTTTTTTCCTTTACCATCAGGATAAAGTCAGTTAAGGCCGGCGAATAAACTGCCCCACCCGCACATGGCCCAAGAATACCTGAAATCTGAGGAATCACGCCAGATGCCATCACATTTAGCCTGAAAATATCAGCATATCCCGCCAGGCTTTGTACTCCTTCCTGAATTCTTGCGCCTCCCGAATCATTTAACCCAATTACCGGGGCACCCATTTTCATAGCCATCTCCATAATTTTAACCACTTTATCGGCGTTTGCCCTGCTCATGGTGCCTCCTAACACTGTAAAATCCTGAGCAAAAACAAATACTAACCTCCCATCTATTTTACCATATCCTGTAACCATGCCATCACCAGGTATCTTATTGCTTCCCATGTCAAAATCGGTCGTCCTGTGAACCACTAACTTGTCCATTTCAACGAAAGTGCCGGAATCAAGCAAATCAATAATTCGTTCACGCGCAGTTTTTTTTCCTTCATTATGCTGTTTGGCAATTCTATCTGCACCACCACCCATATTGGCAGCCGTAATCTTTTCATCAAGTTCTTTATACTTCCTATTAATCGAAATCATTCAATTATTATTAGTGGTTGATTACTTTTTACAGTATCATTCAGGTTAATTAGTATCTTCTTAATTACGGCATCACGGGTTACTTTATATTCACTTTCCATTTTCATCGCTGAAATAACTACAACCGTTTGTCCGGCTTTAACTTTTTCATTCACTTTAACAGGAATGAGCACAATCTTACCCGGCATCGGTGTGGAAATTATGTTTTGTTCCTGATTCAGCGCTCCTTTATTTCGGTTTTGAAGATAACGTGTTTCCGCATCTACAATCTCTATTTCATAAGATTTATAATAGGTATTAGCAATATATTTTTTAGGAGATTCTCCTTCAACTATTTCAATGTTTTGAGACTTGCCATTGTATATAGCTGAATATTCATTTTCCTCAACTTTACATAAATCGATACTATATATTTTATCATCAACAGAAACTTTAATCTGATTTTTTTCGCGACTTATTAGTTTAACATTTGTTAAACGGTCATTTATTTTAATCTGAAGTTCCATAAATCTATTTTAGTAGTCGTAAATATCAAATCGTAAGTTGAATGATTGAGTTTTAAGTACTCAGCACGAGAAAATATAAAATATCTATATCAGGATTAAAAATTATATTCTCACCACTCCTTTGGATCTTCCATAGGATTTCCAATTTACATCAGAACTAACCTGT
Source organism: Bacteroidales bacterium (assembly GCA_038213375.1). Lineage (GTDB taxonomy): Bacteria > Bacteroidota > Bacteroidia > Bacteroidales > JAAUTT01 > JAAUTT01. The sequence goes on along the minus strand of JBBQTB010000005.1, from coordinate 75,634 downwards.
ATCTGATGTTGTGAGAATTTTTTCAACTTATCGGAGTATTCGATAAAGGCCGTAATAACTGCAATATCCTCACAATCTGCATCACATGGATCACCGGTATTTTTCAATTCTTCTGAATATTTTTCAATGAAATGGGTATCATAGTTACCAGCTTTAAAAGCTGGGTGTTTAATGATACTTTCAAGGTATTTAATGGATGTTTTTACCCCCGAAATTTTATATTCGTAAAGAGCTCTTTTCATTCGATCAATGGCTCCATCGCGTTTAAGAGACCAAACAATTACCTTCGATATCATTGGATCGTAGTAGATTGGTATTTCATAACCAGCATATACGTAACCGTCTATTCGTACACCCAAACCGCGGGGTTCAGTGATATGACGAATTAGACCAGGCGATGGCATAAAATTATTATCAGGATCCTCGGCATATATCCGGCACTCAATAGCGTGACCTAATTGCCGTATGTCCGATTGTTTATACTTTAATGGTTCTCCATTGGCAACCCGTATTTGCTCTTTTACCAAATCGAGCCCCACAACTCGTTCGGTAATTGGATGTTCCACCTGTAACCGAGTATTCATTTCCAGAAAGAAAAAATTAAGATTGCTATCAACCAGAAATTCAACCGTACCAACACCCTCATAATTGACCGATCGACCAGCTGCAATAGCAGTTTTACCCATTTCATCGCGCAATTCAGGAGTCATAATTGGAGAAGGTGTTTCTTCAATTACCTTTTGATGTCTCCTTTGAATTGAACACTCACGTTCGCACAAATGAATGATATTTCCAAACTTATCGCCCAATATCTGAAATTCAATGTGGTGTGGTTCGATAATATATTTTTCAATGTAAACAGAATCATCGCCAAAAGCAGTCATCGCTTCAGATTTAGCCATACGAACTGCATTCATTAGTTCCGATTCGTGCTCAACTATTCTCATTCCCTTTCCACCTCCACCTGAGGATGCCTTGATGATGACAGGCAATCCAATATCCTTAATTATTTTTATGGCATCATCGTTGGAGATTATTTTTCGATTTGTACCAGGAACTACTGGCACACCGGCATTTATCATCGTTTGTCTGGCAGTTATTTTATCACCCATGGTAGAAATGGCATGCGGCGATGGGCCTACGAAAATAATTCCTTCTTTTCCACATTGTTTGGCAAATTCGGAATTTTCTGATAAAAACCCATAGCCCGGATGAATGGCATCAGCTCCTGAAACTTTTGCAACTTCAATAATTTTATCGACCCGTAAATAACTTTCTGCAGATGGCGCCGGCCCAATCAAGTAGGCTTCATCGGCATAACGAACATGCATGGCTGTTCTATCAGCCTCTGAATAAACTGCCACAGTTCTAATTCCCATTTCCCTGCATGATCGCATAATTCGTACAGCAATTTCGCCCCTATTGGCAATCAATAATTTTTGAATCATTTGCATTTGTTTTTCGGAAAATATAACAAAGCCATATTAGTTTTGTTTAGATTTTTATTTTTAATAAAAACAACTTCAACAATATATATTGAATATCTGCAATGTAACTTATTTAATTCCGATAATCGATTAATAATTTCACATTCAGAATTATTGAAAGCAAAAACAAGTAAATTTACAAAAAGAACCTTTCAAGGCATTGTTTATGATTCCTTACAAATACATAACTTTCCTATTCGTTTTATTCCAATTTTCCTCAGCTATTTTTGGACAAACCTCAAGGCATTTTTTTAATGGTGATCTATTTGATAATGACTCCATTCTTGAGCTAACCCTCAAATTGAATATCGACTCGCTGTATCATGGTGGTTTTTCGGAATCGATAGTATACAAAGGGTCTATGTCATATTATTCCAATCCATACAGTGAACTAATAATACCAGTAAAAATAACTAAACGAGGACATTTTCGAAAAATGTACAATGTGTGTAGTTTTCCTCCCTTGAGAGTTGCTTTTTCAAAGAAAAATGTAAAAAATTCGCTTTTTGAGGATATGAATAAAATAAAAATGGTGACTCATTGCATCAATGCCGACACATCTTTTGACCAATATATCATCGAAGAATACCTGATTTATAAAGCCTACAATATAATTACCGATTATAGTTTTAAAGTAAGGCTAGCCCATATTAAATATGTTGATACTTCCGGAAAGAATCCAATAATGACAAGGTTTGGATTTTTTATTGAAAATCCGGATGAACTGGCTAACAGAATGAAAGGCTTAAAACTTGATTATCATTACATTTATCCTGAAGTAGTAGAACAATATCATTACTGCCTAATGGGAATATTTCAATATATGATTTACAATACCGATTGGTCAATCAACCTTATGCACAACATAGAAATTATAGGAATTTTTCCTTCATTGCGTCCTGTAACTGTTCCTTTTGATTTTGATATGGCAGGTCTTATCAATATTCCTTATCATAGCCCTGTAACTGAATATAGGCTTGGAAAAGAACCTGTTCGACAATTTACACTTAAAAATGTAAATCGAAAACTAATTAAATCCGCTGTAAACAGAATTAATTCCAAAAAAAAGGAAATACTTTCTCTTTACCAAAATAACAAGTTTTTGAGCGATTCTATGAAGGTAAAGACTTTAGGTTCGTTAAACACTTTTTTCAGGACAGTAGAGGATAGCAAACAGGTTAGAAGGGAATTCTTCAAAATCCGTAGAAATAAATCATAATAACATCAATTAATGAATCGTATTTGCGAATTGTTTGATATTCAATACCCCATTATTCAGGGAGGAATGGTTTGGTGCAGTGGTTGGAAGCTGGCATCGTCTGTAAGCAATTCCGGAGGACTAGGCCTTATTGGCTCTGGCTCCATGCATCCGGACACATTGGTAGGGCAAATACGAAAATGCAAATTGGCTACTTCAAAACCCTTCGGAGTAAATGTTCCGCTCATGTATCCCGAGATTGAGAAAGTTATGAATATCATTGTTGAAGAAGGGGTAAAAATAGTGTTTACTTCAGCTGGAAGCCCCGACAAATGGACAGGTTTTTTAAAAGAAAAAGGAATCATTGTTGCTCATGTAATTTCAAATACAAAATTTGCCATTAAATGTGAGAATGCCGGTATCGATGCTATAGTTGCAGAAGGCTTCGAAGCCGGTGGGCACAACGGACGGGAAGAAACAACCACTATGGTACTTATACCACATGTTCGAAAAGTGACCGCATTACCGCTGATTGCGGCCGGGGGTATTGGCTCCGGACGGGCTATGGCAGCAACATTTGCTTTGGGTGCAGAAGGCGTTCAGATAGGCTCGGCGTTTGCAGCTTGTGAGGAATCGTCGGCTCACATTGAATTTAAAAACCGGATCATTGCAGCCATAGAAGGCGATACATTCTTAACTTTAAAAAAATTAACACCTGCACGTTTATTGAAGAATAAATTCTTCGAAAAAGTGCAGGAATTGGAAGCACGGGGTGCAAATTCTGATGAAATCAGACAACTATTGGGAAAAGGACGTGCAAAAATGGGCATGTTTGAAGGAAATTTGAATGAAGGCGAACTGGAGATAGGTCAGGTTTCTGCAACAATTAATCAAATTAAGCCGGTTTCGATAGTTTTGAACGAAATCATTTCGGAATTTTTTGAAATAAAGAGTAAATTTAACTCCGATGAATTGTCATTCTAAAATGATTGCAATCATTTCATAAATAAATTATTCTGTCATGGACGAACACATTAATATACTTGCAATAAAACCCGAATACCGTGCTACTAAGATTGGGCTTTACAACCAGGATTCTTTAATTTTTTTAAAAGCAATTTCGCATTCCGAAGAGGATCTGAACCCATTCAAAAATAATACAGCTCAATACCAATACAGGGGGGACATTATTCTTCAGGAATTAAAAAATGCAGATATTGATTTGTCAAATATTAAGGTGATTGTGGCTCGTGGAGGATTGTTAAAGCCTATTCCTTCCGGAATATATGCAGTAAACGAAGCCATGAAGGCCGATTTGTTCAATAGCCCCGTTGGTATTCATTCGGTTAACATAGGTGGATTAACAGCAGATTACATTGCCGGTAAAATTCCTGATAGTAAAGCATACATTGCCGATCCGGCAGTTGTAGACGAACTTGATGATATAGCCAGATATACGGGATTTCCAAATATCAAGCGTAAATCAATTTTTCATGCATTAAACCATAAATACGTAGCACGTAAATATGCAAATACAATCCGCGAAAAATACGAAGATCTAAACCTTATAGTTGCTCACTTAGGAGATGGTATATCCATTGGAGCTCACAAGCATGGTCGCGTTGTCGACGTTAATCAATGTTTTGATGGTGAAGGTCCATTCTCTCTTGAACGGGCGGGTTCAATTCCAATGGTGGATCTGATAAAAATGTGTTTTTCAGGAAAATATACGGAAGAGAGGATTCTTAAATTAATCCGCAATGAAGGAGGTCTGTTTGCCTTTCTTGGAACCAGCAGTTATTACGAACTTGAGCGTGCTGAACACAATAAAAGTTCGGAAATTCTGAAAATATTTGAGGCTATGTCTTACCAAATTTCAAAATACATTGGTTATATGGCTCCTGTTTTTAATGCTCCAGTTGATGGGATAATAATTACTGGAATTCTGGCTAACAACAAGTGGTTTACTAATCTTATCGCCGAACGAGTAAAATTTATAGCACCCATTCATATCTTTCCTGGCGAAGATGTTCTTGACGCCCTTGCCATGAATGGCTTTAGAGTTATTACAGGTGATGCTGACGTTATTGAATATAAATAAGGTGTCGAATTTGTTCGTTTTATTGCATTTTTTTTACTTTTTAAAGCTTATTTAGTTTAATACATTATAAAATATTTCCTACCCATTTTCACATCCTCACGTTGAACAAACATTGATATAAATTAGTTATTAGAATTAAAGTACTAAATTAGGCTAATTTAAAAATATCGTTTTATGTCTCAATTTGAAGTTATCATGCCCAAACTGGGCGAGAGTATAACCGAAGCAACTATTACAAAATGGTTTAAAAAAGAAAATGATTTGATTGACGAAGATGAAGTGTTATTGGAAATAGCTACCGATAAAGTAGATTCTGAAATTCCTTCACCAGTTGCCGGAAAGATTGTAAAAATTCTTTATAAAGAAGGCGATGTTGTTCCAGTTGGAAAAATTATTGCTGTTATTTCATTGTCCGGTGAAGATGCTCCGGAAACAAAAACAGAACAACCGGCTGAAAAAGCTAAGTCAGAGCCGGAAGTCAAAGCAGTTGCCACTGCCACCAAAACCGAAACAAAAAGCGACCGGTTTTATTCTCCTTTGGTTCGAACCATTGCGAAAGAAGAGAATGTATCCATCAATGAACTTGAGTCGATATCAGGCACTGGGCAGAATGGACGTGTACGAAAAGAGGATATATTGAATTATGTTCAAAACAAATCAACAACACCAAAGAAAAAGGAAGAGGTAAAATCAACATCTGCCAATTCGGAAATACCAATTCAGGATAAAACAAAAGCACCGGTTTCAGTTGGCGCTGAGGATGAAATTATTGAAATGGACCGGATGCGCCGCATCATTGCCGATCACATGGTAATGTCCAAACACGCAGCCCCACATGTAACAAACTTTGTGGAAGCCGATGTCACTAACCTGGTATTTTGGAGAAATAAGGTAAAAGATGAATTTCAACATAGGGAAAAGATTAACCTTACCTACATGCCAATTTTTCTGGAGGCAGTTGTCAATGCATTGAAAGAATTTCCCCAGATAAATGCGTCGGTTGATGGGTATAAAATCATTCTGAGGAAAAATATTAATCTTGGGGTGGCTGTTTCGCTACCATCTGGCAGCCTGATAGTGCCGGTTATTAAAAATGCCGATAATCTAAGTTTACTGGGAATAACCAAAGAAATGAATCGTCTTGCAGAAGCTGCACGAAACAATAAACTCAGTCCTGATGAAATTCAGGGTGGTACCTTTACCATATCTAATTTTGGTAGTTTTAAAAATTCATTTGGTACTCCAATCATAAATCAGCCTCAGGTTGCTATTCTTGCTACCGGTAATATCGAAAAAAAACCGGCTGTTCTTGAAACACCAACCGGAGACATTATTGTAATTCGTCATAAAATGTTTCTTTCATTAACTTATGATCATAGAGTAATAGATGGAGCTTTGGGTGGAGGTTTTTTAAGAAAAATTGCCGATTATCTGGAAAGATTTGACTTAAATAGAAAAGTTTAATAAACGAACCAGATTTAACAGAATATAGATTGTCATGATTTTACGAAAACCAGAATCAATTCCTATTTTGAGAATGTTTCTCAATTCACAAAATCTTAATATCCTCAGTTTTTCTTCGTGATTTTGTATTTTCGTTTTCATTGTGTTTCATAATAGTTTAATAAAGGTTTAAAATTAAAAAATTGTTACAAAATGTATAATGACAGATTATTTAGTGTAAAATTTACCGACAAAGAAGTTTTGCGAAAATGGTTTTATCTCATGACGTTAGGTAGAGTTTTAGATGACAGGGCGCCTAATTATTTGCGTCAGGCGATTGGGTGGTCATATCATGCACCCTATGCCGGACATGACGGAATTCAGTTGGCAATCGGTCAGGTTTTCGACCGGAATACTGATCACCTGTTTCCCTATTATCGGGACATGTTAACTGCGATATCAGCCGGGTTAACTGCCGAAGAAATTATTCTGAATGGTATATCAAAAGCTACCGATGTTGCTGGTGGTGGACGACACATGTCAAATCACTTCGCCAAGCCAGAATGGAATGTGCATAGCGTTTCATCTGCCACCGGAAACCATACACTTCACGCGGTAGGTGTTGGTCGGGCCATGAATAGATACAAGCATAAAGGAGTATCCATCAGTTCACAAGGAGAATCGTCAGTATCCGAAGGTTATGTGTATGAAGCTATCAATGGCGCTTCGAACGAAAAATTGCCGGTTATTTTTGTTTTTCAGGACAACGGGTATGGAATTTCAGTTCCTAAAAAAGACCAAACCGCAAACAATAAAGTAGCCAATAACTTTTCCGGTTTTAAAAATCTGAAGATTTATTTTTGTAACGGAAAGGATGTGTTTGATTCGATGAGTGTGATGACTGAGGCTAAACAATGGGTTATCGAAAATCAAAAACCCGCTATTGTACAGGCTAATTGTGTACGTATTCACTCTCATTCAAATTCGGATCGTCATGATTTATATCGCGACGAAGCAGAACGAGCTTATGTTGCAGAATATGATCCACTTACTAAATATCGTCGTCTACTAATCCGATACAACCGGTTTACAGATGAGGAACTAAAGCTAATTGAAGAGCAAGTAAAGGCAGAAGTAAAAGATGCTCACAAAAAAGGATTGGCAGCTCCTGATCCCGATCCAAGTTCAATTTTAGACTTTGTTTCTCCAGAGCCATATATCTCAACAAAATACCCTGAGGGAAGTCATAACCAACAAGGTGATTCAAAGAAATTGATTGAAGCAATTAATGAAACATTGAAAGCTGAATTCCGTCATAACCCGGATACTTTTATCTGGGGTCAGGATATTGCCAATAAAGATAAGGGCGGTATTTTTAATGTAAGTAAAGGGATGCAGAAGGAATTCGGAATTGAAAGAGTATTTAATGCTCCCATAGCCGAAGATTTTATCCTTGGAACAGCCAATGGAATGAGCAGGTTTAGTAAAAAAATTCGAATTGTTGCCGAGGGTGCGGAGTTTGCTGATTATTTCTGGCCGGCCATGGAGCAGTTTATTGAGTGTACTCACGATTATTGGCGCAGTAATGGCAAATTTGTACCAAATGTTACCGTTCGACTAGCTTCTGGCGGCTATATTGGTGGAGGCTTATACCATTCGCAAACCATTGAGGGAGCATTGACAACAATGCCCGGCGTTCGAATTGTGTATCCATCCTTTGCAGATGATGCGGCGGGATTATTGCGAACAAGCCTCAGATCGGAAGGGTTCACACTTTTTTTTGAACCCAAAGCTTTGTATAACTCAGTGCAAGCTGCCACAGTAGTACCTGATGATTTTGAGGTTCCTTTTGGAAAAGCTTTAACACGAAAAGAAGGCAAGGAACTTACAGTTATAACTTATGGGAATACAACACATATGTGTCTTGAAGCCGCCCGTAAACTTGAGGAAGACAATGGAAATTCTATTGAAGTAATCGATTTACGTTCTCTTATTCCTTTGGATAAAGAGGCTATACTCGCCTCAGTTAAAAAAACGGGACGGGTACTTATCGTGCATGAGGACAAAGTGTTTTCCGGTTTTGGTGCAGAAATTGCAGCTATCATTGCTAATGAGGCATTTGAATACCTTGATGCTCCAATTAAGCGGGTCGGTTCAACTTTTACTCCGGTAGGTTTTAATCGTATTTTGGAAACTGCCATCTTGCCTAATACCGAGAAAATCGTTTTTGCGATGAAAGAAATTCTTGCATATTAATATTATGCTGGAACCAAGAACTAAGAGCCAAGAATTAAGAGCAAATGCTATGATAGTTTTTTACTTTTGGCTATTTTCAATATAAATCGATAATAGTGCATGTTTAATATTTTTTAGAAAACTTAAAATGAACAAAATAGGGTTATTCTACAGTTTTAATAGTAACAAAACAAAAAAAATTGCTGAACTGATTTTAGAAGAGTTCGGCAATAAATTAATTGAAAGTATTAATTCCGAAACTGTTACGGAAGAACAATTTCTCTCTTATGAAAATCTAATTTTGGGAGTTCCTACCTGGTTCGAGGGAGAATTGCCAAGTTATTGGGATGAGTTTGGTCCCACAATTGAAGATATAAATCTTAAAGGAAAGAAATTTGCTTTGTTCGGTTTGGGAGATCAGGAGGGTTACCCCGAAAATTTCGTAGATGCTCTTGGAATTATGACACAGCTTCTTGAAAGCAGAGGCGCTATCATTATAGGATTGACTTCAACAAAAGGTTATCTATTTGAAAGCTCAAAAGCACTGCGCAACAACCAATTTTTAGGGTTAGCTATTGATTTTGAAACGCAAGCCAAAAAAAATATGCAACGGGTTAAGGCTTGGGTAGAACAATTAAAAAATGAATTTAATTAACTTTATAAACATAAGCCCTTAATTTAAAGGGCTTATTTGCTTTTTATGATAGTGCCTAAATTCGGTTATTATTTATTTCCCAAATTCCAGATTATCGATACCACTAACGTTAAATTCTTCAAAATATTTATCGGCAATAGTATTTTTTTCGCGAAAAATCTCATCGCTCGTCATGCATAAAATCTGAGCATGATCAAATTTTTTAGTGAAATCGCGTTCTGCAAGACGCCATGCCAATTCTTCCCAAAATACATATTCATCATAATCCTGAACAACCAAATCAAGCTCCTCCTCCATATCTAAGGATGGATAATTTTTTTTATAGGTTGCCTCGAACTCAACTAAATCATCACACCCAAACTCTTTTGCCCGAGCGTATATGTATTGTTCCATTTCCTCAATTGATTTATCGGGTTCGTCTTTGTGTGAATTGGAAATCCAGTGACCAAGGTAAACTAACTTCATTAATTGACGGAACTGGTCTGGAGAAAACTCAATCTTTTTTGTATTCATAGGTTATATTTATCGGATGTAAAAATATAAAAAATGGATTATAAAACATTATTAAAAATAAATCACGAAACATACACTTACGAATTTAAATTAAGGGATAAGGTTATCTGTTTGGATTGCAGATGTGAGCTTGCAACTCTTTTTAAAGAGAAATGATCTTTTTATGCTTATGACTTTCCAGTGCAGCCTCAATAACATTAATTACATTAATTGCTTCTTCGGGTTTTACCGCCAATTCCTTACCGTTAACAATGGTATCAAAGATATTATCGTAAAACGCCATATAGTTTCCGGGTATTGTTTGCAGCTTGCCGACATAATGAAGTCCACGCTTATCGGTGTTTAATGTACCCCACATTTCAGCGTTTTCCTTACCCCAGTCAACGTTAAGTGGTGATTCTCCCTTTTTTAATGCATCTTCCTGTGGATCAATTCCATATTTAAGAAACGACCCATGAGTACCATGCAGACTATAGCGTGGTCCGGGCTCACGCACCAGATAGCTAGCTTTTAAAGCGACTCTAATTTCGGGGTAATTTAACAATACTTCGAAAAAGTCGTCTACCTTACCTTCCGGTCTTAAAGTTCGAATATCAGCATAAACGGAATCAGGCATTCCGAATAATATCAAGGCCTGATCAATCAAATGTGAACCCAAATTATATAAAGTGCCAGTACCTGTTGAGGAATCTTCTTTCCATGTATTTGGTTGTATATAATTACGAAACCTATCAAAATGGGCTTCATATTCAACCAGTTTACCAAGCAATTCGTTCTTAATAATTTTTTGCACGGTCAAAAAGTCCCCGTCCCATCGACGATTTTGAAATACGCTAATAATTTTATTTTTACGTATGGCAAGATTTAATAAATCCTCACATTCACTGGCATGCAATGTAAAAGGTTTTTCAACAACTACATGTTTGCCTGCCATCAGTGCTTTATGAGCCAATTCAGCATGTGTATGATCAGGCGTATTTACAATAACAAGCTCAATTTCAGAATCGTGTAACAAGTCATCAAATGATTTTGAAATTTTCACATCAGGATACCACTGTTGTGCCTGCTCGTTACTTCGTTCTACAATGGTTTTCAGATAAAAACCCTCGTGGTTTGTTAGCAAAGGTGCATGAAACACTTTACCCGACATACCGAAAGATGCTAACCCGGTAACTATTTTATCCTGAGCCATAACTATAATTATTTGGTTGTTTTGATGAGGATATGGTTTAGATGCAAGTTATGATATTTATCTTTACCAAGCCAATGAATGAATTGCTGTTTTATTTAAAATACGTAATTAATGATGAGAACCAAATTCAGGATAATACTAATATTTTCATCTCTACTCTTTGTAAGTGTCACTATTGTTGCGTTAACAGTATCTAAATTTCAAAACAAATCAAAACGAGTTCTATCAAATCAAGAGAAAATTGTTCTGGAGAGAACATTCAATCTACCGGATATCCTGGTTGAAACCTCAGGCTTAATTTATTATAAGGGTCTGGTTTGGACATTTAACGACAGTGGCGGGGAGCCGGAGATTTACTCCTACTCTATGGCAGATAGCTCAATTAAACAGCGCATTACATTGTGGAATGGAAAAAACTACGACTGGGAAGAAATATCCCAGGATAGTAGTTTTGTATATGTTGGCGATTTTGGCAATAATTTTGGAGTTCGTAATAACCTTTGCATATATAAGATAGACAAAAAAGATTTTCCAAAACATAAAAACAAAGCAGTAAAGGCTAAGAAAATTCATTTTACCTACCCCGATTATACATCAGTTAACTTTACCTTGAAACGAAGCGCATTCGACTGCGAAGCAATGATATGTTTTCGTGATTCAATTTACTTATTTACAAAAAACTGGATTAACTATACATCAAGCATTTACCAAATTCCAAAAGAACCGGGAAAATATATTGCTAAAAAGATTGGAGTTTTCGACTCTAAGGGATTGATCACTGCCGCTTGTTTGAAAAACAATCAGTTAGTGCTGCTTGGTTACATGGATTACATGCCATTTATTTGGCGGTTTAATCATTTTACCAACCCCAATTTAAAGTCCTCTGATGGTGTTCGTTATGCCATACCTGTTTTAAAAGGAAAGCAAACCGAAGGAATTGCCATTGTTGATTCGGTTACTTACCTCATATCGTCTGAAAAAACTACAAGTTATCCTCAACTGTTTAAAGTGAAATTAAAGCCTTAAAATTCATTTGATGCACACTTATTATTCTCTTTCATTTTCATTGTTCCTCGTTAGGTTTCATTAAATTTGATGTTTAAACCATATTCTATGAGATTTTTTGTTATTTCGTTAATTCTGATAAGCCAAGCTTTTAGTAATCTATTCGCTCAACAACAATTAAGTACCAAATCAAACAAAGCCATCAAGCTTTATCAGGACGGATTAGCGAAAGCTAACCTTCAGTATTTCGATCAGGCAATTAAATCGCTAAAGGAGGCAATTGAAGATGATAAAAAATTTGTAGAAGCATATTTATTGTTAGGTGAGGTTTATACTGATAATCAACAGGAAAAGCTTGCCATTGAAATGTTTCGAAATGGGATTCAGCTAAATCCTGAATTTTTTCCACCTGTGTATTCCAACCTTGCTAACCTCGAATTCAATAATGGTGAATACGATAAAGCATTCGATCATATTAAAAAATACCTCACTTATTCCAAGATAAAACCCCAATCGAAAACAGCCGCCGAAAAGCTTATAAAAAGTTGCGAGTTTGCAATGATTGCAATAAAAACCCCGGTATCCTTTGAACCTAAAAGTTTAGGGTTAAATATCAATACAAACAATGAACTATATTGGCCAAGCCTTACTGCCGATGAGCAAACACTCGTGGTTACTGAACTGCTCCCTATCGACCCTAACAATCCTCAGGCATATCATAACCGTCAGGAGGATTTTTACATCTCATCATTTGAAAATGGAAAATGGTCAGCAGCCAAACCAGTTGGTCCGCCGCTTAACACTTCAGGTAATGAAGGAGCGCAGACCATCTCTGCCGATGGAAAAATCATGGTTTTTACCGGATGTAACCGAAAAGATGGTATTGGGCGATGCGACTTATATTTCTCACGAAAAATTGCAGATAATTGGAGTATTCCTCAAAATATGGGAAAACCGATTAATACAACTTCAAAAGAAACGCAGCCTTCTATTTCTGCCGATGGTACAACCCTTTATTTTGCCAGTGACCGACCTGGTGGAAAAGGCTCACTCGATATTTGGAAAAGTACGTTGAACATTGATGGCACATGGGGTAACCCTATAAATCTGGGAGATAGCGTTAATACTCCATTTGACGAACAATCTCCTTTCATTCATCCAGATAATCAAACATTGTATTTTTCTTCGAAAGGATGGCCTGGTATGGGTAAGTTTGATTTATTCGTATCAAGAAAAAAAAACGATACTTTATGGACTACTCCCAAAAACCTTGGATACCCAATAAATACAAACTTTGATGAAGAAGGGCTTATAGTCAATGCGCGTGGAAATACTGCTTATTATTCATCAAACCGATTTGCCGAAAGTGGCCGCAATATTTATTCCTTTGAATTATACAAGGAGATTCAACCTATTTCAGTCTCTTATATGAAAGGGATTACATTTGATGAAGAGTCAAAAAAACCGTTGGGTGCCCGATTGGAACTCATCGATTTGTCATCGGCCAAAACCATTATGGATGCTACCTCTGACGAAACGGGTGAATTTCTGATCTGTATTCCTTCGGGTAAAGATTATGCCCTGAATGTAAGTAGAAAAGGTTACCTTTTCTACTCAGACAATTTTACCATGAGTCATGGCAATTTCACAAAGCCATACATCAAAGATGTGCCGCTAAAACCAATAAAGGTGGGCGAAAAAGTTGTTATGAGAAATATATTTTACGATTTGAATTCATATGCATTGCGACCTGAATCGCAAATAGAACTAAACAAACTCATTAAATTTTTAAAAGATAATCATCTCTTAAAAATTGAAATTAGCGGACATACCGACAAAACTGGAAAGCCTGATTACAATATGAAACTCTCAGAAAACAGAGCACGAACAGTGGCCGAATATTTGGTTATAAGCGGAATTGAAACTTTAAGGATTACAAGCAAAGGATATGGTGAGACACAACCCATTGATAATAACGACACCGAGGAAGGAAGAGAAAAAAACAGAAGAACTGAATTTATGGTAGTAGCAAAATGAATTTTTTAACCCTCACCCAAAGTCCCTCGCCCGTTTAACTGATATATTTTTATTCATTAGTATCAATTTCATGTTGATTTAAATTATAAATTTGGTTTTCTTGCAAACACAAATTACGAACAACGAATACCGGTTTCTTTAAATGGATAAAATTACAAGCATACACAACCCAAGAATTAAGAACATTGTTCATCTTTCCAAATCAAGAGAACGAAAGGCTTCGAATTTAATTGTGGTTGAAGGATTTCGCGAAATAAGCATGGCTTTAATAAACGATTATGTGATTGAAGAATTGTTCATTACAGGAGAAATTAACTTAAATTCCGGTTTTGAACAATTAAAAAAAGATCATATAGATTCCAGATTGATAACAGAAGTAACCAAAGAGGTTTTCGAAAAGATTGCTTATCGTGAAAATTCCGATGGTTTACTGGCAATATTCAAGCCGCGATTTCTTAATCTTTCGGCTTTAAAACTGTCAACAAACCCGCTTATACTGATACTCGAATCTGTTGAGAAACCCGGAAACCTGGGAGCTATCCTTCGCACAGCCGATGCTGCTGCCCTTGATGCAGTTATAGTATGCGACCAAAAAACGGACATTTTTAATCCTAACGTGATCCGATCAAGTTTGGGGTGCATATTTTCCCAACAGGTAATTGCCTGTTCAACTGATGAAGCTATCTCTTTCCTAAAATTAAAGAAAATTACGAGTTTTGCTGCTGCCTTAACTGCAACAAAGTTTTACCATGATACCGATTTTACCGGACCATGTGCTGTAGTAATGGGAACTGAAGCTGACGGGTTGACGGCTAAATGGCTTACAAGCGCCGATTATCAAATTAAAATACCAATGTCTGGAAAGGTTGATTCTCTGAATGTTTCAACATCGGCAGCAATTATTGTTTTTGAGGCAAAACGGCAACGGGGTTTTGAAACTTTTTATGCATGAGAGTTATTGTTTAATGTGCAGTTTGTATTTATTAGAACCAGGAAACTATTAATTTTTTAAACTAATTGTATGAGAATTTTAATTACCGGAGCAACAGGGAACGTAGGCGCCGAAATTATTCGCCTGCTGGAACAAATGGATAACATTGAAATACTTGCGGCAGTTCGTAACCCTGAAAAAATAAAATTATCGAAAAAAAATATAACTCCTGTGAAATTCGATTTTAAAGATCCTTACACATTTAACATTCTCAAAGGAGTTGATAAGATGTTTCTAATGCGTCCACCGCAAATCTCTAATATCCGAAAATTTATTCAACCCGCCATTGAAGCTGCTGAACTGGCCGGGGTGAAACACATTGTATTTCTTTCGTTGCTTGGTGTTGAACATAACAAGGTTACACCTCATTATAAAATTGAGCAGTTACTAATGAGATCGCAAATGTCATATACTTTTTTGCGAGCCGGCTTCTTCATGCAAAACCTAAGTACTACTCATTTGCATGATATTGTTGAGGAAAACAGAATTTATCTTCCTGCCGGAAAAGGTGTCACAAGTTTTACCGATGTTCGCGATATTGCTGCTGTCGGAGCAAAAACGTTAACAGAATCGGGTCATGAAAACAAAGCCTACAATTTAACCGGAAAGGAAGCGATCACTTATTATGAAGTTGCTTCGTTACTATCAGGAGCTTTAGAAAGAAAGATCACTTACCAACCGGCTACCATAATTGGTTTTTACATACACATGCGCAAACTCGGCAACAAACCAGTTTATATTATTATTGTTACCCTTCTTTATCTCATCACCAGGTTTGGAAAGGCAGGTAATATTGCCTATGATATGAAACAGGTATTAGGGCATGACCCCATCACATTTAAACAATTTGCTTTCGATTATAAAAATGTCTTTCAAAAAAATAATAAGAAACAAGAGCAAATATAATAGATCATCAGAATCTCCTGTCCCTGGCTCTTGATTCTTGATTCTTGAAAAATAAATTCGTTCATTTGTAACTTGATTGTATAACATAAAAATTGATATAAAAAATGGGTAAGGTATTAATCATCGGAGCAGGTGGTGTAGGTACTGTGGTGGCTCACAAAGTTGCTCAGCATCCCGAAGTGTTTTCAGAAATTATGCTTGCAAGTCGCACAAAAAGTAAATGCGATGCAATTGCTAAAGCCATTGGAGGCAATCATATTCAAACGGCAAAAGTTGAAGCTGAGAATGTTCCAGAACTGGTTAGTCTCATTAAGAGTTTTAAACCAGATTTGGTTATCAATGTGGCTCTTCCATATCAGGATCTTCCAATTATGGATGCCTGTTTGGAAGCTAAAGTTAGCTATCTGGACACCGCCAACTACGAACCAAAGGACGAAGCCAAGTTCGAATATAGCTGGCAGTGGGCTTATCAGCAACGATTTAAAGACGCTGGTCTTACTGCAATTCTGGGTTGCGGATTCGATCCAGGGGTAACCAGTATTTATACTGCTTACGCAGCAAAACATCATTTTGACGAGATTCAATATCTCGATATCGTAGACTGCAATGCAGGTGATCACGGTAAAGCGTTTGCTACAAACTTTAATCCCGAAATTAATATCCGGGAGGTTACTCAAAAAGGTAAATACTGGGAGAATGGCAAGTGGGTAGTTACTGAACCTCACGAGATTCATAAACCATTAAATTACCCTGAAATAGGCACAAAAGAATCTTATGTAATCTATCACGAGGAACTCGAATCGCTTGTGAAGAACTATCCAACCCTTAAACGTGCCCGCTTTTGGATGACGTTTGGTCAGGAATACTTAACGCACCTGCGGGTGATTCAAAATATAGGTATGGCTCGCATCGATCCTATAATCTATAACGGTATGGAAATAGTACCAATTCAATTTCTGAAGGCTGTACTTCCCGATCCTGGAGATTTGGGTGAAAACTATACAGGTTGGACTTCCATCGGATGCCGTATTCGCGGTTTGAAAGATGGAAAAGAAAAGACCTATTATGTATACAATAACTGTAGCCACGAAGCGGCTTATAAAGAGACGGGAACGCAGGGCGTAAGTTATACCACCGGTGTACCCGCTATGATTGGTGCCATGATGTATATGAAAGGACTTTGGAAAAAACCGGGAGTATTTAACGTGGAAGAATTTGATCCGGATCCTTTTATGAATGCACTCAACAAATACGGTTTACCGTGGGTTGAAAAGCACAATATTGATTTGGAGCTTTAATAAAAAGAGCCAAGACCAAGAAGCTAGAAAGGCTATCTTGAATCTTGGTTCTAATATCTTGGTTCTGATTAAACGATTTATCTGACATGGTTTCATCTAGCTTAGAGACTTATTGATTGAATTATTGTAACACAAGGGATGCGATGAGAATCACGTCCCTTTTTTAAGGTACCATTATGTGATATCGGAACCATTTACGATATCCATTTCGTCAAATATTCATATACCATGCTTAACGTTTATTCATATCCACAAACGAGAAAACCGGCATTAAACCGGTTTTTTCATATTTGTTTACGTGAATTAAAGCTTGAGTCAACTCTAAAAAGTCCTTTTGCCACGAATTGCACGAATTACACGAATTTAACATGTTATTATTCAGCAGTATATGAAACTATAAATACTACGAATTACCAAAAACATCGTTTTTGGAGTGGACTCAAGCTTATTTCTTTAAATAAGTTTTATTCCCATTTTTGTTAATATAATACTCTCCTCCTTTTTCCCCAACCAAGACTGGTTGACCTTCCGGTCCTTTCTTTCCTGTAACAGCTTTATCTCCAGATTTTATATAAGTTTTATTACCATTTTTATTGATATAATATTGACCACCTTTAGAACCTTGATATACAGCTTGTCCATCAGGACCTTTCGCCCCTGCCAACGCTTTATCCCCTGCGGTGGGTTTGTCAGTGCCTTTTTTACCATCTACTTTTGCATCAGTCTTCACCGACTTGTCATCACTTTTTACTACTGTTTTGGCATCTTTTTTCTTAGTTTGTTCCGTTTTTGGCTTCACATTAGTTTTGGGACTCTTCTCTTGGGCAAAGCTGTTTACTGAAACAACGAAGAGTGAACTTAATAAAATAACAAGCAATTTTTTCATGATTATAAGTTTTAGTTGCATTAAAAATTATTAACGATAACACAAATTTAAAAAAATATTTTTATCAAATGTCCTTTCATTATTAAAATTAAATTGACCCAACATATGGCAATTACCTGTTGCATTGAGAAAGTTAGAAATACAATCAAAATAACTTCTCGCTTTTTTAAATATTTAGATCTCAATTCCCTTTGATTATTTTAACACAATAGTTTTTTTTACGACCTCATGGCTCCCGGCTTTTAATCTATAAATATAAGTGCCTGTTGTCATATTTACCTGATTGAACTGCAATGAGTATTTGCCAGGTTGTTGAATTTCCTGCTTTAATAATTGTATTAATTTTCCTTGTAAATCAAACACTTCAAGTTTCACAGGTAACACCCTTTCAAGTTGATAGGAAATATTGGCAATGTTTGAATAAGGATTAAGAACAACTTCAAAAGAAAAATTTCCTTCTATTGGCTCTTTGATTTTGGTAGGTTGCAACGTGCTTGTTAATAATAATGCTGTAATTGATAATGGCGCTAAAGGAACACTTAAAACTCCCATGGTGACCTGAATATTTCCGGTTTTTAATGCATTAACTGCATGTGATTGGAACGTTTCGTTGCCTGGAAGGTTACTTAACATTATCGTTTGATAACTTCCATCGGGAACCGTAAAATTCGAAATATTTATGGTAGTACTTTTGTTTTGATCTAACGACCTATTTACCAAAACCACTGTTAATGAGTCTAGATTAGTATTGACTGACGAATAAGCAGAGATAAAATCTTCGGAACTAGAGGTAGATTGAACATGGATTGATTTGCTATATCGGCTAAAAAGGTGCAAGGTTTCCCACATCCCAATTTTCCAGGACCATGGCGTAAATATTTCCACACCTTCGTTGGCAAAAGTGCCAAGTGTGGATGCATACCATACAGCTGTGACATTGGGGTTACTGCCTCCAATGCCAATTTCCGATACACTCAGTGTCACACCATGATCAGTACCCAGATATTTTGTAAGCCATTCGCGGCAACGTTCAAATATATACTCTTTATTGATACTATTATCCCAACCACCGTTTAGAGTCTTTACCCCAGTGGCTTCCGGAAAAACATATGTTTTATCGAAAAAGACTCTGTGCAATTGAACAATATCAGCGGAGGCATTTGTTGATGGATAAAAATGAATATCCAGAACGTCAAGAAGTCTAATTCCATTGGCTTTTTGTTCATCAGCAATGCGTTTAATAAAAAACTCAAGCCATGAATAATTGGTGCCATTTATTGAAAGAGTATTAGTGCCCCATTTATACCATTGCCATTCATTTGCCGGAACTGGCCCCATAAGTTTAATTTCGGGAAACTTTGCCCTCGCTTTTTTGGCCACGCTAAAATACGATTGCATAAAAGCTTCGGCTGACAATTGGTTGGCCATTATATCATCGTGAGTACCACTCCAAATTTCGGGTTCATTGTCCATGCTCCAATAAGTAAGAGGAGTTTTTTGCAGACCTAACCCATTATTTCCAAACCATTTGTCTAGTATGCCAACAGTTGAATCGGCTGGCCAGTCTTTCAGATATAAGTTGGGATTACCGTCTGTCGCAGCTTTGGAGCCTCCTCCGCTATTTATCACTCCTCCTCCTGCCAAATTTTGGTTTACACCACTCCACCATTTTGATTGATTATATTTATAATCGTTAAAATTATTACTCGTATTTGAGGCAACCTTGCCAATAAGCTGAAATGCCCAAATTCCAAAGGTGCCAGAAAGATTATCCTGCATGCTTTTTGCAGCAAAATCCCAGTCGTGAGGGTAAACATTATTGTACCAATCGGGATGGCTCGCTAGTTTCAACCTCCAATTATATTTTGTTGCATTATTGCCACCGTTTTCGCGCAACATTTTAACACCTGCATCTCGAAGAAATTGCCATTCGACGGATGATAACGGTTTAGATGGATCATCGGAGAGACAATTGTTTTTTCCAAAAATAAATGGAGATATTGGTTTCCTGCCCGCCGATACATCAACTTGAATTGTAACTGTTTGTGAATAAACAAAATATTCAGATCCAGCAAAGAATACTATTATCAAAAAGAATATGTATCTCATTGTTTATATTTTAAAAAGATAAACAAAATTAAACGAAATATATGACAGAAGAGCCACAAGCCACGATGTAAATTTCTTATTTATAGATAATTAATATTTCAGATTAATAAATTCGATTTGTTTTGTGGTAAACAGGAACAATATGTTTTTTTCAAAATGTTATGGTTTTGCCAGTTTCGGATGATTTTTTAGCGGCGTCAAGGATTTTTAACACCAAGAGATTATTATGAGGTGAATAAAGTCCATATTCAGTCATTTTGATTTTTGAACTGATAACATTTGCAAAATAAGAAAAAGGATCTTCAAACACTTCAATATCTTTTGAAGTAATCTTTCTCGATTGTTCTGTATCCATTTTTCTATTCCTAAATCGCATTATGTTACTATTTAAAGAAATAATATATCCGGTTTCGCCATATATTTCCATATCCTTTCTGCTAAATGGCCAATTCCAGGAAGCCTGTATAATGCATTGAGAAGAAGGATAGGTAATTATTATGGTAGCCTCGTCTTCAACCTTCGGATAAATATCAGGTTTGAAATGTTGGGTAACTGCCGTGACAGAAACCGGATTCTGACCATTATTTAGATAAGTCATTAAATTTGCTCCATAACAACCAAAATCCATTAAGGCTCCTCCCCCATTCTGAATCGGGTCAGTAAGCCAATCCAGAAACTCTTTCCCTACCCCAATTTCCTTAGGCCCCTGGTGACCATCATGAATGACCACTTTTTTTACTCGTCCAATAAAATTGCTGTCGTTTATTAATTGGAAAGATTTTGATGTAGTCGGATACCACGATGTCTCATAATCTGTAAGCAGGTATATATTATATTTTTTTGCAAGTTCAACCATCCTTTCTGCCTGCCCCAAATCGGTAGCAAGCGGTTTTTCCACCATTACATGTATTCCTCTGGGCGCACATGCTTCTATTACTTTCATGTGGTCTAAAATGGAACCGAATGCAACAACCGCTTCAGGTTTAACACTGTCCAACATCGTATTCAGATTACTAAAGATTAATGCAGGACTGAATCCATATTTTTTTGCATAACCATGAACTAATTCATTATTAGTTTCAAAAACACCGACCAAATCAAAGTCTGTTTTACCTTTTCGATCTAATATAAAAGCAGCATGTCCATGGGTTACTCCGGCAATTGCTAAGCGAATTGGCTTTTTTGAAACAGGTTGTGACTGGATATCGATGAACGTCAGGAAGTAAAAGGCATAAAAGAAGATTGTTTTTCTTACAGTTTTCATAAGGTCAGAAGTTATTAACTTAAAACAGTTATCTATCCATTTTTTGCGTGAACTCATTTGTTAAAAAAATTTCACCCTCACATTCGAATTGATCGAAAGGTTAAGAAGTTCCGCAACATTACCACGATTTATGGCAATTTCGAGAAGGCCTGTTGAGTTAAAAATAGCCAACAACTCGCCACTGGAGGTTTCGTTATAAGTATTATTGATGCTGCGAATCTTGTAATGATTGCTTTGTACCAGTATTTCGAAAGTTCGTCCGTGACCGATGCGATCGAACAGATCCCGGGAAATATTGGTAATAACATTGTGATACGAATCGATATAAACCACACTTCCAGTAATGGAAGCTTCGTCAATTGTTGCGCGCAAGGGCGTATGCCGGTTGATTTCATTCAACACTGTACCCAACTCTTCCATCTTTCCGCCCGAGGCTAATAGCGCCGCTGCCGGAGCAAAAACATATAACGAAGGAAAGGTATGACAATCATCTCCTTTAAAAGCATCGATACGAACAATTCTTTCCACATCTTCCTTAAATATCAATCCGAAACCTCCATTGTCGGCTCCTATAAAAAAGTGACCCTGGTAAAGCACGGTTATATGTTTTTCGGTATTGGATGCTTCGGAGTTCACATCGAGAATGTGAATGGTACCTTTCGGAAAATGATAAAAGGAGTTTTTAAGAACAAACGCGGCCTGTGCTGTGTTAAAAGAAGCGACCTGATGGCTGATATCAATAATTGTTGCTTCCGGATAAAGGGAAAGTAATTTACCCTTTACGGCTCCAACGTAAAAATCACTTGATTTCCAGTCTGTGGTTAGCGTTATGATGGGCATTTGAATAGACCTGCAGTTGAAATTATTTTAACTGTACAAAGTACTCATTACTAAGCAAAAGTATTATGATTTATGACTTGAAACTTACGAATTATATATTTATTGATAAGTGAAAAAAATGAGTTTATTTTGTACAATCCAAAAGTAAACAATTATGGACAATTTATGATCGAAAAGCTTATATATTTGGAAGGTATTGATCCATTGGTGATATATGGCATTAACAACAACCGTTACGAACGAATTCGCAATGCTTTTCCGCGCCTTAAACTTGTAGCCGGTGGCAAGGAAATAAAAGCCATGGGCGAGAAATCCGAAGTGCTTAATTTTGAGAAAAAGTTAGATGTTATCATCTCCTATTTTCAGAAATACAACAATATCACCGATACCGACCTTGATCATATCCTTAACGACGACCTAGAAGCAGCCCTTAAGCTCAACGAATTCGTTGATGATATCATTCTGTATGGCAACAATGGTCAGCCTGTTAAAGCGCGCACCGTAAACCAAAAAGTATTGGCTGAAGATTTTAAGGTAAACGATTTATTGTTTGCCATTGGACCTGCTGGATCTGGAAAGACCTACACCGCTATTGCTCTTGCCGTGATGGCATTTCGAAGCAAGGCGATCAAGCGTATTATCCTTACGCGACCTGCCGTAGAAGCCGGCGAACATCTGGGGTTTCTTCCGGGTGACCTAAAAGAAAAACTCGACCCTTACCTTCAGCCTCTGTATGATGCACTTCACGATATGATCCCTGTCCGTAAACTTGAGAGTTTAATGGAAGATGGAACCATTCAAATTGCACCATTGGCATTTATGCGGGGAAGAACACTTGATCATGCCGTAGTAATCCTCGACGAAGCCCAGAATGCCACTATCAGCCAGTTAAAAATGTTTCTCACCCGTATGGGTAAAAATGCAAAGTTTATCGTAAATGGCGATTTAACCCAAATTGATTTGCCAAACAAATCCAATTCGGGATTAAATTATGCTTTAAAGATACTGAAAGACATTGAAGGTATATCCATTATCCATTTTGATAACCGCGACATTATTCGTCACCGGCTTGTTAAAAATATTGTAGATGCTTACAATAAAGCACAGGAAGAAGAAAAGATTTGAAGATTATGAGATAACGACATGAACCTAAAAGTAACCAGTAACAATTAACCAGTAACAATAAAATTATGGCTAAAGCAATTGTAAAAACAAATTTTTCATTACCCGGACAAAAAAATCTTTATGTTGGAAAAGTACGCGACGTGTATAACATTAAGGATGAATATCTTGTAATGGTAGTTAGCGACCGGATATCGGCCTTTGATGTAGTCCTTCCAAAAGGTATTCCTTACAAAGGACAAGTTTTAAATCAGATAGCAGCCAAGTTTCTCGATGCTACATCGGACATCGTACCGAATTGGAAAATTGCTTCCCCCGATCCGATGGTAACTATTGGACTTTTAGCTGAGCCATTCAAGGTGGAAATGGTGATTCGCGGATACCTAACAGGTCATGCCTGGCGCGAATACAAATCGGGTAAAAGGGCACTTTGCGGCATTCCACTAGCGGAAGGATTGCGTGAAAATGAAAAATTTCAGGCACCAATCATCACACCTACAACCAAAGCCAGCGAAGGGCATGATCTGGACATTTCCCGCGAGGAAATCATCTCCACCGGTTTAGTATCTGAAGCAGATTATACTCTTATTGAAAAATATACCTTCGCTTTGTTTGAACGTGGCACTAAGATGGCTGCTGACAAGGGTTTGATTTTAGTTGATACAAAATATGAGTTTGGCAAAAAAAACGGGAAAATTTATCTTATCGACGAAATACATACACCTGATTCCTCCCGCTATTTCTATGCCAAAGGTTATGATGATCTCCTTAAAAAAGGCGAGCAACAGAAGCAACTGTCGAAGGAATTTGTTCGTCAATGGCTTATCGAACGAAATTTTCAGGGATTAGAAGGGCAATCGGTTCCTGAGATACCCGATGATTTTGTTTCAGAAACATCGGAACGTTACATTGAGCTATTCGAAAACATAACAGGCGACAAGTTTCAAAAAGCTGAAGCCGACGATATTTTGGAACGAATTGAAACTAATGTGGTGAACTTTTTGAAGAAATCTTAAAGTTAAGAGGAAAAGGAAAAATATTTATAGAAGTCAGCAGCTAGGTAAGCATATTCTAACTTCTCATTTCTTGCTGCTTCTATGATATTTATTACCTTTACAAACACTTTCAATCTTTTTATTGAATTCAAACTAGTTTTAGATGAGTAGTTTAGTTAAATTTTTAGTGGTTTTTCTGATTCTCTTTCCTCAGCATTCTTTTTGCCAGATAACCCCCGTAAATGAAATTGTTGTTGAGATTTCAAAAGAAAAAACAGTTGTTAACGGTAAAATGTTTTATCTCCATACGGTTAAAAAAGGAGAAAACATGTTCCGTATATGCAAGGCTTACAATGTTGCACAAAAAGACATCATTACTGCAAACCCCGAGACCATTTCGGGATATATCAGAGAAGGACAGGAACTAAAAATACCAATCGAATCAGGTGTGGCGGATAATGTTCAAAAAAATGAATCGAATAAATTCATATATCACATTGCTCAGGAAGGGCAGACCGTGTTTTATTTAACTCAAAAATATAAAATATCGAGAGAGGAACTGATTAAATACAATCCCGATTTGAGAATATCGTCACTTCAGGTTGGTCAGCTGGTTAATATTCCAAAAAACCCAGACACAAGTGTCTCAGCCATTACTCCTCCAGCCACCCAATCTGCCAATCAGTTTTCGGAACATAAAGTAATACAGAGTGAAACCAAATATGGAATATCAAAACAATATAATATTACGGTGGAAGAGCTTATTGCGGCGAACCCAATTTTGAATGCAGAAGATCCAAAGCCCGGACAATCACTTCGGATACCTGTAAAAAAAAATAATGAAAATGTGTCTGTTTCTGTTTCTGTAGTTCCTAAAAAGGATACATTGATACCTAAAAATTTCTTGCCCGTCATACCATGCGATTATTATAAACCATTTTCTGAAACCTATCAGGTTGCATTATTGTTGCCACTGCTGATAGACCAAAATCAGACACTGGCAATGATTGATTCTGCCAAGGCCTCAAAAGATGGCTACAAAAAAAGGCAGGAGGGCAATGATATTATTACCAGAACCACAAATATTGTTGAATTCTATCAGGGAGCCTTAATAGCTTTGGATTCGTTGAAAAAAGCGGGAATGTTTATTAAGGTAACCATCTATGATATAGACAAGGATCTTGTAAAACTTGATCATGTTTTGGCAAAGTCTGAGATGACTAAAATGGATTTAATTATTGGACCATTTTATGCGGAGGCTGTTGAAAAAGCATCACAATTTGCTTTGAAAAATAAAATTAAGATGATATCTCCGGTATCGGCAAATAGTAATTCACTTAAGAATAATCCCTACCTGTTTCAGGTAAATCCGAACGAAACTATAGGAGCCGATGCTATGTTGAAATATATTGCAGGCATAAATAATAAAAATATCATACTGGTATGTAGCAACAGCTCAAAGGATACATTACTAACCAACCTTTACAGGAACCGACTAAAAGCATTGTTTCAAACACAATTTAAAGAGTTTTATTTCAGCAAAAATATGTCGCAATTAAACCTGCTGTTAGATAAAAATCAAGATAACATAATAATAATACCAACAGAGGACAAAGGTTTTATAAGTACTGCTTTACAAACATTAAATATTGCGAAAAAAAATAGTTATACCATCAAAGTGTTCGGCTTGCCGGCAGGTACAAATGTGGCCATTAATGAACAAGATTATTTATATAACCTCGAATTTCACTATTATTCCACTTATTATGCCGATTTCACTAATACAAACCTAAAAAGATTCATTGAAAAATACCATCAATTTTATAATACAGAACCTTATAAATTTGGTAAGGAAGGTTATAATTTCGGGATGCTAGGATATGATGTTACTTTCTATTTTCTCAGTTCTCTTGGAAGACATGGGAAATCGTTCGAAAACTGTATTAGTCAAAAGAAAATTGATTTACTGCATACTAACATCATGTTCGAGCGAATTAATCCCGAAAGCGGATTTATTAATAAAGGAGTAAACATCATGAAATATAATAAAGAATACACCGTAACGAAGGTAAACTAGTGTTAAGTTTGAGTATCAAATACCGATTAATGCAGTATCATAATAAGTATGATGATGAGTACGATGGTTAAAATCAAATAAAGTATAACCTGTTTTTTTTTCTTTTGGTTTTGGATGGCAAGAAGTTGAAAATCCTTTATCTCTTGAAGCTTCGGAAGTAATCGGTTAAATGCAACCTCATCTTTTACAAAATAGTAGTAGGCTCCTAACTTTACTGAATCGATTGCTATATCAATATCATCTATTCCGGAAAGAAAAATAAACTCTGTGTCTGGCAGAATTTTTTTAGTGCGCTGCAAAACGTTGAGGCCACTAATTCCCTGAAGTTTGTAATCCTGAATAATAATATCAGGTTTTAGGTATAATTTCTTCAAACATTCTTCACCCGATAAAATAGGGACAATATTCGTGTATTTATTCAACCTAAGATAATGCTCCAATAGTCTGCTATAAGCTTTGTTGTCCTCTACAATAAACACTAATGGATAATTTGTTTTTGACATGGAAAACAATTAGTTTAATGAAACGTGAACACGAAATGTTCTAAATCAAATGTATTAAAAATATTAATAGATTTTAACCTGCAAACCGATTGATGTACTTTTTTATGTCAAATTTACGCCGGCAGCCCGATTCGTTCATGTATCTTATTTTACCGTAAACCGGATGCTGATTCCATGCCCGGTCATGCACTCCGCCAATTGACCATGCACAACCAACATATCCATTGGGGTCTCTACCATCCAGAGAATATTTATCGTTAAGATATATGGCTATTTTTAATGCCTCTTCAGGAGATGGTGTCCACTCTAATATTTTTTTAGCCCAATACATTCGCATATAGCCATGCATTTTCCCGGTTGTCATCATCTGCTTCTGAGCCGCATTCCAAAGCATATCATGGGTTGATGCACTTTCAAAATCATCTGTCTGGTAAACAAATGAGCGTTCATCCAACCTATGTTCCATAAGCGTTTTCTTTGCCCATCCCGGGAATCCATCAAATGAATCGTATTGATGATTGTAATAACAATAATTATCAGATAACTCTCTGCGAATAATCAGTTCTTCCAAAAAAGATGCCTTTGCTTCAACCAAAACATCCGCCTTCATCACTTCTATGGCTATTCGTTGGGCCGAAATCTGGCCGAAATGAAGGTATGGCGACAATTGGGAACATCCATTGGCGGAAGGGTCATTCCTATGGTTGATATAGATGTCCAATTTATCGTTAATAAAAGATTTTAACATTTTAAATGCCTCATCTTCACCGGAAGATAGCCATGTTACCGATAATACAGTGTGATCAATGTCAAGATTGTTATAAATTTTTACCCAATTAATTTTATCCTGCAAAGGAAATGTACTTCTTGCCATAATCTCCAGAGAAGGAAAGGGAATCAGATACGAATTAAGTAACCGTTGTATTTTAGGGCGAATGGTATAGGCTGCGTATTCAAGTTTGTTGGATGCCCTAAAACAAGGAACGATGTTATGAGAATCGACCTCGAAAAATGGAATCGTGAGTATTTGTGCAAGCATATTCTTCCAATTTCGCTTTACCCGTAAGGGATCAAAATCAGTTATCAACACCGAAATATTATGTTTTTTCACAAATAAAGCCAGTTCATCAACCGGATCACCTTGAAGGAGAACAAATGGGATATTAAAATTTCGAAGACTGATCTCCACTTTTTCTAAACCTCCAAGCATAAAATGAAAATGACGGGCATTGGCCCCGGGGTACTTATCAAAAATACAAAACGCCACAATCAGGTCAACTCCCTTTTCATGAGCCTGTTGCCTAGCAAATAACAATGCCCAGTTATCCTGAACCCGTTGATCGCGACTCATCCAATAAACCACCGGTCCCCCACCCGATGTCTTAATTTGATTCAGACTAAGTACCCGATTTTCAAGCATTACATTTATTATTTATTTTTAGAATCCCACTTATAATCAATGTATTCCCACGAAACTTTGTTGTTGTTAACATGTAGCATCATAAATCCTTCCTCCGTTCCTTTATGGGGGCCTTTCCACCATTCCCCACAAATAGCGCCACCTGTAAGAAAGTGAATATCATTTATAAAAATATCTTCCAAAATATGAAGATGACCTTGAAGCACAAGCTTAAGGTTATATCCATTGAAAAGATCGATAACCTGTTTTGAATTGGCTACCACCAGGCCCTCAGTATTTGCAGCATATGCACCCTGCTCGAATTGGGTTAACGATGTAATTAAAGGAATGTGAAGCGCCACCACCAACGGTGTCTTTTTATCAATCTTTGCCAGTTCATCACGCACCCATTGAAGTTGAACCGAATCAACACTTCCCTTGTATTTACCCTTTGTGCTTGCATCAATGTCATCTAAAATAAAGAATTTCCAGCCTTTATGAGTAAAGGTTTGATATGGTTTCCCAATTTTAGATTCAAACATTTTTATGCCAAACAGAGGATGAGATTCAGTAATCCCGTTTTTCAAGTATAAGCCAAAAAGCTCATGATTACCAACAGCATTATATACAGGTGATTTAATTTTTTCCGAAGTCCTGATATATAAATTATAAAGGGTGTCAGCGCGTCCCTCAGTTTGTCCAAGCGCATCCATCACAAGATCGCCACCTGTAATTACAAAATCAGGTTTGAGTTTATTCAACGTATCAATCGCTTTCGAAAAACCTTCTTCAGCTTGTAATTCGGGCTGAATATGAATATCGGTAATAAATGCAAAAGAAAAAGAAGAATTATCCGTGTCTCCTACCTTTGATGGTTTAGGTGTTTGACCAATTGATAAACTTACAGTTATAAAAAACAGAATAGGTAAAAACAATATCCTTTTCATAACAAATAATTTAGATAATTAAACAGACAAGTAAATATTATGTTCTTAAGGTCCAATAAATTTTGAACCAAGATAATGTTAAATAGAATATAGCCGGACGATAATGTTTTAAGTTTAGTTTAAATATTGTGACGATATTTGTTAGCATTTATATCAAGTAATTTTACTTTTTTTGCAGAATTGATTTTTTTATTTCAAACCCCGGTGAAATCTGTGGATAATATTGGTTGCAAAAATGAAGAGACTTAAAAAAATTACAACTTATCCTTTTTATAATTATTTGGTTGTAGCCATCGGCGCATTCATTCTGGCATCAGGATATGTTTTGTTTATCACTCCTTATAAAATTGTACCCGGCGGTATTTATGGCGTTAGTATTGTTATACATTATATGACAAAAGGAATGTTTGCATTTGCACCACAGGGTCTTCCGGTGGGAGCTATGGGCCTGGTTCTCGATATTCCGTTAACGTTGATAGGAATGAAAATTCTTGGCCCACATTTTGGTATGAAAAATGTGTTTGGGTTGATCATGACCTCTGTATTTATCGATACTCTAACTTTAATGTGGGGTTATGAACCATTGGTACCAAACGATACGTTATTATCATGTATCTTTGGCGGAGTGATGTTTGGCGTGGGGCTTGGGCTGATATTTAAAGCCAAAGGAGCAACCGGCGGAACCGATACAATAGCGATGATCATTGCTAAGCATACGAGGGCACCATTAGGTCAATTATTAATTTATGTTGATTCTGTTGTGGTGCTGATTGGCTTAATTGCATTTCGGGATTGGAGAATACCACTCTATTCATGGATTGTGATTTTCATCACCGGAAAAGTTATCGACGCCATTATGCAGGGCATAAGCTATGATAAAACAGTGATCATTATATCCGATAAACATGCCGAAATTCGGGATAAGATTCTTATTGATCTGGACCGTGGCGGTACATATTTTTTGGGAGAAGGTATGTATGCCGGAAAACCTAAAAAGGTAATTTATACCAATATTAGCCGACGGGAGCTTGCCACGCTGATCGATTATATCAAAGAAATCGACCCCAACGCTTTTTTAACTGTAATTGATGCCAACGAAATTATTGGCCATGGGTTTAAATCCATAAAATAACGATTGTATGTTTCGATATATTCTGCTTTTTATCCTCTCTTTTATAGTAATTCTGTCAACGGACGGACAATCATCATCGACAAGTGATACCATCCCTTATGGTAATGTTCTTGATGAAAACCTGTTAATTTCAGTTTATAACCACGATTACACCAAAGCGCTTCAGTATATAAAAAAAGGGGCAAAAGTAAATACACTAGATAATAATGGATATACTCCCTTGATCTATGCCATTGGAAATAAAGATTTGCAAATTATCAATCTGCTTCTTTCGAATGGCGCCGATGTTAATCTGATACCACTAAACTTACGTGACCCTTCTCCGCTGATAATGACCGTTAAACTCGGATATACCGATATTGCCCGATTGCTACTTAAGAACAAAGCCAACGTTTCGGCTAGTGATTATCTGGGAGCAAAGGCACTTCATTATGCAGCACTTTATAATGACACTGTGCTAACCCAATTATTGCTTGAATATCATGCAAATGTAAATGATACAACCAATGAAGGTGAAACCCCGCTGTTCACAGCAGCTTATAATGGAAGTAATCAGGTTTTCGAGAAGTTAATGCAACAAAACTCCAATTTGGAGTTTAGCGACCACAAAGGATATACGCCTCTGATGGTGGCTTCTCAGAATGGACAATATAGCATCGTTTTGAGGTTACTACAAAGCTGGGCAAATGTTAACAGACAAAACAAAAATGGATTTTCTGCATTATCTCTTGCCATCGCCAACGGATATGGTGATATTGTTGATCTTTTAAGACTTAACGGAGCTAATGTAAATGAGCAAAACACATTGAGCTTGAATCCCAGAGGTCTTGCACGAGTATTTCATCAAACTTCCATAGCCGACTCATTAAAAAGCTCTGGGGCAAAACCCAATTACCTACCCTATTTCGTTGGCTTTTGCCCTGAAATAGAAGTTCTTTTCAATAATAAAGACCTGATTACCGGAGTGTCATTTGCCAAAATTGACTTGAAATACCAACTTGAACTGGCAATGCATTACTTTTTTCGAACATCAGCGGTTACAGTCCTTCAAAAATCAAATGATAATTCTTTTACTCAATACTGGGAACGCAGGCATCGCATTGGATTATCTCTAAGTAAATCGTTAACTATTTATACTGATAACAATAAAAGTGCAGGGTTCTACCTCGGATCAAGTTACGATCTGCACTTTGGTTATTACCGGGGTACAACTATTCCAATACAACAGGGTTTATACCTGTCACCCTTTATTGGCGTCTTTTATAAGAACAATTCAATTGTAACAAAACTTTCATGCAATTATACCAATTATCAAATAAAAGGATTGACGAACTGGTACGCGGGATTTTCGATGATGTATCAGCTATGGACAAAGCAACAAAAGTTTAATAAAGATTTAAAACTGATTGAATGAGAACCAAACATTTCGTTACCCTAATTTTCATATTTGCAGTGTCCTTAATACCAATATCTTGCGGAGATGAGTATCCCTGGGCTAGCCAATCGGATTGCAATAATTGCATTTCGCCAAAACCAACCATGAGTACTATTATCATCGATCTCACGAATCCGCAACAGCGTGTTCCTATTCATGTTTATAAAGGAAAATACGCTCCTAAAATGGAATTTAGTGATGCTTCGTTAATTTATCGGGATACGGCTACTATAACCCCATACAATGTGGAAGTTCCGGTAAACGAATTCTATTCCGTTGTTGCAGAATATACCAAAGGAGGAAAGAAATATAAAGTCATTGATGGCAGTGAACTTCGCGTATACAGCATCAAATCGACTTGTAATGAGGATTGTTGGATTATTAAAGGAGGAACCATGGATTGCCGTTTGAAGTTTTAAGTTTTAAGTTTTTACTTTGTCTAGGTTCTTGACGCTTTTTTCAAAATCTTGGTTCTCAAATCAATAAGATTACAGTGCACTTATACTAAAATTTCCAATCAATGGTTCTGCCACAGAACCCCATAGATTAAATCGAAACGTATTAAAGAGTGCCTGATGGCTTTTGCTCCGTTGTATTTCAAGTACCATATTCCCATTGAGCAGAAGTGAAACAATTTCTTTTCTGATTTCAACACGAACTTTTGTTATCTGATGTTGATCAATCGTAACACTTCGGTTTTCTCCGGCTGTTTTATCAAGAATATCAAAATTGGTATAACACATATAGCTTACCAGAAAGTCGCCAAGATAAATCTTAACGCCTTGCTCTCCGGGGAAGTCAGCATCTAAGGATGATTTATTCTGCCTGTTGAAAAAAGTCAGTTCGGTTGAGTTGTTTCCACTTCCATTTACCTCATAAATGTAGTCAAATTCAACAGTAAAAAATTCAGGGAGAGATCTTTCAACCGTGGGTACATACGCCCCCTGAGAGTGAAGCTTCATCCACCTTCCGGTATAGGTTTTAGGAGTTTCAACGGCAGCTTCTGCATTTCCAGTCCAATGCTTAGGATAACCTCCTACCGGATCCTTTGTAAAATCATCAAAAAAATAAAGTTCTTTATCAGGAAGGGCATGATTGTTTTGAGCAAAAAAGCAAGATGGTAAAGACAATAGGACGGAAAGAAATATGTTTGAAAAAATACGTTTGCTCATGTTATTATCTTATCTGTTTGCCAAATTCGAAAGTATACAAAAAAAATAAATTTTCGAACACATTATAAACGTAAAAAATACGATTATATGTAATATTGTAATTTTACTAACTAGACTAACATGAAGAAAAGTATTGTACTCATTTCGCTCATATTTATTATTTGTTCAGTTTATTCTCAGCGGGTTAAAGTGTTATCTCCCGACAAAAAAATATCGGTTGAGATCAAAAGCAACGACAAACTCACCTATTCGGTAAAATTCGGTAAAACAACTGTTCTTCTCGAATCGCCAATGGGGTTTGAATTTGTGAATGAACCACCGATTGGGAAAACCTTGAGAATTGTTGACAGCATGCGAACTACCATTAATGAAAAATGGTCGCCGGTAGCCAGTAAGCATAAGGATATCTTTAATATTTGCAATGAAATTCATCTTCAGTTGAAAGAAAGAATATATCCTCAGCGCAGATTGGATATTTTATTTCGTATTTACAATGATGGAGTGGCTTTCAGGTATTTTCTGCCTATACAAAACGGAATGACCTCGCGCGATATAACCCGCGAATTAACCGGTTTCCGATTCGCCAAAAATCACGAGGCCTGGATGGCAAACTATGGGTATAAGAGCTCACAGGAAACGGAATTTTGGCCCGGAAAAATTGGCGATCTTACCGAGAAAAGTGTCATAGGTATACCATTTCTTGTGAAAATTGACGAGCAATGCTATGCAGCAATTACTGAAGCCAATATCGATGATTGGGCTGGTTTTTATATGGGTGGAAATGCAGCTCAGAAAGAGGATGGAATTCTCTTGAATGCAAAGCTATCTCCCCTACCCGGCCAAGACGAAACCGGAACAAAAGTGAAATTGAATGGCGACCACTTTTCTCCATGGCGCGTAATAATGATTGGAAATGAACCCGGACGTTTGGTAGAATCTGAAATTGTGATGAATCTGAATGAGCCGTGTATTTTAGGCGATGTATCATGGATTAAGCCCGGAAAATGTGCATGGGATCATTGGTGGAGCGGCGAAGTTAAAATGGATACCAAAACTTTGAAAGAATACATACAGTTTTCATCCGACATGGGTTTTCCGTACATGCTCATCGATTGGCAATGGTACGGACAATTTAACTCCCCAACAGCCGACATCACCAAAATAAATCCGGCTGTAGATATGCCCGAAGTACTTCGATTCGCAAAAGAAAAAAATGTAAAGTGCTGGGTATGGCTTTATAACACCGATGCGGAAAGGCAATACAAGGAAGCCTTCCCGCTATACGAACAATGGGGAATTGCCGGAATAAAGATTGATTTCATGGATCGCGATGATCAGGAAATGGTAAACTGGTATCGTAAAATCATCAGAGAAGCAGCAAAATATCACCTGATGGTTAACTTCCACGGCGCTTTCAAACCCGATGGCATCCAGCGTACTTATCCTAATATGATGGTTCGGGAAGGCGTGATGGGAAATGAATACAGTAAATGGTCCACCCGCATTACACCCGAGCATAACGTAACACTTCCATTTACCCGCATGTTGGCCGGACCAATGGATTATACTCCCGGAGGATTTCTCAACAAAACACCGGCTACTTTTCGTGTCGGTACTCCTGCCAATGTGATGAATACGCGCTGTCAGCAGTTAGCCATGTTTGTGGTGTACGATGGTCCTATAACAACCGTTTGCGATCACCCAGACAATTATAAAGACCAACCAGGCCTCGATTTTCTTAAAGTTGTTCCAACCCTATGGGACGACACAAAAGTATTAAAAGGCAAACCGGGTGAGTACATCATTACGGCACGAAAATCCGGAAACCAATGGTTCCTTGGTGCGATGACAAACAGCGAAGCCCGTGAAATTGAAATCTCACTTGACTTTTTGGGAACCGGTAAATTCGATGCCCGAATGTTTGCTGATGCTCCTGATGCCGACGTGAATGCCGAAAAACTTACAGACACCAAAGCAAGCTTTACATCAACGAGTCGGCTGAAGATTAAAATGGCTCCCGGAGGAGGTTTCGCTGCTTATTTTACCCCAGTGAATTAAAAATAGTGTCTTATTATCAGGATCTACTTTCTAATTAAAATAGAATGAACGAAAATCTCCGTTATTACATTATTTATAAGCCTTTTGGTATGCTAAGCCAGTTCTCTGCCGAAGGAAATAAACCAACTCTAGCTGATCTGTCGGATTTTCCAAAAGATGTTTATCCGGTTGGTCGGCTCGACTCAGACAGCGAAGGTTTGTTAATCCTCACCAATGACAAAGATATGAACCATCGTCTTCTAAATCCAAAATTTAACCATCAACGCACCTACCTTACCCAGGTAGAAGGAACAGTTACTAAGGATGCCATATCACAACTTATCAAGGGAGTTTTAATTACCATTGATGGAAAACTTTATCACACTTTGCCAGCAAAAGCCAGAATCTTAACGATTGATCCGGCATTACCCGAAAGAAATCCTCCTATCCGTTATAGAAAAAATATCCCAACCTCGTGGATCGAGCTTACACTTCATGAAGGTAAAAACCGACAGGTACGCAAGATGACTGCTGCAACCGGTTTTCCGACATTACGGCTTGTGCGTAAATCCATTGAAAGCATCGATATGGGTGATATGCAGCCTGGCGATGTTGTCGAGTTTCAAAAGGATAACATGTATGAATTGCTTTTTCGATAATGTGGCCGAACAAATTCAAATGTTTGCGGTTTATTTGGGAATGATTAGAAATTTTTGAAAATTTGTGATCTAATCTTCGATAATAAAAATATCATGAGTAGTCACCGGAGAACTTTTCTTAAGAACTCTATATTTGTATCATCTGGTCTTCTGTTAGCCCCAAATATGTCGAATGCACATACTCCTTTCACAAAAAACAAACGGACTACCTTGAAGTTTGCTTTTAAACCATATACGCTGGAACTAAAGCATGTGTTTACCGTTGCAGCAAATTCGCGAAGTACAACGCCGGTAATGCTTACCGAAATTGAATATGACGGAATAAAAGGTTATGGCGAAGCTTCGATGCCACCTTACCTTGGAGAGTCGCACGAAACAGCGACTAAGTTTCTTTCAAAAGTTAATTTATCGCAATTTTCCGACCCATTTCAGCTGGATGATATTCTCCTGTACATCGATTCTATCGACACTCACAATACAGCTGCAAAAGCCTCTGTGGATATTGCACTTCACGATTTAATCGGCAAACTTCTGGGAAAACCTTGGTACCAAATCTGGGGATACGATGCCTCTAAAACACCTAATACCTCCTTTACAATTGGCATTGACACCCCTGATGTGGTAAAACTAAAAACACAGG
Source organism: Bacteroidales bacterium (assembly GCA_038213375.1). Lineage (GTDB taxonomy): Bacteria > Bacteroidota > Bacteroidia > Bacteroidales > JAAUTT01 > JAAUTT01. The sequence continues at coordinate 39,356 of JBBQTB010000005.1, read as the reverse complement.
AGGCCTCCCCTTACAAAATTTTAAAGGTAAAGCTTGGTAAAGGAAACGATAAGGAAATGATTGATTCGGTGAGAAGTATAACCGACAAACCGTTGTTTGTTGATATAAACCAAGGTTGGAAGGATCGGCAATATGCACTCGATATGGCACAATGGCTTCATGAAAAGGGGGTTATATTCATCGAACAACCCATGCCTAAAGAAATGACTGATGATATTGCTTGGCTCACAGCCCGAAGTCCACTTCCGATTATAGCCGATGAGGCTGTGCAACGACTTTCCGATTTAGCAAAACTGCACGATGCATACTCAGGTGTAAACATAAAACTGATGAAATGCACCGGAATGCGCGAAGCTCACAAAATGCTAGAATTTGCCCGTGCTGTTGGGATGAAAGTAATGATTGGCTGTATGACAGAAACATCGTGCGCCGTATCTGCTGCTGCTCATCTTTCACCAGCCTGCGATTTTGCCGATCTCGATGGCCCGTTACTCATAAAAAATGATATTTTCGACGGAATGAAAATTATTAATGGGAAAGTTACATTAAATGAAAAACCAGGGATTGGAGTTTTAACAAATTGAAGAAAAATTCGGTAATTTAGTAACAATTAAAAACCTTAACCATGGACATCAGTAAATATAAAATTGATCATAATTCAGATTTAAAGCTTTCTGGCATTAAGACCAATCAGACCGGACATTTCGATTCCAAAGAAGATGCCGAAAAACAACTGGTCGAAAACGTGCAACGAATGGCCGAGATTCAAAGCAAACTCTATGCTCAGGACAAATATGCTGTATTAATCATTTTTCAGGCGATGGATACAGCTGGTAAAGACGGAGCAATCAAACACGTGATGTCGGGTTTGAACCCTCAGGGTACTCATGTTCATAGTTTTAAACAACCATCTGCAGAGGAATTAAATCATGATTATCTCTGGCGTGCTACCAAAAATCTTCCAGAACGTGGATTAATCGGTATTTTCAACCGCTCCTACTACGAAGATGTTTTAGTGGTTCGCGTTCACGACCTGGTTAAAAATCAGCAAATCCCGGATGAATTTATTACCGAAAATATATGGAAGGACCGTTTCCGTCAAATTAGGGATTATGAAAGGTATCTTCTTGAAAATGGCATCGTCACAATAAAATTTTTTCTGCACATTTCGAAAGAAACGCAAAAAGAGCGGTTGCTTGACCGTATTAACGATAAAGCAAAGAACTGGAAGTTTTCAGCAGCCGACTTAACAGAACGTCAATATTGGGACGATTACCAGCGTTACTATCAGGATACCATTAACGAAACAAGCACCAAGCAAGCGCCTTGGTATGTTATCCCAGCCGATAAAAAATGGTTTGCCCGATTAATGATTTCAGAAGTAATTGTTAAAACGATGGAATCTTTAAACCTTGAATACCCAACCATAAGCAAGCAACAGGAAGAAGTGCTTAAAGCCTGCAAACAAAAGTTGCTGGAATCAAAATAATAAAAACGTAACAAACTCAACCATAAATTTTTATATAGAATGTTGAGGTGCGTTTTCCCGTTTTTTCATAATATTGTTAAACAAATCATTATTTAGTGACTTTTCTACTTCTATGTCAAAATCGTCTTGTAAACCGAGCCAAAATTTGGCGGAATTACAAAAATAGGAACTTAGTTTTAATTCAGTGGCTGAAGTAATTCTCCTTTTCTCTTTTATTATTTGCGATATTCCAGTTTAACAGGCGATAATGTAATAGTAAAAATTCCACAACCCGATGAGCAATGCAAAAATTGCTAGATCAAATTGATGTAAAAATGACCGCTTTCTTACCCGATAAAAAAGTGGATGTGGTCACGTATAAAAAACTAAACCACAAACGTATATAATTTTATATCAATTTGTTACATGAGATAAATACAGGGTTTTAAAAATGAACATCCGCTTTAACAACAATTTACACTATATTAACCATACCATACATTCCTAGCTCCTCACTTGATGATACTGGAAGCTGTGGCTACGTTGTTGCTGGGGCTTCATACAAATGCGTTGCCACAAATGCATGCCCGGTTAGGAAACTATTGACAGCTCAATAGGTTAAATCATTCATTTACTGAACGTCTAACAGTAGAATCATCGACTTCTTGTCGCACACTATATTGCGTGTTATGCCTTGTATTTTTTTCATTCCATTATTAAAAATTGTATGTTATACCTATCCTCAATCCTCCCTCCGTTAGCCTCCATCTATATTCACCACTATCAGCCGAAAAAGGTATTAAAGAATGAAATTTATAGTATCCATTTACAAAGGCTCCTAGTCCATTATTTAGATTATACTTTGCTCCAATGCCGACAATTGTTCCGACACCGGTCTGACTATCTATTGGACTCGAATTACCCAAGTCAAGGTTTAACATAAAACCTCCATTGATAAAGAAATATTTCAGAAAGTTTATCCTCGCTGTTATAGGAATATTTATCAGCGATATATTTTTGTTGTATGGTGTGTGTTCCATACCTGGCAGAGACATTGGCTTAACTGTAATGGTATGGTTAGAATACTCTATTCCAGATTCTATATCTATCCGAGAATAAACAGGATAAATATAGCTTACTCCAATGGTATAAAAACTTTTTCCGCTATAACTTGGCCCCCCTTCCAATGTCTTACTCGCTGAATTGATGACATCATTGCTACCGAAAGTTGAAAATGTAAATCCAATACTTCTTTTCACACCACTTTTTTCTTGTGCTAATATTGAACAAGAAATTATAATAAATAGTCCTAAAGTAAAAATTTTAAATTTCATAATTAATAATTTTAGTTGGTCGACTTATTCTTAATATAAGGCATAACGCCGACGCTATTAGACCTAAGGAAACCACGGAGCGATTATCTTTCACAAGTTAAGAAACTTTACCAAAGAAGCGAAAACCTTCATTAACCTCTGAAATCCCTATTTTTTATAGCGTTTGTTGAACTAAATCCCTCCGGGATAGCTCAACTCGTCCATCAAAAATAACCAAAAATTTGATTCTTCGTTAATTACAGTATTATTAAATTAAAAACAATACTATATGCTAAAACGAATTGAACATTCTCTCGTGGAAAAAGCCATTATCATGGTCCCCGGCTTTGATGTGGAATTTAACCCACGTTCCATCTAACCTGACTGAAAAAAGTGTTTTTCAGTAATTTTACAGTCGTTAAATTCAGATTTGTGTACTACGAATTTTTTCTTTGCAAAGGGGGCGTATTTGTAATTGAGAGCATCGTAGATATGCTTCACTTTTTGATTAGGCTCCGAGCAAGGTCGTATGTATATAATCTGATCAGCAATATTTTGGGCTGTTGAGGTTACAGCTTATTGAGTGTTCATAATGCGTACTATTTCGCGCCACCCGCTATGGAAGCCTTGTTTCTTTAACTGGTATCGCACGGTATTTACCACCCAATATGCAAGCAACCCAAATTGCAAATGCGCCATGGTACTGTCGTCTTTTTTATGGTAAATGGGGCGCAGTTCGAGGTCTGTTTTCAGTATCCTAAATGTGGCTTCGATCTCCCGTATGGTGTTGTAAAACTGCCATAAAGTATCCTCCCAGGTTGACTCCAGCGAGGTACGTAGGAAGTAAACACCGCTGCGTGCATTAATATCTACCCCTTCTTTTACCGCCCATTTGATGGCTGTTACAACTTTCTTTTTTTCTTCTGCTTCTTTCCTTTTCTTTTTGACCTGAATATCCTCACTCAAAGGGTTTCAATGTTGAAGTACTTTTATAGGGACGGGTAATTTTGCCTTTGGTGATTTTTTTAATATCATATCCGGTAACCTCGCATACCGATGAGTTTTCTTTCATCCATCGGGTAGTTTCAAGTTCCCATGCCGGATATACTGCCCGGCTTATTATATGACTCAGGGCTAGTTTTATCTCATCTTCGCCCCATCCCAGGCTTTGTAAAAATGGTGCAATCTGCAATTGGCCTATGGCTTGGTACGAAAGCCATTCTGCTCCGATTTCCTTGACATCTCTGTTTCGTATATTGCTGGTGTAGATGGATTGAATATCGTCTGCGCCTTTGGACACTTTTGGTTCCGGGGCGTCAACGGGAATATCGATGCGTTTATCGGTAATCATCCGTTTGTAAAAATCATCTAAATAACTGTTTACTAAAGGATCAGAAGTATAGGGCAGTTCGAACAGTGGGTGGCTGATGGTATCGGCTTTGGCGGTAAGTATTTTCTGTATTAAGTTCAACTGATCGACACGTAAATCGTCTAAATATCCGGCATTTAGAATGGTACGATGGCACACCCTGTCGTTTTGGTTACGATAGCTCTCCACTTAACGGTAATAACCCGAATAGAGATCTGTTTTAGGATTAGTGCGCATAGATACTTTGAAATACATGAACGCAAAGTAAACACACGATTTGTTGAAAATCAATACACCCCTGAGGTCTACAAATGAAATTTTAAATATAACTAATACTGATTATGAGCTGTTTACTAAAATTAGCCAGAAAAAATAACTGTTTTGAGACCAAAAAAACTTCATTTTTGTCTGTTTTTTTGGGGTCAAAGGCAGCAATGTGGGTTAACTTGGCTAATTATCTTACTTTCTAGAACCTAATTCTCAATTTCTTAAACCTTAGTAGAAAAATATTAAAGGAGAAATTTAAACTTATTGTCAATCAAAATATTGTACATAAAATTCAAATCTGTCAAAGTAGATTAAAAAAAAACTACAAATTAAGAACTAAAGATACTTGAAGCAGGTGTTCATGCTTTGAATTTCATACTTCACATAAAAATATTTGTTTTTTCACAAATCTCTTTTGAAACGAAAATTTATATTTTCAGGAGGTAATATGGGATGGGATCTTTCAAAACTCGTTTAAAATTACTAAAATTACCCTCGATTAAGAAGGTTCGTATGCATAAGGATGATTTTGACAGGAACATATTAAATCAACTTAAAAACGGGAATAAGCTTGTTTTTGAAGTTCTGTTTAAGTCGTATTATGATCCGTTATGTAAATCGATTTTGGTTTTTGTGAAACATCGGGACATTGCCGAAGAAATAGTACAGGAAACATTTCTTAAATTATGGGAAGGAAAGGATAACCTGACGATTGAAACATCCTGGAAATCTTTTTTATTTCGCTGCGTTCATAATAATTGTATCAATTATTTGAAAAGTAACCAAATTAAGCAATTACATTCTGAGGCGGTACAAAATGAAATAAAATATCACGCCGGGATAGCCTTACGCAATTACTCTGAAACTGCGCTGGATATCATTACCAGCAACGAGATGGAAGCTCATTTAGACCATGCTATCCTTGAACTTCCTGGGCAATGCAGGGAGATTTTTATATTAAACCGTTTTGAAAATTTAAGTTACCAGGAAATTGCGCAGAAACTCAACATTTCAATTAATACCGTTAAAACTCAAATGGTAAGGGCATTAGATAAGCTTAGGCGAGCTTTGAAAAATTTCTAGGTAAAAATACATCAACTTTGTCACTCTCATCATCAAAAAAAATGTCTCTTATAGTACAAGGTAAACTATGGATAATTTATTTTCATCGGAAGACGTTAACAAAGATATGATCATTTGCTTTCTTCAAGGAAAATTAATGGCCTCGGAGGAACTAGTGTTAATGAATTGGATTGCTGAAGGCAAAGAAAACGAAGCTATTTTTCTCGATTATAGGGACATATTTATTAAAACTACTTACCAACAAACAGAAAAAAAGACCTTCGATCCCGAAAACGCCTGGGAAAAGCTGAGCGGAAAGATTAATCCAGGAAAACCACGAACCATAAACTGGTTTTTATTTTCAAAAATGGCAGCCGCTTTTGCTCTCGTTTTTTTACTTGGAGCGGCCATCTCCCTGTTTTATAAGCCTTCGATAGGCGATTCTGCAAGGCAGCTTTGTGAAATTGTAACCCCATTGGGGGCAAAAAGCCAGGTTACCTTACCCGATGGAACCATGATTTGGTTAAATGCCGGAAGCCGTCTTATTTACCAAAAAGATTTTAATGACAAATCGCGTATAGTTTCACTTGAAGGTGAAGCTTATTTTAAAGTTAAGACTAATAAAGACAAACCATTTATTGTAAATGCTTCGGGTATAAAAGTAAAGGCTACAGGTACCATATTTAATGTAAAGGCTTATCCTAATGACAAATCGGTCACAGCAACACTGGTTGAAGGAGTAATTAAAGTAGAAGTCAAAGGATTGGATAAAAAACTATTTTCTTATACACTTAAACCTAACCAAAATATCACTTACACTAAGGATTTCAAATCTTTTAAAACTGAAAAGCCAACCACAAAAAGTCCAATTGTCATCAATCAGACGAATAAGTCAGCTCCAATTAAACCTATGGAAGGTATTGTTTTACTCAATAACCATATTAAACCAGAAATCTTAACCTCTTGGAAGGACACAAGATGGCTTATAGAAGGCGAAGAGCTTGACAACCTAGGCATTATGATTGAACGCCGGTATAATGTAAAAGTGCACATCAAATCAGATCAATTGCTTAAGTTCAAATTTTCAGGCACTATCGAAAATGAGACACTGGAACAAGTACTTGGAATTTTAAGACTTACAACGCCCTTAAAATATGAAATTGGCAAAGGAGAAATTTGGTGGGATATTGACAACAAGTTGGTTGATAAATATTCCGGAATACTAACAAAGAGCAAACATTAGAATATATTATATAAACCTTAAAATTTAAAGCCTATGGAAAACTTCAAACACCCTCTTTTTAGCTATGTACTTAACTAATAAATTAATACTAATCTACTTCATATGATATACGAAAATGATCCATAAAAAAAAGAAAGGGACTATTTCTAGCCCCTCGTTCTCCACATTTTTTTGCAATTAAGGGGTACTGTACTAGAGTTAACCCTTTGAAATAATGTTTAATTAAAACACTTACAAAACTATGAAAAAAAAATCATATTGGGAAGCATTTGCCTGTCCTAATAAAAATAAACTTTTACTAACGATGAAAATCTCATTCCTATTAGTCACAATTACCGTTCTGAATGTACAGGCATCCCTGTATTCTCAAAACGCTAAGCTGGATTTCACAGTGAAGGATAAGACCGTACGGGAAATATTCAAAGTAATTGAAAAGCAAAGCAACTTTCGGTTTTTCTATAACGATGAATTTACCGATTTAAACAATACACTAAGTTTGTCGGTAAAAGATCAGAAACTCGATGAGGTAATGAAATCGGTACTCTCGAATTCCAATGTTACATACAAAGTAATCGATAACAACATAGTAGTTATAACTCCGGCTCAGGCTAAACAACAAAAACAGGTTTCAGGGGTAGTAAGGGATAGAAATGGAGCTCCTTTACCCGGTGTAAATGTAACTGTTAAAGGAACAACCCGTGGCGTTGTTACCGATGTTGATGGTAAATATATTCTTGACATCACAAGTCCTGATGAGATTCTTGTTTTTTCATTCGTTGGCTACCTCTCTGAAGAAATTGCTGCAGGAAGCCAGGCTAAAATAGACATAGCTCTTATAGAAGACATTAAAAACCTGGATGAAATTGTGGTAATTGGTTATGGAATTAATTCCAAAAGAAATGTAACAGGAGCAATTGCATCTGTAAAATCTTCAGAATTAGGAAAATCGATTGGTAGTACTTTTGATGTGGCCTTGCAAGGGCAAGCATCAGGTGTTCAGGTTTCACAAGCGGGTGGAAAACCTGGTGCGGGCGTCCGCATTCAGGTTCGGGGTACTAACTCTCTTTCTGCTGGTACTGAACCTCTATATATTGTAGATGGGTTTCCAATTAATCAGGATCTTAATAGTTTGGGGGGAGATTTAAATCCATTGGCATCTATCAATGTTAAAGACATTGAGTCTATTGATGTTTTAAAAGATGCTGCCTCTACAGCTATTTATGGATCACGAGGATCTAATGGGGTTGTTATGATAACCACAAAGTCTGGCAAAAAGGGTCAAGGTGTTACAACTGTTGATTATAGTTATTCTATTTCAAGACCCACTCACATGGTAGGTTTGGTAAATGCTACAACATGGCTCAATCTGGTTGATCAGGGATGGAAAAATGATGGGAAAATAACTACTTGGGATCCGGAGGCTGATGGAAACTTGTCAAGTCAATATATTAAAGGTACAGGAGAGTTGAGCAGGGCTGTTGCCGATAAGGTTGCTAACAGTGGAGGAACAGATTGGCTTAGTCCTATTACCAGAGATGCAGTTGGTCAGGAGATCAATTTTTCAACTTCCAACGGGTTTGATAAAGGTAAATATTTTATTTCAGCAATATACCGTAAAGATCAAGGTTATTTGGTAGGAAATGATTTGGACCATTATGGAATTCGGGCAAATTTGGATTTCACACCAATTAAACGCTTGGCGCTTGGATTGCATTCAAATTTTACCTATTTTAAGCAAATTGAGACTACACAGCTTGGGCAAGGTTCCCAGTCGAATTTTAATGGTGGACGCAATGATCAAGGTGGTAGTGGTGGTTTTGGTTCTGCAACGGGGAATTCATTACCTATTTTCCCGATATATAGTGTAAAAGATTCTACAAAGTATTGGGATCCTTATGGGGGGATGAATACTTTGGTTGCGTCATTACGGAGTAATCGGGAAATTATTAATTTGGACTTTCGTACTATCAATAGTGGTTATGTCGATTTTGAACTTATTGATAACTTACATTTACGATCCGAAGTTTCTATTGACTATGCTTCTCATAGCCAAAATACATACATAGGCGAAGATATTCGATATTATTCGAGGTATGGACAAAATGCAACCCGTCAATTGTTTAATTTAAATGCAAACCTATTTGCCACTTATTCAAAAAAGTTTGGGGATCATTATATTTCCGGAACAGCCGGATTGGAAAGGCAGCAGCGAACATTAAATCAAAATCTTATGGTTGCTGAGAATTTAACATCTAATGACCATAACCTTGGTGAACCTGCAATATTGGTGCCTCTAACTCCAATATATTATACATTGGCTAATGGAACAGTTCAATCGGTAGTAGATAAAACCAGTTCAATTATTACATTTCTTTCCGGTACATATCCGGATTATAGAATTGCATCGTATTTTGGAAGGCTAAATTACAATTTTAAAAATAAGTATTTAGTAGGTTTTAGCTTACGGCGAGATGGTGCAAGTGTATTTGCTTCCAATAAACAGTTTGGTACATTTCCTTCTGCTTCCATTGGCTGGATAGCTAGCGAAGAAAGTTTTATGAAAAGTGTTAGTGTTATGAATTTCTTGAAACTGCGTGCAAGTTATGGCAAAGTTGGTAACTCAAATATTCCTAACGTTTTACACGATTACTATGCTTCCTGGCCTTATTATGCTGCTGGAGGAAGTGCATACAAGTTAGATAACTATGGGGCATCTGTAAATTGGGAAAATACAACAAGTTATGATGCAGGGTTTGACTATGGTTTTTTTGAAAACCGGATTTCGGGGAGCGTCAGCTATTACACCCAACAAGTGGATAATATGTTGCTATCCATTAATCTTGCCCCTTCCATTGGCGTAAATAGTGTTTGGAAAAATATTGGCTCATTAAAAAATTCGGGATTGGAGTTTTCAGTATCATCGATGAATTTTGTTAATAGAGACTTTAAATGGTCTACATCGGTAAATCTTTCTTTAAATCAAAATAAGGTGGGAAGTTTGTCGCCTGATATTGATAAGTTAGGTACTGGTATCACAAATGGTTCATTTAGGACTCGCACCGGAGAGCGTATAGGAACTTTTTATTTGCCAGAGTACGCAGGTTTAAACAAAGACGGAGACCCTACTTTATATGTGCGCGATCCGATAGCTTATCTCGCTGATGGAAGTACTGTTCGTCTGGCGTCTAAGTTGGGAGGAGATTCTGTTAGTATTGCAAACTCCAGTATCATTGATAATAACAGATTTTTTATGAAAGGAAAAACTGGTCTCCCAACATATTATGGAGGTTTTTCGAATACCTTTAGTTATAAGGGGTTGGAATTGTCGGTATTATTTACTTTTCAGGGAGGAAATTACATATTTGACGACCAGGGAAGAGCTCAAACAACTGCTGTGGGAGCTAATCATGTGATCCGTCAGGATTTGGTAGACAATTATTGGACTCCTGAGAATACTGGTGCGGAATTTCCCCGGTTATCTATTAAAGGCACATCACAGGATGGCAAAGTAAGTATAAATACACAGTCGGACAAGTACCTTCAAAAGGGTGATTATATAAGGTTGAAAAATATACAGCTTGCTTATAATTTACCCAGTTCCATTATTGGAAAAACGGGACTAAAGGGTGTGCGGGTATATGTTAGTTTGTCAAATTTATTAACCTTTACCAAATACAAAGGATATGATCCGGAATTGGTTAATTTAGATGGTACCGCCCAAAATAGAAATTTACAACAAGGTATGTTGAGCGACACTAGGTATCCACAAATGAAGTCAATTTCGGGTGGGTTAAGCATATCGTTTTAATTTGAAAAAATTAATTTAGAAGATTATGAAAAAAAATAGTATAAAATATTCATGGATGTTTGTTGCCTCGGCCGCATTAATGATTGCCTCATCTTGTAATGATAAAGAGTGGCTTAGTGAAAATAATGTACAATCCAATGGGTTAGTTAAACCCAATAATATCAAAGATTTGGAAGGAATGATCCAGGGCTGCTACTGGTATATGAGTGGTAGCGGAGGCTGGTCGGATAGGATTGCAAGTAGTCAAATTCCCCGGACTTACATGGCGGACGAAGTTACTTTATTCCCTAATTCCTTTGGAACATCTACGGATGAGCAAGATTATTATAACAAACGTACGATGTCTAATCCAACCGGGTTTCAGTCTCAGATATGGAATAATTATTACAATGTTTTGTTTCTTGTAAATAGAGTAATAGGGCAGTGTTTGCCAGGAAAACCTTTAACTACGGCAACAGCTAATAGTTTGTGGATTAATAGAATATATGGAGAGGGGCTTTTTTTAAGGGCATATCTTAACTACGACATGGTTAGGATGTGGGGAAAACCTTATGGCACCCCCGAAAACAACAGTTCTCCTGCACAGATTCTTTATAAGGAAGCAATTTATAGCGACTCTGTCTACAATTATTTTGGAGCATCAACAGTTGAAGAAGTTTACGCTTTGATTAAATCGGATATTAAGCTAGCTTGTGCTCTTCTTCCCTTAAATAGAGTGAAGATTGGGAATGACTATAACGGGCCTCCTGAGTATCCTACAGGCAGAGCTACAAAATATGCAGGTTATTTTTTAGCAGCGCGCGTATTTATGCAAATGCACGATTATACAACAGCGCAATTGTATTGCGATTCCCTTTTAAATAGCAATAATTTTATTCCACTACAAGATCCTTTGACTACTTGGACTAAAAAAGTGCCAATTGAAGACAGGGCGAATGAAGTGGTTTGGCAATATATTGTAGTAGGTGGTCAAGTAGGTTGGAAACCGCCAATTTTGGCAAGAATATACGGGTACACTCAGAGTAACGGAACTCCTGGCAATAGAGGTCAGAAAGTTTGTGTGTCGGATGCAGCAATTAATTTAATGGGTTGGAACGATACCATTCAGGCAAATAAGGATTTGAGATTTACGCAATTATTTGTAGCATTTAATCCGGGAATGGATCTTCGCGGAGGGGATTATGCCTTACCAATTATTCAAAATACAAGACGGGTTTGGGCTAATAAATGGTATCGAAACACTAACCAAGCTGCTTTACCGTTGATGAGATCTCCGGAAATTTATCTTACCCGTGCTTGGTTAAGGTTAAAAGCCGGAGATGCTGTTGGAGCAGCTTCTGATGTAAATGTTGTTCGTAAAAGAGCGTTAGCTGCAAATTATGTAGCACTTACTTCGGCGGATATGACTGAAAATGTTGTTAATAACGAACGTCTTAAGGAAATGCTTATGGAAGGTGATCGTTTAAATTATCTTCAAGCAATTAAAAAGGACATACCTACGGGAGACAGAGGTGAAGCTGCCGCAAGGTCATGGAGTAATTTTGACAGGGCATTCTACCCTCAAAGTGAATTAGATAGAAATCCGAAACTAAGTAATCCGACTAATTAATTTTTGAAAAGAGACGATAGGAGGATTTTTTAATAAAAGGTAAATAATAATGAAGCTCGTGTTCAACTTACGAGCTTCTTTATTTTTCTTTTTGTAATAAGAGAATCATTTAGTTATTGAATTTGCATTCTTTTTAAATGAGAGTATTGTTGGATTGATAAATTGAATAATATTCTAGGTCTGTAATTTATTCCGCAGCGTTGTAGTGTTGGTGTAAAAATTTAATTATTTCTTTAACTTTTAAAGTATGACTAATTATTCAAAAGGATTGTCTGTGCTATTTGTGGTGCTTTTGAATATAATGCTTTTTCAAACTGCTGAAGGCTTGGAAGCTTGTAGAAGAGATTCTTCTCTTTTTACTACCCTACCCATCTCCGAATGGTCAAAAGCCGGTGTAGAAGGAGGTATTCCTGAATTTAAATTGGCGAATAAAAAAAAATATATTACTTCTGAAGACAATCTTCAAAAGGCCATCGATGAGATGGCTGCTACCGGGGGAGGGGTATTATTGTTCAAGCCCGGTGCATACATCATTAAAAATACCATAACACTAAAATCGGGGGTGGTTCTGCGTGGTACAATTAAAGATTCGGTATTGCTTAGTGTAAAAATTCACGGGTATCATTTCTCAACAGGTAAACCACGGCAAAGTGCTTTGTTTGTTGGAGGTCAAGAGTGGGTAGGAATTGAAAATCTCACTATCAAATATACCGATGCCCTTTTTGAACCATTAGATAAAGATTCCCTCACCGCACCATGGGATAAAGCAGTGTTTCATGTTCCAGAGTTAAGGGATACTTCATTGTTTGTTGAGCACATCTGGTTCGATAATGCAAAAAACTGTTGGGTGGAGAATTGTAATATCCTTTGGGCGGGCAGCGATCCTATTCGCATTACCAACTCTCAACATATTACTTGTAGTAATAATTTTATTGACCGTAGCTATAATAAATGCGATGGAGGTATGGGGTATTACAACCTTATAAATTCCAGTTATGTTTTGATTTATAATGAATATATAAAAAGAATCAGGCATTTGGCTATTCAAAAAAATAGCAAATACAATGTGGTGTATCATAATTATCTCGAAGTAGATGTGAATTTTCACGATGGCGACGATGGGTATAACCTCATTGAAGACAACACAATAAATATTCCTCAATGGCACAGTTGGCATTGCTTTCAGCGTGGCGACCCTAAACAACATAAAGTGCCTGGAAAATGTAATTATCTATATAATAATCACGCTCGGCATAAAACCGGGATTTATGAGTTTTCCGCACCGGGTGTTGTGTACGAAATCAATTCGGAATGGAATGGTAAAAAAGTTTTGGAAACAAATTTTACTGTACCAGCAGGGAAAACGTTATTTACCGTAAAGGGTAAATGATTTTTTTGTGGTTTAAGGTGGTTTTTATCTTCAAATCATTGGTATTTAAGAGTTAATATTTAAAATTGATATGAATTCGATTCAAATAAGACTACTACTTATTTTGTTGTTGTTTCTTTGTAAAGAACGGGTAACAGCGCAGGTGTTGGAAATGCCAAAGTTCGACTCGTTAACAATAAAAGGAACCTCAGGTTATTTTCGGGTAGGCAAAACAACACAGGGGCAATGGTGGTTCCTCGATCCTGACAACAAACTATTTTATTATAGAGGCATATGTGCTGTAAACCGTGCCGGAACAGCAGGTGGACGAACTGCCAAGCCTAAAAAGTATGCAGTTACCATCGATGACAAATATGGATACCAACAAAGTCCTGACAGGTTTGTAAATGCAATTATCGAAAAAATACAAAACCTCGGTTTTAACGCATTGGGAGCTTGGGCTACCGAGGAATTCTTTAATAAAGGCATTCCCTTTACTGAAATTTTGGAGTTTTTTAAAGAGGCCCCCTTTTTACCTTCCCTAAACGATAAACAAGGGTTGCCTGATATTTTTCATCCGGAGTGGCTCGTAGCCATCGACCGTAAGGCTCGTGCACTATGCTCCCCATTGCGTACCTCTAAAGAATTGGTAGGTTATTTTACCGATAATGAAATTGGTTTTGGAAAGACCGATGATTATGGCCTCGATCTTGGTTTTCAGGCCGGGCAGTTTGATTTTGCCTTGCTTCGCCAGGTATTGGCAATGAACCACGATGAACCGGCTTGTAAGTTTGCCTGGAACTTCCTTCTGGATCGTCACCAAAAGTCGTATGAAAAACTTTCGGAAGCATGGCGTGTGAAAATTTCCTCTAAAGAAGACTTGAAAAAATTAAACGATAATAAATCAGTAATTTCGGCAAGTGCGTTTACTGACGATGCTCAGGCATTTGTAAAACTGTATGCAGAGAGATATTTTGAAATGGCTGCAAAAGCAATTCGGCGGTACGATCCTAATCACCTTATTCTCGGATGTCGTTTCGGGACACCGCCACCTAACTATGTTTTGGATGCCATTAAACCCTCTACCGATGTAATATCAGCCAATAACTATCAGCCAATTCTTTACGAACGGTATGATACGGTGTACCAATATACCGGATTGCCAATCCTTATTGGTGAATTTAGCTGGAACACAGATCTCTACAAGAAAATACCTTTTCCCACAGAATTGAAAGGGCAACTTGCACAGAAAGAACGAATGTTTAAACGTGGTACCACTACATTGTCGCGCACTGCCATGCACAACGGAATTGTTGGTTTTACTTGGTATAGGTGGGTGCAAGGCACGTGTACTGATGAAAAATACTTTGACGGAATTGTAAATTATGGCGATAGTTTGGAGATACATGCTCTGGAGCTGAAACGGTTAAATGCTACTCTCGAAAATGTGAGGCTACATGCCGCCGGCGATGATTGGAAGAATAAACCGATAGATGCCGGGGAAATGACTTTTTTTTTCGATAAACTACGCCCTAACTGGACGCAATACCTTATGATGGGGTACACGGCAAGTAAACCGTCGGGAACGGTTACTGGTTGGAAAATGAGTGGCAAGGTATTGAAATTCAATAGCAATAGCAAAAACAACACACTAACTCTTCGGCTGGAAGTTGATTTTGAGGATGCTACATCCTTAAATAAAGCGTATGAAGGTGGGGTAGGTATTTACAATGTTACTATGACCCGTTTGGGTGAAAAGTTTTATGGTTCCTTTAAAGGAAAATACAATGGCAAACCGCTGCAGGGGAATGTAAAAGCTTTTTATTTCCCCCAATCCGGCTATTGAACTTAATAACACTATAACTATGCGTAGTTTACTATTTTTTTTGTTTCTTATTATGATTCATTTGGTTGGTTTTTCTCAGAAACCTACCATTGAGGAACCCAAGCCATTGATAGATATAACGAAAATGATTGAAGTGCAAAATGTGGAAGGCTTTGAGAATAAGTCGCTACCGGCTATTTACACAAAAGCTGCATTATCTCATGGATGGTTAGAGCAGGATTTTCAAATAACAGAACAGACCGCACATTCCGGAAAAAGCTGTTTAATGGTTGCTGGCGTTGCAGGTAAAATAGCCGGTTCGAATGCAAGTGAGTTTATACAGTGCTCGGGAATTCCCCTGCAAGCGAATACAACCTATCGTGTGCTTGGATATGCAAAAGTAGAGAACGATTCCGTGAAAGCATACATTTCGGCCAATGTTTATAAATTGTTGGCAGGAGAAAAAAAACATATCCGCCAGATGAAAACAAATCAGGTAATTCAAAACCGGTGGCAAACAATAGATCTTCTGTTCACTACACCAGATTATGCATCGTTAATGGATTTGAAGTTCAATGCCGCAGGCAAAAGCAAAGCGTGGTTTGACGATTTTACATTCGAGAAACTGCCAAAAACGGAATGGACTGTTTCCGATACACTTATGGATGGAGAAAAATCTCTGCCATTCAGGATGTGGATTCCCTCGGGTACAAAACACGTAAGCGGAATTATTTTGGCAACCAACGTTTGGGCCGAGGAGGCATTTGTAATCAATCCGGCAATTCGCAAGGCTGCCTCAGAGCAGAATTTGGCCATTATTAAAACCGATGGAAAAGCCTTTGCAATGTTCGATCCTCAAAAGGGTGAAGATGTTTTGTTTACTAGGCTTTTGCAAAAGTGTGCAAAAGATGGTGGTTTTCCTGAAATTGAATTTGCCCCCTGGCTTACGTTTGGGCACTCTACTTCGGGTCATTTTGCCAAAAACCTTGCTTATTGGAAGCCCGAACGAACGTTTGGGATTTTATATTTTAAAAGCGGACAGTTTCATTGTCCTTCCTGGACATTGCCGGGTACATCTCTTCAAAACATACCAATTCTTGGAATAAGCGGTCAGTTCGAAGAATATGGGCCACATGGGCCTCATCCCTTGGGAGAATCGGCAGAGGCTCAATGGAGGGCTGTGCGCGATACCTTTATGGTTCTCCGTAAGTTGGGTTATCTGGTAAGTCTTATTGTGGAACCTGGCGAGGGGCATTTTTGCCTGTCGCAAAATGTAGCCGACTATATGGCCCTCTTTATACGAAAAGCAGCGCAGGCAAAAATTCCAAAAAACACATTTTCAACCAGGGAGCCAATTAAACTCAACGAGATTGCCGAAACAACCGGCGTTTTATCGGATACCTGTATTTCCAATCTTATAACAAATCCGGCTTTTAAGATTTCGCATCTGGTTCAGCCATATCAAAAATATGCAAATAAACCCATTTCATTCTGGCATTTCGATATGGAAATGGCCGAAGCCTGGATAAAATTTCACACGTCAAAAGGAGAAATCAATGCAAAAAAGTAGAAAAACAAATCTGTTTATCATCGGAATTCTTTTATCATATACGTTGAATGCTCAGGATATAAACATTATTAAATACGGAGCTAAAGGCGATGGTAAAACCATCAATACAAAGTTTATCCAAAAGGCAATAGACAAGGCTTATTCAATAGGCGGTGGCGTTGTGATAATAAGTCGCGGCATTTATCTTTCGGGGACTATTTTTCTGAAAAGCAATGTAACGCTTCGGGTAGAGGCTGGTGCAACCTTGCTCGGCTCTCCCAATCTAAACGATTATAAAGAACTAACTTGGGGGCATAATATCGACAGGCAGCCATACCACCTCATTGTAACAGATCATGCAGAAAATATCACCATTGATGGAAGGGGTACCATTGATGGAAACGGTATTTTCTTTTGGAAAGATTTTGCGAAAGATAGTTTGGGCAATATGATTGTTCCCCGATGGATAGAGGCAAAACCTAAAAAAGTAAGCCCTCTTATCGAAATCACCCGAAGCCGGAATATTTTGATTAAGGATGTAACTATTAAAACCGGTGGGGGCTGGAACCTACATTTATTTGATTGTGATCTTGCTAAGGTGCAGGGTGTTAATATTATTAACAATGTTTACAGTCCTAATTCTGATGGAATTGACATCACTGGTTGTAATGATGTTATTGTGTCCGATTGTTATATTAAAACATGCGACGACGCAGTTTGTTTGAAAACTACAGCTGATAGTCGTGAATGCCACCGTGTTACTGTTACTAATTGTATTATTGAAACTTTTTGTGTGGCATTAAAAATGGGATGTGTCGAATCAAATAAGGACATGACGGATGTAACTTTCAGCAATTGTATCATCAATAAATCGTCGCGTGCCATTGGAATTTATGTGAAAGATGGAGCTATTTACGACCGCATCACCATTACCAATATTACGGCAAATACCAATGTCCCTCTCATATTTAACAGACCAATTCAAATTATGGTGAATCAATGGAAGGATACCACCAGAATTGGCGGTATTCGTAATGTGTTCATTAGCAATGTTATTTGCGAAACAGAAGGGCGTATATTATTAACTTGTCAAAAAGGCGGTTTTATTGAGAATGTAACGTTGCGCGATATCACCTTACGTTATCCTATGATTGAGGATCCTAAACCAATGTCTACGACCACAACCAGCGGTCAGTTTCCAAAATTTAAGGATCACCCGAAAGCTGGAGGGGCAGAGGCTGCTGTAGTAGCTGATAATATTACCAACCTGATCATTGACAATTTACAGGTTGAATGGCCAACTACCAATACAATACCTGATGCCTGGAAATATCCGGAACGCATTGAAAATGGCTCAGAACGCATTCATCACCTGGATTACTCAAAAGCCAAACAAACTGAATTCAGTGTTTTTTGGGGAAACAATATTCACGGCGGGTATATTTATGCGCCAAGCGCCAAGCCTTCTTCCGATCAAAAAGTAAAATTCGATATTAAAAATTCCGAATTCCAAATTAAGGATACTTATACATCCAAGTAAGCGTTATGAAAAAAATTCTTTTTATTTTATTACTCATTGTTCCCGGAAAGTTACTATTAGCAGATATTTCTATTCAGGATCAGGCATTGGTTATGGAGAATCAATGCCTGATTACTAAATTATCATTTAAAAATGGTCGGATTGTGCCTGTTTCCATCTATCTAAAGCAGACCAATCGGGAATTATTGGATTTGTCGTGCCATGCTTCCTGGTTTGAATTTGTTATTGATCATCAATTGATTACTGCAAATGACCCGATATGGAAATATCGTTCACACACAACTCGAAAATTGAACAATGGAGGTGAAGAAGTGAAAATAATTTTTGAAGCAGAAAAAAAAGTGAAAGGCTTACAGATAGAAATTTATCGTCAGTATTTTCCCCAATCAACGCTCATCAGGGAACGGCTTATCTTGAAATCTCAAGGTAAGACACTAGCATTAAATAAATTAAATAATAAACTCCATTTTATTTTTCCTTGTTATGCCTTAAAAACAGGTTCCCGGCAGGGAACTATCAAAGAAATTAAAATTGCTTCATTTGCCAATGAATTGCTTGATTCAGTTCATCGTGAATATACATACGACGATCGAAAATTCGACAATGGGAAAGATTTTAACTTAGCTCACTGTCACATGTTTCATCCCGAGCAAAATACGTATCAATTGTCCGGGAATGATTCATTATTACTCAAAGGACCATTCGGCATATATCGCACTTCTGATTTTATTTGGTTAAGCGCTTATGAACATGCCTCTCAGGATAAGAATTATGAAACTGTACCTGGTCAATTAGTCCCAACCAATCAAAGTGGCACTATAATGATAGATCAAAGCCAGGGAGTTGTTGGAAAATCTGGACTTAGGGTTACAAAAGACGATTTTTGGTTTCTTGCCTTAAAAAGTAAAAAGCTCGATAAATCACTGGTTCTTTCTTTGAACCTTCTTCGCGGTGGATACCTGGAAGGAGAAACAATAGACACTAATCGCCCTTATGAATCCGTGTGGGCAGTTTCTTCTGTTTTTACCAACGAAAATGAAATAAAACCAGCTATTCATAACTATTTGTGGAATCAAATTACAGAACATCCTGCATCCCGTAAAACGCATTTTTATTATAATACATGGGGTATGCAACGCGAAACAAATAAGGCAGATTTGTATAACATTTTTACCGAAGCGCGCATACTCGATGAAATAAGAAATGCGGCAGAATTAAATGTCGATCTTTTTGTGTTGGACGATGGCTGGGAACAAACCATGGGTGTTTGGCAACCAAATAAAACCCGCTTGCCGAATGGGTTTACTCCTCTTTTAGATGAAATGCGGAAATACAATATGGTTCCGGGAGCATGGTTATCCCCCTTTGGAATAGATTCGTTGGCAGACCGTTTCGTAAAGCATCAGGAATGGGTTATTCGAGACGAATCGGGCAAACCAATAAAAGCACAATGGGATTTCCCTGCGTTTGATTTCGAAAGTGGTTTTTATAAGCTGTTCATAGAGGACTGCAAAAAACTAATTGATCAGGGCTTTAGGTTTTTTAAATGGGATGCCATTAATACATTAAACAGCACGCTCGCCGGTCTTGATCATGGGAGTTCAATATATTCAAAAGAAGAGATTAGAGATCGTTATGCTTATTTGCTACCATTTTTTATTACCAGGGCCATGCGGGAACTAAGGGAATATAATTCAGATGTGGTAGTTGAACTTGACCTTACCGAGAAGGAACGTTGTTTGGTTGGGCTTATGCCGCTGCAGGAAGGGAAATTGTTCTGGATGAACAATGGAGCTTCCGGATACAACGATTATAGTAAATACCGGGGGAAATCCATGAGAACAGTCCTTGATTTGTATGCAGGCATCATCCCTACAGAGCTAATGACTCAGGCTGTTTATCCGCATAACGAATATCCTTTTTTTGCCCAGCGATATAATGTTAATACCACACTTTTAGGAGGATATGGATTTTGGGGAAACCTCCAGCGAATGAACCACGAACAACGGTTAAGGGTTGGGAAACAGATTCTGAAATTCAAAAAAATACTGCCTTACATTACCGGAATACCTTTACAAACATACGGGTCAATAGGTAGTTCTCCTGAAATATACATACAGATGAATCAATCCAAAGGAGCTGGACAGATCATTGGATTCAGTGGCTCTGCCATAAAATATCCATTTTCATTTCGCCTTCAAACCGATAGCTGCTTGGGGGTAATCAACCATGCCTATAGGCTGGAAAATGGGAGTGTCAGTTTGCCATTTGAGTTTAGCCAACCCGACGATACTCGCGAGGCTTTTGTTTTACCCAATTTGGGAACAGGCATTAATATTACTTCATCCACAGCTTGGTTAGATAACATTGAACTTTTTAAAAATGAAAAAGAACTTATTATTTATCCGGGAATTCCAGGCTCCTGTGAAGTACAGTTGCCTGATTCATATTCTTCTGTTACATTTTCAGAGAATGCTGTTTCGTTAGAGAGTAATAGCAACAGCAAAGGATTTCGTTATTACCATTTGAATTTTTTAAACGCTGAACCAATTATTGTTAAGTGGCTCATTAAAAACTAATTGAATGCAATTAAACTAGTTTTAAAATTTTGGCAACTCTAAATTAACTAATTATGAGAAAGCATCTTCTTATTACATTTTTGATCTTATTTTCAGTAGCTGGATTTGCTCAAAAAAGCGATGAGTTTTTAACTTCACTTTACGATAAGCTGCACGATTCTCCTATGCAGCAGAAATTCAAACAGATTGCACCCATGCCTTTTGGTGTTGTTTTTTTGCCTTGGGCAGGTTGCACGGAAGAACAGATGCGGCAGCATTTTCGTTTGATGAAAAAATTGGGATTTACCAATTTGAAACAAACCATGGATACTCCGGAATGGCCCGAAAAAGACATATTGCGCATAGCCATGGAAGAAGGGATTATCCCTTTTTGGTATGGCGAAGGAGGATGGGAATCCATAACATCTGAATTATTAACAAAATTAGGGATACCACTTAAAACACCTATGAAAGAAGTGCGTAAAAACCCAAAAATGCTGGAATATCAGAATAAGGTATTGTGGAACCAATTGGCGGATTGGAAAAAATCGATACCAAAACAAGGTAAAGATTATGAATATCATTTTGATGCATATTTGTATCCATCCGATACCATACGGTTCCGCCAATGGGTAAAGGAAAAATATAAAACCATTGATCAACTAACATCCGCCTGGAATCAATATGAAGTTGGTATTTGCAGAAAACCATATAAATCCTGGGATGATTTTGATAAAGATCATTTAGTTTCTGTGGTGCCTGGTACCAACGAAATAATTCCATCGGCAGGAAACGAATATGGACAGGTACATGATATCCTCAGGTATAAAGCAGATATGTATGTCGAAAATATACGGAAAAACCAGGTAACAAATCACCCTGAACAACCTGTAAGAGCCGGTGGAGAAATGGGTTTATTCCTTCCTTTTGCTTCACGTGGTACCGATATGGAAAGTATAGCTGATGCTATGACGGATAGGGGTTCATTTTATCCTTCACTTCACTTGGCATGGCACTACGAAGAAGTTGATTATGAAGTTGCCAGGTGTATTTACATGCAATCATCTATTTGTACCGATTGGTTTAAAGGTGGATGGGCTGCAACCTGGGAAAGTACCGGAGGCCCACAACAATTTAGCGGAGGCAAAGGATGGGATCGAAAAGGAAGCGAAGGAACAGCAGGCTTTACAGTAAATTCAGGCACAATTACTCAGCTGCTCCTTTCCTATTTGGCTGGTGGTTTTAAAGGTGTGGGGTTATGGGCGTGGAATTATCGCCGGGCTGGTTGGGAGTCGGGTGAATATGCCCTACTGAATCGTCAAAATGAACCCGGTGAACGAGCCATTCGGACCGGACAAATTGCTAAAGCAGCCGAAAAATATCGCGACGAATTATGGCAAGCTCATAAAGAACCCTATGTTGGAGTTTTTGTAAATTGGGATAATGAAGCGTTGTGGGCTGCTTGCGCTGGTCCTAACCGTGCACATTTTAAAAATTACCCAATTCACGCCCGTATTGGAATTAGCAGAGCTTTAATAGATGCTAATATTCCCTGGGAACACGTAACTCCTTCTGATCTAAAACAAGGACTGGGTAAACGTTACAAGGTTATTTATCTACCAGCTAATGTAGCCATTAACGAAGATCTCTTCCCTATTTTTAAGGAATATGTGAAACAGGGAGGAAAGCTGGTTTTAGACGCACCGGGTGGTTGGTGGAATGAACATGGTAAAATCCTTGATACAGGAAAAGGGTCTCCTTTTGAGTGCGTTTTCGGTTCGAGCATTAGCGATTTTCAGTATTCTAACAATGTACCCCGTAAATTAGGCAACCACACTTTTAACGGTTTTATCTTGGAAATTCAACCTACTACAGCTATTGTTTCCGAGCGCTTTCAAACAGGAGAACCCGCTGTAACAATTAATAAACTGGGCAAAGGAACAGCCATTATCCTGGCAACTGATGCTTCTTTCTCAATGATGGCTCCCGGAAATACTTTCGTAGAACAATGGGTTACAAAAAATGTAATGGATGGCTTAACAGTTCCTTATTCCTGCAACAATTCAATTGTTTACAGATTAGCAAGTCCTGATGCCGATCATTATTTCTTTATCAATGATGGAGAACCATCAAAGACTACACTTACATTTTCTACCTATAAATATAAAGTCTTTACTGACGCTATAACAGGAGAAAATGTAGACCCTAATAACATTAAATTGGAAGGATATAGTGGACGATGGATTCGTTGTGGAAAATAAAATTATCGCATTTGTTAACAATATGAAAAAGATCGCAATAACCCTGATACTGTTTTTAATTGTTGGAAACACGAATGCCCAAACCTGGGCTAATTCAGTTGATGTGTATGGACGTGAAATTTGTTTGCCTGCCTCGCAGTACAGTTGGGACTGGGCGCCTGCCACTATGTTGAATGCAATGGTTCATTTGTACAATACAAAATCAGATTCTCAAAAACAGATCTACCTGGATTATGTAAAAACTGCCATTAATAAAACATACGATGATGCAAACGGTTTACATCCTAACGCTATAGCTTCCGGACATGGTTTGGCTTTTCTGGCAAAAATTACTGGCGAAAAGAAGTATATCGATAAAGCCAATAAAATATATGCCGACTATCTTACCATTCCCCGCACCAAGGATGGTGGGGTCTCTCACCGTGCAGAAACTGTTGAGTTATGGGATGACACCATTTATATGCTAAGCATGTATCTTTTAGAGATGTACCGCTGCACAGGCGACGATAAATACGTGAAGGAACTATTAAATCAGTTCTTGATCCACAAGGAAAAACTGGCAGATAAAAAATGGGGGCTTTGGGTTCATGGGTATGACGATGATAACGAAGATTATAACGACCATTGTTGTAAGTTGGGTTGGGCTCAGGTGACTCCTCAGCGCACAAGTACTGAGTTCTGGGGACGTGGAAATGGCTGGATAGTAATGGCAATTGCCGATGCTTTGAAAGCAGTTCCATCAAGTTCAATGTATTTTACGACACTTGCAAATGAGTTGCGGGATATTACACGAAAATTGCCTGATTTACAGGATAAAAAAACCGGATTATGGTACCAATTACCTATTTATCCGGATAGTACTGCAAACTTTCTTGAGTCCTCATGTACTGCCATGTTCTCTTATGGAATCGCAATTGGTATTGAACTTAAGGTACTTGATCAAAAAACGTTTTTGCCTATTATTGAAAAATCATACAGCGGGTTAAAAAATTATGCCACACGAAAGAACGGGAAATATTTAATTCCTACCAGAGTTTGCGAAGGAACTTGTATTGGTGGCAGAGCCTATTATTTTGGAAGAAACGTGAAAGAGGGATTCACTTACGCTGTTGGTGCTTACATCATGTTCGGACTTGAATATGAAAAAATGAAACCATAACCATGATAATAGCATAAAAATGAATACCTGCTTACTCAACTTTGCCACTAAACAGAGATTATCGTTGATTTGTCTTTCCTTAATTTTTATATTCAATATAGTGGACATCAGGGCAGATGCACCTTCTTACAACAAAAAGGAATTATTATCTTCTCTTATTAAGATAAATGACAATAATATACCTACACTGTTAAACAAACAGTGGACCGGGAAAGATGATACCTATTACGGGGCAATATATGATCGTGATAGCGTGGTGTCGCCGCAACAAACTTCGAATTTTATAGAAACTTTAATGTCCAGTTATGTATCTACAAGCTCCAAATACTACCGGTCCACAGAGATACTTAACCGTATGACACGTGCTGCCAAAGGATTGTTAAATCTTCAACACGAAGATGGAACGATTGATTTGTTGGGAACTAACTTTCACTCCACCCCCGATTTAGGGTTTACTATCTATCCGTTGGCTGTTGCATATTCAATCATGCTTAAGAATAGCGACTTAAACTATGGCGCATTTCAGTCTACCCTGAAACAATACCTGCTCAAAGCAGGAGATGCTCTTACCGTTGGTGGAGTTCACACCCCTAATCACCGTTGGGCTATTACAGGTGCGTTGGCATGGATTAATACATTTTTTCCAAACCCAAAGTACAAGGCAAGAGTTGAACAATGGTTGGCTGAAAAAATAGATATTGATCCGGATGGTCAATATAATGAGCGAAGTACAGCCATTTATACCCCAATTACCAATAGAAGCCTGATTATTATGGCGAAAAAAATGAACTATGATGATCTCTATGACGATGTTCGTAAAAACCTTGATATGACGTTTTATTTTGTCCGCTCAACAGGCGACATCGCCACGGAATCTTCCAATCGGCAAGATAAGTACAAACAGAATAACCTCTCTGGTTATTATTTTGCTTATAACTACATGGCGATGCTGGATAAAAACAGCAAGTACGCCGGAATGGTAAAATATATTGAAAGCACCGTTCCGGTTGAGCAACTGGTATATATGTTACCTTACCTTATCGATGACTACACATTGATGCAAGACTTTGCTCTAACAGCACCCATACCAACCACATATCACAAGTATTTTAAATATTCCGACATGGTTAGAATAAGAAAGGGTGAAGTTGATATGTCGGTTATTGCCAATAATACCACGTTTTTTACCTTTTTCAAGGGAGAAGCTGCTTTAGAGGCGGTGCGCCTTTCATCCGCTTTTTTTGGAAAGGGCCAGTTTCAAAGTCAGCAATTGGAAAAAGTAGGGGCTAGCTATATTTTAACATCAACTATTTATGCCCCTTACTTCCAGCCACTTCCTAAACAAAAAATTCCATCGGAAGGAGAAGCCTGGGGGTTGGTTCCACGATCGGAACGGGTAGAGTCTGAAATTCAGACACTTCGTACAAAAATATATATAACAGAAGTAAATGGTAAAGCAAAAATAAAAGTATCTGTTGAGGGGCCAAAAAATTTACCGGTTAACTTGGAATTTGGGTTCAGGTTAGGTGGTACATTAACCAATGTTACTTCCAAACAAAACACTAACAATGCTTTCCTGATCACAAACGGAGAGTATGCAACCTACACAAAAGGGAAAGACAATATAAAAATAGGACCTGGGACGGCAGCGCATAAATGGACACAGTTAAGGGGAGCACTTCCAAAATTAGACTTGGATTGTCTTTACTTTACCAATTATGCGCCTTGTGAATTTGAATTTACCATTGAATAATTTTGAAATTATGAAACTCAAAAACACACTTTTTGTTACTGCACCTTTATTGTTTTTAAATTATTTCGAAAAATGCGTATGTTGTTTAATTGTTTTATTGTTTGCAATAATTCCAGTTCATGCGCAAAAAGCCGAAGCCCTTTTTCCATCCAAAAATTTAATGCCAGTAGGAGCATATTACTATCCAGAACATTGGGATCGCGGTGAATGGGGTCGAGACCTGAAGCGAATGTCGGAATTGGGTTTTTCATTTACCCATATGGCAGAATTTGCCTGGGCAATTCTGGAACCCGAAGAAGGAAAATTCAATTTTGAGTGGCTCGACTGGTGCATTGCCGAAGCTGCAAAAAACGGGTTAAAGGTAATTTTATGTACCCCCTCCCCCTGCCCACCGGCCTGGTTAACCACAGCACGCCCGGAAGTATTAATTGTAAACGATATGGGTATTAAACTTGCTCACGGTGGCGACAGGCTTTTTGCAAATCAAAGTAACCCTGTATATAAAAAATACATCGAACGTATTGTTGCCGAAATGGGCAAACGCTATGGAAATGATACCCGCGTATGGGGTTGGCAAATCGATAATGAACCCCATCTTGCAAGTCTATATGATTATTCCCCATTTGCTCAGGCAGACTTTCGTGCGTGGCTTCAAAAGAAATATAATAATAACATACAACAACTCAATACAGCCTGGGGAAATGCTTTTTGGAGTGGCACTTATAATAATTTCGATCAGATACGGATCGCTAATGAAAAAGAATCATCAGGAAACCCTCATGCTTTGCTTGATTTTAAGAGGTATACAGCAGACGCATTAGCTTCGGCCATACGTTTTCAGTCCGAATTATTGCGAAAAAACATAACTGCTAAACAATGGATTACCACTAACTTTGCTTATTATAAATTTCTTCCAACGGTTGATTTATTCCGTAACCGGGGCGATCTCGATTTTGCATCGCATACCATGTATTTGTTAAGTACATATCTTAGTTATCCGGATGGCAATCTCAATTTTAGGTTAGGTAGTGGAATGGAATTGGCATTCTCAAGCGAAATGGCACAATCTATTGAGGGTTTTTCGGGAATTATGGAGTTACAACCTGGGCAAATAAACTGGGGTAGCTATAACGCCCAACCTCTTCCCGGCGCTGTTAAAATGTGGATTTGGCACAGCTTTGGCCTTGGCGATAAGTTTACATGTACGTACCGTTTCCGCCAGCTTCTTTTTGGAGGGGAGCAAAATCATAAGGGCATCATGGAAACTGATGGAATTACAGTATCTCGTGGCGGTAAAGAATTCGTGCAGGCTATAGCGGAAATAAATAGTTTGAAAAAATATTATCGCCCTGATGCTAAAGTGCCTTCCGAAATTTTGTCCCGAAAAACGGCGTTTCTTTGGAAACAGGATAACTTGTGGGAAATGCAGGTTAGTCCGCATACACAGGCATGGGATACCTGGCAGCATTATTATGGTTACTACCAAAGCCTTAAATCAATGGGAGTGCCGGTTAGGTTTATCCAGGAAAGCGATAATTTTAATCCCGCCGAATATCCATTTCTGGTAGCCCCCGCTTATACAATGGTGGATAGTACAGTTATTCATAAATGGACAAAATACGTGGAGAACGGCGGAAATCTCATATTAAGTTGTAAAACCGGAGGAAAAGATAGTAATGGTCATTTCCCTGAAACTCTTTTACAACAGCCTATTTGGAAGCTTATTGGAGCACATGTAGACGATTACGATCAATTACCCCCTGCAACTAAATCTATTGTTAAATGTGGCGATAAATCATTTGAATGGAATGTTTGGGGAGAGTTTTTGACACCCGATAAAGGAACCGAAACACTTGCTATATACGCCGATCAATATTATGCAGGAACATCGGCAGCCATCACGCGGAAACTTGGAAAAGGCACTGTTACCTATATCGGAGTATGGACAGATAAATCGTTAATGGAAAGGTCTATTCTTCAGACTGTTTATCGAAGAGCTGGTGCCAAAATTTTTGACCTGCCGAATTATGCGTTCGTGGAATGGCGCGATGGCTTTTGGGTTGGGGTAAATTATACATCCAACTCGGTTACGTTACCAATAACTGATAAATCTATTATTTTAATTGGAAATAAGGAGATTAAACCAGGTGAAGTGGCGGTTTGGAAGGACTAACAATAATATAAATAACAATGCCATAACTAACAATACCATAACTAACAACACTATGAAACACCTCTCGCTTGGTATAATCCTTACTTTTTTAATAAGTTATTGTTATGCTCAAGATCCTTGGTTAGCAAATACCTATCCTGACGAAGCCGGCTTTCAGCATAGGATAAACGGAATGTTGCCATGCATTGCAAAAAAAGGCTTCGGAAAAATAAGCTTGGCAAAATCGAAATGTCCCGACACCAATTTGCCAGTAAAAATTTGGGCTGTAGAAGGAGAAGATATTATTTCTCCATATACCGGTCGCAAATATAAACAAGGGCCAACAGGCTATTTTGGGCCTAAAGCCCGTAATGAAAAAGGTGAAATATTTGCATTTGGCGGAGATCCATTAAAATATGATTTACCTCCGGCCACTGCTGCATTGCTGCTTAATCCTAACGATTCAATTGCGAAAGCTTTCCTGAGCATTCCCGGAAATCTTCGTCAACAATACCATTTTGCTTGCAAAAATTGGGCTCGCTTTTATCCTTTATTGGCAGATAAAATGGGGGATATATGGAAAAAGGAATTTCAGTATTATGTGGCGAATTATTCCGAAGGAAGCCATCCATCCGATGGTCCCAACCGAGAATGGTTGGTATTGAAAAATGCACATAATCTGGTTGGGCAGCCCGGATATTTGTTAGGAGGTAATCCTTTTGACGGAGGTACCGAAAATCATAAAACGATGTGGCGATCCAGTTGCCTGCTATATTCCCAAATTCTGCCCGATTCTGCTAAAATTTCTGGTTATCCTGTAAAAGAAGCCGAAAAATTGACCAAAGGTATGTTGCGAGATTTTATGAAAAAGATACTTCTAACAGGCAATGGAGAGTATGATTCTCAGATTTATTATCCGCATAGCATTGAAGGTTTTCTGAATCTTTACGATTTTTCCCCCGATGCAGAAACTCGCGACCTGGCTAAATTTATACTTGATTATTACTTTGTTTCCTATGGGCTAAAGGTAATTGACGGGACCATTGCCGGAGCTCAGAAACGTGGCTATCTGGTAAGCACACTGCCAAATGAAATGGAAATTATGCAGTGGGCTTTTTTTAACAATACACCCCGCACTATGACCGATGAGAGCTTAACCATTCAGCAAGCTACAACGAAGTATAGGCCCAATAAAATTATTTGTAATATAGTTTGTAAGAAATTGAAAACGCCTTTCGAATCAAAGATGAGCCGTCCATTTTACCAAATGGATCATCCAAATGCGTTTGCTGAAACATTTTATTGCTCGGATTCTTATGCGATGGGAAACATTCAGATGACCATAGTCGACAATCCCAATCAGCAAATGGTTTGGTCTCTTGTTGCCAAAGGGGAGACGATACCCTTGTGTTTTAGCGGAGGACAACCTTTTCGGGGGAGTACTTCAGGCCATAGCCCTTATACCCAAACGCTACAATCGAAAGAGACATTGATCTTACTAACAGCTCCCTCAAAAGTAGTAGCAAATGTGGATACAGTGCTGGCTCCGGAATATACGAAAATGAAACGCGATAACCTTTGGTTATTGCCTGAAACTGAGCAGGGGGCAGATTTTGAACTTCGAAACCGTCAGAAATACGGAGCTAAAGAACTAACTTTGGTTGAAAAACCCAAGGACGAATCTGTTAAGGAAATCGAACGGTTTTGGACCCAAAGTAAAGGGTCTGCTTCGTCCTGGTTCTATTATCCACGTCAATTGAAGCCAATTGTTATAGACGGAAATTTCTTCTTCGAAACCTGGAAAATGTTTGTTGCTATAATCCCTTTATCGAAAGATGGCTTTGTGCTATCGCCTGAAAATTTGCATGGAGAAATGGTTAATACCGAAATGTATAAGTTTTTTAAAGATTATAGTCTACTTGTTTTTCCCGGAACGATATCAGGATACATTGTGGAGACAGGTGAAAAATCGGAATACAAGAACTTGCAAAATTTTAGTCAGACCATTCGCAAGAGGACAAAATTGGACCTTTCAAAACTACAAAAGGAACTAACAGTGAATTATCATTCATTGTTAGGCGATGATCTTACCATGATCTATTGTCCGGAACGACTTCGTTGTGAAGCAACAATCAATGGATTAAAACAGGACTGGAATAATTTCATACATGGAGCCGTTTATGAAAGTCCTTTTGTGAACATAAAAGATGGTATTATGCAGGTTTCTGACGGACAGTCTGGTTATCTGATAGATTTTCGGGGGGATAATCCGGTTTATAAAATCTTGAAATCCGAAAAGTAAGTCTGTACTTATGTTGGAGGAATGGTTTTAAAACCATATTACATTAAATAAATAGAATAAATGACACGTTTTCTTATGCTTACGCTTGTATTAAGCATTTGGCTGGTATTCGGTACCGCTGCCCAAGACAGGGCAAACTTTAAGAATTGGCTTAATATAAATGGCTGTTCTGCTTCAGTACGGTTTACTAATCACAACTTTAATTATTATTCGAAGGCAAATATGGTTTTGCAGGAACCTCTTCTGGATCAAAATGCCAAACAAATTAAGTTTTTGGATGGGAACTGGCAAGTAAAACTTCAGGCTTTGGTTCCCGAAAACAGGCCAGATGCTATTGATTTTGAATTAACGTGCAAGCTTGAAAGTGGCTCGTCGCCCCAAACAAGTATTTCAGTTGATTTAACTTTCGATAATTGGTCGAAATCCAATTATGTACTTATGCCTGCAGCTGCCTATAATGGTAATCGGTTTGAGTCGCGCAGAATAAGTTATTCTCCGAAGTTATTGGATTCACGAGACATTGGCCCGGACAAACCGATGATTGTTTCGGATATACCCAGGTTAAACATCAACGATGGACCGTCGCGGATACAGGAACGTTCTGGAACCATGAGTGTTCCGGCACTGGGTTTTCAATCGCACATAGCTAAGGCGGGCTTCTGGATACTAACACCTCAGGCTACAAAGTATGGCGATACAGGGATTGGAATTGAGGAGTCGCGCAATCGCAAAACGGCAGTGATAAGTTTGACTGTTCCGGTTGTTCGTGAAAGCTTCCAATATTCCATCTGTAATAATCAGGCTCCATCAATCGACTTGGCTCCCGATTTTAAAGAAGGCGATGAGTTTTCGTTGAAATTCAGAGCTTTTTTCTTTTCGTGCAAAAACATACAGGGGTTATTTGATCGTTTTGCCATCATTCGCAAAGATGTGGTTGGGGAAACGGAACAGCGTCCTTTTGTACCGTTTTCATCGTGTTTTTCAATACTTGAGAACAAGTTTAACGAGCAAAACTGGGTGGATCAAAGTGGCTATTACTCAGTGGGCATGCGTGAAAATTTTTTGCAGGATTGGCAGATCGGCTGGACAGGGGGCATCATCAGTACTTATCCGCTTTTATTTGCAGGTAATGAAACCAGCCGGCAACATGTAATCAGAAATTTTGATTGGCTCTTTAAAAATGGGATTTGTCCGGCAGGTTTTTTTTGGGATTCCGGTGAAAAAGGGACAAAATGGTACGGTGGCGACATCCGCAAACCCAATGCGAAAAACTGGCATTTGGTGCGCAAAAGTGGCGATGGACTGTATTATGTCCTAAAACAGCTGATGCTTATGAAACAGTTAAAAATCCCAATCAATCCCGAATGGGAAAAAGGTACTAAAATTGTGGCTGATGCATTTGTCAAACTTTGGCGTAAATGGGGACAATTTGGGAATTTCGTCGATAGCCAAACAGGCGATGTGGTGGTTGGTGGTTCAACGAGTGGCGCGATTGTGCCTGCCGCTTTGGTATTAGCCGGTCAGTATTTTAATAGTATTGAATATCAACAAGTAGCGGAAGCGTCTGCTGATTACTTCAACACTTCTTTTGTGAAGAAAGGCATCACTTGCGGAGGACCGGGCGATGCCCTGCAAAACCCCGATAGTGAATCTTCATATGCTATGTTGGAATCGTTTATGCAACTTTACGAGTCAACTTCCGACTTGAAATGGCTTGAAATGGCAACCGCCATGGCCAACCAGTTTACAACGTGGGTAATGCCTTATAATTATCAATTTCCGGTATTTTCTACTTTGGGAAAGCTTGGCTTAAAAACAACAGGCATTGTTGGTGCAAATACTCAAAACAGGCATGGGGCTCCCGGAATATGTTGCTACTCTGGTATTGGTTTGTGGCGTCTTTATCGTGCAACTGGTAATGTTCGGTATATGCAACTTTTAAAGGAAATAGCGTTTACGATGCCGCAATTTTTGTCGCATCCCCTTCGGCCAATTGATGGGATGAAAATCGGGTGGATGTCCGAACGGGTTAGCACCACCGATTGGCTTGAAGGGATTGGTGAATTAATGTACGGTTCTACCTGGGCCGAAACTTCCATGATGTTGTCGTATATCGAATTGCCCGGTGTGTATATCCAACCTGATAAATCGTATCTATCAGTCATCGATAACATAGAAGCTCAAGTTGTTAAGAACAAAACCAATGTTTTGGTGATAAAATTTACAAATCCTACGAAAGCAGTGGCAAGGGTAAGATTGTTTGTTGAATCATCAAAACAAGCCCAAAAACCCTTAGGCGAAAATGCATTATTGAACTGTCGCTGCATCAATTTAAAACCTGGGGAAAGTTGTCAGATGAATTTTAAAAAATAAACCGTTCAACCAATGAGGAATTTAATCGTATGTCTGTTACTATATTACTTAACATCAATAAGTTTATTTGCGCAGCGAAATGTCTCTGGTCTTTCGGATCCCCTGGATGTGGCAAAACTGATTGGCGACAAGCTGATCCGTGATACACCATTTAAATATAAGCTAACTATTGGTAAAAGCAACCATCAATTCAATGGTTTGCACTTTATAGATTTCAGGCGGTCATATGGCGGTAATGATCCTGCAGTGGCCTATGCTTATACTCAATTATCTGTTAATAAAGATACAACGTTGGTTATCCAGATTGCTCACAATGACGGTTGTAAGGTTTGGATGAATGGAAATTTGGTTTACCAAAAGCTAGGAAATCATCCTATTGCCCTGCACTTTGAAGAGCGAAGCGTTGAGTTATCTGATCAGTTTTCAGCTCACCTTAAAAAGGGAGCGAACAATTTGGTCATTAAATCAGGGACATTTGGCAAGGATTGGGTGGTTTATCTTCAAACTCCCGGTTCGAAGGGTGCTGTGTCCGAAAGAAATGAGGCTAGCCCTACTATTGGTTTAAAAGCTGTTCCTAATGTTGATAGTGAAATTGCCGACCTCACCAACTGGTTGGTAATAGGTCCGTTTGCCAATTCCGGCGAAAAGACAATCGATGTGGAATATGCCCCTGAACACGAAATTGTGTTTGGTAAGATGTATGATGGAGCCGCTAGTCCTGTTACCTGGACGATTCCAAAGGTTGAGGTTTTGGGTGAGATGCTCCATCCTCAGCCTTGGGGAACCAACGATACTTGGAATTACCATAATGGAGGCGTGGCCTGGGCAATGCAACATTTGGCAGAAATGTCCGGCGAACTGAAATACGATCAATATGCCACTGATTTCTGCAATTTTCATCTCAAAGGAGCTCCATTCGTAAACTACCAGGTAAACACTTTGCATGCTGTATCCTCAGCCAATAGCAATTTCCTGTTTGCCCCTTTGTTGGATTTTACCCTGGCACCATCGCTTCCATTTATTTACCGACTTCTGAAAAACAATACCTTTGATGATAGGGATTCCTATGCCCATTTCATCGACCGAATGTTGAAATATGCAAAAAATGAGCAGATCCGGTTGCCTGGTTCAAATATTTTCACCCGTCTAACCCCGGAAAAATATACTACCTGGGTGGATGATATGTTTATGGGAATCCCTTTTTTGGTTGAGGCATCGCAATATGTTTGTTCCCCGGAAGAAAAAAAGAGGTTTCTCGATGATGCAACAAATCAAACGGTGAAGTTTAACGAACAAGTTTGGGATAAAGATGCGAATCTTTACATGCATGCAAAATATTCAGAAAAAGATGTAAAATTGCCCCATTGGTCGCGGGCCAATGGCTGGGGAATATGGGCTACTACGGAAGTACTGCTTGTTCTTCCAAAAAATCATCCAACCTACAAAATCATTATGGAACAATATCGAAAACATGTGGATGCTTTAATTGCTTTGCAGGACAACAACGGCTTTTGGCTCCAGTTATTGGATCGGCCCGATTCACCCGAAGAAGTTTCAGGTACAGCGATCTTCACTATGGCCATTGCCCGGGGTATTTCAAACGGATGGTTAGATGCCCGAAAATACAAACCATTTGCCATGAAAGGTTGGATGGCTCTAAAAACACAAATAGAACCTGATGGTACGGTTCACAAAATTTGTTACGGCACCATGTGTTCGGAGGATGTAAACTATTATCTGCAACGCCCTTTTTATGATAACGATACACATGGATTGTTTGCTGTATTGTTCGCAGCTATTGAAATGCATAAATTGATTTCTAAGAAATAAGCCTATTCTGAAAGGGGCCCGATTTATTGCGGATTGCCCGGGTTAATTCAGTTTTAGGGCTAACTGCAGATTATTGGATATTAGTAGTACTTTAAAATTAAAAATATATACCATGAAATACCTAAAAGTGTTCCCGATTATTTTATCCATTCTATTGACCTGTCATACAAATAGTCAATCGCAAACATATCTGCCAAATTGGAAATCACTTGATACCCGGAAAGTACCGGAATGGTTCCACAATGATAAATTTGGTATTTTTATACATTGGGGAGTTTACTCCGTGCCTTCATTCTCGAAGGTTGTCCCCGACGGGTATTCTGAATGGTACTGGTGTAATTATAACGATTCTACACGCCAGAATTACAAGGCAGTGCGTAAATTTCATGATAGTAATTATGGTCAAAAATTTACTTACGACCAATTTTTACCGATGTTTAAGGCAGAACTTTTTAATCCTGATGAATGGGCAATCCTTTTTAAAAAATCGGGTGCAAAATATGTGGTGTTAACATCAAAGCATCATGATGGGTTTTGTCTTTGGCCTAGCAAAGAAGCAGATCAATCGTGGGGTCGCGCTTGGAATGCTGTTACCAGTGGCCCAAAACGGGACGTGCTTGGCGATTTGACAACTTCCGTTAGAAAAGCCGGGCTAAGGATGGGCTTTTATTATTCGCTAATGGAATGGTACAATCCAGTTTTTAATAAGAGCCAATCCGCGTATGTCCACGACGTAATGATCCCTCAGTTTAAGGATCTTGTTGCAAAATACAGGCCATCGGTAATTTTTGCGGATGGGGAATGGATTATGGAGGACACTGAATGGAGTAGCCCCGAAATTCTTGCATGGCTTTTTAATGAGTCTCCCGTAAGTAAGGAAATTGTTGTCAACGACCGTTGGGGGAGGACAACCCGTAAATTGCACCCTTGCACCTATTATACCTCGGAGTATGGGTCGGGGATGGATAAATCGGTAGTTTGGGAAGAGAACCGTGGGATGGGACAATCCTATGGGTACAACCGGATGGAAAAACTGAAAGATTACAAAACTTCGGAAGAACTTATTTTAATGTTGACCGACATTGTATCTCGTGGTGGAAACCTATTGCTGGACATTGGCCCTGCTGCAGATGGCACTATTCCGGTTATTATGGAAGAACGTCTAACAGACATGGGCAAATGGCTGGAGGTGAATGGAGAGGCTATTTATGGCACTAGTTCCTGGAAGCACGATAAGCAATGGAGCCAGGGAATTCGGCCTAAGGTTGAAAGCGGCAATTACCAAACAAACTATGATATTACCCAATTGATAAAGCCAACTGAAAAGCAGGCGTATGTGCAGTCATTCTTCACACAAAAGAATACTGATCTGTATTGCATTGTGCCTTATTTTTCTCCTTTACTGATGGTGGATGATTTTGGACCTGAAAACAATGTCCATGTTAGTATCCTTGGTTCCGATAAACCAATTCAATGGAAAAAAGATGGTCAAAAACTGGTCATTGACCTTTCAGGTTTACGTCCAGGTGATCTCCCATCCCATATTTTTGTTATTAAAATTTCAATGGCGCCCTAACTATATAGTCCGTCCCTGCTTAACTCTTCGGTTTCTGGCCGCTGGGTTGCGCCCATTGTGCCC
Organism: Bacteroidales bacterium; assembly: GCA_038213375.1. Taxonomy (GTDB): domain Bacteria; phylum Bacteroidota; class Bacteroidia; order Bacteroidales; family JAAUTT01; genus JAAUTT01. The sequence goes on along the minus strand of JBBQTB010000005.1, from coordinate 2,907 downwards.
TTCCCTTAACATTGCCAAGCAGGTTCCCGAGTTCAGTAATTAAGCCCGGATTTAGTTCTTGTCGCCTGAAAGACGCCTGCCGCTTAGCCAGTATTCAGGTTGCCGCTAAACATATAACTCCGTTCCATACTCCGTAGCTTTTGGAAGGTTGTGACCTACTTCTCGACTCCTCTTCAGCGATTCGCTTTCGATCAACTCCTATATCCATACCTGATTATACTCGTGGTATAACCTTTTTCCTAAACGCTCAACAGCTTAGCTCTTTACCAAAGCATCTTTAGGTGGTTTGATGCCCTCTCCTGCAAGATGACACCAGAGGCTCATCAGTCTATTGGCGGATCCATCCATCTTAAATTACAGCATGCAGAAATTTCTTCTTGCCGATGTGCTGCTTCTTGGCACACTATGAAATGTTGGGATTTCGTGGCTACGAACCTATCAACCGATAAAACCTAGCCAACGAGTGATGTGCTTTGCACCACTTAAACCCCAATATTTTATGGCCGCTTGTTGCCAACCGTACTTTTTATCTTGTCAGTTGATAATCATGAATCAAAAGTCCTGGCGAAAGATTCAACCTGGTTGTCAATTTGCGGATCATTTCAACAGTCAATTTGCGCTTACGGTTCAGAATCTCTGAAACTCTACTTTTTCCACCGATCTCCTTTACTAAATCAATTTGCTTTAGCTGCATTTCTTCCATCCTGATCTTTATTGCTTCTATTGGATCAGGGGCTTCAATCGGAAAATGCTTTTTCTCGTATTCATCAATCATTAGTCCAAGAATATCTGCTTCGTCACTTTCAGATGAGCCAATAGCTGCATCAAAAACGACTTCAAGTCTTTTTAAAGTCACTTGATAATCATTATCTGTTTTTATAGGTTTTATATTCATGTCCGTACTTTTTAAATCGTATTTGCATCAATCTTATCGTATTCTCCATGAGTCCCAATAAATCGTATGAAAATCCATTGTTTCTCAAAATTGAACTTAGCAATCAGTCGGTAGGAATTGCCTTTTATGTTAAAAACAATCCTACCATCCCTTAGAATACTAGCATTTGCATAAGTTTGTTTTACATTATTTGACGTTTTCCAATCCGAATTCATTGCTGTATCGTACCAAGTTTTAAGGTATTGCCCTGAATCAGGATGGACTTCCCAATACTCTCTTAATGTACTCTTTGCAAATATTCTTTCCATTTAATCATAATCATAATGCAAATATAATACAAATTCTCAATTTGGGAACTTTATTTTGAATGCGATTTTTTTAGTATGGTTGACAACGTTGGCGGTAAACCCATGTAGAAGCCTAAAACATAAACAAAAACAAAGGTACTGTTGGTGTAAAGAGCAATAGTACTGATACCTGACGAATCGCGCAATACGAGATCCGTATGCTGCGTGGTGCCAAAGGCTCTCCCCGTCAGTTACTGACGGGGCAGTCTACTCGATTATATGCCGGCTTTATTTTAATAATTCGTCAACTTGGTTTTTTAATAACGGCAATTGCCTCGAAATAATTCCCCAAATGATAACGTCATCTACATTATCATAACCATGAATCACCCAATTTCTCAAATCAACAATCTTACGAACGTTATCAATTTTAATAGTTGAATCAAGTTTTAATATTCTATTAGCCGCCTCGCCAATTATTTCTAACTCTCTTTCAATACCGCGTCTAAGAAGTTTGTTCTTTTGATAATCAGTAAAATCTCTTTTGTCGCCTAAATATTCATTTATTGAATCAATTGACACCTGAATATCAAATAAATACTGTTGGATTCAAGCTGCATAAATCAATTGTTTGGTTTGTTCCAAGCCCTTTATAAAATATGGATTTGATAAAGATTTGTCCGTCAATAAATCAATTTTCCTGCCAAACAAGTCCTCAAGTTTGTAATGCAAATCAAAATAATTATCAGTGTACTTGTCAATAGAAATGTTATCAAACGAAATTAATATATCAATATCGCTATTGTCATTAAACTTATCAGTACAAACAGACCCAAATACATGCATTGACTTAACATTGTATATATTACAAAGTCGCTTTAAATCCTCAATCCTATCTAAGACAATCCTATCCATTTTTACAATCATTTAGGCAAATATACTAAAATATTGTCAATGTGTAAAACGGTAGCTATGAGCGTTTTTAAGCTGGCATATAACGTTGCAGGTAGCCGTAGTGCCAGACTTTCGTAGCACTTCCCTTTCATCCCGTTACGCATTTTAAATATAGCTGTTCCATTGCAAACTGCCAACCAAACCGAAATTACGGCTACCTGATGTGTGCGCCCTGCATGAGCAGCGTGCACACTTGTTGTAAGCTCTGAAAAAAGTTTAAATATCAAATTTATTTCCAAAGAGCAAGCAGCAAGTGTGCATTTTTCCAGAGGGTGAAAATCCCTTACTCACGGGGTCGTGCCCGAAGAGTTAGCAAGTGGCAAGGTGGTTTGGGGTAACCCATGCACTGTCCCGGAGCAAAGCGGAGAGCACGAACGCAGGGAGTAACGAAGCCAAACGGCAAAATCCGGTACTGACGAACAGAAACGGTATATGAGGCATGAATGTCCGGGTAAGCAAGCTCACTTCGGCAGGCTCAGTGCATCGCATCTTTGTGAAGCCCAACGAATACCAAAAGGATAGTTATGTAGATCCCGCAGGAATTGGAACAACGAAAAAGCTATTACCAGGGGAGGTCTCATCGACCACGTGTTGGCAATGGTGAGAAGTCAGCAGAGGCCATAGTAGCTAGCAAAACGAGCCGTCATAGAGAGACGGAGGTCTCAATGAGCCAGTGAAGGGCTGAACATTAAGATGTTCCAAATGCAACAGGGAGGTTTATCCAGCCCTGCTATAAGCGGAACAGGGCAAACAAAGTAAACAATAGCGGAT
>JBBQTB010000004.1:0-174109 GCA_038213375.1 Bacteroidales bacterium | reverse complement strand
CCGTGGACAAATAAATTTGTAGACTTAAATCACCATTATATGCCAGACCTACTCTACAAATCAGAGACGTACCAAATTATTGGAGCCGTTATGGAAGTACACAAAACACTTGGCTGTGGATTTCTGGAAGCTGTTTACCAGGAAGCTTTTGAGATTGAAATGAAAGATCGCAATATTCCTTTTCTGGTAGAAACCCCGTTAAGGATTTATTATAAAGGTCACCAGCTAAAGAAAACATATATTCCTGATTTTATATGCTTTGATAAAATTATTGTTGAACTGAAAGCCCTTAGTAACCTGGATGGTGCTCACGAGGCTCAAGTAATTAACTATTTAAAAGCCACAAGATTTAAGCATGGCATATTAATGAATTTTGGTGAGGAGAGTTTGAATTTCAAAAGGATTATCTATTAATAACAGCCAAATACAGTTGGTCCACTAATTACACTAATTTACACGAATAACAGCCGAAGGCACCCTGCATCCATCCGTGTCAATCCGTGTAATCCGTGGACAAATAAACATCCGCTGAATACACGATGTCCACTAATTACACTAATTTACACGAATAACAGCCGAAGGCACCCTGCATCCAATCCGTGTCAATCCGTGTAATCCGTGGACAAATAAACATCCGCTGAATACACGATGTCCACCAATTACACTAATTTCCACGATAAACTGTCGCAGACAGCCTGTTCTCAAAAGATGAGTTTGATTATAATATTCCAATAGTTAATCAAATAATTAAGTACGGAATAAAAATAGAAGTATGATCCCTCTGCCTCGATTCCAGATTTGCGATTTAAAAATTCCAAATTCAACTGGACTCGAAAATCGAAATTCGCAATTCCAAATTCGCGATTCGAAAATCAAACTGATTGAAAGCACAATTTCTTTGTATATTTATTGAAAATTAGCAATATGGCCGAATTTGTAGAAAAATATATCAACCCGTTTACCGATTATGGTTTTAAAAAACTTTTTGGAGAGGAAGTAAATAAAGATTTGCTCTTAGACTTTCTGAACGAGTTACTTAAGGAAGAGCAGGGTCATATAAAGGATCTGACTTATCTTAAAACCGAACACCTTGGAGCCACAGAAGCTGACAGAAAGGCTATTTTTGATTTGTATTGTGAGAACGAAAAGGGCGAAAAATTTATAGTCGAACTTCAGAAAACCAAGCAGAATTTTTTTAAGGACAGGACAGTATATTATTCAACCTTTCCCATCAGGGAACAAGCTAAACGTGCCGACTGGGATTATGAGCTGAAAGCAGTATATACCATTGCCATTCTCGATTTTATTTTCGATGCGGATAAAGCCGAACCGGATAAATACCGTTACGATATTAAATTAACCGATATCGAAACAAATAAAGTGTTTTATGAGAAGCTGACGTTTATTTATCTGGAGATGCCGAAGTTCAACAAGTCGACCGATGAGCTTGAAACCCGTTTTGATAAATGGCTTTATGTAATCCGGAACCTGAACAGGCTCGACAGAATACCTGAGAAGTTGAGGGAACAGATATTTGAAAAGTTGTTTCAAACAGCAGAAATTGCAAGGTTTACCCCTGAGCAGGTGCGCTCCTACGAGGACAGTTTAAAATATTACCGCGACTTGAAAAACTCTATTGATACCGCCCGGGATGAAGGAAAAATGGAAGGAAAACTCGAAGGAAAACTCGAAGGAAAACTCGAAGGAAGGATGGAAGGAAAAATGGAAGTAGCCAAAAACCTTTTGTCAAACGGGGTATCCATCGGGTTAATCGTTAAAGCAACAGGATTAACGGAAGCGGAAATCAAAAAATTGCTTTCATAAATTTCCAGATTTGCAATTCCAGATTCACAAATCAGTACATCTGCACGACACTTGTGGTTATAACATATAACACCTGTTGATTATAACATACAGACTACAATAGAATGAAGAAGACCACCGTCAACGATCCATTTGCACATTTGTGATTTGCGATTCCAGATTTGCGATTGGCGAGGTGCAATTTGCGAAAATTTATCTAAACTATACCGCCTAGGCGAGGTAGGCACTGGCACCATCAGCCACGACCTAAACCGCTGTAGTGCTGATGTGGTATTCCATCCGGCACTTCCGGAAAATGGAAAAGGCGTTTGCGGATTATATTTAATCCTCTACAGTACTTGACAGGATTTTGGGAATTTTACTATTTAAGAATTGGATCTGACCCATAATTTACCCAAAATACACCGACTCAAATAAATAACTGATGCTTGAAACTCAATATTTCTTTTCATAGAATTTCTTACCTTTACAAAAAAAGACGATGATCATAGAACGAACTGAAAAAGAAGTAATCATTCGTATACCTGCCAATATAGATACCAGTGACATACAAGAAATGATTGATTTTGTAAGATATAAGGAGATCACATCCAAATCTCAGGCTAAACCCCAGGAAATTACCAATTTTCTTAAAACTTACAAAACCTTTTTACGCGGAACTGAATCGACCAAAGGGAGCTCAACGAAGTTAAACCCGGTGGTTATGGAGATAGTCTCAACAACCACGGTGCTTGATACAGCATTTAATTCAGAGAACTATATACAAGATGGAACAAATGCTAAAATATTTGCTTTTAATAACTAGGCAACCTCTACAAGGTAGTGAGGTATAGGATTCCAATCCGCACTACAACTATGTATCCTCTACAAGGATGCATTAACATCGTAGATGTTTCATAATTGTAGAAAATGATTGAGACCTAGGAATTTTAAAACCTTGTAGAGGTTTCCAATAATATACTATAATATGCGCTACCTTGACCCTAAAAATGATCTAACTTTTAAAAAAGTTTTTGGTGAACATCCGCATTTATTAAAGAGCTTGCTCAATGCACTTTTGCCATTGAATGACGATGAGCAAATAGTTAGTCTCGAATACTTACCTGCCGAATTGATGCCGTGTATTCCCCTTAAAAAAAATACTGTTGTTGATGTGCGCTGTGTTGATAAACATGGCAGACAATTTGTGGTTGAAATGCAAATGTTGTGGACCGATAGCTTTATGAGTCGCGTACTATTTAATTCTTCAAAAGCATATGTGAAACAACTCGATAAAGGTGAGGACTATAAAAGTTTACAACCCGTTTATGCGCTCAATTTTATTGATGATACATTTGACCCCGATCCTAAAGTTTTTTATCATCACTACCAAATTGTAAATATTCAAAATACCAATAAACAGCTAAAGGGACTTGAGTTTGTATTTGTTGAATTACCCAAATTTAGACCGCAAACTATTAATCAAAAAAAGCTGCAAGTATTATGGTTACGCTTTTTAACCGAAATTAAAGACAGCACAACTACTATTAATGAAGAATTAATGCAAAATCCTGAACTTCGGGAGGCAATAGAATATCTTCAGGAATCGGCATTTACACAAACAGAACTCTATGCCTACGATAAATATTGGGATATGATTCGTGTTGAGCGCACAATAATTGAAGATTCATTAAGTAAAGGTAAAATGGAAGGTAAAATGGAAGGTAAAAAGGAAGGTAATATGGAAGGTAAAATGGAAGGTAAAATTGAAATGGCTTTAATAATGATAGCTGCAAGCGAAGCAAACGAAAAAATCAACCAATATACAGGTTTGTCATTCGAAAAAATTGACGAATTAAGAAAATAAATCTTATTTGTCAAGAACAAACGGCCAAGAGCCAAGAACTTAGAGAAGCGTTCTCAAGAGCAAAGTGAGTAATTCGTTGACAAAAAATTCGTTGCCAATAACCTTAGCAACATAGTAATAATAGTGAAATGAAAAAGATCTTTTCCAACTTTAATCTATGAATCTTCTCATCACAGGTGGTTGCGGCTTTGTTGGTTCAAACCTTGCTATTCAATTTAAATGTGATTTTCCTGATTGGAAGATTATAGCTTTACGGAATAAAAATAGATGTTTGATCCCTCTGGCTCGATTCCAGATTCGCGATTTGCGATTCCAGATTTGCGATTTGCGATTTGTGATTTGAAGACAAAAGACAAAACCAGTTGGCGGGTGAGACGGTAATCGCTAAATGTGCTTCACAGTTGGAATTTCTGATCCATAAAAACCCTTTACATTAATTGTAATCTTTGTATTTTAAAAAAAAATTCTTGTACCATGAAAAAATTAAATACGTGATATACAAAGAAGGTAAATACTTTGTTTCACAATGCCTGAATGTTGATATATCCAGCTTTGGATCTACCATTGACGAAGCAAGCGCTAATTTGAAAGAAGCGTTGCATTTATATTTTGAAGACGATAATAATAAGGACTATTTGCCTATTTCAGAAGCTCTGATTGGAGAGACTCAACTAAATTTGAAATGACAAAGCTTCCTTCATCCGATAACATAGTAAGTACACTTTTAAAAAATGGTTTCGCCTTTATCTCGCAACGAGGAAGTCATCAAAATTTAGAAACGATGATAAAACTGTTATTTTCCCTGTGCCAAGAAAAGAAATACCAATCGACACTTTTCGTTCAATCATCAGGCAATCAGGGCTCGATTCTAAAGAATTCTTTTAATGTCAGATTGAAGATTTGCTGGAATTAGATGGACAAGGATTAATAACACGGTAAGTGCAAGGAGCGAAGCAAGCAGCGGCTTATATAGCGATTAACGATTTGTAAAACAAAAGACCAAACCGCTCCAGAATTTGATTCGCTCCCGATAGCTATGAGGATCCAAATCATCGCTCCGTTTATTTTTCATTAATTCATGATTTAAGACGACTATGCGAAAAACATTGGTGATGTAGTGTCAAGTAACCAAAGTAAGACCCGCAAACGGGCTCGCACGCATGCGTAAGCACACAGAGGCGATAGAGGTATCCTTAAGCGGGAAAGTAGCAGGCAAACTGGCTATTACGTCCCACAGTTTGTGTGCGTTTGAATACGACCCCGAATTTTTAAAAAGCGGGCAATCTATTTCACCATTTTATCTACCTCTCAAACCAGGTTATTTTAACCCAAACAGGTAATGCATCCGTACAAAATTATTTTTAAAAGGTCGGATGCAGCTTGTCCTACGGTCATGGCATTTATATTTGTTTAGCTGCATTGAGTTCGCCTGCTTTGTACATAAAATCTTTTATGATACATGAAAGTTAAGTTTAAAAGAAAGTAGTTGTATTCGCTTAGAGAAGAAGAAAAACGACAACTGTAGTCTCATAACATACAATATTGTTTGATACAATCAAACAATATTGTATGTTTGTAAAAATAATTTTTTATATGATTTTGGAGAGTGTTATAGAACGGGTAATTGAACAACAAAAGACCAGAATATTAAAACAAGATACGGGTCTAAAACGTGAACTAATTCTTTCTACTAAAAGTTTGTCGTCGCATGTTTTAATTATTTCGGGGATAAGGCGCTGTGGAAAAAGCACTCTCTTAATGCAATTGATGAAAGAGATGACAGAAACCCCAATATTATATCTCAATTTTGAGTCGCCCCAGCTATTTGAATTTTCATTGTCCGATTTTACAAGGTTAGATAACCTGATTGAGCAAAAAGGAATTTTCACTTTATTTTTAGATGAATTACAACTGGTTGAGGGTTGGGAAATGTATGTTCGTCAAAAATTAGACGAGGGCTTCAAGGTTATCATCACGGGTTCAAATGCATCCTTATTAAGTCAGGAACTAGGTAGCAAACTTACAGGTAGACATATTACCCAGGAACTTTTCCCCTTTTCGTATAAAGAATATATTTCATTTAAGGCATTATCAGCTTCAGCAGAAAGTTTATTGAAATATATGCAAGAGGGAGGGTTTCCGGAATACGTCAAATCAGGAGATTACATGCAGCTCTCCACACTGTTTGAAGATATCCTTATCCGCGATATTGTTGCCCGACATGGCATTAAAGACATTAAAAGTTTGCATAGGCTAACCTCATACCTATTTTCGAATATTGGAAACCGGATTACAGCAACAAAACTCAAACAGCCTCTCAGTATTGGGGCAACAAGTACCATTTTAACATGGTTTTCGTACTTAGAATTATCCTATTTAGTGTGTTTTTTACCTATGTTCAGTCATTCCACAAAAGCACAACTCATTAACCCTCGAAAAGTTTATGGCATTGATTTAGGGTTAGTAGAAATTATTTCAACGACACAAACCAAGGATTTAGGTCGAAAATTAGAAAATCTTATCTTTTTACACCTACGCCGAAAATATAAAGAGCTTTACTACTATAATGGCAAAGGCGAATGCGACTTTGTGGCAATGCAAAATGGTAAGGTAACAGAGTTGGTTCAGGTTTGTTACGAATTAACACCCGATAATGTAAAACGTGAGTTAAATGGACTGATAGAAGCCATACAATTTTTTAATTGCAATAATGCCCGAATCCTCACTTTTAATAACACCGATGTGCTTCATCAAAAGGAATTTAACATACCTGTAATTCCCGCTTATCAATATTTAGTACAGTAAATATTTTTCATAAACTCCGACACAAATTAAACAGGTTTTTCTTTATTGATAAGATCCCTGTTATTTCAGTTTTTACAACATTTGTACTGGTGGCTTTTGCATGGATATTTTTCAGAGCTAAAGATCTTATACAGGAATTTATATAAGCCAAAAAATATTTACAGGTATTCCAGAACTTGCAAATTGTATAATGAATGGACAACCCATTCTGGAAAGTTTAGGATTGAGTCAAAAAGACTTAATTCTTTCTTGCCTTTTAATAATCTTGCTCGAATCTGTAGCCCTAAGAAAGAATAACTTTTCATGGGCATGTTTCAGGAATTGAAAATATTTGGGGGGAAAATCATATTTTACTTATTCCAAGCGCTGGTGAAGGCCTACCAATTTCACTTATAGAAGCCATGGTTTGTGGTCGTCCGAATGGGCGGCTATACCGAGGTTATAACCGAAAATATTACCGGTTTTATTGCTGAAGCCCCAACGGTATCTTCATTTAGGAAAGCTTTGGATAAGGCCTGGGAAAATAAAAACGAATGGGAAAACATGGGCAAAGCGGCTCATGAATTTTGCCTTAAAAACGTTAACTTTACACCTGAAAAAGTTTTGCTGGAAAATATAACAGTATAATTAACCTTGGCATGTCAACTAACACTCCTCAAATTAAGCAATTTATAAAAGAAAACAGTTCGCTTTTTTGGTATACACCTGAAAGTGAAAAGGAAAATATAAGCAATGAATTGCTTGTTGAAACAATATTAAATTATGGCGACTTAAATACAGTAAAAAAGTTAATAATAACATTAGGTATGCAAACAACTGCTAATGTTTTTTTGAACATGCAAGGAAGAAAGAAAATGAATTTTTACCCTGAGAAATATAATTTCTTTTCCTTATACTTCAAGCGTTATGCATAAAGAAATTTTAAGTGCAGCGCAGGTTACCTTACTACCATTAGTACAAGAGTTTAAGCGTGAATACTATTTAGTTGGCGGGGTACTGCAATTGCATTACATATTGGTCATAGGCAATCCATTGACTTTGACTTGTTCAAGTTTGCGGCAATTAATTACAAAAAGGTAATTGCAAAAATCGCTTCTTCAGGATATAAATATAGCATTACCCGAAGGGTTACTGAGCAATTGAATGTAAACATTAATGAAGTAAAGTTTACATTCTTCGAATTTCCTTATAATTTTAATGTTATCTGCAAATTTGACAATGTAATTAAACTACCCGATTTATTAACGTTAGCTGCTATGAAAGCTTATGCAGTTGGTAGGCGTTCAAAATGGAAGGACTATGTAGACTTGTTTTTTATTATTAAATATCATTATACTATTAAACAAATTTCATCGAAAACTCTTGAAATATTTGGAGATTTGTTCTCTGAAAAACTTTTCCGTGCGCAAATAAGCTTTTTTGATGATATCGACTATTCCGAGCAAGTTACTTATCTTGGCCAGCCTGTAAACGTAGATGATATTAAATCTTTTTTAATAGAAAAGGCTATTGATATTTTATAAAAGTTTATGGCGTACTAAAGTGTAGCCAAATTATCGTTTTGAGGATAAAGACAGTTTTTGGAGTGAATACTTATGTTGGCGACAATACCTAAGTTATAACCGAAAATACTACTGTTTTTTAACGATAAATTCATTTTAATAGTACATTGGAAAAAGTCTGGTAAATAAGCACAAATGTGAAAACACGTGTAAAGCGGCTCATGAATTTTGCCTTAAAAACGTTAACTTTACAAAGAAAAATAATTGTTAGAACAACTTAGATAATTTAATAATGAGACTAAACCCAAGCTGCCGTAAAATAACTAATATATACCGCACTTTCAGTGCTTTTTAGACTTCAATCAAACAGCCCCCAATCAATATGGAGTTTTTATTTGATGTTTTGCGTCTCATTTTTAGTTCCATTGGGGCGGCAATGGTAGGATAATAATTTATCCACCATTTTATAGCCCTAGTTGGGCTAAATATACTATCCCAGCCTCTTACATCTGGGTAGTAAAGTTGGTAATGTATTTTAGGCCTGAAGGGCTGTAATATATTACGCACTTACAGTGCTAAACCAAGAGCCATAATATAACCCGGTGCTTCACACCGGGCTGATATATACCGCACTTTCAGTGCTTTTTAAGTTCGCAAGTACCTTAAGAAAACTTTTTATGCTTTACTTCAACACCGTCGATTCACGGTCACTTGAACTTTTGGTAGCCCTTCAAAAGGTCGAAATATTTATCATTTAGGGATATCTTAAACAAAATAGAAAAGGTTTAAATTATTAATGACCGTAATGAGTGAGTTCAAATGTGCGAAATACGAAATGACGTATCTCATGTAATTATTATATACCTATTTATGTTTTACATTTTTATCGAAAACGGAATTATGTCCTTTTCAATAGGGAAATAAATATGTATATTTGCCCCTGATATAAAGGATAAAATGAAAGCGTATTTTCAAGAATTAATTATAAATTTTATTGAGCGAAACTTAAGCAATATAAAGCAAAGGGATATTGTTTTGCCAAATGAACCCAATAGAATAATTACAATAATTGGAGCGCGTCGCGTGGGCAAAACATATTTATTTTTGCAACAAATACATAAACTACGCCAACATGTTGACCATTCACGTATTTTGTATATAAATTTCGAAAACGATAAGCTATTTCCGTTTACACTTGATAAGGCACAGCAAATAATTGAAACGTATTATGAATTATTCCCCAAAAATAGATTAGAGAAAGTATACTTCTTTTTTGATGAAATACAAAATATTCCTGAATGGAATTTATTGATTCGCAGGTTGTACGATACCGAACATTGTTATATTTATTTAACAGGATCCTCGTCGAAATTGTTAAGTAACGAAATTGCAACCTCATTACGTGGGCGAACATTGACTTTTGAAGTTTTTCCAATATCATTTTCAGAATATTTAAAATGGAAAGAAATTGACTTTAGCGAACCATGGTCTTCAATTAAAAAATCAGAAATCGTTAATGCCTATAACCAATATAGCAGTTCATCTGCCTTACCCGAAATAATTCTTGAAAAGGATACCTCCCTGCATATTCCAATACTTCACGAGTACATTAACATGGTGGTGTATAAGGACCTTATTGAAAGGCATGGACTAACACAACATACTTTAATTAAGCATTTTATAAAATTTTTGGCAATTAATACTTCCAACTTAATAAGCATAAACAAAATTTTTAATGATTTTAAATCGCAAGGTTTTCAGTTGTCGAAAAATAGTTTGTACGATTTTTTCACCTATTTAGAAGACAGTTACATTTTTTTTGGTGCAAGTTTATATACAACCTCCGTGCGAGAACAACAACGTAATCCTAAAAAGCTATATGCAGTGGACATTGGCTTGAAGTTATTAATGGATATTGAGAATGATAAAGGCCGGATATTGGAAAATATTGTATATATTGAGTTAAGAAGAAAATTTAACGAAATATTTTATTTAAAGGGCATACAAGAAGTCGATTTTTTTATAAATACTTCAGGGCATAAACAATTAATAAACGTAGCATTAAAAATTAATGAAAGGCAAACCTATAACCGAGAAGTAAAGGGGTTGACAGAGGCAATGAAAGCAAATAATATTGCTAAATCTACACTTATTATAGGAGAGGGCAACCACACCTCAATATATATAGATACCTTAGAAATAACAATAATGCCTATTTGGCAATGGTTATTGAATAATAATTGATACCCACTATTTTTAATCTATTGCCTCATGTTATGGTGTGGCAAGCTAATGATAAACAATAAAAATATAGAACTCAGAGCACTTTCATCACACTTATTTTGGGATGTTGATTTGAGTAAAATGGATACCAATCGAAGCAAAAAACTGATTGTACAACGAGTGTTGGATTACGGATTAATTAACGATTGGTACACCTTGTTGAAAATATACAATATTGCCGAAATTGCCGAAATAGCTGTAACAATAAAAGACTTAGATAAAAAATCAGCCTCCTTTATTGCTTTTTTATCCCAAGTTCCTAAAGAAAACTTTTTATGCTTTACTTCAACACCATCGATTCACGAACACTTGAACTTTTGGTAGCCCTTCAAAAGGTTGAAATATTTTCAAATCTTAGGCTTATGGGTGGCACTGTTTTGGCAACTTGATAAACGGATAAACCCCTGGGTTCAGCGCAGTGTCCCGCTAAGTTGCTAAACTTCGGCCTCTGTCCTGAAATAAGAATTTTACAATTTTATGCTGCCTTTGCTATATTAGCCGGAGGCCGGTTAAATACGTCGTAGCGGGACGCTACGCCGAACATAGGGAAGATGAAGTGAATGGTAATCAGAAAAAAACAAAGTAATTGGCTAAAATGTTAAGAAAAACTCTTCGGTATATACTCGTTCATCCGTTGTCAAAGAGAAACCGTACGAAAGCTTTTTTAAAGTATTTATGCTGGCAGATTGGCTATCGTCTAAATCCCTACCCCATCATTTATCCTTTTGTTGAAAAAAGTAAACTAATCATCGCAAAAGGGATGACTGGAGCTACAGGTAATATCTATGTGGGTTTGCACGATTTTGAGAAAATGGGATTTTTATTGCATTTACTTCGACCTGAAGATTTGTTTGCTGATGTGGGTGCCAATATTGGTTCGTATACAATCTTAGCCTCAGGGGTAATATGATCCAGAACCGTTTCTTTCGAGCCGGTTCCGGTTACGTTCAGGCATTTAAAAGACAATATCGTCATCAACGACTTAGAAGATAGGGTTCAAGCTCATAATATCGGATTGGGAGATGTACCTGGAACGATCCGGTTTTCATCAGAACTGGATACCGTAAATCATGCGTTGGCTAAAGGAGAAAATACAACTTCCATTGAAGTAGCAGTTGGGATTCTTGACGATTATTGTGAACAGGAAGTAGCAATATTGCTAAAGCTCGATGTAGAAGGCTTTGAGTTCCAAGTTTTGAAAGGAGGAGCCAAAACATTGGCTAACCATCAGCTAAAAGCCATCATCATTGAACTTAACGGCAGCGGAGGCAGGTATGGAATTGCCGATGATAGCATCCACCAGTTGCTTTCAGATGCTGGTTTTCTGCCGTTTCGGTATGATGCGTTTTCACGAGGGTTAACAAATCTATCTACCTATAACCGAAATTCGAATACGATTTATGTGCGGGATGTTGAGTTTGTAAAGGGGAGAGTTCTAAACCAGCGAAAGATTATGGTGTTGGGGATGGAGTTTTAGGAGAAGGGACGAGGGGCATAAGGCGTGAGACATGGGACCCCCTCGTTCGGCCTAGGCTGTGCCTAAGTCGTATATATCCTTTAGGCCGTGCCTGATTTTGTATGACTCCTAAGTACGATCCAACCCGAACTTTATAAAGTTCAGGTAATTTTTTTGCCACATTTTTTTAATGAGCAAGGAAGAAAGCAGTTTCAACTAAAAGCAAATTTCAATTTTACTAAAGGTTTAACTAAAAGCAATATTTAATATTATTTATAGTAAATTTGTAGACTATACACAGAGTTTAAAACCATGTTTTTTGAACGCAAAATATATAAAACCCTTAGTGAACATGCTGAACAATCACAGGTTAGCATAATTACAGGTTTGCGACGAACCGGTAAAACCACATTGGTAAAACAATTGTTGGTCGATTATTTTCCAAACAACAGCATTTATTTTGATTTAGAAAGACTTGATAACCGTAATTTGTTTAATGATTCAAATTTCGAAAATATTATATTAGCACTCAAACAACGCGGCGTTAATTTTAGTTCTAAAGTGGCCATTGCCATTGACGAAGCTCAGTTTTTGCCTAACCTGCCAAGTGTAGTAAAGTATTTGTATGACAATTATAATATTAAATTCATCATAACTGGTTCAAGTTCCTACTATATAAAGAACCTTTTTACGGAATCGTTAGCCGGCCGGAAAAAAATATTTGAGCTTTATCCCCTCGACTTTGGCGAATTCCTTACTTTTAAATCAATTCCATGGACTCCTTACAACTATAATGAACAAGCTTTTCAGCAACACGATTATGATAGGTTAAAAGGATATTATGATGAGTATTTAAATTTTGGGGGCATGCCCGAAGTTGTGCTAACCGATGCAATAACTCAAAAAACCGATTTACTCGAAGATTTAATAAGTTCATATATTAACATTGATATAAAATGGCTTTCTGATTTTAAGAATGCCGATACCATCCGAAATTTATTGATAATGTTGGCCTCGCGTACAGCCACTAAACTCGACTTTGCTAAAATTTCGGCGTTGACAGGCTTGTCTAAACCAACTGTTACCAATTACATTGAAATGTTTGAGAAAACATATCTTATTCAACGCATTTCGGTAGCATCAAAAAATCCGGACCGGGAAATTGTGAAGGCAAAAAAACTATTTTTCTGCGATAATGGAATATTAAACCGCCTGGCAAAAGTATCGGGTGGTGTGTTATTCGAAAATGCTATTTATAATCAATTACATCATTTTGGTGCTTTAAGTTATTATGCACTTAAAACTGGGCATGAAATTGATTTTATTTTAAATAATGATAACGCTTTTGAGGTAAAGGAAACAGCTACACCCGCCGATTGGCAGCAACTAATTAAATTATCTAAAAACATGGGGATAACTAATTTAACAATCATCAGCAACAATCCTCCCCTTAATGTCGAAAAGGTTATTTGGGGAGGTTCAATAAAGTAAAAAGCATCATTTTATGAAAATGGATAGACAAAATATTCTTGTTGGTGGTTGTATGAAAATGGTTGAAAATTGACTATCCCCTCGTTCGGCTTAGACTGTGCCTAAGTCGTATATATCCTTCAGGTTGTGCCTGATTTTGTATGACTCCTAAGTACGATCCAATCCGAATTTTATAAAGCTCAGGTTAATTATTTGCCTCGAATTCATTCAAACAGCCGCCACCTTTTAGTAATTCATGATAAAAACAGGAAGGTTTTCCTTAAGTATAATGATTTATATAACAAAACATGGATTATTTAGTAAATAATACTAAGATATTTATTTAATATTGGTAATATATACTTAAATAATTTGTAAATTTAAAATGTGAAAAGTACGATAAAAAACATAATACTAGAATACCATAATACGGATCTTCCTCAATTTGAGATGCGTAATATTAATATTCCAATAAATTTAAACATTATTATAACGTTAATTGGGGCACGCCGAAGTGGGAAAACTTATCTGCTATACCAAATAATTCAGGAGTTAATTAAAACAGGTTGTAAGAAGGAACAAATCCTGTTTATTAACTTTGAGGATGAACGCTTATCATTGAATCAGCAAAACTTGGATGATATTTTGCAGGCTTATCAAGAATTGTATCCGGAAACAGAGACAAAAAACCTGTATTTGTTGTTCGACGAAATTCAAAATGTGCCTGGATGGGAAAAGTTTATACGAAGGATATACGATTCAAAAACACGCCATATATACATCACAGGTTCAAATTCGAAATTATTAAGTACTGAAATAGCGACAGAATTAAGGGGGCGAACGTTAACATTTACTCTTTATCCTCTTTCTTTTAACGAGTATTTAAAATTTAATAAAGTTGAACCAAAGTTATATCCGCAACAGAACAAAAACCGGATAGCAAGTTATGCAAGTAAGTATATGTTCGAAGGAAGTTTCCCGGAAACGGTTTATTTCGACCCTCAATACAGGATACGGTTATTGCAGCAATACTTTAATGTAATGATATTTAGAGATATTATTGAAAGGTATAAAGTTAGCCAACCCGAAACCCTTAAATTTTTTATAAAAAAAATATTTGCAAATGTTACCAAACCATTTTCCATAAACAAAACTTACCACGATTTACAATCAATGGGTTACAATATAAGTAATAAGTATTTATATGAATATTTTAGCTATTGTAACAATATCTTTCTCACGCAATCCATTAATAAATTTAATTACTCTGAAATTAAACAGGAAAAGAGTGATAAAAAAACATATATTATTGATAATGGGCTGCTTTCGGCCATTGAATTTTCGGTTTCGGATAACAAGGGCAAGCTGTTTGAAAATATGGTGGTAATGGAGTTTTTTAAAGCTGAAAAACAAATCTATTATTTTAAGGATTATTATGAATGCGATTTGGTTGTTAAAGAAAATGAATCCTATAAACCAATCCAAATTTCATTCGAGTTGGATGATCCTGAGACAAAAGAACGAGAACTGAAGGGAATTTATGAAGCCTGTAAATACCTTAATACGAATAAGGCAACCATTATTACGTTTGACAATTCAGAAGTATTGGCATTTAAAAATATTGAAGTTCAGGTGATTCCTTTTTATGAATATTTTTTATTACCTTAAAAATAGAAGCGATATACTAAAAGAAAAAGTATGTTTTAATGGATTACATTTTACTTTTTATATGACAAAAATAGAGAATAATTGCTAATGTATTAATTAATAAACAATTCCATCACAACGATTTTAGTCTCTCGTTCCGCTTAGGCTCTGCCTAAGTAGCGTATTTCCTTCAGGTTGTCCCTGATTTTGTATGTCTCCTAAGTACGATCCAATCCAAAGCAACAAAAGTGAGCAGAATGCTATTGGCAAAAAATAAAAAAAATTGAAGAAGTTACTTATTATTTACCCCCACTGGCATCCGTCGAATTTGGCGGGTGTGCATCGTGCACGTCTTACAGGCAATTATCTGTATGAAGTAGGTTGGAGTCCCATTATTCTAACCGTTAAACCCGAATATTACGAGGAAGTTCCCGACACCGATATGCACCGTTTGTTTTCTCCGCATTTTACCGAGTACCGGGTGGATGCATGGAAAGCCGGAAAGCCCCGGGTGATTGGAGATATTGGATTGCGAGCCTTTTGGTCTTTATATAGAAAAGGGAAGGAAATTATCCGTGATGAGAAACCCGATTTTCTTTGGATTCCTATTCCTTCATTTTATACGGCCTTATTAGGTCGATTGCTTTATAGGAAAACAGGCATCAAATATGGGATTGATTATATTGACCCATGGGTTCGAGACATTAGTAAGGATGGCTCGTTGCGCGCTCATTTGAGTTTGTGGATTGCAAAGCTTTTAGAACCATTCGCTGTAAAAAAGGCCAGCCTCATCACGGGTGTAGCCTTTGAATATTATAAGCCGGTGTTTGAAAGGAATTTTCTGATTAGAACCAGGAACCAGGAACCAGGAATCAAGAACGATGGATGGGAGACCAGGGACAGGGGACAAGAGGAAACAGACAAGGGTCCTGAGACAAGCGACATGAAGTTTGAGGTAGGCTTCACGCCCCACGTCACACGCCCCATGCCTCGCGTCCCACTCCATGCCGCGTTTCCATATGGGTTTGATCCGCATGACCATGAGATTGAAATTGCGGGGTTGAAATTGCCATGGGACGACCGGCCAGATTGCAAACCCATTCTGTATGCGGGAGCGTTTATGCCCAATTCGCAGGTATTTCTTGATACGTTTTTTAAAGCTTTTGCAGCACTACTTCATGCCGGACAAGTACCGGAAAACGTTCACCTGTATTTTCTGGGCACAGGCATGTACCCTCACAAAAGAGTAACTGCTTATGCCAACGATCACGGAATTGCGCACCTCGTCACTGAAATCCGCGACAGGTTTCCCTTTCTACACATCCTTAATTTTCTGGCGAAAGCTGATAAGGTGTTGATTATAGGTAGCACTGAGAAACATTACACCGCCTCTAAAACCTTCCAGGTGATTTTGAGCAAACGGCCATTTATGGGGATGTTTCATTGTGGGAGCACTGCAGTGGATATTTTAAAAGAAACGAATTGTGATAGATACCTTGTGCGGTATCGTCCTGATAACAGTTCTGAGGCTTTTTATACAGATACCATTGAACGGTTACAACAATTTATGGAGGATAATGATCAGGTTTGGAATCCGGTGTTGACGGCACTGGAACCTTATTCGGCGAAAAGGTCGGCGGAGGTGTTGGTGGGAGCGATGGAGGAGGTGATGAAGAAGGGTTAACAGATAACCGCCATTGAAGAAGAGCGGCAAAGGTATAGCAAAAAAGTGTTTGTTTGCTTATCTGTGTTCTACCAATGTTTTAGTTACGATGCCACGAAGCATTAATATCTCGCAATTAAGGGATTTGATGGTATTCATACCGATGATTTACCCAATAAAGAATCTACTACGGATAATGAGATCAGGTAAATTTCTTTGAAAGAAAATAGAATTGTAATTACAAAGGATTCATATTTCATGAATGATGTTCCCCAAAAACTTCTTTTAGTTTTACTTTACGAAGTTGTTTACGAATGATTTTAAGTACTATAGCCCTGTAAGGGCTAAATATACTAGCCCAGCCTGTTAGGGCTGGGCTAGTAAAGTTGGTAATGTATTTAGGCCTAAAGGGTCGTAATATATTACGCACTTACAGTGCTAAACCCATGGGCTGCAAAATAACCCGGCGCTTCACGCCGGGCTGATATATACCGCACTTTCAGTGCTGTTTAAGTTAGTAAAGTAGAATTAGTAACCACTGTCCTCAAAATTGGCGAATCTCATCAAATCACGTAAAGCAAGTTTAAAATAGTTATAACGCACTGCACCTTACATCCCATTTATCATGTCCCACGCCCCACGCCCCAAACCCCAAACCTCGCATCCCATGTCACACGTCGCACATCCCATGTCTCACGTCCCACGCCCCACGCCTTCTCTCACTCGTCTTGCCGTCATCACCACTCACCCAATTCAATACAACGCTCCATTTTTCAGGGCGATAGCTAAGAATGGGAAAGTTGATGTGAAGGTATTTTACACCTGGGACAAAGGAGCAGGGAAAAAGCATGACCCAGGGTTCGGTAAATTCGTAGAATGGGACATCCCGTTGCTGGAAGGCTACCCCTATACCTTTGTGCGGAACATCTCCAAAAATCCCGGATCCCATCGTTACAATGGGATTGTTTGTCCTTCGGTGATCGCGGAGGTAGAAGCGTATCATCCTGACGCGATCCTGGTATACGGTTGGAACTTTCATGCACACCTGCAGGCCATGCGCCATTTCAAAGGAAAAATCCCTGTGTGGTTTCGGGGTGACTCTACTCTGCTTGATTATGAGGTTAAAACAGTAAAAGATATTTTTAAACCCAACCCGGAAAACAGTAAAAAGCTCATTTATCCATTCAAAACTGTTATAGCCACTTGCTTAAGGGGTTGGGGTTATCTAAAATATTCACTCCGTAAAATCTATCTCACGCATATTTATAAGAGTATCGACAAAGCCTTTTATGTAGGTTCAAACAACAAACACTATTACCTGGCGCACGGTCTAATAGAAGATCAGTTGGTGTACATGCCTCATACGGTGGACAATGATTTTTTTAGTTTAAATCATGATACCCGCGTAAAGACAGCCCAGGAATGGCGAAGAACCCTGGGAATAGCAGACAACGATTTTGTGGTTTTGTTTGCAGGCAAGTTCGAACCAAAGAAAAATCCGAAATTACTTGTTAAAACCATCATCGAAATAAACGAACAAACAGGTATTCCCTGTCATCTTCAAATTCATTTGATAATGGTTGGCAATGGGATTCTCGAGCAAGAACTTCGTCATCTGACAGACACTAAAACATACATTCATTTTCTCCCCTTTCAAAACCAAACAAATATGCCGGTGGTATATCGGCTGGGCAATGTTTTTTGCCTACCTTCAATAAGCGAAACCTGGGGATTGGGTTTGAACGAAGCATTGGCCTCCGGAAGTCTGGTGATCGCATCAGATAAGGTAGGCGGGGCAACGGACCTGATTACTGAAGGGGTGAACGGGTATATTTTTCAAAGCAACAACCAAAAAGAGTTGCAAGAGAAAATTATACTTGCTACTAAACTAGCGGCCGGTGAATCTGATGGTATCATCATTGTTGAAACAATAAAGAAATCCTTTAACATGGAGCGAAATATGCAGGTGTTAATGGAATGTTTATTTAAACAGTAATATGTTGTTTATTAAGGATATGAAATCGTTTCAAATATGTTTGGATCACCTATTACCCTTTTTTAAGGGGTTGAGGTTAATAAATATTTTTGCCTCCCTCTTATCGCTCTTAGATAGCAAAGTTAGCCTAGAGATTTTTTTGGATGTTTCCCGTTTGAGGGAATGAAACGTCGCTTACGATGAATACTAATTTACCACCCTCTTAATCTTTTGTTTTTAATGCAAAAATACTTCCTTCAATATTTGGTGGCACTTGTTTTAGCCATCATGCTATTCATCTCATCTCACGCATGGTATGAGGTGGTGGCGGTAAGTGTATTTTTTTTTATGGTGTACAAGTTTGTAAGCGATCTGGGAAGCGATATCTCCATCAAAAACATTCTGGCTCTCATTTGCACCATGCAATGGTTGCTGGGGCCAGTATTGGGATACGCATATAATGATTATATTAATTCTGACTACCAGATGCACCTTCCTAAGGAGACCTTTTTTGGTTATGTACTACCGGCCACATTGTTGCAACTGGTTGGCCTTTACCTGCCCTTTGGAAGAAGGCCAAAAAACCTCGATTTCAAAAACTATCCGGTGGATTGTTATAAAAAAGGAAGATTCCTCATCCTGCTTGGCTTTTTAGGAGATCTGACATCCCTAGGATTTGTTTCGTTCATCCTTGGTGGTTTAAAATTTGTTGGGTTGTTTTACATGTTTGCATCAAACCACCCTTACCGGAAGTATTGGTTAGCCGTGGTGTTCGGCTCCATCTTTTTAACCTCTATTGGTCAGGGGATGTTTCACGACATGTTGTTGTGGGGCAGCTTTTTTCTGATGATGTTTTTCTGGGCCAACCGGAAGAGTATTATGGTAAGGTTCAGTATTATTCTGGCCGGGTTTTTCTTCATCATGCTACTTCAACTTATAAAGGGTGATTATAGGGCTACAATTAGGGTAGGAAACCCATCTGCTACCTCTAACGTCACAACATTCACCAATATGATTGCCGAAAAAGTCACAGGCGCTGGGTCAATCTTCGCCCCTGAAAATATTTCAGAATCCATCATCCGAATTAACCAGGGCTGGATTGTTGATAGAGTTATGGAACATGTCCCTGAAAAAGAACCGTATGCTAAGGGATCGTCCATTTGGGATGCCGTTGTTGCCAGCATTTTCCCCCGTTTTCTGATGCCCGATAAAGGGATTGCAGGAGGTCGAAATAATATGTTACAATATGCAGGAGTTCAGTTAAATTCAAATACCAGCATGGATATTAGCCAGATAGGTGAGGCATATGCTAATTTCGGAGTGGCAGGAGGCATCATATTTATGTTTTTATATGGGCTTTTTCTGAATTGGATATTATATTTCATTCAGAAAAAGAGTTCGCGGTATCCCGATCTTATCTTTTGGGTTCCGTTAATTTTTCTTCAGATTGTGAAAGCCGAAACGAGTTTTATGACCGTATTAAACCATCTGACAAAAACGGCGCTGGTTACCTGGTTTTTCTTTTCAACCTATGGTGAACAGTTGTTTAATGTGTGGTATGCACGTAAACGGGTTAATACGCCGATGATGCCATCGATTATGGAGGAGTTGGAGAAGAAGGAATGAGTTCAGCGAGCTCTTTCCAATCAAAAATCTAAAATTGCAAATCAAAAATTTCATGTGTTTTTGTATATTTGCTGAAAATTAGTTTGATATGACAGAATTTATTGAAAAATATATCAACCCCTTTACCGATTACGGATTTAAAAAGCTTTTTGGAGAAGAGCTTAATAAGGATTTACTTTTAGACTTCTTAAACGAACTTTTAAAGGAAGAGCAAGGCTTAATAAAGGATTTGACATATTTAAAGAGTGAACATCTCGGAACAACGGAAGTTGACAGAAAAGCAATCTTTGATTTGTATTGTG
Source organism: Bacteroidales bacterium (assembly GCA_038213375.1). Classification (GTDB taxonomy): domain Bacteria; phylum Bacteroidota; class Bacteroidia; order Bacteroidales; family JAAUTT01; genus JAAUTT01. The sequence continues at coordinate 153,710 of JBBQTB010000004.1, read as the reverse complement.
AGAATGAAAAGGGAGAAAAATTCATAGTAGAATTGCAAAAAACAAAGCAAAATTTTTTTAAAGACAGAACAGTTTACTATTCAACCTTCCCAATTCGTGAGCAAGCAAAACGTGCAGATTGGGATTATGAATTAAAAGCAGTTTACACCATTGCTATCCTTGACTTCGTATTCGATATCGACAAAAATGAACCTGACAAGTATAGATATGATGTCAAGTTAACAGATATTGATTCGAACAAGATTTTCTATGATAAACTTACTTTCATTTATCTGGAAATGCCAAAATTCAATAAAACAATTGATCAACTCGAAACGAGATTTGATAAATGGCTTTTTGTGATACGAAACTTAAATAAACTTGACAGGGTTCCCGAAAAGTTGAGAGAGAAAATATTTAATAAATTATTTGAGACCGCAGAGATAGCGAAATTTACACAGGATCAGGTTCATTCGTACGAGGATAGCTTAAAATACTACAGGGATTTGAAAAACTCATTGGATACAGCTAGAGAAGAAGGAAAGATAGAAGGAAAGATAGAAATAGCGACTAAAGCAATTAAAAAAGGTCTTTCGATGAATGATATCATTGAGTTAACCGGATTATCTGCCGATGAGATAAATAAAATTAAATAATTGCGCAAATACATACAGTTGTACGCCATATTTTGAAGGCTATAGCCTGCATTCATAAGGGAAACGTTGTAGAACCTTATATGAACATAGAGAACCCTCCTCAACCTAAAATCACAATCCGCCAATTATTTCCAATTTTCTATTTGAAGTATAATGATCAAAACAGTTTTTTTCTTTCGAAGACCCATTAAGGGATATCACAGTATTGAGGAGCTTTTCCAGACGATTATGGGAAATCTGCCCATTGATATTTTACCTGTGGTTAAAAAGATGCCTTTTATTAGTACTGGTTTGGTGAGACGGTTGGTAAACCTTTGCATGGCTCCTTTTTATCAGGGCAACATCAACCATATCACAGGAGATATTCATTACATTGCATTATTTCTCAGAAAACGAAAAACTATCCTTACCATCCACGACCTTGAAATTATTAACCGGAGCCGTCCCTTGAAAAGGGCGCTGATATTGTTTTTTTGGTTCAGGCTTCCAGCAATGCGGGTGGCATATATTACTGTAATATCGGAATTCACCAAACGTGAATTGCTAGGCTATATAACTATTTCACCTGATAAAATCAAGGTTTTGCCTAACTGTGTCCCCGGAACAATAACATTCAGTCCCAAACCCTTTAATGATCAATGCCCGGTTGTTCTTATGGTGGGAACAAAGGACAATAAAAATATCCCAAATGTGGTGAGAGCTCTGGAAGGAATCAACTGCAAACTGGTAATTCTGGGGATACCGGATTCCGGTCAGGTTCAACTACTAAATAAACATCGTATTTTTTATGAGAGTTATTCACAACTAAGTTATGATAGTGTTTTGGAGCTCTATAAAGAGTCTGATATGTTGGTTTTTGCATCAACCTATGAAGGATTTGGTCTGCCTATTCTCGAGAGTCAGGCGATGGGGCGACCTGTGGTTACATCAAACATCTCGAGCATGCCAGAGGTAGCCGGCGATGGAGCCTGTATGGTTGATCCATTTGATATAAGCTCAATACGCGAAGGAATATTGAAGGTGATGAATGATGTCGCTTACCGCGACGAATTGATATCCAGAGGACGTGCAAATGCTGATAAGTTTAAACCCGGCGTCATTGCTGAACAGTATGCCCGTCTTTATCGTCAGGTGTATGATGAATACAAGTTAGGAATTTGAATAAGGAGGACTAACGTGGCTGCCAATACAATTATTGCCCCTTTTTAATTTGCAACAAAATATAATTTGCGATAGATAAAAATTATCTAACTTTACAAAATCCCGATCAACAAAATCAAAGCACAGAAACGCAGTAATTCATAATTAGTTGTTAGCATCAATATATAATTTTAATGTATTTCTATTTATTTTATTTATCACTATAACGCATGTGCGGCATCAATGGAATAGTTTCTTTTAAGGGAGGTTCTCAATATAGGGAAAATGTTACGCATATGAATCAGGCTCTGGCTCACCGTGGTCCTGATGACGAAGGGATATGGAACGATCAGCACATTGTTCTTGGTCACCGGAGGCTAGCCATTATTGATCTTTCCGAGGCCGGCCGGCAGCCCATGGTAAGCGCCAACGAAAGGTTTGTGTTGGTTTATAATGGGGAGATATATAATTACAGAGAGTTGCGACAACTTCTTTCGGAATACCCATACCGCACTCTTACTGATTCGGAAGTCATTTTAGCAGCCTTTCAGCGATGGGGTGTGGATTGTGTGAATCATTTTAATGGCATGTTTTCGTTTGCCATTTGGGATCGCCAAATAGAGCAACTTTTGCTGGTGCGTGACAGGCTTGGCATAAAACCATTGTATTACTATCAGGGGGATGATTTCTTTTTATTCAGCTCCGAATTGCGGGCGCTTCTTTCTACTAATCTAATCCCACGAAAATTAAGTAAAACCTCTCTGGCAGATTATCTTCGCTATCAGACAGTAGACGCACCCAATACCATTATCGAGGGAGTTTCGATGTTAATGCCGGGATGTTATATATCGATAAAACATGACGAAACACGATCAGAACCAATTAGTGTAAGTTATCATTCTTATTGGAAACCTGGCTCAGCGAGAGGGTCATTATCACCTGAAGGGAAATCAAAAAAAAGTATTTGCGAAGATATTTTTAGCTTACTATCCAAATCAGTGGAACGTCGACTGGTGTCGGATGTGCCATTCGGAGCTTTTCTTTCGGGAGGCATCGACTCAAGCGCTATCGTAGGTTTAATGAGCCAAGTGATGACGCAGCCTGTGAATACGTTTTCAGTTACTTTCGAAGATAAAAATTATTCTGAAGAGGTTTATTCACGTGAAATAGCAAAGCGTTTTCGGACACATCATCAGGAAATTTATCTGAAAGCATCTGAATTATTGGGCATGCTTCCCGAAGCTCTTGCTTCCATGGATCATCCCAGTGGTGATGGATTGAATACCTGGGTGATATCGAAGGTGACTAAAAATGCCGGTATCGACATGGCTTTGAGTGGATTGGGTGGAGATGAGCTATTCGCAGGTTATGACTTATTTAAACGCCTTTATTATCTTAACATATTCAGGATGTTAGGCGATGTGCCCTTATCAGTCCGCAATATACCTGCTCAACTGCTGAGTATGATAACACCGTCAGTGGCTACATTTAAAATACACGAATTACTGCGACTCGAAAATTGGCATCTGGAGAACACTCATCCTATCATGCGGCGTTTATTTTCTGAAACGAAAATCGGCGAATTGGTGAGGGAAATCTATGGAAATGAAAACAAAATTGGTAACATCATTAATGGGTTATCGGCCAGAGGCATTCCCTTTCTTTCGCAGGTGAGTATCGCCGAGCTTGGAAGCTATATGCAGAACATCTTGCTGCGCGACACCGACCAGATGAGCATGAGCCATGCACTGGAAGTTCGCGTTCCATTTTTGGATTATGAACTAGTTGAATATGTTTTACAGGTTAACGATGAGGTTAAATTTCCTCATTCTCCAAAACAATTACTGGTAGAATCGCTTAATGGCCTTCTTCCAAAGGAAATATACCACCGGAAGAAGATGGGGTTTGTATTTCCATGGCATACATGGATGCGAAATGATTTAAAGAGTTATTGCGAATCGAACCTGTTTAGTCTGTCACAATTTCAAATATTTGACATGAACGGCATACGGAGATTATGGTCTGATTTTCTGAAAGGAGATCAGTTGGTGACATGGTCGAGGATATGGCCTTTGGTTGCTCTGGCAAATTGGTTGAAAGAGAATAAAATTGAAAACTAGTTTTATGTTAAATATAAATTTGGTGATGAGACCTGTCAGGTTTTTAAAACCTGACAGGTCTTGACAGCCCGCAAACGCATTTTAATTTTTATCGATTGGTTCACTCCTGGTTATAAAGCCGGTGGTCCCATTAGTTCGAATGCTAACCTTATAGACCATCTTTCGGAAGAGTTCGAGTTTTATGTGATCACCCGTGATACCGACTTCCTGGAGTCAAAATCATATCCCCAAATCGTTTCCAACCAATGGAATACGATGAAGAATGGGGCTAAGGTTTATTATGTATCGGCCGATCGCCTATCGTTTCGCACCTTGATTCAGATATCCGGGCAGGTATCTTTTGATGTGGTTTTAGTAAATGGCATTTATTCATTATATTTCTCACTGTTTCCTTTGTTATGGTTTAAGTATTTGGCAAAAAAAAGATTGATAATTTCCTCCAGGGGCATGTTGTCCGATCAAACATTCTCATCAAAAAAAGGGAAGAAAAAAACATATTATGCTTTGGCCCGCTTTTTTAACCTTTACAAAGGGATTGTTATCCACGCCACCAATGATGAAGAGGTAAGCCAGATACGCAAAAACCTGGGATTTAAGGGAGAAATTAAAGTGGCATCGAATCTGCCTCCCAAAAAGGAATATTATCTGACAGAAATTCAAAAGACGATCAATGAAGTCCGGTTAGTCAGTATTGCGAGAATATCACCGGAAAAGAACACCCTATTTGCTTTAAGGGTTTTGGAAGAATTGGCCATTAGTGGCAAACAATCATTTACAGCGGTCAGAATTATCTTTGATCTTTACGGTTCTATTTACGATCAGGCCTACTGGAATGAGTGCAAAGCGGTGGTTGAAAGTCTCCCCGCGAACGTCATGGTGTCTTTTTGCGGTCCGGTGGAAAAGGAGAAAGTGCATGAAACGTTACTAACTTATCATTTTCTTTTTATGCCAACGCGAGGAGAAAATTACGGGCATTCGGTCGTTGAATGCTTCATGGCGGGAAGGCCTGTGATTATTAGTGATCGAACACCATGGAAGAATCTTGAAATGATTCAAAATTCAAAATTCAACGGTATAGGATGGGATCTGCCTTTGGAAAAACCTGGAAGGTTTGCAGAAGTGATTGAATATTGCGCAGCCATGGGGCAGGAGGAATACGACGCCATGTCGCGTAATGCCTACCAATATGCACAACAGGTTATTGAAGATTCCTCAGTGATTGAAGCAACCCGTAAGTTGTTTATCTGATTATTTGAATTAACACCGACAGATTCGCGTAATTTCGTTTAAACCTTTTAGTTCGATGATAAAAACCAATCTCTCAAAATTCGATAATTCATTGTATAATCCAGGAGCAAATGCTTTTAAACGTTTACTTTGGTATTATATGAATATTTTTCTGTTAAAAAGTTCCTGGTTGCCTGTTTCGGGAGTAAAAGTTGCCCTGTTAAAGCTTTTCGGGGCAAGGATTGGAAAGGGTGTGAATATTAAACCTGCGGTGAACATCAAATACCCATGGCGTTTAACCATTGGTGATTATGCATGGATTGGCGAAAACGTGTGGATCGATAATCTCGACGATGTTACAATTGGAGCTCATTGCTGTATATCACAGGGCGCGCTGTTACTGTGCGGGAATCACAACTATAAAACAGAAACGTTCGATCTCGAAACAGGTAAAATTGTTTTGGAAGATGGGGTTTGGATTGGAGCCAATGCTACAGTATGTGATGGTGTAACATGCAGAAGTCATTCGGTGTTAGCCGTTGGGTCGGTGGCAACCAATGTTATGGAGGCGTATGGTATTTATCAGGGTAATCCGGCGGTAAAAATCCGGACACGTCAAATTTCTTAGTGAAATACACGATTAAAATAATGAAATGACTATATCCATCATCACTGTTGTATATAACAATGTCGCCTCTATCGAGCAATGCATTCAATCGGCGCTTTCACAATCGTATCCTGATATCGAGTATATTGTTATCGATGGAGGGTCGACCGATGGCACTTGCGAAATCATAGAAAAATACCGGAAGAATATCAGTCATTATGTGTCGGAACATGATGGTGGAATGTACTTCGGGCTGAACAAAGGGATTATGATGTCCTCTGGCGATGTCGTTGGCATTCTTCATTCCGATGATCTTTTTCAGGGCACTGACGTAATTGCCGATGTTGCCACAGTGTTTAACAAAACCGGATGTGATGCTGTGTATGGCGATTTATGGTACGTGGCAAAGGATGATCCTGATAAAGTAATCCGTAACTGGAAAAGCACCCCATTTGATGTACGGAATTTTTACCATGGATGGATGCCACCTCATCCTACTTTATTTATGAAGAGAAAGGTATACAGCGATTTTGGACTATTCGACACCTCATATAAGATAGCCGCCGATTATGATCTGATGCTGCGAACCGTTGGTTCGGGTAAATTGTATTGCGAATACCTCCCACAAGTGATCACACGCATGAGGGTAGGAGGGGCATCGAATAAAAGCCTGCATAATATCTGGCTTAAAAGCCGGGATGACTGGCACGCGCTTCGTCGCAATAAAAAGGGAGACTTGTATACTCTGATAATGAAAAATGTGTCGAAACTGGGGCAGTTCCTTGTTAGAAAACAAAAAAAGTAGTGACCATCACAGCAAAACCATTTATAAGTCCCCAATATACTTCGCCAGGCGTGTGAGCATTGAGGCTTAAACGCGAAAACCCAATAAATCCGGATAACAGAATAGCAAGCATTAAATAAAACATGGTATCGACATGGTACAAAAATGACATCGAGAAGATGAGACCTATCACACCTCCGATGCCAGTCATGTGAGCGCTGATTTTCCATCTGAGTGTTACCAGGAGGTTCACTATTACAGTTAATGCCGTGGCAAACAGAAAAGCGAGGATAATGCGTGGAGCGCCCATTTGATAAAGAATAAAAAAACAAACATAATAAAGCGTTCCTGTGATGGCCAGAGGGATAATCCTTTCCTGCCGTTCACTCATGGTGAGGTTTGTGGTGATGCGCCAATAATAATAGAACGGAACAAAAGCAATTGGTATTACAAAAGTGCAGGCCATTACCAGTGTGAGAATGATGTTCTTAGCATCACTGTCGAGCAGAGAAGCATTGGTGCCGGAGGTGAGTATCACATAAATACCCAGAGTGGGCATTAATAACGGGTGAAGGATAACGGAAAATATTTTTGGTATACGTCTAAAAAATAGTATAATAATCTGATTCTTGCTCATTTGGTCTTCTTGTCTCTTTGTTACTTAAATGTTGATTTTTTACAGCATCATAGCTCTTTGCGAAGGCGAGCTACCGGAATGTTTAATTGTTCACGGTATTTAGCCACGGTACGGCGGGCTATGAGATAACCTTTTTTCTGAAGTATCTCAGCCAGCTCATCATCGGTCAATGGCTTGCGTTTTGATTCATTTTCGATACATTCCTCCAGAATTTTTTTAATCTCGCGTGTTGAAACTTCTTCACCCGAATCGGTTTGTAACCCTTCGGAAAAGAAATATTTTAATGCGTAAATACCAAAATGTGTTTGTATGTATTTGCTGTTCGCAACTCTCGAAATGGTAGATATATCAAGACCTGTGCGATCGGCTATGTCCTTAAGGATCATTGGGTGTAACTTTGTTTCGTCTCCTTCCACGAAATAGCCTTTCTGAAAATCGATGATTGCCCGCATGGTAAGCATCAAAGTGTTTTGTCGTTGTTTGATGGCATCGATAAACCACTTGGCCGAATCAAGCTTCTGCCTCACAAAATTAACCGCTTCCTTCTGGTTTTTATTCGAGTTAGCCTTGTTCGCCGAATATGCCTCAAGCATATCGCTATAAGTGCGGCTTAACCTTAGTTCAGGCACATTTCGTGAGTTAAGGCTGAGCTGTAGTTCTCCGTCGTTGTTCTCGAGAATAAAATCAGGGATAATGGTTTCCGATACTTTGCTGTGTGGGTCGGAATATCCTCCTCCTGGCTTAGGGTTTAATTTCAGTATTTCGTCCACCGCTTCCTTCATCTCAATAGCAGAAATGTTAAGGCGGGTAGTTATTTTATCATAGTGTTTCCGGGTAAACTCCTCAAAATGATGTTTCAGAATTTTTCGCGCATGCACAATAGCGGGAATACTTTGGTCTTTTGCGGAAATTTGTAACAACAAACATTCCTGAAGATCACGGGCGCCGACTCCGATAGGATCAAAATCCTGAAGGAGATGCAAAATTTCAATAAGCTCCTCTTCGTTGGTTTTGACATTTAGGTTAAAATCAAGATCATCGGCAACAGCCTCCAGTTTGCGGCGAAGGTAACCGTCGTCGTCCAGGTTACCGATAAGGTAGCTGGCAAGCATCTCGGTACGTTCGTCCAGATCGCGCAAACCAAGCTGGCTGTCGAGAAAATCGTGAAATGATGCACCTACCGAGAATGGAATATCCGGCTTTAATTCCGCTTTATTATAATTTTTTACGCTAAGCTTGTAGGAAGGAATATCGTCGGTGTGTGAATATTCATCAATGGAAAAATCGGCATTGTCTTGCGACCCTTTATCTTCATAGGAATCGTCGCCATTAAGGTCAGCTCCTTCTTCAAGGGCAGGGTTTTCCTCAATTTCCTTCTCAATCCGCTGCTCCAATTGCATGGACGGTATCTCCAGCAGCTTGATCATTTGGATCTGCTGAGGCGAAAGTTTTTGTAGTAATTTTTGCTGAAGCTTTTGATTTAACATATTCTGCGGATAGCTGCAATAACAAAGATAACGAAATAAGATAACTAAAAGTCAGCATTCTTAGGACTACGGGGGAAAGGTATTACATCGCGAATGTTCGACATACCGGTCACAAACAATACCAATCGCTCAAAACCAAGTCCAAAACCACTGTGTGGAGCTGTTCCGAACTTGCGTGTTTCGAGATACCACCATAGATCCTTGGTTGGTATATGTAATTCGTTGATACGACTTTCAAGTTTTTCATAATTTTCTTCGCGTTGCGAGCCACCAATTATTTCGCCAATTTTTGGAAAAAGCACATCCATTGCCCGAACGGTTTTTCCATCCTCGTTTTGCTTCATATAAAAAGCCTTAATGTCTTTTGGGTATCCAGTGAGGATGACAGGGCGTTTGAATTCTTTTTCAACCAGATAACGTTCGTGTTCCGATTGAAGGTCGATACCCCATTCCACCGGGAATTCAAATTTTTGGTCGGCCTTCTCAAGAATTTTGATGCCTTCGGTGTAGGTTAACCTCATAAAGTCATTTTCGGTAACAAACTTCAGGCGGTCAAGCAATTCTTTATCGTACATGTTACATAGGAATTCCAGATCGTCCACACAATTTTCCAATGCATAGGTAATAAGGTATTTGAGAAAATCTTCAGCCAAATCCATGTTATCGGTAATATCGCAAAAAGCCATTTCAGGTTCTATCATCCAGAATTCTGCAAGGTGGCGTGGAGTGTTTGAGTTTTCGGCCCGAAACGTAGGTCCGAAGGTATAAATAGATCCAAGAGCCAGAGCTCCGAGTTCACCTTCGAGCTGACCCGATACGGTAAGGTTGGTTGCTTTCCCAAAGAAATCTTCTTCATAATTGATTTTCCCTTCGGCAGTTTTAGGTAAGTTCTCTAAATTTAGAGTAGTAACCTGAAACATGGCGCCGGCTCCTTCAGCATCAGAACCCGTAATAATGGGTGTATGCAGGTAAAAGAATCCGTTATCGTTGAAATATTTATGAATGGCGAAGGCCAGGGCGTGACGAATACGAAGAACTGCGCCGAAGGTATTCGTCCGGGGCCGGAGATGTGCAATTTCCCGCAGAAATTCGAGGCTGTGTCCCTTTTTTTGAAGCGGAAAAACTTCGGGATCGGCGGTTCCATATACTTCAATTTTACTGGCAACTACCTCAACTGATTGACCTTGTCCGCCAGATTTTACCAACTTTCCTTCTACTGCAATGCAAGCACCTGTGGTAATTTTCTTTAATAACTCCTCCTCAAAATTAGGAACATCAACTACAATTTGAAGATTATGAATGATTGATCCATCGTTAAGCGCAATAAATGCTACATTCTTATTACCACGTTTAGTTCGTACCCAACCCTTTACCAATACATCAATGTCTAGCTTTGTTGATTTTATTATATCTCTGATGATGTTTCTTTCCTGATGCTCCATAATCGATACACTTTCTAAAATTTATAAAGCACAAAAATACAATTTTTGAATTTACTCACTCGTTTAATATTAGATTAATAAAGATTTTTTTTATATTCGACCTATCAATTAAACTAAACTCAAATCCCAACTATGGAGAATCCAGATAACCTCATACTTGTTACATGGGATTTCACTAACATCTCTCAATGTGCATTGGAACATGCTATCCGTATTGCACGAACTATAAAGCAGGGTATTGGCTTATTGCATATTGTTGCACCGGGTACTCCTGAAAAGGAAATTGAGAATCGTAAAGATAAAATGGCAATTGTTTGCGAAGAAACTGAACGCAGGTATGCCATCAAACCTGATATACGAATCGTTGAAGGTAATATTTTTACTTCTATTTCAACCTATGTATCAGAGCAAAAAATCAGTCTGGTGGTGATGGGAACACATGGTATGACTCGCACCCAGAGGATATTTGGAAGCTGGGCGCTAAAAGTTATTGTAGGGTCAAGCGCACCTTTTATCGTAGTTCAGGATAAGCCAAAAACGCTTGAGAAGTATTCAAACATTGTATTTCCTATCGATTTTAAATCGGAAAATAAGGAAAAGCTTAACTGGGCCATTTATTTTGGGAAGTACTTTAACTCAAAGGTTCATTTATATAAGTATCCTGTTAGTGATAAATCGCTTCAGAAGAAAATTAATGCAAACCTTAATTTTGCTATCCGCTTTCTTATTCAGAATAATCTTGATTACGAGATTCATTCGCCTGAACGAACGAGCGACTTTAAAAATGATACATTAAATTTTGCAAAACGTATTGATGCAGATTTAATTTTGATTATGACCACCAAGTATATTAGCATTTTTGATTATATATTTGGTGCAAAAGAGCAGATGGTGATAGCGAACAAAGCCAAAATACCTGTGATGTGTGTGAATCCTAAATCAAGTTTTGCGAGTATGGGTCAGGTTATGTTTGGACAGTAAGCTCCTATTGAACTATAAAAAAGAGGCTATCGATTTTTCGACAGCCTCTTTTTTTATTTATAGAGTGTTTTGGTCAGCTTATTTTGCGGGTGCGGTTGGTGCAGCCGGAGCTCCCGGGCATTTCGCATTGGTCATCTGGGCTTTTGCAGCTGGAGCAAATGGTCCAAAGGAAGCATTTTTGAAATTTCCACATGCATTATCCTTTTCACCTTTTCCAAGTTGGGCAACAGCTAATTCATAATAAAATTTTGCTTTGGCTTCGGCAGACCCAGTCTCCATGTCCAACCCCTTTTGAGCATTTACAGCCGCATCGCCGTATTTTTTCTGGGTATTGAATATGTTGGCCAGATAATAGTAAACATCTTCATCGTTTCCATATTTCAATGAAGTATTTAGAAAACCGATTGCTTCCGCAGCCTTTTTGGCTTTGTTCGATTTAATACCTGAATTTTTGTAGAAATTAAGGGCAACTTTTTCCATTTGTTTGCTGAAAGCGGTATCATTATCAGTCTTTGCTTTGCTAATAGCGAGATCGATTGTTTCAGAAAACTTGGGAGCATCTCCTAATTTTGTATATACTACCGCTTTATAAAAAATAGCTTTGGTATAATTAGGGTTGATCGACAAAGCGCTGTCGTATGATTTGATGGCATTTGGTTGATCGTTGGCCTTGGTGAGGTTATTGCCAATATTGGTTAACACCTGAACCATAATTTTCTTTGTTTCTTCCTTTACATTATCGTTACCATACGTATCTGATGATTTAATCGCTTCTTTGCAAGCAATGATGGCTTCGTCAAACTTCTTATCATTAGTAAGTTTTACTACTTTTTTATAATATAGTCCTGGAAGAACTTTTCCGGCTTGTACTTTTATATCATTGGCTTCGTCGCCCACCTGAGTAGCAAGTTTAACACTACGTTCAAATGAATCAATTGCAGCTATTGGATCGGTAGCATTCACGGCTATGCCCCGGTTATATGCATCAGCGGCATCCTTTTTTGTAACCTGGGCTTGCAAACCGGAGGCAGAAACAATGAAAAACCCTGCGATGGCAAAAATAATTGTCTTTACTCTGATCATAAGTTTTATGTGTTGAGATTTAGTACTGTTCTAATACAATTTTAAAGCATTAATGTTAACACAAATATATAAATTCATTTTTATTATCAAAATATTTTGATTGGCTGGCATCATAATAAAAAGCTGCCGGATGAAAATACAAAGAGTTTGATGAGTGTGAATCATAATAATTTTATGGGTATAGGCTTATTATTTTCCGATGGGACTGTATTTCTATTTATTTCATTTCCAGTTATTTCATTATTTTTTTACAAGATTGGGATACCTTTACCTGATGATTTTACAAAACAATTGATAAAATATGAAACCATACATTACCATACTTTTCACTACCGTTTTCACCTTCTTAGTTCATTGCTCGCGCCATCGTAACCATTCCATTTTTCAATTTAATACACAACACAAATTGGCTGATTCTAAGGAAGTTCTGCTTTTAACCCTGCTGACATCTTTGAGGTAGCTATTTACATTGGCGGGATCAATGACGACCCTGGTAAAGGAGTCTTTTATTTCGATGAAATATCAGGTTCAAAACTGCAGTTTTAATTCATCTTATAAATAGCTGACGACTGACCTTCTTTTTCTTTCACTAAAATCATTAAATTTGATTTTTTATATTTTTCGTTAATGTACTGATTATGTCGATACAGGTAGAGAATATTACCAAGCTATATGGCAAGCAAAAAGCCTTGAATGATGTTTCATTTCAAATAAAATCCGGTGAAATTGTAGGGTTTATCGGTCCAAATGGCGCCGGTAAGTCAACGATGATGAAAATTATTTGCGGTTATCTGCCTCCATCGTCAGGTAAAGCCGCAGTGAATGGTTTTGATGTGATGGAACAATCTCTGGAAGTGCGCAGGCATATTGGTTATCTTCCTGAGCAAAATCCTTTATATCCTGAGATGTATGTGAAAGAATACCTTGAATTTGTTGGAGGAATTTACAAAGTAAAAAATCTTCAGGGCAGAATATCGGAAATTATTGGACTCACAGGCCTTGATCGGGAGCAACATAAGAAAATTGGAGCACTGTCAAAAGGCTTTCGGCAACGTGTTGGTCTGGCTCAGGCACTTATTCATGATCCGGCGGTGCTGGTGCTGGATGAACCTACTACAGGGCTTGATCCTAATCAGATTGTCGAAATCCGTAACCTTATTTCCGAAGCAGGGAAAAGCAAAACGATCTTGCTGTCAACCCATATCATGCAGGAGGTGGAGGCAATTTGTCACCGTATCATCATCATCAATAAAGGGGAGATTGTGGCAAATGACCGCACAGGCGAGATTTATCAGCATACGGCACAAGCCGGTTTTATTGTGTTAGTGGAGTTTAATAAGGTGTTGGAGGAAAGTATTGTTCAGAAGATTCCTTTGGTAGATAAAGTGCTTAAGGTAAAGGAAAACAGCTGGTTGGTTAGTAATAGCAATGGCATTGATATTCGCGAGAGTATCTTCAAATTTGCCGTTGAGAGGGGGTATTCAGTATTGTCGATGCAAAAACAGGAAAAGAGTCTTGAAGAGGTGTTTCAGGAGTTAACGAAATAACCAAATAACCAAACCTGCCAGGTTTTCAAAACCTGGCAGGTTTATTTTATTTAAATAGAAAATTCTTTTTTAATCCGATCAACGAAATCCAGTTTTTCCCAACCGAAAAATTCAACCTCTTTTTCAATCACCTGGCTGTTGGTTCCATTACCGTTAGTATAAAATTTAACCTTTTTAGTATATGGTTCACGACCAAAATGACCATAAGCCGCTGTTTCCAGGAAGATAGGATTCTTCAATCCGAAACGTTTTACAATGGCAAACGGACGCATATCAAATAGCTTGTTTACTTTGGCTGCAATTTCGCCATCCGTAGCCTTCACTTTGGCAGTTCCGTAGGTGTTAACATATAAACCTACCGGTTGAGCCACGCCAATGGCATAGGCAACCTGAACGAGTATTTCGTCGGCAACACCTGCTGCAACCAAGTTTTTAGCAATATGACGAGCGGCATAAGCGGCTGAGCGGTCAACTTTCGATGAGTCCTTACCAGAGAAAGCGCCCCCGCCATGAGCTCCCTTGCCGCCATAAGTGTCTACAATAATCTTGCGACCTGTTAAACCTGTATCCCCATGAGGACCGCCGATAACAAATTTTCCGGTTGGGTTTACATGTAGAATGTAATCGTTTTTGAACAATTTTTTTACACGTTCCGGTAATCTGGCTATAACACGTGGAATCAAAATATCCTGAACATCTTTCTTGATGGCGGCCTGCATCTTGGCCTCCGTGTCGAAATCGTCGTGTTGGGTTGAAATTACGATGGTATGAACCCGCAACGGCTGGTTATTATCGTCGTATTCAATGGTTACCTGCGATTTGGCATCGGGGCGAAGGTATTTCACTGCTTTATCTTCACGACGTATAACGGCAAGTTCAAGCAATAATTCGTGTGCAAGGCTGAGTGTTAAAGGCATATAAGTATCAGTGTCCTTGCTGGCATAACCAAACATCATACCTTGGTCGCCGGCACCCTGATCTTCTTCTTTTTGACGAACAACGCCCTGATTTATATCGGCCGATTGTTCATGAATCGACGAGATAACACCGCATGAATCAGCGTCGAACATGTATTCGGCTTTTGTGTATCCGATTTTACGGATCACTTCACGGGCAGTTTTTTGCACATCAACATAGCCGTTGGTACGAACCTCACCGCTTAATACTACCAAACCTGTGGTACAAAGAGTTTCGCAAGCCACCTTTGATTCGGGGTCGCAACGCAAAAATTCGTCAAGCAAAGCATCAGAAATCTGATCGGCAACTTTATCCGGATGTCCTTCGGAAACGGACTCGGAAGTAAATAAATATCCCATACTAGAATAAATTAAGTATAATTAAATAAAGGGGTTGGAAAGAAAATGTTAATTGCAAAAAACCTCGCTTTAGCATTTTTTTGTGTGGTTGCAATCAAATCAAATCTTTCCACTTTTAAGGCTGCAAATATACGAATATATTTTAAATACAAATAATCACTGAAAATCGGAAATAGAATTTGTTGTTTGGTCAGCCCTCCAGCCATTTTTTAAACTCTGTTACTTTTTCGCGGCTAACAAGTATATCGTCTTTTTCGGAACCTGTGATAACGACCTTCAACCGGCTCCCGCTGTATGAGATAATGTCCTTAATGGACAACAAGGCAACGAAGTATTTACGACTCACACGGAAATATTTACCAGGATCAGTTTCGAGCTCCAGTTGATCCAATGAATAATCCATGGCATAATCGCGACCGGCAAGGGTGCGTATAAACGTTGATTTTTCATTACTATAAAAGAAGGCGATATCATCCAAATGAATTGTCTTGATATGCTCGCCCAGACGTATGACAAACCTCGATTTGTAGGGGTTTTGAATCATTTGCATCACCTGTTTTAGCAATTCAGGCGCCATAGGTTTGGCTTTGTTGACCGAAGAATTAATCCGGCGATATTTTGCAATCGAAGCGTGAAGCTCTTCTTTATCAATGGGTTTTAAAAGATAATCAATACTGTTTACTTTAAATGCCTTTAAAGCATATTCGTTATAAGCGGTGGTAAAAATAACAGGAAAATCAACCGTGGTCTTCTCAAAAATCTCAAAGCATAATCCATCTGCAAGTTGAATATCCATGAAAACCAAATCGGGAGCAGGGTTTGCCAAAAACCATTTCACTGACGTGGACACGCTATCGAGTTGCGCCTTAATAACGAATTTTTTGTCAATTTCGCTCACCAAAGCAATCAGTCGTTCTGCGGCAAGTGTCTCGTCTTCTATAACTATGATATTGGTTATCATTTAGCTTTTACCTTTGGGAGATTTACTGTAAAGAAATCATTTCCGGGTATAATTTCAATGTTTTTACCCGAAATAAACTCGTATTGAAAGGATAAAGTTTTAAGTCCAATACCACTGGAATCGGGAATAATAGTTTTTTTCTGAAAATTATTGACCACGGAGAGGGATTCAGCATTGTCGATTATAGATATGATAAGAGGGTTGTCACGTGAAACTGTATTGTGTTTGATGGCATTTTCAATGAGTAATTGCAAAGCCATAGGTACAATTTTAAAGTTATGATCAGTTATTTCTATCGATATATGAATGTTTTCGCCAAAACGAATCCGTTGAAGATAAAGGTACGACTCAACAAATTTCAGTTCAGTATCCAGATCTACGAGTTCTCTGACGTTCTGATCCAGTACATACCGGAATACATCAGATAATTGTTTCACAAATTTAATGGACGACTCTTTATCACGCTCAATCAATGAGGTTAGAATGTTTAAACAATTGAATAGAAAATGAGGGTTTACCTGATTTTTAAGCGACTCATATTGCAATGCAAGGCTTTCACGTTTAAGCTGTTCCTCACGTAATAGTGCATTTTTCCAGTATTTAAAGAAGTAGTTGGAATAATTGATTAAGGTCCATATTGCTGTAATTGAAAAACAAACATAAAAACCTATTCGGAAATTAAAAATAAAACCATGAAGGTTTTTTTGATGCATTAAGAAATACCAAATATAGAGATAAAAAATAAAAATAACAGATAATGAGTATGTAACAGTAGCTACAATATGTTTAATTACAATTATTCGTGTATTTTTTACCCAAGAATTCTTTTTATTCAGGTATTTAATAATTGCTTCATTTCCTTTATAGAAAAATAAGGTCAAAACAACAGAATAAAAAGAGCGTAAAAGGAAGTCCTGCCAGTTGAAAAAATTATCCAAATTGAAAAGCAAGGTTGAAATATTGCCGATACCTATTCCAATAACGAAAATAAGAAAAATCTGGCGGATTGTTTTAGTATTAAAATGCATATGGTTAAAAATATTAAATCTGTCGGCAGATTTCAATCAATTCTACCGGCAGATTTAAAGATATCGAAAAAAAAAATTACTGACAAGCATCTAATTGCTTTTTACATCGATCCTTACCCCAGTTTGGAGAAAGTGGAGAGCTTGGTTTAAATGCCTCGTATTTTTCCATAGCCATTGTAAGTATCGGTTTTGCAGGAATTTTTCCGCCACCATAAAAATCGGGAGTGTTAAGCACTGTAACACCTCTCATATAATAACCCCGGGGATTTGAGGGATTCAGTGCGATCGACTTCTGAAAAGCTGCACCCGCCAATTGCGAATATTCTGCACCACGGCTCATCGGGTCAACCATAATCCGGCCCACATGAATAAATCCTTGCACCACCATGCATTCCGATGAATCGGGATGTAGTTTTAACGCCTCATCGAGCATGGTTTGAGCCTTGTCTAAAATACCATCACTTTTGGCATTGTCGGGTTTGATATATGTTTGCAACGCAGTATAATAAGCAGCGTAATAATAAGGTAACCACTGGTTTTTTTCTGCCTGTGCAATTCTCTCAAATTGAGCTGTTACAGGTTGGAGATTTTCATTAAAATTATCTGAAAGTTTTTGGAGGTTTTCCTTCATTGCATCCACGTATTTGTCGCTTTGAGCATACGAAGCGCTACTTACAAAAAGAATCAGTGAACAAATTAATACATTTAGTTTTCTCATAATTAAAGTTTTAGAATTGTGAATTTGATTTATCGAGTGTAATAAAAATTCCTAACACAAAAAAACGTTTCGCAGGAGAGGTAATCGGATGAGCCGTGTAATCACCCGAAGAATCAGATTCCTTAGTGAAATGATATCCATACACTTGGTTGAAACCGAAGATGTTTGATGCCGAAAAATGTATGACTGTAAAATAGTCGAACAACCTTACCAGATAACTGATGTTTGCACTCAGGTTATGAAAATCGGAGGTATAATTCATTGTTGTAGATCCGATGCCCGGAATATAGTAAGGTCTTCCACTGGCATATTGATAGGTAATGCCCACCTGCGATTTGATGGCCATGAAAAAGTATTTTCCCACAAGATTTACGCTGTGGCGTGAAAAGAGAATCGGACGTTGCATTGAAGGCATATCCTGGTATAGCTTTTTCGTATCGAGGTAGGTGTACGAAACCCAGAAATCACCATTTTTTAGAGTTTTCTGGTCGCGCAAAAACAGTTCAACACCTCGTGCATACCCATGTCCATCATTATTATAACTGAGAGGGTTTGGATCATTGAGAGCCGTATAGCGAACTAATTTGCTATATTCTTTGGAAAAAGCTTCAATTCTGAACAATCGATTCTCGATCGTATATTCGTAATTGGCAATATAATGTGTTGCCATCTCCGACGACAAGGCAGGTTTAAACTTCATATAATCCTCTTTAGGCATTTGGTTGAATACACCGTAAGCAAGGGAAACCTGGCTGTTTGCACCGGTTTTATAAGCCATGGAGAGGCGAGGAACAATTCGGGTTTCGGACAATAAAGCAGCATACTCCATTCGTGAACCAAGACGTACGGATATTTTTCGCGATACTTTCCATTCTGCTTCCACAAAAGCGGCCGCAATGGTACTTTGATAATTCATAATTGCCTGAAAAGCAGAATCGGTTCGTGTATAATTTTGCTTATATGATTGGTAATTCAGTTCTATCCCCGTTTTTAGGAGAATATTGGGTGTCACATTTTTTTGCGCGCTAAATCGGAATTGTGAAACCCGGTTATAGGTATTTAATGAAAAGTTGTCGAAACCCAACAACTCATCGTCGTAGTTAAAAGATGCACCGGTCTTTAATGACCATCCGTTACCTACTGAAACAGTATAAACCGAGTTGACATAAATATCGTTATTGGTAAGTTTAAAATGAATATTCCCGGGAGTAGTTAGATAATCGGGTAATTCCATTCCCAGTTTGTTGCTGCTTAATTGTGCAAACGATTTGAGAAATCCACTCTTACCAATTTTCTTGCGGAACATCATGGTCGACGAAAGATCTTCAGGAAAATGGGTCCATTTTGTTGATTGCTTTATCAACGAATAATAAGGTGCCATGTTATAGTAGTCGAGCGTAAGGGAAAAGGATGTAGAATCCCGTTTGACTGTTGTATTAATTCCACCGCCAAAGGGTAAAATGGAAAGGCTGGTCAGACTTTTTGACGGGAAAGCCATCGTATTAAGAATTAATGCCGACGAAAGAGCCTGACCGTATTCGGAAGAATAACCACCAGCGCTAAACGAAACTCCAGTGAAAAGCATTGGTGAAAACCTCCCTCGTGCAGGTAAATCTGGAACTTTTGAAGAATATGGGTTGGAAACCAACATGCCATCCACAAAGGTTTTTGTTTCATATTTTTCGCCACCGCGAACAAATAACCCACCATCCTCTCCCACAGTTTGATTGCCAGGTAATGTATTCAGCGCCCCAAAAATATCACCATTCGAGTTGGCCGTGGTAAGCATATCAAGTGTTCTAAGCTGAATACCCCTCTTTTTGTCGCCAGCTTCAAATGTTCCTGCGGTGATTACAACATCGTTCAATTGCGTACTTTTTTCATGCAGTTTCACATCAACATCCAGAAATTTTCCTTTCTCAATCTCAATCGTTTGTTCATTATTTTGGTAACCGATATAACTAACCGACAACGTTTGGGTTCCGATGGATGACGTTTTGAATTCAAATTTACCTTCATTATTTGTGATGGTGCCATCATATGTGCCTTTTATGGAGATGTTTGCGCCAAAAAGGGCATTGTCGTTTGTGTCGGTTACACGACCTTTGATGGTTTGTGCCGCAATATGTTGGCCAAATACTAATATAATAAAAGTTATTTTCCAGTGTTGCATAATCAATAATTTTCTACGAATTTCGCTTAAACCAGTTGGTTATGCAAAATAATATCGCTGAACCGTTAAATAAAGTGGATGAGTCGGGTTATTTACCGGCGAAGTGGGTTTTTAGTCTACCTTTATCTAACCGATACTAGTTTAATACCATGTTAAAGTTCCTTGTACATTTAGGGAGAAGGATTTAAGGAGAGGGTTATAAAAATTAATTTATAAAATTTTATGTAAGAATTAACAATATATTGTAACTATTTTTACTCTGATAGAGTAATATCTACCTCAGGATAATTTATAAATTGATTAAAAATATATGAAAGAGTTTTTATTACTAGTATCAATTGTAATAGCGTTTTTGCCTGTTTCTGCATTCATACTTAAAAAAAATTTTGGAAAATCTATTTTAGTAACTATTGGTTTTTGGGTTATTGTAGCAATTTTATTTGATTGTTTACTTTTTTATTATGTTGGTAAAATGGGATTCTTTCATTTAATTTGGGCGATTCCATTAAGTACATTGTGGATTGTTGTTATATTTGAAATTATCAAAAAAATGATAAAAGCACCATTAGATGCTTCGGTCATTAATATAAAAGAAATTTCGCAGGGAAACCTGAGTATTAATATTGATGAAAAGTTACTACTCAAAAATGATGAACTGGGAATTCTATCAAAAAGTTTAAGGGACTTAATTTATAACCTTAATGAAGTAATCTCAAAAGTCCAATCAAATTCTGAAAATATTGCAATATCAAGCTTTCAGCTTAGTTCAGCATCTCAACAAATTTCGCATGATGCCAACAAACAGGCATCATCAATTGAAGAAATTTCATCATCAATTGAAGAAATGACCTCCAATATCCATCAAAGTACTGATAATGCAAATCAAACAAGTAAAATTACATCAAGCTTAATGGAGGATGTCCATTCTGTTAGTAGTGCTTCTGTAATTAGCTTAAAATCAATAAATGAAATAGCAATAAAGATTTCCATCATCACAGATATTGCTTTTCAAACCAATTTACTTGCATTAAATGCAGCAGTTGAAGCTGCACATGCAGGCGAAAACGGAAGAGGTTTTGCTGTTGTTGCTGCCGAAGTTAAAAAGTTGGCTGAAAGGAGTAAGTTGGCAGCTCATGATATTAATGTATTAACAAAATCATGCGTTACATCAACAGAAACTACAAAAAATTTAATGGATAAGTTAGTTCCCGATATAGATAAAACAATAAAACTTATTGCAGAGATAGTTTCTGCCAGTAATGAACAAAATGCAGGGACAGATCAGATTAATAGCGTAATACAACAGTTAAATCAGATAACGCAGCAGAATGCCTCAGCATCTGAAGAAACAGCCACCAGTGCAGAAGAACTTGCTGCTCAGGCTGAATTATTAAAAGAAAGTATTGCTTATTTTAAAATACTATAAAAAAACCAGTTGACAACATCGGTTATTCAGTTAATGCTGCTTTCAGGTATTCTTTTACTTATTCACCAATAACTTTTTTGCCGGAATGGTTCACCAGTGGAGCTCTTTTAAACTCTTTTGTTCTGTCGAAAAGGTAGCGATAGGTAACATGAGTTTTTAGAATGTTTGCACCAATCTGCTCCGCCACACGCATCATGGATGGATTAAAATCGCCAATCCAATTAAGTTCCAGTTCTTTGTAATGAAAATTGGACAACCATGCAATATCAGCGAACGACATTACCAGCGATCCTTCCAATCCCTTACCCTGTTGATCGGGAACAATGCCGAAAATCAATCCAAGTATTTTGGTACATACTTTTTTTCTTTTGAGATATAGGAATCGTAGCTTGTTAAATAGCCCAAAATTACCATTTAAGTACTTCACAATCTGGTTAATTTCAGGAATCATGATAAAAAAGGCAACGGGCTGGTTATCATAATAGGCAAACCACATCAGCCTTTCGTCCATAATGGGTTTGATGCTCTTAAATAGCGCCCGTGCATGAGCCTTTGTAATGGGCTTTACTCCCGAAAATTTTGCCCAGCCTTTGTTATAAATCACAAGAAAGTCGTCGGCAAATTTTTCTCCATGATGCTTATCCACATGACAGATCATATACCTTGAATTACTAGCAATTCGTTTTGCTTTTTCAACAATTTCAGGTGCAATCCCATCACGGCTCACCAGCCGGTGATAGGTATATTGATTAAAATAATTTTGAAACCCATATGATTCAAAAAAATCTTTGTAATAAAGGTGATTGTAGGGCATGCAATAATTTGGTTCATAGATACCATCCACCAGTAATCCCCACCATTTGTCGCGATCGCCAAAATTAACCGGACCATCCATTGCTTCCATTCCCCGGATTTGAAGCCATTGCCTGCAAGCATCAAACAGCATAAGAGCAGCCTCTTTATTATCAACGCATTCGAAAAAACCCATTCCTCCGGTGGGCTGGTCGTTATTGCCAGCCAATTTAAAATCGACAAATGCAGCCACGCGGCCGATAGTCTGGTTTGATTTATTGGTTAAAATCCATCGGATGCATTCGCCATTGCGAAATGATTTATTTTTTTTTGGATCAAAAACTTCCTCCACATCTTTATCTAACGGACGAATCCAATTTTTTTCGTTTCTGTATAACTTTACCGGAAATAACAGAAATTCTCTTTTTTGTTTCGGTGTGTTTACCTCAATCAGTTGGTACATGGTATAACATTTGAAAACTTGTATTCTTGTTTGAAGAACAAAAATAAGGTTAATCAACAAATACACCACTTATTTTGGAGCTATTTGACTTATTTTTAAGTCCCATCGGGACGGCATTATGGTAGCATCCATCGAAATGGACGTTTTTATTGACTTTAAAGATTACCCCTGCCTATTCCGGTTTACCTTACTATTTGTGTTTTAAATTTTATTTATATATTTGTGACACGAAATATATAATTAGTAACACAATGCCAATACGTCGATTTGGAGTCAGCCTGGATGAGGATATTCTTAAAGACTTGGATGCGTATGTTATCGAAAATAATTTTCCAAATCGCTCGCAGGCTATTAAACATTTGGTTGAGAAGAATATTGTTGAGAAAAAATGGCAATGCAATCAAATTGTGGCCGGAGCAATAGTAATGCTTTATGACCACCATAAAGGGGATGTAACTTCAAAATCAAACGACATTCAACACGAATATTTTGACGTAATCCTATCTTCACAACATTTTCACTTAAGCCATGACAATTGCCTTGAAATTATTGCTGTAAAAGGCCCTGCTAACAGATTAACCGAATTATCAGATAAACTTATTAGCATTAAAGGTATTATACATGGCAAATTGGTGATGAGCCGGGCAGAATAGTAATTTTTATAACTTTCAAACAAGATGCATATCCCCGATGGATATTTAAGTCCTCAAACCTACGTGCCATTATATGTTGTGTTTATTGCAATAGTTAGTAAGGCAATTAAAAAGGTTAAAAATAAACTTACTACAAAAATGATCCCTTTTTTGGGAATGTCAGCAGCTTTTTCATTCCTTATCATGATGTTTAATATTCCAATTCCGGGAGGTACTTCCGGACATGCAGTTGGTTCTGCGCTGATTGCCTTACTATTTGGTCCCTGGATTGCAATTGTTTCTGTGTCAGTTGCTGTAATATTACAAGCATTTATTTTTGGTGACGGTGGAATTACTGCCATTGGGGCTAATTGCTTTAATATGGCTATCGCAATGCCTTTTGTTGCTTATGGTGTTTTTAAACTTATTAATAATCATTCTGTCGAATTGAAACGGATGAGTATTGCAGCCTTTTTTGCAGGATATGCAAGTTTATGCTTTGCAGCTTTAATAACTGCCTTTGAAGTTGGAATACAACCTATTGTGGCATCAACATCGAATGGAATCCCACTTTATGCACCTTATCCACTTAAAATAGCAATTCCGGCAATGACTTTGGAACATCTGTTATTTTTTGGTATTGTTGAAGGATTTATCACAGCATTAATATTCAGGTATTTTTATCAATCAAATAAAGAGGTAATAGAGGTTCTAAAATAGTGCAATGAACAAATTCACAAAAAAAATAGGATTAAGTTTGTTGGTATTAGCTCTCTTGTCACCACTTGGTATCTTACTGCCCAAATGGTTTAATGCTGAAGGTGGTTGGGGCGAATGGTCTACAAGAAAAGTAAAAAAAGAACTCGGGTACATACCTAAAGGAATGAAAAAAAATGTAGATTTATGGAAAGCCCCGATGCCTGATTACAGTATTGAAAAAGAAAACACATCGTTATTTAAGGGTTCTCTGTTTTACATTTTGTCAGGTTTTGTAGGTATAGGTATCATCTCTCTTGTAACGTGGTGGTTATTTAATATTTATCAACAAAATGAGTAACGAATTACCCTCGTTTTTACTTACAAATGAAATTCATTCAAAAAAATCTCTGGATAAGAAGAAACATACCTTATCATTTATTGATCATACCTTATCATCCATTGCCAACTTTATAAAAACCGTTTATATTCAGAATGATACATCATCAAAAAATGGATTATTACAACAAATTGATGCACGGATAAAAATGATTTTTTTAATTTTTTTTATTCTTATCATCAGCCTAAACAAGCAGATTCATTCACAACTTTTTATAACTGCTGTTTTATTTGCTTTATTTATCCTTTCACAAGTAAATTTGGCCGATGTGTATAAAAAAGTGTTTGCTTTAAGTTTCTTTTTTGGATTTTTAGTAATCGCTCCGGCATCCTCAAACATAGTTACCGACGGGAAAATTATTCTTAATATTATTCAATTAAAAACGGATCATTCATTTTGGATTTATCATCTTCCTGCAACTATTGGCATAACAAGGGAGGGAAGTTGGGTAGTTGCAAGGTTTTATTTGAAAGTTGCCAACTCTTTAACCTTAACTATGTTGATAATTTATACTACGCCATTCAATGAAATTATAAAGTCGTTGAGGATATTTCGGGTTCCGCACATGTTCTTATTAGTGATAACCCTTACCTATAAATTTATATTTATTTTATCGCAAACTACCGGAGATACTTATTTTGCATTGAAGTCGCGGTGGTGGAAAAACACTAAAAATTCAGAGAATAACCGAATAATAGCAGGTCGGATAACCCATATTTTTAGAAAATCGTGGATTAAATATGAGGAAGTTTATAGAGCCATGATTGCCAGGGGATATTCCGGATCAATTAATGTAATTTACTCAAATAAAATAAATTGGAAGGATGTTACTTTTTTACTATTCTTTCTAAGCATGGGAGTATTGAGCTATTTTATATAAATGTATGGAAGATATTATTCGATTAGAAAATATAAGTTACAATTATGCACAGAAGCATTGTGCCGTTTCTGATGTAAGTTTTTCAGTTAAGCAAGGCGAGATATTTTCGGTTATTGGGTCGAACGGAAGCGGAAAATCAACACTTTTGCATCTGATTAGTGGTCTTTTGTTTCAAGATAGTGGTAAAATATTTTATAAGGAAGATCTGATCACTGAAAGCTCGTTGAAACTTCAATCATTTAACAGTTATTTTAGAGAAAGCGTTGGATATGTTTTTCAGAATTCCGACAATCAATTGTTTTGCCCAACCGTTTTAGATGAATTGATTTTTGCCCCTTTACAAATGGGCAAAAGCAATGATATAGCCCTTGAACGAGCTGAGGCAGTAATGAAAATGCTTGCTATAAATAACCTTAGGGATCGCCCTACTTATATGCTTTCAGGCGGTGAAAAAAAAAGGGTAGCTATTGGATCAATACTTACTATGAATCCTGAAGTATTATTGTTTGACGAACCCATGAGCGGTCTGGATCCAAAAAATAGATCTTTTTTAATTGAATTGATTTTTCAATTGAACGAAGCTGGAAAAACGATCATAATTGCAACTCATCACCTCGAATTGGTTGATCATTTGCAATCGCGTGTGGCCGTGTTATCCGAACAGCATCATGTTGAAAGAATTGGAAGTGCTGAAGATATTCTTTCAGATGCTGACTTTCTTGTAAAAATGAATCTGATTCAAGAACATTTACATCGTCATGGGAATACTAGTCATAAGCACCTTCCAACAAACTTTTTATTTCATAAGCACTAGCCTGAATCACTAAAGGGAACCGGTTGATTTTCAGCTTTCTCCCTTCAGGGAATGGGGTAAAAAATCTAATAAATCATTACCAATCAATGGGTGTGATGGATTGTTGTTGTAATAGTTCATTTGTTTTTGAAAAGTGCTTACATCCGAAAAAACCGCTGTAAGCTGAGAAAGGCGATGGATGTGCTGCTTTTAGTATGAAATGTTTTGAGTTGTCAATCAGCGGTTCTTTGGCTTTGGCATTTCGTCCCCATAGTAAAAAAACCAACCCTTTTTTTTGTAGAGACAATAATTCGATCACCCGATCGGTAAATGTTTCCCATCCTCTATTTTGATGTGAAAGGGGCTGATTTGCCATCACAGTCAGCGTTGCATTGAGCAATAGCACACCCTGTTCCGCCCATCTTTCAAGATTTCCATTGCCAGGTATATCCGAACCAATATCTTGTTTTATTTCTTTAAAAATATTCATCAGCGAAGGTGGTGGAGTAATTCCCTTAGGTACTGAAAA
This sequence comes from Bacteroidales bacterium, assembly GCA_038213375.1. Taxonomy (GTDB): domain Bacteria; phylum Bacteroidota; class Bacteroidia; order Bacteroidales; family JAAUTT01; genus JAAUTT01. The sequence continues at coordinate 127,213 of JBBQTB010000004.1, read as the reverse complement.
GCATAAGCCATGCGCTTGCCCGGAACCATGATATGGATCTTGACCCAGAATAACCACTTTCACCTGGTTGAAAGGAGTTTTGTCGAAAGCATTAAAAATCAAATTTCCAGGAGGATAGATGATATTTTTTGCTCTTTGATCAACTAAAAATTTCTTTAAATCCGAAAAATAAGGTTTTTGAAATTCGTCTTTCAAAACTTCCTTCCAGCTGTCGTGAATTTTTGGTTCAATTTTATCCATTTGGGTATCAATATCCGGCTAAATTATAAAACACCTGGCATACTTATCGATAAATGACAATTTTGTTGATAACTATTTCTAATGCAATAGATTTAATTTTCTAATTTTGAAGATACTTCGAAAAATTAATTTTTCTGAATATTCAGTGTTTTTTCCTCCTTACCCCCAAAAGGAAAACACAGAAATTCAAAAAGTACAAAATTTCCTTTTAGGGGATTTAGAGGTAATAAAAAGTGACACAATTTTTATGACAAAACGAATAATTTTTGGAATATTTATAGCCATCATTGTTATTTCTATTACAGTTTTTTATTTTATAAGAGAGCACGAGCCTATTGCCGAAACTCTTTATCGTGCAGTACCTTTGGATGCTGCAGTGATGATCGAAATTAAAAATTATGATGAATTCCACGATAATCTTATTGCTGGAAATCCATTGTGGAAAGAGATTTCCAACTTCCCGTTGTTTAATAAACTAAAAGTACAGGTGGACCTTTTGGATTCTCTAAGAAAATCCAACGGACCTCTTAACAGGCTTTTATCTCAAAAACAAATGGTTCTTATATCAGGGCATCCCACAGGGAAAGATGATATACAACTGATTTATTATTTCAGGCTTATTTCCGATAAAGATTTCAGGCAGTTAAATAAACAGATTCTTGAATATAAAGGGATAATGTTTGAACATGTTACGCGAAATTACGAACAGGCAGAAATTCATGATATTACATTTCCAGAACACAAATACACCAACTTTTCTTATGCTCATTGTAATGGAATAGTAATGATCTGCCAATCGGCAATTTTACTGGAAGATGCTGTTCGTCAGCTTAACTCAACCGAATTAATTATCAATAACATCGAGTTGAGTGAAACGATGAAAACAGCTGGTAAAAATTCATTGATGAATATCTACTTTAATTTTGACCAGTTTCCTAAATTGGGAATGAAACTAATTCATTCGAAATATCGAAAAAGTATCGATTTTGCAAAGAATTTTGGCAAATGGATTGAACTTGACTTCAATCCCAAGCCGGGTACATTAATTTTTAATGGCTTTTCATTCGCGAATTCCTCTAATCCAAGTATAGAGTCACTTTTTAAGAATCAAAAACCCGTAAAACTTGACATTTTCAATAAAATACCAACGGCTACCAACACATTCGCTGCTTTGGGGATTAGCGATTTCGACCAATATATTAAAGATTTCGAGCTTTTTCAGGAGGTGGATGGTGATATTCAAAATTATAGAGCTAAACTTCAGGCATTAAAAACTGATTTTAACATTGATCTGATCGGTAACCTGCATTCAGTTTTTGAACATGAGATTGGCACTGTCTTTTTAGGAGAGACGCTGGATTCAATAACCAACCAGTCCTTTACTGTAATGCAGACAAAGGGTAACGATGAGGCTCACAAAATGCTTTATGATTTTATTACCGAGTATGGCAATAAAACCGGAATAAAACCGGCCTCGTTATTAACAAATTATAAGAATAACGATGTTGTCAGGAAAATCTATTCATTGCCGTTTGGAAATATTCCTGCATTGGTTTTTGGTAATATGTTTTCGTTGGGCGATAATAAAGTTTGTACTGTTGTGGATAACTACTTGATATTTGGCAATAATGTAGGCGCATTGAATAAATTTGCGAATGCTGTTACAGAAAATAATACATTGGGATCCGATCCTGATTTTATAAACTTCTCCGAGTATTTTTCTACGCAAACCAATTTTTTCTTTTATAACAAACCAGCACTTTCAGGCAGTTTTTATGGTAATTTTCTTAAAAAGGATATTATTGATGTGCTGGATCAGCAGCAAGCCCATTTCAACAGATTTAATACCTTTGTTTATCAATTTAATATTTCTAATAACGGATTGATTTATAATAATATATTTGTCAGGTATTCACCACAAAGCTCAGGTTTGCAAATGGATAAGCCTGAAAAAATTAAGGTTTCAAATCGACCTGTAAGTGGCAATATGGTTGAAATCCCACTTGAAGGGAAGCCAGTTATTAAGCCTGTTTTTCTTAAAAATGGAAGCGAGTTAGAAATATTTGTTCAGGACGATAAAAACCAAATCTATCTGATGGATAAATCTGGTAAAGTTTTATGGAAAGTTAAGATTAGTGACCATATTATCAGTGATGTCGTATTAATTGATTATTATAAGAATGGAAAATTCCAGCTGCTTTTCAATACTGGTAAGCAATTGATACTTATTGACCGGAAGGGTAAATTTGTTGAAAAATATCCTGTCACTTTACCGGCTTTGGCAACCAATGGTGTTGCAGTTTTTGACTACGAAAACGACCGAAACTATCGCTTCTTTATTGCTTACAACGACCATAGTATGATGGCTCTTGATAAAGATGGCAAACCAATTAACGGATGGAATTTTGGAAAAACTGAAAGTGAGGTTAAACAACAAATGCAGCATTTTCGAATTGAAGGAAAAGATTTTTTGACTTTTACCGACAAAAACAAATTATATGTAGTTGACCGAAAAGGGAATATTTTGCTTAATCCCAAAACCAAATTTAAAGTGTCGGTAAATTGTAAAGTAGCCCTTATTAATTCAAAATCCCTTAAGGAAGCCTGCTTTGCTCTCACTGATATGGAAGGGAAGGTATATCTTATTGGATTGGATGGTACTGATAAAATGATTGATTTTGGAAAGTTTCCTTCAAATCATTACTTTGATGTTTATGATATTAATGCCGACGGAGTAAAAGAATTTATTTTTACGTCGGGCAATCAGTTAAAAATAATTTCTCAAAACAATAAGTTGTTGACAACCATCACTACGCAAAAACCAATTTCATTTCGCCCAATATTTTATGAGTTTGCAACCAACAAATTTGAAGTTGGAATTGTTACCAACGAAGATGAAAAGATTTATCTTTATAAATTAGATGGTAAAATTGAAAAGGGTTTTCCATTAAGAGGTACCACACAATTTTCGATTAAGCTTTTGAACAATACGGAAAATAGGCTTAATTTAATTGTGGGAAGCGACAATAACTTTTTGTACAGTTATTCCGTACAATAGACAAATTTAATTTCGTAACGATGCATTTTTTACACTTTCCCAATCGTAATATATACATCATCTTTTTATCATTTGCAGTGATAGTTTTTTCATCATGCATAAAAGATAGAATAGATATGAATAAGGTATCATCAAGTGTAAACTGGAACCCAAAACTTGGCGCACCATTGGTCTACGGATCCCTTAGTTTGAAAGATATTATTGAATCGAGAGATTCAGGTGGTGTAATTAAGGCCTATCCTGATGGTTTATTGTATCTGGCTTACCGTAACTCTTTGTTGCCTTCCGAGATAAAAAATGCGACAAATCTTATTTCCATTCCTGACCAAAATTATCCTGTAACATTTGCCCAAAACCTGTTTAGTGTTATCATCCCGGGTAGTGATACCATTTCTCTTAAACAGAGTCAGACTTATAATATCAAGGTAAACAATAGTGAAGAGATTGACAGCTTGTTTTTTAAGAGTGGAGATATAGTGCTTACGATACAATCGACATTTCATTATACAGGCATGGCTAAGGTGATGCTTCCATCCCTCACAAAAGATGGAACGTCATTTAGTCAGTTAGTTCCCATTGATAAAGCAGATGGAACTTTTAACGTCACTCTTTCCAGTGACATCAAGGACTATAAGCTTATAACTAAAATTGGGGGTGTATCCAATCGCATACCAATAAATTTTGAAATTGCCTTAGTGAATAATAAACAAGCTATATCTGGTCAGGTTACTGTTAATGTGTCCTTAAAAAAAATAGCTTTCCGATCACTTTTTGGATATCTTGGTAAATATGAAGTGCTAAATATCAGCGATGTTCTAAAACTAAATATTTTTGGCAATACCAGCAATCTCAATGTGTTATTTGCCGATCCGCGAATAAGGTTGTATTCTAAGAATTCATTCGGAACTCCATTACAAATTGTATTAAATAAGGTGAATACAAGTGATATAAATACCACAACATTTTTTGATCTGGCATTAGCTCCATCAGTCAAAACTTTTGATTTTCAATATCCTGTTCAAGTTGGAAAGTCAGCTTTTGATACCATACGAATTGATAAAACAAACAGTAAATTAGACTTAGCAATAGCTACAAATCCGGTTTATTTATTTTATAACATGGTTTGTACTGTAAATCCAAAAGGGAAATTACCGAATGTTACAAATTTTGTAACTGACAGTAGCCACCTTGGTGTTGATTTTGAATTAGAACTTCCCATGTATTTGAAAGCCGGGAAATATGAAATCAGGGATACACTCAACTTGAAAATTGATTCTATCATCAGAGATGTTAGTATGATAGACAAACTTTTAATACATGGTGTTTTTTCAAACTACATGCCTTTCGATTTAAAAATACAAGTTATTTTAACGGATGATAAATATGTAAAAATAGATTCGTTATTCCTTTCAAATCAACAACCTATTATAAAATCGGGAGAGATTGATTTGAATGGATTGGTGAATAAACCTGGAGTGGATACAATTGATATTAATTTTGACAACTCAAGAATAAAGCCGATCCAAAAAGTGAAGCATGCATTGGTAAGAGCTATTGTTAATACGGCTAATAACGGGCAGACATTTGTGAAATTCTATTCTCAATATCGGCTGGATGTTTCATTGGGTTTTCAAACGGAGTTGAAGATAAAATCATTAAAACAATTTTAATATAAAATGCTGCTGACTATGAGCGACATCAAATTTAGGATATCCCGATTTACCTCATTATTGCTATTGGCGATGGTGTTTTTGGTACACATTGAGGCTCAACAAAATAATACGATGTATTTTATGGATCGGATTCCTCAATCGAACCAGCTCAATCCTGCTACACAGCCCAAATGCGGATTCTACGTTGGGCTGCCGGGACTTTCCTCCATAGAAATTAATGGCGGTAATACAGCAGTTGGGTTTAATGATGTTTACTTATATAAGCCTGTTACCGACTCTCTTTATTATCGACCGCTGCAAAGTGATAAGGATAGAGTTGACTTTTTGGGGAAACTGAAGAAAAATAACTATATTTATTCGGATGGTCGTTTGGACTGGTTGTCGTTTGGGTTTCGTATCAATGAAAATTATTTTTCCTTTTCAGCCTCTGACCGTGTCGAAGCCAGAGGAAATATACCCTACGATTTAATAAATTTAGGCATTAACTTCAATCAATCCACGGCAGGAAATAACTCTTTTAATTTTGATGGAATTGGGTTGAATGCTATTTGGTTTCGTGAGTATGCCATAGGAATTTCTCATGAAATTAATGAGAGGTTAACTTTTGGTATTCGAGGAAAGTTGCTTTTTGGGAAAGCAAATATCAGCAGCAAATCGTCAAGCATTGCTTTCCCTCAAACCGGCCCGGATGTTTGGAAAACATCAGTGGCAATGGATATCAACACGTCTATCCCAAATTTAACAATTGGATATGATAAGGATGGAAAGGTAAATGTCGATAGTATAAAATCCGGAAGTGTTAGTGGTTGGAATGGTACCCGAAAAATTGTTATGAACAGAAGAAATGTGGGTGCCGCACTTGATATTGGGGTTATTTTAAAACCCGAAGAAATGTTAAGTATATCGGCTAGTATTATTGATTTGGGGTTTATCCAGTGGAATAACAATCTGAACAATTTTTCCACGTCGGGCAATTATGATTTTCGCGGATTACCATTGTCACTATCCGATTCCGGAAAGATGGCAAAAGCGCTGGTTGACTCATTAAAAAAATTATATTCGTTTGAAACGAATCACGAATCTTATATGACGTCATTGTCGGGTAAACTTTATGTGGGCGCTCATTTGCAGCTTGTTCGCGGTGTGGGTGTCGGGTTTTTGACACGTTTTCAATTGCTTGACAAAGCTATTCGGTCGCAGTACACCTTATCGGTAAATCTCAGTCCCGGCGAAGCTTTTAGCACCTCATTCAGTTATACGATTGCCGACGGAGTATATGATAATCTTGGGTTAGGATTGTCGTTTAAAATAGGGCCCTTCCATTGGTATTTAATGAGTGACCGCATTCCCATCTATTATAATAAAGTAAAGGCCGGATACCCCATACCTGCCTATGCCAGGAACGTCAATTTTCGAATGGGATTTAACCTGATGTTTGGAGGGAGTGTGCGTAATCGCAATATTTATAAAGACAAACCTTTGGTTGAAATTGAGGATTGATAAAAAATCTATACCTTAGCCGAAATTTTCACTAGTCATGGTTGGATTATTCAGAACACTCTTAATATTCGCTACCGTATATATTGTTATCCGGTTTCTTTCGCGGTATGTATTTCCAATTCTGCTTGGGAATTTTGTTGAGAAAAAAGTATCCCATATGAATCGCAACTCAACATCAGATACTAGTCCAAAGCCACGTCGCGAGGGTGAAGTTACTATCGATGCCCCATCGGATAGTAAGAAAAAAATTTCAAAAAATACAGGTGATTATGTCGATTTTGAAGAAATAAAAAACTAACCAAACCCCTCAAAACTATTTTTATGCTGGATAAATTAAAAAGTCTTGTACCGCATGTGATTGCGGTTGTGATCTTTATTGTTATTGCCGCAACCTATTTTTATCCGCAACTGGAGGGTTACCAATTGCATCAGAGTGATACAGATCAATTTATTGGCGCAAGTAAGGAAATTGCAGATTATCGTGAGAAATTTGGTTCCGAACCGTTATGGACCAATTCGATGTTTGGAGGCATGCCGACTTATCAAATCTCCACAATTCATCCGAATTTTGTAACGCCTATTGAAAACATACTTATTTTAAAACCACTGAATAGGCCAATTGGATATGTTGTTTTAGCCATGATATCCTTTTACATTTTACTTTTATGTTTTGGAGTAAGTCCATGGTTGAGCATCATTGGCGCTATCGCTTTCGGGTTTGCCTCGCTCAATATGCTTTATTTGGGAACAGGTCATAATTCGAAGGTACATGCAATTGCCTTATTACCTATGGTGATTGGTAGTATTCTGCTGGCTTATCGGAAGAACTTATGGATGGGAGCAATTTTACTCAGCTTTTTCCTTTGCCTTCAAATTTCGGCCAACCACTTACAAATGACTTATTACAGTCTGTTTCTTATTGGGGCGATTGTGATTGTCGAACTTATTATTCATGTAAAGAATAAATTATACTTAAAATTTACTAAAACATCACTTGTACTGTTTGCTGCAGCTATTATCGGAATTCTCCCTTCGTTTTCTAATTTGTATACTACCTATGAGTATGGAAAATATTCAACCCGTGGTAAATCAGAGCTTACCATTTCATCCCGTTCTGCTTTGGCTCAGAAAGAAGCGCCGGAAGATGCACTTGAGGCAAACTATATCACGCAATATAGTATGGGTTATGGCGAAGTTTGGTCAGCGGTTATCCCCGATGTGAAAGGCGGAGCTAACAACTATATTGGCAATAAAAAAGAGATAATTAAAGATGTGAATCCCCAGTTTCGGGAGTATATAGCACAATATCCTTCCTACTGGGGTGAGCAAGCCAGCTCAGGTGGCGCCTTTTATTTTGGGGCTTCTATTTTCCTTCTTTTCATCCTCGGGATGGTATTTATCAGAGATCCGATTAAATGGGCTTTTTTGGGAGCCTCAGCACTGGCTGTATTATTATCATGGAAATACGGCAGCATTCTTCAGTATTTCATCGAGCATTTTCCCTGGTTTAATAAATTTAGGGATACCAAGATGATAATGATATTAATACAAATATCCTTTCCATTTATCGGACTATTATTTGTTAAGGAGATGTTTGAAACCCAAATCAATAAAAAGAAATTATTATACACCTTATTGGCAATAAACGGTTTATTAGTGTTGTTTTATATTTTGCCATCAACTTTTTTTGATTTTCAGAGTTCAGCGGAAGCACAGAGCTTTAGCAATCAACTATCAGCATCTAAGGGCAATCAGGAATATCTGAACCAGTTTAATATGTTTGTTTCCGAATTAGAAAATGCCCGTATAGCGATCTTTAAGAAAGATGCGATGCGTAGTCTTTTCTTTACTTTGGGGATTAGTGGATTGATTTATTTCTTCGTGGCTGGAAAAGTTAAAAAAAACTATTTTATTGTTACCCTGGGCATTTTGGTTTTGTTGGATTTATGGATTGTCGACAAACGTTACTTGAATAACGACAGTGCGGGGAAAGGATACAAAATGTGGGTTGAAAAACAGCGATCCGGAAACCCATACCGGGCCTCTGTCGCCGATAACTTTATATTGAATAACGAGATACAAAACAATCCTGAATTAGGTAAAAAGATTGAGGTTGCAGTGAGCGAGGCATTTACTAAAACCAAAGCTAAGAATGTTGATATCGAGAAGGAAAAGCTTACATTCAGAGAACTAGGCTTTGCCACAGATTACCGTGTTTTTACTCGTGAGAATCCGTTTAGCAATGGCGAACTATCTTATTATCATAAGTCAATTGGCGGATACCACGGTGCAAAGCTAAAGAAATACGACGAACTCATAGGTTTTTACCTGTTTGGCGAACTTCAAACCATTGAAAATAGTTTACGCGACAGCACTATTACAAATGAACGATTAACCTTGTTGCTACGCGATAGTTTGCCGGTGTTGAATATGTTGAATACCAAATATATTATTTATTCACAAAATACACCTCCTTTGGTTAATAATACTACCAATGGCAATTGTTGGTTTGTGAAAGCAGTGAAATTTGAATCCAGCGCCAACGATGAAATGTTATCTCTGGGAAAGGAGAATCTTCGATCGACGGCAGTGGTTAACTCACGCTATACGGTTGATGTGCCTAGCTTTAAGTACGATTCAACAGCTTCTATTAAACTAGAATCTTACAAACCAAATCAGCTGGTGTATAAGAGCAAAACGAATACCGTGCAGATTGCAGTTTTTTCTGAAATTTATTATCCAAAAGGATGGAATGTATATATTGACGGAAAGATAGCATCGTACTTTACAGCAAACTATTTGCTTCGGTCAATGGCGGTTCCGGCCGGTGAACACAAAATCGAATTCCGTTTCGAACCATCATCATATATAATAGGAGAAAAAGTATCCATTGCCAGTTCTATTCTTTTAATGATGTTATTACTAGGAGCTTGTGGGTTTGGAATTTATCAGTTGAAAAAAAAGTAAAAGAATTTTTTTCTTTCTAAAAAGCCGGTGAAACAAAAACTACGGTTTTTTATTTTGTTGTTTAATTGATCATTTATGTTGGTAGATGGTTATCTTTTCTTCATGGTTAAATAGTTGATGTTGGTATATTTTACTTTCAGACTCCTTCACTTTGGTTTACATTTGGGAAAGTTTAAATCTTCATGATTTTTTCAGGTAGCCAAATATCCAATGCGGAGTTTATTATTTCTGGAGTAAAATCAAAAATTAAACATTTTGGATTAATTATAGTTAATTATAATAAATAAGATATATGTTGTTGCAAAATTTAATTTTAGGATGTACAAATTTATAGAAAGTTTTTTGTTCGTGCTGATATTAGCACTTGGCATTGCCGGCGCCCAATCCAAACATTCCATTAGCGGAACAATTAAAAGTGCGGCTAATGGAGAAGAAATTATTGGGGCATCGGTAATTATCAGAGAATTAAAGACAGGCACAGCATCTAACCAATACGGTTTTTATTCCATCACCTTACCAACTGGTGATTATACTGTTGTTTTCAGTAGTATAGGCTATGATGGTAAGGAAGAAAAAGTTCATCTGGACACTGATAAGCAATTGAAAATTGAACTTGCAGAAAAAGCTACCAACATTAAGGAGGTTGAGATAAATGCAGAATCCGTGAATAAAAATATTACCTCTACTGAAATGGGGGTTCAGCGACTGGAAGTTAGTAAGATTAAGACTCTGCCAGTGTTGCTTGGCGAACAGGATATTTTGAAGACATTGCAATTATTGCCAGGCGTTAAGTCGGCGGGGGAAGGTAGCAGTGGTTTTTATGTTCGGGGCGGAACAACCGATCAAAATCTGGTTTTGCTTGATGAAGCACCGGTATACAACGCATCACATCTTCTGGGATTCTTTTCTGTATTTAATTCAGATGCCATCAAAGATGTTAGCTTATACAAAGGCGATGTGCCGGCTCAATATGGGGGCAGACTATCCTCTGTACTTGATGTGAAAATGAAAGATGGTAACAACAAGAAACTGGGAGTTTCAGGTGGTATTGGACTTATCTCGTCGAGATTAACTGTAGAAGGACCGATAGTGAAAGATCGTGGGTCGTTCATCATCAGTGCCAGAAGAACTTATGCTGATGTGTTTTTGAAATTATCGCCGGATAGTACCCTCAATAAAACAGGATTATATTTTTATGATTTGAATGCAAAAGCAAATTACAGGATCACCGAAAAGGATCGAATATTTATTTCCGGTTATTTGGGTCGAGATGCATTTAATTTTGGCCAGCAAATTGGCTTCAATTGGGGAAATAAAACTGGTACGGTTCGTTGGAACCATATCTTTAACAATAAATTATTTTTAAATACATCATTCATTGCTAGTAGTTTCGATTATTTTATCAATATCGGTAATAATAGCAACAGCATTAAATCGAACATTAAAAACCTCAATCTTAAGCAGGATTATCAGTTTTATATAAATCCACAAAATACATTAAAATTCGGGATCAACATTATTCAGCATAATTTTGCTCCGGGCGAATTGTCTGCAACCGGAAGCAGCAATTTCAACAGCATTTTTTTACCAAAGAAGAAGGGAATAGAAAGTGGGCTGTATGTTCAAAATGAACAATCATTTGGCTCGCAACTGAAAGTGAATTATGGAATACGGTATTCGATGTTTGCGGAACTGGGACCTACTGATGTTTACAGCTTTGATGACGAAGGGAACGTTACATCTACTATAACTTATTCTAATAACCAGTTAATAACCAGCTACGGACATATTGAGCCGCGTGTTTCAGCTAACATTATACTTTCCCCCAGAAATTCATTAAAAGCATCTTATTCCAGGAATACCCAATACCTGCATTTGTTGTCTAATTCAACATCGGGCAGCCCGTTTGACATTTGGATCCCAAGCAGTAAAATTATTATGCCGCAACAATCCGATCAGGTTTCGCTGGGATATTTCCGTAACTTCAAGGACAATCAGATTGAAACATCCATTGAAGTGTATTACAAGAATATGACTAACCTAATTGATTATAAAAATGGTGCAGATATTCTGCTTAATAAATATGTGGAATCGCAATTAGTTTTTGGAAATGGTAAGTCCTATGGTGCTGAATTCCTGATAAAGAAAAACTACGGAAAACTGCAGGGTTGGGTTGGATATACACTATCAAGAACCGACCGAATATTTGCCGATATTAATGATGGCAAGGTTTTTCCGGCTCGTCAGGACCGCCGTCACGATGTTTCGGTGGTAGCCATGTACGATGCCGGTAAAAAATGGTCGTTTTCCGCAACATGGGTTTATTACACTGGTGATGCGGTTACTTTCCCAAATGGGAAATATTACGAAAACAATCAGTGGGTGCCTAAATATACCAATCGGAATGGGTATCGGATGCCCGATTATCACCGGCTTGATATCGGGGCTACCTGTATAAGGAAGAAAACGAAAAAATTCGAATCGAGCTGGACCTTCTCAGTTTACAATACCTATGGACGCAAAAATGCCTACACCATCACATTTCGTGAAAACCCGGATAATCCAAACGAAACACAGGCCGTTCGAACATCGTTGTTCACATTTATACCATCTGTTACTTATAATTTTAAATTCTGATAGACATGAACGTATTGAAAATTATAGGAATATTTTCACTTGCCGTGATGTGTTATTCATGTGAAGATGTAATTGATGTGAAATTAGATTCATCATCGGAAAGCATCATCATTGAGGGTATGATTACTACTGAGAATGTGCCTGGGAAAGTAACGGTCACAAAATCAGTAGATTATTTTAAACCGGGAATTGTCCCAAAAGTGACCAAAGCAAACGTTGAGATTATAACCAATGATATTATAAAAGAACGCCTTGTACAATTTGATTCCGGGCAATACCGAGCATATCAAACTCAAGGAATCCCAAGAGCAACCTATACTTTAAATGTGGTGATTGACGGAATTACTTATTCGGCAATGAGTACAATGCCAAATATAGTAGTTATTGATTCTCTCACCTTTGAGTTTCTGGAAAAGTCGCTTCGATCAAAAGCGGGATATGAAGTAACTCTGAATTATTCCGATCCGAAGGGCGTCGATAACTTTTATAAAATTGAAGTTTACCGGAACAACAAATTGTTTCCCAGTGAGAAGACAATCCGAATCCGCAATGATAAATATTCGGATGGGAAACACGAATCAGTTAATTTGAATGGTTTTCGGTCAGATAATGAGCGTTTTGAGATGAATGACACCATTCGTGTTAAGCTTTATAGTATAGATAAACAAGTATATACATATTTTAAAACATTTATTACTATTACTGGTGGTGGTTTTGGCGGTTCGTCTTCCACACCGGCCAACCCAACCACAAACTTAACCAATGGTGCACTAGGATATTTTGGGGCATTCGCGGTAAGCGAAAAAATGATAATTATCAAATAGAGTATTCCCTTACTCCCAATTTATCAAAAGTTATCTTCCAGGTTCTCTTTACTAATGGATTCATCCACATCGCCCATCGAACAATCAAAGCTTACATTAAAACCTTCTGGTCCCTGAAAAGGACCAGTATATAGATTTATTTTAGGATCGGCATATACCTTTTGCATGAATAAACCGAAAATAGGTAAAGCCATGGCTGCTCCTTCGCCGCTTTTCATGCGATCGAAGTGAATAGTTGGTTCTTCACCGCCTACCCAGGCTCCGGCAATTAAATCGGGAGTCACTCCCACAAACCATCCATCGGAATGGTTATCGGTTGTACCGGTTTTTCCACCCATTTCGTGCAACAGGTTATATCTATATCGCAATCTTGCGCCTGTGCCACCCAATACCACTTGTTGAAGCATCTTTACCATCGTATAAGCGGTGTATTCACTAATAGCTTCATTTTGTTGAGGTTTAATGGTTGTAAGTGCATTTCCGTTTTTATCTTCAATTCGTGAAATAAAAATTGGCTGCGTATAAACCCCTTTATTGGCAAAAGTAGTGTATGCTCCAATAAGTTCCATCAGGGTAAGTTCCGGTGTGCCAAGGCAGATGGAAGGTACGGCCGGAATTTCACTTTTCACACCCATCTTTCTGATAATGTCTATCATGGGTTGAGGCTTGTATTGTTTCATTAAACGAGCCGAAACATAATTTAACGAATTTGCCAAAGCAAATTTCATGGTTACTTCTTTGCCATCCCATTTGCCATCGTCTGCATTTTTCGGGCTCCATTCGGTATTGAGTTCCGGTTGTTCAATTGTTACACGGGCATTTAATATTTTATCGCATGGTTTCATCCCCTCCTGCATGGCAAGAGTATAAAGAAAGGGCTTGATAGTAGAACCTACCTGTCGTTTCTGCATTACTCCATTATATTTAAAGTACCTAAAATCGGGTCCGCCTACCCAGGCTTTGATATATCCGGTATGAGGATCGACTGCCAAAAAGCTTGCCCTTAGAAAAAATTTGTAATATTTAATGGAATCCCATGGGGACATTATGGTATCGCGTTCTCCTTTATAAGAGAAAACACGCATTTCAGTTTTGGTTTTAAAATTCTTCAAAATCTCAGGATCAGTTAACCCTGCGTTTCGCAAATTTTTGAAACGTGGAGTTTGATGCATGGCATTGAACATCCATTTCTGGATTTCAGTTTCGGTTCGGTCGTTTGCATAAGGAGCCTTTGTTTTTCCTTTTTTTTCCAGATAAAAGGCTGGTTGAATTGTTTTGGCTAGATGTTCGATCAATGATTTCTCTGCATAACCCTGCATTCTAGAATTAATAGTAGTGCGGATCTTTAAACCATCTTTATAAAGATTATAGGGCGTGCCATCAGGTTTTAAGTTTTTATAACACCATCCATAAATAGGATCTTCCATCCATCGAAGAGAATCCTCCTGATAAGTTTTGTAAATATTGTAGTCATTCCGCTCAGGTTGCTTCTTGGTCATTAATATACGGATATATTCCCGCAAATAAGGAGCTAAACCGGCATCCTGGGCCTGGCTTTGGTAATTCAGCGATTTTTCAATAGGAATCTGAGAGACAGAGTCATATAGCGCTTTGGAAATGTAATCGTGCTCGTGCATTTTATCCAGCACACTGTTTCGGCGGATCAAAGCACGCTCAGGATTACGTTTTGGATTATATTTTGTAGTTGCTTTTAGCATACCTACCAACATAGCTGCTTCTTCAATTTTTAATGAATCGGGCGATTTATTGTAATAAGTTCGGGCCGCTATTTTAATACCATAATCCTCACCACCAAATGGAACTGTATTTAAGTACATGGTGATAATTTCTTCCTTGGAATAATTTCGCTCCAATTTTACGGCGATAACCCATTCCTTAAATTTTGTAATGGTGAGAGCCACTTTTTTGAAAAGGCCAAATTTATATTCAACGGTGTCACGGTTATATTGACTTTGGCGGGTATACAAGTTTTTAGCCAATTGTTGAGTTAAGGTACTTCCGCCTCCTTGTCTTTCATTTCCAAGCAGGATTGTTTTAGACATTACCCTCAGTAAACCCCAACCATCTATCCCGGAATGTTTTCTGAAGCGATGATCTTCACGGGCAATAAGTGCCTGGATAACAAGGGGTGAAATATCTTTGTATTCAACTGCATTTCGATTTTCATCCAAATAATAAGTACTAAGAACTTTACCATCATCGGAATATATTTCGGATGCGAGATTGCGGTTGGGATTCTCCAAATCTTCGAAAGTGGGCATAAAACCTACCCATCCCATGGATATAAAAAAAATGATCAATACAAATAGAATTATTGGACTAAGAAAAATAATCCAAAAATATTTAAGGTATTTTTTCTGCTTATCGCTTAGATTTGCCATGGCTTTGTTAAGTTTGCGCCGTAAAATTAGCAAATAATATTTAATTTAAAATTTTGAGATTGGCCGAGTAATTTTTTTACTTTGTGGTGTTTTTTAAAATGGGGTTAAGAGTTATGGTTGAAAATCTGGTGATTGTTGAATCTCCTGCTAAAGCCTCTACAATAGAGAAGTTTTTGGGGAAAAACTATTTGGTGAAGTCGAGTTTTGGTCACATCCGCGATCTGGATAAAAAGAACTTGGGAATAGACGTCAAGAAGGACTATGAGCCCCAGTATATTGTTCCGGAAGACAAAAAGAAAATTGTTGCCGAGTTAAAAAAACTTGCCAAAGAAGCAAAAATTGTTTGGCTTGCTTCTGATGAAGACCGTGAAGGAGAAGCTATTTCGTGGCATCTTTATGAGGTACTGGGGTTGAAGCAAAACAATACCAAGCGAATTGTTTTCCACGAAATTACCAAAGACGCCATACTAAACGCGATTAAAAATCCGCGGTTTATAGATTTAAATTTAGTTAACGCCCAGCAGGCGAGACGTGTGCTCGATCGATTGGTAGGTTTTGAAATTTCACCTATTCTTTGGAAAAAGGTAAAGCCGGCTTTATCTGCAGGCAGAGTTCAATCAGTAGCTGTCCGTTTGATAGTGGATCGAGAGCGTGAAATTCAAGTCTTTAATAGCACATCGTCTTTTAAAGTTAATGCCAATTTTTTTACAGAGCAGAAAAAGGGTTCGTTATTTTCCGAACTTGACAATAAATTTTCCGACCGAAAAGTTACGCTCGATTTTCTGAATAAATGCCAGGGAGCCCAATTCAAAATTACCGATATAGTTACCAAACCATCAAAAAAATCGCCAGCAGCTCCTTTTACTACTTCCACTCTTCAGCAGGAAGCAAGTCGTAAATTGAGTTTTTCGGTAGGCCAAACTATGGCCATTGCGCAAAAGTTATATGAAGCCGGAAAAATAACCTATATGCGTACCGACTCGGTGAATCTTTCTGAAACGGCAATTACGATGGCGAAAGATGTCATTATAAAGGAATACGGCGAAAAATATTCAAATCCTCGTCAATACAAAACCAAGTCGAAAGGAGCACAGGAAGCTCACGAGGCAATTCGCCCAACTTATATGGATCAATTTGAAATAGAGGGTTCGGCAACAGAGCGCCGACTATATGATCTTATTTGGAAGAGAACTGTTGCCTCACAAATGAGCGATGCAGCCCTTGAAAAAACCACAGTTACCATAAACATTTCTACTACTCCTGAAAAATTTATTGCATCAGGAGAAGTAATGAAATTCGAAGGTTTTCTGAAAGTATATATCGAATCAACCGATGAAGAGAATGAGGAAAGTACAGAACGTCTTTTACCTCCATTAAAAATTAATCAGGTTCTTGACCTTAACTATATAAAAGCCATTGAGCGGTTTACACACCATTTACCAAGGTATACGGAAGCCAGTCTGGTTAAAAAGCTCGAAGAATTAGGGATAGGACGTCCTTCTACCTATGCCCCAACTATTTCAACTATTCAAGTGAGGGGTTACGTGGTAAAAGAGGACCGTGAGGGAATAACCCGTGAATATCAGGAAATTACACTTCAAAACCTCACGATCACTGAAAAGAAACTGAAGGAAATAACAGGGGCGGAGAAGTTTAAACTTTTTCCGAGCGATATTGGAATGATTGTAAATGATTTTCTGGTACAGCACTTTAAGGATATTTTGGATTATAATTTTACAGCCAATGTTGAAAAGGAGTTTGATGAGATAGCCATCGGAAATTTGGGCTGGACAAAGATGATTGATAAATTTTATAATCCATTTCACGAAAAAGTTGCAATAACCATTGAAACCTCCGAAAGAAGTGTTGGTGAACGCATTCTTGGGGCTGATCCGGTTTCGGGGAAGCCAGTGATGGTAAAAATCGGACGATTTGGTCCAATGGCACAAATTGGCGTGGCAACTGATGAAGAAAAACCCAGATTTGCAGGACTCTTAAAAGGACAATCCATTGATACTATTTCGCTTGATGAGGTATTGGATTTGTTCAAACTTCCCAAAGTCATCGGAAGTTTTGAGGGAAAAGACGTTTTAGTAGGTATAGGCAGATTCGGTCCATATCTGAAACACGATAATAAATTTTATTCCATTAAAATATCAGAAGATAATCCTTTAACGGTTGCTATTGACCGGGCTATTGAGATAATTGGTATTAAACGACAGGAGCTGCTAAACAAAGTTATTAAGAATTTTTCTGAGGACGCCAATCTACAGATTCTAAATGGACGCTGGGGGGCTTACATTGTTTTTAAGAAAGAAAACTATAAAATTCCTAAAACGAAAAGCGCTGAGGCCCTAACTTTTAAGGAATGTATGGATATTATAAAAGATGGCAGTTCAAAATCAAAGCCAGCCAGAGGCAAAAAAAAGAAATCCTAATCCTGCATAATTATTACTTTAATGGAACTGGTACATTTTTTGGATTTCAACAACAATAATATTTTCGACACTCACTTTGTTACTAAGCATGTACGCTTTTTCGACAAGCAGAAAGCCGATCTTATGGCGCTGGGTTTTCAGGTGGCATTGCTAGGAGTGCCTGACGATGAAAATATTAAAACCTTTGAAGTAGCTAATCAGGTCAGATATCAGATATTTCAATTAGCTCCACTTTCAAATAACCTTTCCATTATTGATTTGGGAAACATTAAACCCGGCAATAATTTCGCTGATGCTTGTATTGCTATCAGCGAGGTTTTTCAGGAGATTAAAAAGGATAATGTTATTTTGGTTCTAATTGGAGGCACATCCAAATTCAATTATGGAGGAATCCTTGCTTATCAAAAAAACAACATACCTTTAAATATGGTATCTATCGACTCCCGCATTTCCAGTAAGTCGATAAATGAAAGTTATACCTCCGGCACACACAGCGAAGAAAACGAAGACAGTTTTTCAATGTTTAATTATATAAATATTGGTTACCAGAGTTGTTTTGTATCACAAACAGTTCTCGATTTCGTGGATGACTCTCATTTCGAAGCATATCGCCTCGGTTTTCTACGAACAAACATGAAAGAAATTGAACCTGTTCTTAGAGATTCTAATCTTGTAACGTTCAGCTTAAACTCCATAAAGCATTGCGATGCTCCCGGAGCATTGAACAGTTCCCCTAACGGTTTGTCAGGCGATGAAGCCTGTCAATTATCGTTCTTTACCGGACACAGCAACCGAATCACCTCATTGGGTGTTTTTGATATTTCTATAGCAAATGATATTCACCAAACAACATCACAATTAGCTGCACAGATAATATGGTATTTTCTTGAAGGGTTAGCTAACAGGATATTTGAAGAACCTGATTTAAAACCACAGAATTTTACTAAATATTTGATTCATAATAATGATTCCAATCAGGATTTGGCATTTTATCAAAGTAACTTTACTAACCGTTGGTGGATGGAAATATTCTTACATAAGCATAATCATCGTATTGTGCTTTCGTGTTCTGAAAATGATTACGAACTGGCTTGTAAACAAGAAATACCCGATCGTTGGTGGAGGACTTTTCAAAGAATTCAAATTTAATTTAAGTTTTAAGTAATTTGCAATCAATAGGATGTATCATAAAATGGGAATTCTGTAAATAATAATTATCTAACAAGGAAACATTAATTTTAAAATGCAGTATAAGCAGGCAAAGGAAGGAACAGTTATTAACAATAAAATGTTAATAAATTTGTAGGAAAACTTAATTATTGCTTACTTTACTACATTAAGAACAGATGAAGTGAGACTTTACTTATGATTAAGCCTTTAATTTTCTTTCCTTTTCTACTGCTCTTTGGAGTGGCAGCTGCGCAACAGGATCCGCAATTTAGTCAGTATATGCAAAATAATCTGGCTGTTAATCCTGGATATGCTGGTAGTAAGGATGCAATTTGTGCATCACTTTTGGGTCGTGAACAATGGGTGGGTCTTAATGGAGCCCCATCTACACAGGTGTTCAATATTGATGCGTCGGTTAAACCATTTAAAATAAACAGTGGAATTGGTTTAACTATATTAAATGATAAACTTGGTTTTGAAAAAAATATAGGCCTAAATCTGGCTTATGCATATAGGATGAATGTAAACAATGGTAACGGAAAATTAGGAATTGGAGTGAGCGCAGGATTTTACAACAAAGCGCTTAACGCTACTTGGGACGCGGGTAAAAGCAATGGGAATATAAATGCCGATCAGGATCAGGGCATACCGGGACCAAAAGAATCCGCATCCATCTTTGATTTAAATTTTGGTTTATTCTATAAAGCAGAAAATGTGTATTTTGGGCTTTCTTCAACACACCTTACGCAACCCAAATTTTCGTACGAAAAGGCCAAGCCAAGTTTAAAACGACATTATTATTTAACAACAGGATATAATATTGCACTTCCCAACCCTTCATTCGATTTACAACCATCTGTTTTTATTGGTACTGACGGAGGTTCATCAAGGATTGATTTAAATACTGTTTTAGTATACAATAAACGGATATGGGGAGGCGTTTCTTATAGACTCAGTTCAGCAATAATTGGAATGTTGGGAATTGAATTTGCAAATGGATTAAAAATAGGATATTCTTATGATTTCTCTACAACTGATATTCGAAAATATAATAGTGGTTCGCATGAAATTATGGTTGGATATTGTTTCAATATAATAACGGAAAAAATACCACACAAATACAAAAGCATTCGATTTTTATAAAAAATTAAATTTAATTGAGAAAAAATTTACGTAGCTGGAAAATGAATACTAAAAATTCTTATACACATAAACACCTTAATGTTATGAAAAGAATACTGGTCATAAGTATCGTATTTGCAATACTTAACGGTAGCTGTGGGAAAACCAGTAACGGGGAGCTTACTGGTGTGCAAGGTAGAAAAAAGTACTTTGAACCCGATCCTTTTGGAATGGTTTTTATTCCGCAGGGAAGTTATAATATGGGCCCGAGCGATCAGGATGTATCCTGGGCACAAAACGTAACATCGAAAACAGTATCTGTTGATGCCTTTTGGATGGATGAGACCGAAATAACAAATAATGAGTATCGTCAATTTGTTTATTGGGTTCGCGATTCGATTATGAGAAGATTGCTTGGTACACAGATCGAAGATTTTCTTATATCTGAAGACGATAATGGCAATCCTATTGATCCTCCGATGATTAATTGGAAAACCGAAATCGATACAAAAGATGAGACAGTGAATGAAACATTGAAAGAAATTTACCTTCAACCCAATGAGAGGTTCTATTTCAGAAAAGAGATAGACACTAGAAAGTTAATGTATGAATATTTTTGGGTGGATATGCAACAAGCCTCTAAAAAATCGAATAAATATAACTTTAGCACAAAACAATATAGTGGTTCAGCAGTAAATTCTTTGGGCGAACAAATTCAGGTTCAGGATAGATCTGCTTTTATAATGAGAGATGTAATAAATGTATATCCTGATACGTTATGTTGGGTATCTGATTTTACATATTCTTATAACGAACCATTGGCAACCATGTATTTCTGGCACCCTGCATACGATGATTACCCTGTTGTTGGAGTTAATTGGAAACAGGCAACTGCATTTTCAATATGGAGAACTCAATATTTAAATGGATCATTGGCACAGAATGGAGAACCAAGTGTGCATGATTTCAGATTGCCTTCTGAGGCAGAATGGGAATATGCTGCAAGGGGTGGACTTAACAATTCAATGTATCCATGGGGAGGAATGTACACCCGAAACAAACAAGGTTGCTTTCTTGCAAATTTTAAACCATTACGTGGCAATTATGCTGATGATGGTGGCATAACGGCTGTGCGTGTAGGATATTACGAACCTAACGAATGGGGCTTATACGATATGGCTGGAAATGTTGGCGAATGGTGTGCCAATGCATATGATGAATCAGCCTATAGTTTCACACATGATCTCAATCCTGATTATAAGTACAATGCACTTCCTGATGATCCTCCTTCAATGAAGCGTAAAGTGATTCGTGGCGGATCCTGGAAAGATATTGCTTATTACATGCAGGTTGGAACCCGAACTTATGAATATCAGGATTCAGCAAAATCATTTATTGGATTCCGCTGTGTTAGATCATATTTAGGTACATCAGCAAAATAAGCACAGCTAAAATATAACTTTGGTTACTTAGGCATTCTAAAATTATTGTATATGAATATTACTGAAATTGTACAAAGCTCCGGTTGGAAAAATTTTATGGCCAAATTGTATGGCTTTGGAGCATCCGTTGTAATTATTGGAGCACTTTTTAAAATTCAACACTGGTATGGAGCCAGTGTAATGATTTCTGTTGGTCTTATTACTGAATCGATTATTTTCTTCTTTTCTGCTTTTGAGCCTTTACATGAAGAACTTGACTGGACGTTGGTGTATCCTGAACTAGCCGGTATGACCGATCCTGATGAAATAGAAACAATAAAGGAAGCAGGTAAATTGGGACATACTACTTTAGATCGATTCGAGGATCTGGTGCAAGATGCAAATATAGGTCCTGAAACTTTCAAGAAATTAGGAGAATCCCTGCATAAGCTCAATGTTACTTCATCTAGTCTTTCTGATATCTCTGAAGCGACAGTGGCAACAAGTCAGTATGCCTCAAACATGAAAAATGCAGCATCATCGGTAGGAAACCTATCTACTGCATTTACCCAATCTGCTTCGTCATTACAGGATTCAATAGGAACGTTAACGAATTCTTATTCAAGTTTATCATCGACTGTAAAAAATGACATTTCTTCAATTTCGGAAGGAGCAAAAAATTACAATTCTCAACTTGAAAATGTCAATAAAAATCTCTCTGCTTTAAATGCTGTTTACGAATTGCAATTGCGTGATTCAAATACACATTTAAAAGAAAATCAGGCTTTATATGGAGGAATGAACCAATTGCTTCAGGATTTGAAACAATCATCTCAGGAAACTCAAAAATATAAAGATGAAATAACTCAATTAAGCAGTAATTTATCATCGCTTAATACAGTTTATGGCAATATGTTGGCCGCAATGAATGTTGTGACAAATAAAAAATAAGTAATTATAGCATAAGAACTGATTTCTATGGGTCACGGAAAAGAAACCCCCAGGCAAAAAATGATCGGCATGATGTATTTGGTGCTGACTGCCTTACTAGCGCTGAATGTATCGAAGGAAATTTTGAATGCATTTGTTATTGTAGATGAAGGCCTTACTAAAACTTCTGAAAACTTTAGTGATAAAAACAACCTGCTTTACGATGAATTTGACAAACTTGCAGTATCAAATCCAAATAAAGCTAAACCTTGGCAAATAAAGGCTCAGGATGTAAAGATAAAGTCGGAAGAACTTTTTAATATGATTCAGAATCTCAAGATTCAGATTGTACAAAAGGCTGACAAGGGAAATAAGGCAATTGATGCCAAAAGAAGAGTGATGAGTGGTAAAATCGAAAAAAAGGATGATACCTATAGCGCTTCTGAAATAATGATCGGATCTAATAACAATGGACAAGGTAAGGTTTTGAAAGCAAAATTCGTTGAGCTTAGAAACACATTGCTTAGTTACGTTGATAAAAATGATGTAGATCTTATTGCTTCCATTAATGCAACATTGAATACTGATCCACCGAATGAACCAGGCGAAAAACAGACATGGGAAACTGCCCATTTTGAAAGTTGGCCTCTTATTGCAGTTACCACGATTATGAGCAAACTGCAAAGCGATGTGCGAAACGCTGAATCGGATGTTATCAGATATTTGTTTAATCAAATTGATGCCGGATCCTTTAAGTTTAACAAGCTGGAGCCAACAATAATTGTTAATTCCGATTATGTCCTTAAAGGAGGAGAGTATAGAGCTGAGGTTTTTATGGCAGCGTTTGATACAACACGCAATCCTACTATCTATACCGGTCAGGTACAGGAAATAAAAACAGCAGATGGGAAAATTGATTACCAGATTGTGGGAGGGAATAGAGATAGTCTGCCAATCGATCCTGTCACCAAAAAAGGTATTTTTAGGCGAACTGCTGGTTCTGTTGGCCCTGTAAAATGGGGTGGAATTATTCAATTAAAAGCAACCGATGGATCCATCATAAGAAAACCATTTAAAGCGGAATATCTTGTTGCAGAATCGAATGCAGTTATTTCACCCACCAAAATGAATGTTTTTTATATTGGTGTAGATAATCCTGTTTCAATTTCAGTACCAGGCATAGGGAGTGATAAAATTACGGCATACAATACCAATGGCATTATCAGAAAAGAAGGAAACGGGTGGGTAGTAAACCCAAAAAATGCTGGCATTAATGCTAAAATTACAGTTAATGCCAAAATTGATGGTAAAGATAAACAAGTCGGTCAAATGGAATTCAGAGTAAAAAACATTCCTGACCCAATTGCTAAAGTTGCCCTAAGAAAAGGAGGGACCATTGACAAAAATATTTTACTTGCTCAAAGTATTGTTCAAGCCGATTTGGAAGGATTTGATTTTGATGCAAAGTTTACAGTTACCGAGTTTACCGTTTCTGCCACTATCCGATCGTTTGTTCAGGATGAATCTGTAAAGTCAACCAACAAGATTTCTGAAAAACAAAAAAATATTATAAGAAATTTGAACAAAGGGGACAAGGTTTATTTTGATTATATAAAGGCGATTGGGCCTGATGGGAAGCCAAGAGAATTAAATACAGTATCTTTTAAAATTCAATAACATAATATATTAAGCCATGCGAACTATTTCAGTACTTGCGATTGCCATTTGTGTAATAACCCTTTCATTTACAGGGAAAATACTTGCGCAGGACACAAAGGTTGAGGTATATGAAAAAATACACATTCCAAAGAAAAAACCTATCCCATACATTTTAACAAGGGAAGCCGATGTGATGTGGTCGAAAGTTATTTGGAGAATGATCGACTTACGTGAAAAGATGAATCTGCCATTATTTTATCCAGTTCAACCTATTGGTGAACGGATGAGTTTTGTTTCATTGATTTTCTTTGGTATTGATAACGAAAATTTACAGGTATATGCTCCTGGAGGTACTGACGAATTTAAAAATCCGATGTCAAAAGACGATCTGGATTCCAACATGGGAAAGGGAACTAAAACAACTAAAGTTCCTCAAGCCGATGGTACCGATAAAGATACTACCATTATTTTGGATCGAAAATTCGATGAGGTGAAGAAAATTCTTATCAAGGAAAAATGGTTTTTTGACAAGAACTATTCAACCATGCAGGTTCGTATTTTGGGTCTATGTCCTATACGGGTTTATCCGCGCGAGATTAAAGGGAATACTGATGTTGCGGCTGGTATTGATGACAATGCTGAAATGCTTCAAAAGCAGGTTTGTTGGGTGTATTATCCTGAAGCCAGAAATCTTTTTTCAAGTCACCCGGTGTTTAATAAAAATAATGATGCACAACAAGCTTCTTTTGACGATTTGTTTATGCAACGTAGGTTTAGTGGATTTATTTATAAGGAAAGTAATGTTTATGGTGATAGACTAATTCAAGAATATACTACCGGCATAGAAAACCTTTTGGAAGCTGAACGGATAAAAGAGTCACTCTTTAATATAGAGCATGATCTTTGGGAATTTTAAAGAATTAAAAGATAATATATAAAAAAGGAGCAATGGGAATTGCTCCTTTTTTATGCGTTGTTTGTAGAGTAATCGAAAAGCCGTTAATATCCTGGCAGGCTCAGTCTGGTTTTATATGCCCGACTTAGACACAGCCTAAGCCGAACTTAAAGACAATATTTCGGTAGTAAAATAATTAAAAGCTCCATTTCAAGCCACGTCCCATCGGGATTGCATAATTTATTCAATAGTTTAATCGGTCACTAATGAATCAATTATATTATTAAGATTTGAATAATTTAAGTAGGCGTGAAGATAACCCTGTTTTTGTTTTCTCAGATTCTCCATAATAAACTTCATAACCATAGCCATAACTATAACCATAACCGTATTTTTTCCCATAACCGTAATTCTTGCTATAATCTACATCATTTACCAGGATACCAATGTTTTTTATGTCGCGTTTAAAATGTAAATCGTCAACTAATTTTAGGACATCTTTGGAGGAATAATTTTGACGGACAACAAATATATTTGCATCTGAAAAGCGCGTTAATAGAAGTGCATCGGTAACTATAGCCAAAGGAGGGGTATCCATTATAATAACATCGAAATCCTGCCGGGCCCTATTGATGAACTCTTCAATATATGAAGTTTCCAGCAATTCAGCAGGATTTGGAGGTATGGGGCCAGAAGTGGATATAAATAGATTGGCCATATTTGTTGGG
Organism: Bacteroidales bacterium; assembly: GCA_038213375.1. Classification (GTDB taxonomy): domain Bacteria; phylum Bacteroidota; class Bacteroidia; order Bacteroidales; family JAAUTT01; genus JAAUTT01. The sequence continues at coordinate 101,549 of JBBQTB010000004.1, read as the reverse complement.
ACAATAATTTCTTCGTATTTTGAACGACCAATTAAATAAGTACTTAAGCCTATTGTGTTTTCCAGATTGAAAATTCTATGTATTTTAGGTTTTCGTAAATCCAGACTTAACAAGAGAGTTTTTCTGTTACTTTGAGCTATGATACTGGCAAGATTTACAGCACAAAATGTTTTCCCTTCGCCACTTATGGTCGATGAGACACAAATTACTTTTTTGTCCTTGCTACGCATCATGTACTGAAGGTTAGTTCGAAGTGCACGAAACGATTCGGCTAAAGCTGCTTTGGGATTGTCTGACACTGGTATATCAGATAGCCTGTCATTGTGACCTATGGATCCTAAAATGGGCACTTTCGTAATGTTTTCAATGTCCTTAATATCTTGAATTTTATTGTTAAAGAACTCTAATAAAACCAAAATTACTATTGGGATAAGGATACCAATAACGATACCCATCGTTGTGTTTTTTGATGTTTGGGGTGATATCTGAACGGCATTTTCGGGCACTGCAGGATCAAGTACTTTATTATCAGCTATGTTCGATGCTTTCACTATGGCAGCATCAGCGCGTTTTTGAAGTAAAAAATTGTAGATCTGATCGTTTAATTTGAAATTTCGTTCAATATTTAGCAGCCTGCGCTGTGTAACCGGAAGTTGTAATATTTCTCTTTCAATTTGTGATAACTTTTTATCAATATCCGCATTAGCAATATCGGAATTGCGAATATTTTCGTTAATATATTCTCGAAGTGTGCTTAAGGCATTTTGTATTTTCGCGTTAATGGGAGCCAGGCTCGGATTTACCTGGTTAGCGCTAAGAGACATTACACTTCTCTCCGTAAACGCTTTAGCCAAATCGGCTATGTAATTGGCAATTAATGGATCGGAGATGCCTAATACGGATGGGGCAACTACCTCACGAAAATCTTTCTTCTTATTGATGTAATCCAACAAGTATTTATAATACTTGATTTGCATATCATAAGTTGCCTTCTGTTCCTGAATTTTTGAAATACGCTCCATAATGGCGCTACTTTCGGTTGATACGTCCAATATTTTATTATTCAGTCTGAAAGATTGTAACTTATCCTCAGCCTTACGAAGGGAATCAACTACTGTGGAGAGTTGATCGTCGATAAAATTAATCGTATTTATCGATGTTTGGTTCTTTTCCTCCAAGCCGGTTCGAATATAAACTTCAGTTAGTTTATTGATGTAATCAGTTTCCATTTGTGGAACCAGACCAACTGTGCTAAGCGTTAAAACGGAACCTCTTCTTTCATTATAGGTAATCCCCAGTTTACCTCTGTACATATTGGCCATTCCATTTGGGTCGTTCATCGTAAAAAAATACTTTAAAGAGCCTGAGGAAGTAAAGGTATTTGCATCTTTTAGAAAAAGGGTGAATTTGAAATTGGGATCCTGATAGGTATCTCCAAATCTCATTTCTTTGTTAATTTTATAAACCCCATCTATTTCAAGCAAATACTTGTCTTTCGACAGTATAGTCACATTTACAGGGTATCCTTTCAGGTTGGTAGAGGAGGAATCGGGAATGACGGTAAAGGGAGATGATTTGTAAAGCATTGTTTTTCGCATCCTACCAACAGCATAAGAGCTAATTTGAAATTCGGGCAATTCGTTTATGGCTTTATATGCCATTTTGGTGGATTTAAGTATGGCTATTTCATTATCGAGGTTTTTCCTTGTGTTAAGAGTATTCATTAACAATTCCGCCGTGGATTTTTTTTCGTCATTGATTACCAATGTGCCCGAAACGCTATACAAAGGATCTGTATAATAATTTATAATATAAACTATTGAATATGAAATGCTAACTGAAATAACAAGCCAATACCAATTACGGATAATACGAACTGCAAATTTTTTAATATCAATTGTTTCTTCCGGTTGTTGAAAATACTCTGTCTGATTCTCCATAACTACTTCTTAGTTAAATTAGCTACTAATAAAACCATTGCAATTGTTGATGTAATTATTGAGAGAAAGACCGAATAGTCGGCAATTTTGATTCTAAAGATGGCTGTCTTCAGTGGTTCCACGTATATGATATCATTTGGTTGGAGATAATATTGTTCCGACGAGAGTAATTCGCGTTTGGTTAAATCGACAGTGATTGTGCGGGTTCCCTCATTAAAAGACCGAATAATCAATACTTTTTTACGATTTCCATTATAGGAGATGTCTCCCGCTTGAGCAATAGCTTCGAGAATATTTGCCCGATCGGCGAAGATAGTAAAAGAGCCTTTTCCATTTATTTCACCAAGCATCGATATTTTAAAACTTACCAGCTTTAAATCAGTTCTTGCATCGGAAATGAATACGGTCGCTAATTTTTGAACTGTATCCTGAGCTTCACCCACGGTTAAGCCGGCAACATACACTTTTCCAATAATAGGCAAATTAATAAAACCATTTATGTCTACCGGGTTTCCCATGAGGTACATACTTCCTCCCCCCGAGCCCATTATCGATTGGTTTGAGATGGAACTATTAGAATTAAATAGTTCCGTTACTGTTTTATCGAGACTTTGGATTTTGATGTACAATACGTCACTTGGCTGAATTTTGTATGTTAGAAGTTTCCGTTGGTATAGGATAGTATCATTTTTAACCTGTATGGGTGGTTGGATATAAGTATAGCGTTTATAAAATCCGCAAGAGTTGAACAAAATCAAAAAAAACGCACTAATAAAAAGGCAATTCCTCATGTTAAGTATTTAATTTACGCTGGTATTAAATAGTGATAATTCAAAGGTATAAAGAAAAATTAATATTTAAGCGATGCTGAAAACTTAAACGTGGTAAGTCATCTGTGTTTGCTATCTTTTTTGAATAATTCTGCAATTTCTTTAATCGAATTCTCAATGGATCTAAATTCCATACCTATTGCATCTCTAATTTTTAAGTTGGTGAAAAGTAACTTTTTATGCGAAGAGAGGATGGTGTTTTTGGTAATTTTGGGTTGCGAAAAGAACAGTTTTGCTTTGATAGCTTCAAACCTCCAGGCTAATGAAGATAAAACCGGATTGGCGAAAATGGTAGGGGGAGCAACGTTTAAAGCATTTGCAATTTGTGTGAATAATTCTTTATATTCAATATTTTCGGCTGATATCAGGAATCGTTCCCCTGAAATTTCACTTTCCATAAGCATAATCATAGCCTTTGAAACATCACGAACATCAACATAGCCATTACTACCATGTGTATAGTATTTAAAGCCATTGGCCACTGCCGAAAAAAAAGAACTACTACCAAATCCCCAATTCCCTGGACCCAAAATGACGGATGGATTAATAATAACTGCATTCAATCCTTCGGTTATTCCACGCCACACTTCCATTTCAGATTTAAACTTGCTAACTGAATAATCTGAGGCATTCTTAGTAGGTTTCCATAAAACATTCTCATTTACTGGTGAGCAATCCTCGCTGGTGCCTAAGGAGGCAATAGAACTAACAAAACATAATTTTCTGATTTCTTTTTCAAGACACAGATTAACTACGTTTGCCGTTCCTTCAACATTTGTCTGATAAATTTTATTTTTATCCTTTGGATTAAATGAAACACAAGCAGCTGTATGGTATATATAATCCACATTATCAAAAGCTTCTGATAAAGAGTAAATATCGGTTACATCACCTTCAACCCATTCAATTTTGCGATATAAGCTTTCAGGATCAGTCGTATAAAATCCAAATGTAGATAATATATTTTGTTTGCTCCTTTCAGAACGCACGAGTACTTTTACCGGATGTTCTTGCGAAAGTATATCGAACAAAAGATGCGAACCTAATAGCCCCGTACCGCCCGTTACAAGAATCATATTTAACTTTTAAGCTTCTTTTTTACACAATTTTTAGGAGCAACAAAAGTAAGAATTTATATGGTTGCACCAAGTTATTTGTTTTGTGATAGTGGCTTAATATCTGTAATTTCGCCATACTAAAAAAAAAGATAATCGTATGTTTTCAGGAATTATTGAAGAAGCAGCTCCGGTGATTACCCTCAAAAATGATAAGGATAATTTGCATATTACCATGTCGTGTTCGTTTACTAACGAGTTAAAAATTGATCAAAGTCTGGCGCATAACGGAGTTTGTTTAACTGTTGTAAAAAAAGAAGAAAATACCTATACGGTCACTGCCATAAAGGAGACCTTGTTAAAATCAAATCTTGCTCATATTGAGCCGGGAGACAAAATAAATCTTGAGAGAAGTATGAAACTTAACGAACGACTCGACGGACATCTTGTGCAGGGCCATGTAGATCAAACAGCTATTTGCACAAACGTTACTGAAGCTGGCGGTTCATGGTATTATACCTTCGAGTACGATCCCGGCAAAAGCAACATTACCGTTGAAAAAGGTTCAATTACAGTTAACGGGGTTAGTCTTACCGTAGTAAATTCAAGACCATCATCTTTTCAGGTGGCAATAATACCTTATACCTACGATAATACCAACTTCCACCAGATAAAAAAAGGTACTGTGGTGAACCTGGAATTTGATATTATTGGAAAATATGTTTCCAGATTACTGGAACTTCATCAAAAATAAAACTGATAACCATTTATGAAAGCTCTTTCTGCCAAACAAGTTGCTCTTTACATAGCTTTATTTGCTGCTCTTTTGTTTCTTGTTCTTACCATTCTTACAAATTTAACGGGAAAATATAGTCTTCTTTCCCTTACTCTTGGTGGCGGAATCCTTTTTATTTCAATATACTTTTTTGCTTTTGTTTTTTTAAACAATTTTATCTTCGAAAAAATAAAACCTATATATCGTACCATTCATAGTATCAATACTCCCGGAAAAGATTTTTATAAAGCACTTGCAAGAAAGGATATTATTGCCGAAGTACGCAATGAAGTTGCAATTTGGGCCAAGAACAAAGCCAATGAAATAGATCAGCTAAAGCAATTGGAAAAATACAGAAGGGAATTTCTTGGTAACGTTTCCCACGAACTAAAAACACCTATTTTTAATATACAGGGGTATGTTTTAACGCTTCTCGACGGGGGATTGGAGGATCCTGCAATTAATAAACTTTATCTGGAAAGAACCGAGAAAAGCATTAACCGGATGATTAATATTGTAGAGGATCTCGAAGCCATTTCACGCCTGGAATCGGGTGAGCTTAAACTCGAAAAGGAGGATTTTAATATCATCAGTCTAACCAAGGATGTATTTGAAATGCAGGAAATGCTTGCTGAAAAGTATGAAATTAAACTGGTATTTAGACTTCATCATGAAAAGGCTATTTTGGTAAACGCGGATAAAAAACGAATCACCGAAGCGATTAATAACTTAATTGTAAACTCATTAAAATACGGGAAAAAGCATGGAAAAACGGTCATATCATTTGAAGAAGCCGATGATCGTATCCTTGTCGAAATATCCGATAATGGAATTGGGATTGGTGAAAAAGATATACCTCGTATTTTTGAACGTTTCTACCGCACTGATAAAAGCCGATCCCGCGATCAGGGAGGAACTGGTCTGGGATTATCTATTGTGAAACACATTATCGAAGCTCACGAACAAACCATCTCGGTTCGCTCGCGAATGGGAGAAGGGTCTACGTTTTCATTCACGTTAGATAAAGCACGCGTGAAATAAATGCCCGCCATTACCCCGAAACCTGAACTGGTATCCCATATTTTTCAATTCGTGAAGCAATTTTCTTCAGTTCGTCAACAGGGATCTTCTTTAATCCATCAAATGGTGTATTTCGATCAATCGTATAAATCATTACTTTCTCAGGATGCACTGTGTTTACAATATTTTCCCACGATTGTAAATCATCTTGAGAGGTGTTGTCAAAGGAGGTATTATTTAACATTCCACGAGTAAACATGGTTTGTATGATTAATTTTCCATTGAAACTTTTTAATTGAGTGGTAATTTTTTTCAGATCGTATTTTCCTACCGGCTGGTTAATTAACATGATAGTAGATAGGTTACCTGAATCGAGTTTCAGGATGTTCTGATCCACTTTTTTCAAGGCGTCAACCACCTCTTGCTTATGCAGCATGGTAGCATTTGAAAGCACTGAGATTAAAGTTTTTGGGAAATATTGATTACGCAAAATGATGGTGCCATCAATAATATCTGCAAATTTAGGGTGCATGGTAGGCTCACCGTTCCCTGCAAAGGTAATCACATCCGGAGCTTCTGCTTTCTGAAGCATATCGGTTAATTTTTCATTCAGGGCACTAAATACCTCTTCGCTTGTAGGTAACTTTTTATTTAGGCCGCTTGAATCCTTATTTAAGCCGCATTCGCAGTAGATACAATCGAAATTACACAATTTGCCGTTTACCGGAAGAAGATTAACCCCGAGTGAAATACCCAATCGCCGGCTTTTTACCGGTCCAAATACAATCTGGTCAAATAACATTGTGCTCATCCTATCACTTTTACTTCACTTTGCGAAGTTAGTTGCATTTTATCGAAATCAATGTTAGTGATGAGGTTTAATCCCGGTTTCTTTCCAATGCTGATGGTACCCAGTATATTTTCAAATCCACTTGCAATAGCAGCATCGATGGTTCTCCATTTGATTAGGTCCTGAAGTGAAATATGTGAAAAATTTTTCTGATGCGTTTTCATTTCTTCCAAAATGGAAGACTGGGTTTTATTTTCCGGATGATCAATTCCAGGCAAGAAACCTGGGGTAATAATGCCATCGAAAAACTCAAGTCGTTCACTTTCCTGAAGTTCCCCTTTTGTGTCAATGATGTCTATTATTGCCCCGTCGTTTTTAATAACTACAACGCCTCTTTTTAAAGGAGGCTTGTTAGTAAGGAAGATATAATGAGCGCTGAGTTTGCGGCACATTTCGGTCAGCTTTTGATTACATATATTCCTTTAATCTCGATATGTTTTTTAAATAAGTTTGATTTATTATTATGGTCGAGGATAAATCCGCGAAGATTTTTCACCTTTTTATTTGGGGCTTTTTTCGAAAATGAATAAACTATAAAGCGGCGGGATACCCGGTAAGAAGTTTCAGTAAAATAAGATTTTCCACCTTCTTTAGTTCCATTGTCATAACTAAAATAGGCTGTAAGTTTCGGGTCTTCTGACTTATCGTCGGCAAACACTTTAAGAAACACGGTGATACTATATTTAGCTGAATCTTTGAGCTTTATATCAAAAGGTATTTTTTCCGTACGACCGTCTTTCGGTAATTTCCATACTTTTTTGCCACGATACAGATTTCGAAGCGAATCGCCACCCATCTCGATTAGTCTAAAGCTTTGCTCCTGCATTTTATTTAGCTCGGTAATGACCTCCTCGTAAAGAAGATCAAATTTTTTGAGATTTGTGGTGTAATATCGGTAGGTGCTATCAAACTGGGCTAAGTTGCAGCCGTATTCTTTTAAAATATCGGTGTAGAAATTTGCTGAATCTTTTTGAAATGAAAATGCAATATAATTAGCAGTATAAAATCCATCAATAAGGTGAATATCAATCAAAATATCTTTAAATTTCTCCCTTGGGATAATGAAATCTGATTGTGATTTTCTATGACAAGCGACCATTGTGATAATGATCGAAACAAAAAGGCAATATTTCCAAATTCTCATCTTATTTTCTTTTCCTCGAAACCTTTTTAATTGTATTAAAGTTAACACCAATAACAATTTCGTGCGACCCTAAAGTATACCTTTTTATTTCATTTAAAGCTAAATCGAATGCATATCCGAAATAGAATTTTTTCTGGTAGGTATATCCCATTAAAATGGAAAACGATTCCTGGGTACGAAATGCTAAGCCACCCCAAAGCGTATTATTGTATATTACCTTACAATCGAGCTCCAATTGAAAAGGCGAAGGTACAACCTTTTTAAGAATCAGCGTTGGTTCAATGGCCCATTCCCTATCAATAAAATATTTATAGCCGCCCACCAGATAAAAGTGACTGCTAAGCTTACTTAGACCCAAATCGTCCGGCCCGGTTTTAAATTTATTATTTAGTAACTGGTTGGCTGAAAACCCGGCAAAAAAATTGGAAGCGTACACGTAAACGCCTGCGGAAGCGTCAGGCAGAAACTTGGAAATTATCGCATTTGGAAGTGCATTGTCCGAAGTAGCCTCAGTTTTTGAGCCATTCCCCTCAAGATCAATCTTGGTTCCGTCAATTTTGTATTGTATTACGCCAAGCCTCAGTCCCATCGATAATCGAATATCGCTGGTTAACTTAACATTATAAGCGTAAGTTCCACTGATACTTGTCTGGCTGGTCGGACCTGTTACATCATTGGAAATGAGTCCGCCAAAACCCATATCTTTTTTGCTGTGAGGGCCAAATGCACTAATTGAGTTAGTGATAGGAGCATCTTTAAAACCGGCCCATTGAAATCGATGATTCGACCGGATTTGATAATAATTGTGGGTGCCCGCGATTGCCGGGTTAATCACAAAAGGATTCATCATATAAAGGGTGTACAAAGGCGACTGCTGTGCTTGCAGTCGCCCAGCTACCGCAAATAAAATGAGAATGAAGATATAATACTTTTTCATCCGGTAAAAATTAGTTTTTATAGGTTGAATGCAACCCGTATCAAGGGGTCGTCCATTCGTTTTAAGTATATGATGAAAACAAGCTCGGTTCATTATATATATTAAATTACCTTATAATGGTTACTGTTCCGTTTATTGGGTCAGTGCCATTTTTAAGATCAATGATGAAATAATAAGTTCCTACAGGCAAATCATGTCCGTTCCGTTTTCCGTCAAAGACTTTGTTAAGATTATCGTAGCCTTTGGATTGGAATACCCGCGAACCCCAACGGTTAAATACATCTACAACAATATCGGGGTAAAAATCGGCTCCTTTAATTTCCCATACATCATGGTTACCATCACCATTAGGAGTAAAACCTGTTGGAATTTTTATATTATCACCAGCCATTACAATTACTGTATCACTTTCAAAACATCCATTATTGGTGGTAGCTCTTACAATATAGGTGTATTTACCTGAAAGTAATGGATTTATCGTTATGGTCCGACTAAATGGATTGTCTATAAAGGTTGATGGATACCATTCGTATAATTTAAATGTGTCAGGATGTGCTTCCAATTGAGCAAACAAGCCATAACCAATTTTTAATGTATCCATGCTTGCCTTTAAACCATATGTAGGATATACAAATATGGTAACTGAATCGAGATCAAAACACTGATATTTGGATACCATTAATTTATACGTTCTCTTTTTATATGTGGTTGCAACAGGGTTTTGAACTTGAGAGGCATTCAAACCACTGTCAGGCGACCAGGTATAAATTACGTTAGCATTGTATAATCCATGAAGGGGCATAGGTATGCCGGGGCAAACAATCGTATCAAAGCCTGCAAAGGCATATACGGAAGTATCCGATCTAACGCTAAACGATGCATCTGTTCTACATTTATTATTATCGGTTACTGTTACCGAATATGTGCCAATCGGAACATTTGTGATGGAAGCACGGGTAGAATCTTTGGACCACAAATAGGTATATGGTAACATTCCTCCAACTGCAGCAATGTCAATTCTTCCTTTGGACATATTTACTGGATACCTGTTACATATAGCATTCGTAACATTACCATTTACTACAATTTGGTATGGATTTTTTAAGGTAATAGTGTCCTGATAAACGGACCCATTTTTATTTATAACCGTTATCGTATACAAACCACTCGAAAGGTTTAGGAACAAGTACGATTGATCAGGTACATTGGTAACCTCACTTGGGGTTGGACCTTCCAATTTATAGGTGAATGGAGGAACATTATCATTATCATCCACGCGAATTCCTATCACTCCGTTGGCAAGGCCATAACATGTGATGGGAGTTAAGGTAATATCAACTTTCAAAACCGGTCCTTTTTTTACTACAAATGCCGTGTCAAACGAACATAGATGTATGTCCATTACCCGCAGGGTATAATTACCAGCTAAAAGATTAGTAAACGTGGAATCCGTTCTCCATGTAACGCCATTATTAATAGAGATTTGATATGGATTTATTCCACCAGGAATGGAATTTACTTGAATACTACCCTTATTCAATCCAATTGGATCAATAACTGTTAATTTTACTTTCAATGAAGGTCCATGAAGAACATTAACATCAGTTGTTATTTCACATTTACTGGTTTGATCGATTACTCGAACAGTATAGAGGCCGGGAGTGAGCAAGGAAAAGAGTGAATTAGTTTGAGACGGTCCACCATTTAGGGAGAAATCAAATGGCCCTGGTTCTTTTACTCCAATCCCAAGACTACCATCGTTTCCATTAAAACAAGTTGGTGGTGTGTTTATAATAAAATTAAAGGTTAATGTTGGCCCAAATACTGTCACATTTTGGGTAGCATAACATAACTTGTTGGGGTTTAAATTATCCCGAACATAAATTGTATAATTACCACCGGCAACATCAAATGAATTTCCTAATACCCAGTTTGTACCATCTAACGAATATTCTAAGGAAGCAGTTGAACCAGATGCAATTTTTGCATCGATAGTAATTTTTCCCAGTTTACCACTTATACAACCAGTAGCATCAATTTTGGTAACGTTATTAATGATAATCTGTTCAGGCTGTGATAATACAATATCACGTGTAAAGAATGCATTACAATCATTCGCATCTTTTACTATCAACTTATGAGATATGGCATCTAATCCGGTTACTAATGAATCAGTTAACCAAGTAGTTCCACCATCAACCGAATAGTTATATGGTCTTGTACCACCTGTAACCACCGTAAACTTAATAGTGCCATTTTTTGCTCCAAAACAGGTGATGTTTGTGGAATCAATAGCAGAAAGAATCAGTTTTGCGGGCTCGATAATTGTTAAGATTAAGGTTGTATCAGGTTTACATCCATACAGGGAATCAAGCACAGTAACACGATATGTCCCAGATTGCAGACTTAGAAAATCCGGGCTTTTCTTGTTTTCTCTGAGAATTGCTTTTGTAGCCGCATCTAGCAACTGGTACTTGAGCAGATTACCACCTGTTGCGGTAACATGTATTTCTCCATTTGCAAAACCATTGCAGGTAATATCCTTCTTTGAGGAGCCGGTTAGCTTAATCAAGGCAGGTGCTACAATAGTGATGGTGGTATCTTTTGAACAACCATTTGCATCGAATATGTGTAATGGATATACACCACCAATTAGCCCTTTAATAGTTTGCCCACTATTTTTGGTTGATCCATTAATTGAATATTGTAAAGAACCTGTTCCACCACTCAAATTTAACTGAATACTTGTTGTATCACCAAAACAGTGCAAAGTATCATTATTACTGAAGAATATTTTATCTATCTTAATAGGATCTGGTGAAGAAACCTCAACAAAAGCAGTATCTGAACATCCATTTGCATCGTTCACTACCACAAAGAAACTTCCTTTGCATAATTTGGTTGTAACTCCAGTAGCAATAACCGTTGTTGGGTTGCTTTTATCGTACCAATTATACCCAGAATAGATTGGTGTGCCACCTTGAACAGTTACCTGAGCATCAGCTCCATTTATGTTTCCTGCACCACAATCAGCACATTTAGTACGAAGACCTATTGGTACTACATAGTCGGTAGCTTCGCAAGTAAAGGCAAGTTGAGCCATATTTATAGGTAGATGTTTATTCCCTGAATCATAACTTACAGTTTCAAGTACGCCCATTCCATTAATGTTTTCAAAAACAATATATGCCTTATCAATAAAGCCAGGAGTATTTCCAAATCCATTATCACAATCGGTAACTTCAACTCTCCATGCACCATTTGCAGGATCTTGTCCATACAATGGCACCCAGCTTCCTTCCGCACCAAAAGTTCCAGTTAAAGGAGGGGTAATTGAACAAACATCGTAAGTACTGGTAGAAGGTAAAGTTGTAGTAAATTTAACATCTGCATCCGTACCATACGTAAAACAACCCAGATTATTATCCTTTAAGGTAATTCTGGTTCCATTAGGTGATATTAAATAAAACCCTAAACTATTTAAAAGGATTCTACCACTAACTTTAATTCCAACTTCAATTTTTGTTCCTGCCCCTATTAAATAAGGTGTTGGGGCTCCAATACTTGCAATAAGTTCGGGAGAAATTGTAAGAGTTCTGCTGCTTGATGCATCTCCACACAATAAACTTGATGCTTTTAATGTAAGTATTACAGATCCTGAAGTTCTATCACTTGATCCAGGATTATAGATTGTATTAAGCATGAAATCCTGAGTGAATGAACCATCTCCGGAAGATGTCCAAAGAATATTATCATAATTAGATGCAGTTGCATCTGTTATTACAAGATTCTCAAAATGACAAACTGAGACATCGTTTCCAGCAAATGCTAAAGGAGAAGCTAGGACTGTTATAGAGCCAAAATTACTAGCTTGTGCACAGGTTCCAATTGTTGTAACAGTATAATTAAAATTACCTGCTATCGTTGGTGCACCACTAATTGTGAAAATACCACCGACAAAACTACCATTTACTCCAGTAGGTAAACCAGATACACTTGCTCCTGTGCCTCCTCCTCCAATATTATAAGTAATGTTTGTTAAAGGAGTGCTGATACATAATGTTTGAGCATCGGTTCCTGCGGCGGATGTTAAGATAATTGTTGCATCCGGATTGACCGTAATTGTCCCAATAGCCGTTGTTTGGGTGCAGGTACCAGTTGTAGTTACAGTATATGAAAAAGGCCCGGCAACGCTTGGAGTTCCACTAATAGTGAATACGCCAGCAGCAAAAACGCCGTTGACGCCTGCTGGTAATCCTGCTACGGAAGCCCCTGTTCCACCACCGGCAATAGAATAAGTTATGTTTGTTATAGGAGTGCTGATACATAATGTTTGAGCATCGGTTCCTGCAGCGGATGTTAAGCTAATTGTTGCACTCGGATTGACATCCTGAGTTATAGTAGCTATTGCTAAACCACATCCTCCACTGGAGGTCAATGTCAAAGTTGCCGACCCTGTATACCCAGCCGGAGGAGTCCATGTCGCATTTAACGTTGTTGCATTCGGAGTGAAAGAACCTCCTGTTGGTGTAGACCATGTTCCGCCAGTAGCTGAACCGCCAATACTTCCGCCTAATGCTACAGATGTCCCGCCCTGACAGATTGCGGCCAAGGCAGCTCCTGCATTGGCCGTAGCCGCTGCTGTTACCGTAATTGTCCCATTAGCCGTTGTTTGGGTGCAGCTTCCAGTTGTAGTTACAGTATATGAAAAAGACCCGGCAACGCTTGGGGTTCCACTAATAGTGAATACGCCAGCAGCATAAACACCGTTAACGCCTGCAGGTAATCCTGCTACGGAAGCCCCTGTTCCACCACCGGCAATAGAATAAGTTATGTTTGTTATAGCATTGTTGACACATAATGTTTGAGCATCGGTCCCTGCAGCAGATGTTAAGCTAATCGTTGCATTCGGATTGACATCCTGAGTTTTAGTAACTATTGCTAAACCACATCCTCCACTGGAGGTCAATGTCAAAGTCGCCGTGCCAGTATACCCTGCCGGAGGAGTCCATGTCGCATTTAATGTTGTTGCATTCGGAGTGAAAGAACCTCCTGTTGGTGTAGACCATGTTCCGCCAGTAGCTGAACCGCCAACACTTCCGCCTAATGCTGCAGATGTCCCGCCCTGACAAATTGCAGCCAAGACAGCTCCTGCATTGGCCGTAGCCGCTGCTGTTACCGTAATTGTCCCATTAGCCGTTGTTTGAGTACAGCTTCCAGTTGTAGTTACAGTATAAGAAAAAGGCCCGGCAACGCTTGGGGTTCCACTAATAGTGAATACGCCAGCAGCATAAACGCCGTTAACGCCTGCAGGTAATCCTGCTGCGGAAGCCCCTGTTCCACCGCCGGCAATAGAATAAGTTATGTTTGTTATAGGATTGTTGACACATAATGTTTGAGCATCGGTTCCTGCTGCGGATGTTAAGCTAATTGTTGCACTCGGATTGATAGTGACAATTATAGCTGTCCTTGTGCTACTAACGCAACCTGAAGTAGTATTTCTTGATTCAGCATAATAAGTCCCGGATGCTAATACTGTAGCAGAGGTTAATGCAGACCCTCCGGAGTCAGCCAAATACCAATCTACAGCACAACCTGCCGGAGGAGTTGCCACTAAATCCCCCACAGTTTTACCTGCACACAAGGCTTGATTAGAAGTAATAGGTGGATTTACTTTAGGTGGAATGCTACCTGCCGGGAGAATAGGATTTCCAAAAACAAAATTAATGGAACTCGAAACAGGAGTGCAAAGTAATGCATCTGTAATAGTTACTCTATAAAGCCCTTGATTAACATTGCTTAATAAATTCGAATTTATTCCTACACCTACCCAAGGTCCTGCTGGTAATCCTGAAGAAGAGCGCTCCCAAACATACGAATAGGGAGCAATACCTCCAGATGTAGAAGCTGTTAATTTTGCATCATTTCCATCAAAACAAGTAAGAAAATTGGATACATTTATTGTCGGAGTGGTCATTACCGAAACAGTAATTGTAACAGGATTTATTGTTGCGAAACTGTCTATATTACAGGTGTTATCATGAACTCTTCGGCGATAACATGTCGATGTTGCCAGGAGGCCTGGAGTATAGGAAGCAAATGTTGCTCCAGCTATATTGCTATAAGTTCCTGTACACCCGGAGCTTACTTGCCATTGGTAAGCTAAACTACCCGATCCTCCGCTAGCAACAAGTGTTGAATTAATAGTACCCGGGCTTGTTGATTTACAAATTTGAGTAGAAGTTGGATTTACAGTCCCTGGATTTACAGCGCTATAAACATCAACGATAATCACATTAGAATAAAGCGCATTACAAGTATTATAATATTTCCTAACAAAATAAGTTTTAGCGGAAATAGGCGATAAATAGGTAAAATTAGGCAACCCAATACTGGAGGGGATATCAGTCCATGGACCAGCAGCACTGGTGGTGCTATATTGCCAGATTGTCGTGGGGGAGGTTCCTCCTGAAGGATTAGCTGTACTCGTAAAAGCAGAAGCTAATGTGCCTGAGCAAATGGTTTGGGTTGCAGGAGCAATTGTTCCTCCAGCAACAGGTGCGTTTGTAACTGTTACGGTAATAACATTGGAAGAAATTGTTCCACAAGTTCCTCTTGTTGCTTTTCGTCTGAAGTAAGTTGTCGAGGAGAGTCCTGCTGGTGCATTATAAGTTAGGGCATTGATCGCTAAAGAATGGGGTATCGTAAAAGCAAAATCGATACTCCACTCCCAATCATAGCTCCATGTGCCTGAGCCACCACTTGGATCAATAATTCGGTAAAAAGCTGCCGGATCACCGGGTAGATTACAAATAGTGGTGTCTGCACCTATGATACCTCCGTTAAGGGCTGCAGGTTCAATAATTATTACATTTGTATCACTGAAGGCATCATTGGAACTAGGAAGGTTACTATCAATGACTTCTACAAAGTATTTTCCTGCTCCAAGTCCTGAAAAAGGATGTGTAGGGTTAATGTCAATTACATCGGGGCCCACCTTATCATAACCCAGACTGGCATTTTCTTTAAATAATTTATAAGTATATGGACTAATTCCATTTGTAACTTTTCCAATAACCTGCCCATCAATAAGTCCAATGCAGGAAATATCTACTTTTACGGCAGTTACACTATATTGTGCCAGCACAATGTAGTGTATTGTAAAGGTGATAAACAGTAAAGTGATAATTCTTTTGAATAGATTGGTTCCTATGAGCATAGCACAATTATTTGGTAAAATAATCTATTTAATAAATTTTGATTTGCTTTTTTTTCCTGATTCTACCATAATCATCCATTTTTTCCGATCATTAACAGTGAAAGTGTTAATTAGATTTTCTACATTGATTTTCCGATCGAGGAGCTTATAGTTTTGTTCCGGAGTTAATTCAAACAAACTTATAGAACAATTGTCAAGGTTCTTATTAAGTGTGATTGAGATGGTATATTGGTATTGATCGCCATTTTTAATAGAATCAATCTTACTTACGAAATCAATGGTTTGAGAAAATCCGGATAAGCCAATAATACAAAAAAATATAAAACATAATGCTAGTTTTTTCATGAGCCTGGATTTTTGATTGGGATACCACTTCATTTTATGTTGCCAATTATGTTAATAAATAATTACCTGTTTTTACGAACGTATTGAAATAAAGTTCTATTAATTTTACGATAGAGAAAATTTATCTGAAAAAAGTTCATATTATAATGATCTATCTGTTAATAGCATAAATTTATTGGCTTTTAGCAATTCTGGTTTTTTGGCTATCAATCAATATGTTAAAAAACAATTGGCTAATATAAATATTTTTTAATAGCAAATACAATAAAATTATTAACAATTGAAGACTCTATCAATTGACAGATTGATTGTCAGGTAAGTATCTTTTTATTATGTACCTTACAGGATACCATGCTGCTATATAACCAATTAATAATACGGTAATTAACACAAAGACTACATCCAGTGCTTTAATTTCAACGGGATAGGAATTTATAATAAATGAGCCACTGCTTGGGAATTTTACAATACCGAAGGTTATCTGTAACCAGCATATAATTAAGCCTAAACAAAGTCCAAGGAAGGCTCCAAAAAATGAAATCATGATACCTTCATAAAGAAATACTCTTCGGAGAAACTGCCCATCAGCCCCAATGCTATGTAAGGTTGAGATGTCTTTCTTTTTTTCAATGATTAGCATGGATAGGGAACCTACAATGTTAAAGGAAGCAATGGCCAAAATAAAACTCAAAATCATAAAAATGGCCCACTTTTCATATTTCATGATGCGGTAAAACAATTCTTTTTGTTGAAATCGGTTTTTCACACTGAATTTGCTTCCAAATAATTGCTGGACATCTTTCTGAATTTGATCGATGTTCTTGTTTTCTGTAGTTCGAATTTCTATTGCGGTTATAGATAGAGAATCATCTAACAATTCTTGCGTAAACGAAAGAGGAACCAACACGTACTTTGAGTCATAATCCTGAAGGATATTAAAAACACCCGAAGGATAGATATACTTTTGATTGAATGCATTTTCGGGATTCATTGATAGGGTAGCCGACTTTCTCGGAACATAAATCACCAATGGTGTGATAAATTTTAATCCAACCTGAAGATAATATTCAATGCCTTGTCCTATAACTGCGTATCTTCCTTTTTCGTCTTCAAGGGTAAAGCTTCCTTCTGTAATACATGAATCTAATTTATTGATCAATGGATAGTTTTTATCAACCCCCTTGATAGTAGCGATATATTGCTTTTCGCCATATTTTAGTAACGCGTTTTCCTCCATTACTTTCGACCATGCAACAATGCCTGAAATTTTCGATAATTGACTAAGCTTTTCATCATCGGTCTGAAATGATTTTCCCTCGACAACAGTAATTTTTAAATCAGGATCGAATGAATTAAATAGTGTTTGAATTAAATGGTCGAATCCATTAAATACAGATAAAACAATAATGAGGGCCATCGTCCCTATTGTAACACCGGCAAGTGATATAGCCGAAATGATGTTAATTGCATTATGAGACTTTTTTGCAAATAAGTACCTTTTAGCTATATATAGTGGAAAATTCAATTATTCAGAAGTTTGTATATATGAAACAATTTTCAAGGTGTTGATTGATTATGCAGAAAGTATTTAAATTTTAAATTTCGTCTTGCCTCTTGGTTGCTGCCTCAAATTTATTTCCATGCTTTCACAATTAATCCGGTACCTGATTTATGCGTCATTTTTACATCAAGATAATTCAAAATCAAGGAAAATGGAAAAGTAACAATATAGTAAAAAGGAAGAACCAGTAAAAATAATTTGCTTGTATTTACCATTAAAATGGGGTATTTCATCGATAATTTCCAGGAAATCTTACCTGGCAAACCATATGAATACATCGATTCAACTTTCGAAAAACCAGCAATCGAAAGTTTTTCCTCTATATCCTTCGGGTTGTATCCATCGCGAACATGCTCCTCAATGAACGAACTTTCCTCATGGTCATGCACATCGGAACCGCCTTGGTCAGAAGGTGTGGAGACAAGTAATATCCCTCCGGGTTTAAGCGAAAGGTTAAAATTTTTAAAAACCTGAGTGTCTTCCAGAATATGTTCCATCACGTCCACCGAAAGAATCATATCATATTTATCAGGTTCAACAAACCTGGTAAGATCGGCTTCTTCAAAAGTAACTTGATTAGCCTTGCCAAGTTTTGCGAAAAATTGATTACAATCGGCAATCTGTTCTAACTTTACGTCAACCCCTTTTATTTTCCAAAAAGGAGACTGAGTAGATAAATAATGAACGTATTGGCCAAATCCGGAACCTGCATCCAGAATTTCAACATTGGAAGAAAATGTATTACGGATTAATCGAACCTCTCTTTTTATGTGCCATGTGCGTAAAAGAAGCAAATTTAACATGTGGTAAAACATAACACGCAGGGCAGGAGTGGAATTAAAAATTGTTCCCAGGTATCGTTTAATAGGGTCGTATTGCATAAAGGTAAATTAATGTTGTAAATATCAAGTTGCAAAAAGGAGTATTAAGTATTGATAGATAGGGCTATAATTACTTTTTCAAAAGTTCATCAATTCTGTTTACATAATCCAAACTGTCATCTATTACAAAGGCTATTTCAGGTACTATTCGAAGTTGATTTTTTACCCGCTGAGCCAATAGAGTCCGAACCGTTTTAGTAAAATGTTGAAGATGCTCAAGATATTCTTTGGTATTCTGCGAAGGGAAAATACTTAAAAAAACTTTTGCAAAACTGAGGTCAGGACTAACGCGAACCACCGTAACCGTTACCAGGCGACCCTGCAAAATATCCTTATCAATACGTTGGAATATTTCTCCTATATCTTTCTGAATTAAGCGGGCAACCTTGCTTTGACGGGTTGTTTCCATAATTTATGGTATTATTTTATTTGTCAAAAAAACTGATAGATCATCATAAATATTGTACTAACAAGATAACTTGATGATTTCAGACCACGAAGATATTAATTGTTACGAGAGCTACCAAAAATATAGTATAAGTCATAACCATTACAATCCGGGCAGGCCAGACTAAAAGATAAAAGGAAACAGATGATAATGTTTTTTATAAGGATAATTTAGATAATAGCCACGAATGCACGAATAATTATTCTGCATTCGTGGCATATTCTATCCTACTTTATTATGTTTCTTGATAGAAGAGGTACTGAAAATTAAGTAAAGGGTATTGGGTAATTCGTCCTCAATAATTTTCAATCTCCTTCATTAGCCTAAATAATTGTCATATATTTAAATAACATTTTATAGTTTTGCAATTCTCTTTATGAAAAGATAAAGCAGATAATAATTAATTTACAGATTTTTATATTATGGAAATTGTTCTCAGCGGCATAAGGCCAACAGGTAACCTGCACTTGGGGAATTACTTTGGAGCATTGCAGAATTTCGTAAAAATGCAATATGAATATAAGTGTTATTTTTTTATTGCCGACTTACATTCGCTTACAACTCATCCAACACCGGCTGATTTACACGGTAATGTTCGTACAATACTTGCTGAATATCTGGCATGTGGTATCGACCCGGATGTGGCTACTATATTTGTGCAAAGCGATATTCCGGAAATTTCCGAATTGTACCTTTTATTAAATATGAATGCATATATCGGTGAATTAGAGCGTACTACGACCTTTAAGGAAAAAATTCGCACTCAACCCGATAATGTAAATGCGGGTCTTCTTACCTACCCGGTTTTACAGGCTGCAGATATTTTAATTCATAAAGCCACCAAGGTACCTGTGGGGAAGGATCAGAAGCCTCACCTCGAAATAACCGCAAAATATGCCCGCCGATTCAATCAATTATACAAAGTAGATTATTTTCCTGAACCGGAAGCTTTTAATTTTGGTGAAAACCTAGTGAAAGTTCCGGGTCTTGATGGCTCAGCAAAGATGGGTAAATCGGCTGGAAATGGAATATATCTGGTTGATGAACCAAAAGTAATTCGTAAGAAGGTGATGTCGGCCGTTACTGATACCGGTCCAACCGGACCAAATCAGCAGATGACCGATGGAGTGAAAAATCTGTTTACGATCATGACGATTGTATCAGCTCAGGACACTGTAGCTCATTTTAAAGAGAAATATAATTGTTGTGAAATACGTTATGGGGATATGAAAAAGCAACTTGCAGAAGATATTGTTACCTACCTTACCCCAATTAGGGAGAAAATAAACGATATTTATAAGGATAGTGATTATTTGCGTAAGGTGGTAAATATGGGTTCTGAAAAGGCACGGGAAAGTGCTTCAAAAACATTACGCGAGGTTCGTGAAATTATTGGATTTAAACCGTTTTAAAAAGAAGAAAGCCGGGGTTTATCCCGACTTCCTTGCCCTTTCAGGTATATGTTAATTTGTATTTGATAGTAGTAATAAAACAAATTTTGTGCCAAATAAGTAATATCAGAATCGTGTCTTGGAAGAATAATAATGCGATTTATTAAGGAAATTCAGATTACGATCATCTGAAATCGTAATATAGATTAGTCAGTGAGGTTCGAAACGCAAGGTAAAAAGTGGATATTTTTTGAGATACAAATACATCAGTGTTTTGTAAATAAAATCCTGCCGAGATGTTCATCTGATTTTTTGGATTAAAATAATACGATAATGCTCCTTCATACGTAGTTAGCTTTGTTATCTCACCTTGAATTAAGGTTGATAATGAAGCATTAGCAGGAATTGGTTTGAGGATATCCTTCCCCAAATTTATTTTTGAATTATCTGTTCCGTACCTAGCAAGGGTCATTTTGCCAAAAGCCGACCAATGCCGGAACTGATATTGAATTATACCCGTCCATTCCCTAAAATTTGCGCCCAAAGGATGCGCCAGCGGCTGGCTGTAATGAGAATAGGCAATGGTTGAATCGGAGTTTGAATAGGTGAACGGCATTACCTGATTATATTCAGTTTGAAGAAACAACCTCTCAATACCAAAAGCGTTATAGTATTTTATACCTGCTTGAAAACCATAGCTTTTTGTTTTGGAGGTTTTATCATCATCGAAAAGCCATTGGTTGTAGATCGCCAATCCATGAGCTATTTGCCATCGGATGTTTGTCCCGGCCACTGGGTTGATATGTTCCTGATTAGTTTTCAACATGTCAATATAGGGTATTGGACTTAATATATCCATGTTTAGTTTGAATTTTCCCTGGGAATCAGGGTTTCCAACAATGGTGCCCTCAAATAGGGAGAGTTGGATTTTTTTTAGCAATGAGACAGACAGCAAATGAAAGTTGGCTGTTTTTTTCGGAAATGCTTTGGTATCCTTACCTAATATGTTGTAATCTAGATTCATAAAAGAGGCCAGAATCCTGGTGTATTGAACTTTTTTCCATGTAAACGAAACCCTTAGAAAAGGGTAATTGGTAGATACATCAGATAATAAAAGAGATCGGTAGCCGTCGCCTATAAAATTTTTATCATGTCCCAACTGTATATTTAAAACTTTGCTGGCCTGCCATTGAATATAACCAGATGAAAAGGCATAATCCCAGCCCGTTTTATTGAAACGCTTAGCACGACCCTGTCCGGGACTAACTCTGGTTTGGTTAATATAATCGTCCCAAAACGGAGCGAATAAACCCTGATTTTCATAAAACGAAGTTTCAAAGCCGATGGTTTTGCCCAGCAGACCTTGAATTCTTGCTCCTCGTGTATTGACAAATAGTTTTTTATGTGATATTTGGTCTTCTCCAAAAGAAAAGTTGATTAAAGGGTCGAATGATAAATGAAAGGCAGGGCTATCGAGTTGCAGGAATGATTCTTTCCACAGTTTTCGTCCAATCCACTTTGAATGAGATTTTGAATCGAAGGCCAATATCGAATCGACATTGATAAATGAGCGAAGTTGTTGTTCGTTAAATGGTTTCAGGCAAGTAATAAAATCAGAATTTATATTGATTGCCGAGCTTTCAATTTTTTGAGTAATAATGTGGTTTAAAGGGATTGATAATTGTGCAAATGCTTGAATAGAAAGAAATAACATTCCCAAAAGGGTGAGAATATAAGTACTACCTGATAGCCTTATGGCATCAGCTTTTCTGGAATATGTGTTGATCATTCTAATCATCAAAATAATTTTTCGTCTCGATAAAGATCTGTTTTCAACCCAAAAATGACATAAAATTGATGGGTATTTGTTGTGGAATATTTCATCACATTGCGGAATCCACCTTGGGCAGAAAATCCCCATTTTGGCTTCAACATCCTAGAAACAGTAAGATCTTGAACTAGTTGGCGGGTTAAAATTCCCTGACCAATAAAATTTCCATAATCTTTGACTCTTTGGTTGCTTGAAATATAGATGTCGGTACCTACTGATTTTCCTCCCGGTTCTGCCCCGTATTTAAGATATGAAACAAATGAACTCAATGTCCATAGGCCTTTGGCATAACGAATTATTCCCAGCCCTTCTCGAAAATTACCACCTGCAGGATGAGCCAACGGTTCCAATAAATAACCGTAATTTTCCAAAGGGCTACTATGCCCATAAATAAAGGGTCGGGCATGGTTGTATTCCATTTGAACATATAAATCGCGGATATTGAAAAGATCAAAAATCTTCACTCCAATTTGCAAGGAATGTTTATTAGCCCACCATTTACGCTCAGCAAGTATTTTTTTTAGATAAAATTCATCCAGCATAAACTGGCCATACAAATGTGTGCTGCTAAAAATCAGGTAACGCATACCTATACCAACCAACATGTTATCGGGAGAACCAAGAGTATACTCTAACGGACGGTAAAAAATAAACGGATTTAAATAGTTGATATCTAATGATCGGTGACTAAGCGTATCGTTTCTGGCCCATACCACTGCTTCAAAAATATTGAGATTTAATCGGGTGGAAGCATTCCAGCTAATGATGTGCATTGATGAATACTTTTGAAATAATTTGGTGTATTGCCCAATCACATAATCGTCCATCACAGCTACAATGTTCGAGTATTTAAATTTCCAAACCTGAATGGAAGTGCTAAAATATGGGATAGATGATGCATTGTCTGAAATAAACAGCGAACGGTATCCATCACCCCAAAAATGACGGTCTTTACCAAGTTGAAAACTCAAAAACCGGTTTAGTTGATAGTTGATATTGCCATTAAAAACTAATCCAAGATAGTAACCTCCATTTATTTTTTGAACTCTGCCCAGAGAATAGGCAATTCCTGCCGAATCGTTGCGTGTATTTTCAAACCCTGCACGGCTTAAGCCATGAATAGAATAGTTAAGGTTAATACTTAATTTTTTGCCCCATTCAGATTGAATGTTAACGCCCAAAACATAATGTTGTTCGAAAAGATGAGATATTCGAAAAGATGATTGAAGAATCGGATTTACAACCACTATATTTTTCTTATTACCCATTGTCAGAAAATCCCTCATTTCGTCGGCTTTTCCCGAATAAATTGAGTCAAGTAACTGATTCCCTTTATCGATGGATAAAAAGTAAGGTTTAATAACGGGATGGTAATAAGTATTTTTGAGAAAAACATTTTCTACCCTAAAAGATAGATTTGGAGAAAAAGAGAATTCTGATTGAGCCGAAAGGTACGTTGTAATCATTATGCCAAAAAAATAAACCAAAGCACGTAAGTAATTCAGCCATGGTTTATGAATGAGCATGATTTCGTAGTTTTTGTTTCCGTATAAGTAATTCATTCACTATTGAAAAAAGGGATGCCAGGGCAAGGTTTAAAACCATAAGCGAAATAACTCCATACGATTGGCAGGTTAACACCATTATAATAAACATAATGTTTACTGATGAAAGAACGACAGTTGATTCAACGTGGTTAAAACCAAGTTTTAACACCCGGTGATGCAAATGATTTTTATCAGGATTAAAAGGGGATTGTCCTCGTAAAATCCGTAATATAAAAACACGTAAGGTATCGAACAGAGGTACGATTAAGATACCAAAAGACACCGCCGGAGCTGAACTTATGCTATACGGTCCGTTATAAGTAATATTTGCTTCGTTAAATTTAATAACCAAAACACTCATAATCAATCCCAGAATAAGAGAACCTGTATCGCCCATAAAGATTTTATTTTCCTTTCCGAAAACATTAAACCCGAAAAATGCGAGAAGAGCACCTAGCAGAGCTGCCGACAAAATGGCATAGTTATGGTTGCCGATAAGATAAAACCATGCACCGAAGGTCAGGGAAACAACAATACCAATGCCTGAAGCCAGTCCATCAATGCCGTCTATCAGGTTAAAAGAGTTTATTAGCACAATAACAACGAAACAAGTAAGTAAAATACTTGATAAATAATTTATATTATAGACACCCAAAAAACCATGTAAACTGGTAAAACGAATATCACCAAGTATCACAATAATGATGGCGGCAAGTATTTCCCCGTAAAGCTTTTTTGCAGGAGCAATAATTAATATATCGTCTTTAATTCCAATAAAAAAAACAACAACCATTGCCACAAGCACTTGCATCAATTCATGTGAAAGAGTAAGATCTGCGAATAATCCTGTAGCAATGATTATTCCGGCGAAAATTGCAATCCCTCCCAGATTGGGTGTGCTATGATGGTGGCTTTTTCGCCGGCCGGGCTCATCAAATAATTGTTTATAATGGGCAACTTTTACAATTGACGGAACGGATACATAAACAATTACAAACGATAAAAGCAGACTAAAGGTAACCAAGATGTTGGGATGAAACCACATAACTAAAAATTTAAATTATCACTGCTTAGGCAGTTTATTGCCAGAAATAAAACGTTACGTTTTACGATTTACAAATATATTTATGTTAAAAAATTGATTTACAATTCATATATTAATGTTGTTGACTTAAGGTTTTGACCTTTCAACCCACCTCAAAAAAGTGAGCTAACTTGCACATTGTCAAGCGCAAGTTATAGCCCCTTTTTAAGGGGTTGGGGTTATTTTGATTAAGTCAACGGTATTGATTCATATATTGAAACTATTTCTTTGCTTCGTTAAATTTATTGAAAGAAATTGTCCATAATTCCAGTAAATCGTAAAATTCTAATAGATAATATTTTTATTATCAAAAATAGAACGCAAAATTAATTAATTATTGACTGTGATACAATTCACACAAATTATTTTTTATAATAGAGGGCTAAAAATACGGGCTATTGATTCCTTAATTCCATCAATTCTGGAACGATTTTCCCAATCTTGAAGGGTAATCTCAGTACTATTTTGTAAGTCGATCAGGTAGCTATTTTGTAATTCGGAAGTTATTTCTTCATCGTATATAAGTGCAGAAACCTCAAAATTTTGATCAAAACTTCTAATATCAAGGTTGGCAGTTCCAACAGAACATAAAACACCATCAACAATTAGAAGTTTGGAGTGTGGAAATCCTTTTTCATAAAAATATATTTTTATACCAGCATCTAGTAATTCAGTAACATACGACCTGGAGCTGTAAAAAACAATAGTGGAATCGGATCTTGCAGGCAAAATGATACGAACATCCAATCCACTTAATGAGGCTGTTTTTAGAGCGGTGAGAACACTTTCGTTTGGTAGAAAATAAGGTGTGGAAATATAAATGCTTGATTTTGCGCTGGCTATAGCTGAAAAATAAGCCTGCATAATACTGGCCCAATCAGAATCCGGACCACTGGCAGTAATTTGAACCAGGTGATGTTCCTGTATGTCCGTTACCGGGAAATAGATTTTACCCTTAACAAGTTCTTCGCATACAAAATACCAATCCACAAGAAATATTACTTGTAGAGATGCCACTGATTCACCTTCCAGACGTATATGAGTATCGCGCCAGATTCCCAGTTCTTCACTCCCCTGCAAATATCGGTCGGCTAGGTTTAATCCGCCTACAAAGCCGATTTTTCCGTCAATTACTACGATTTTCCGATGATTTCGATAATTAATTTTATTCGTAAGAGAAGGAAAACGAACAGGTAAAAACGGGTATGCCTCTATACCAGCGTCAGTCATAGAATCAATAAAATGTTTTGGCAGACTCCAGCATCCTACATCGTCATAGATAAATCGAATATCAACGCCTTCCGTAGCCTTCTTTATTAATAGTTTACGAAATAGATTACCAATGTGGTCGTCCTCAATAATATAATATTCCAGATGAATGTGATGTTTGGCTTCACCAATTGCTTGTAAAATTGAATCAAACGTGGCATGGCCATTTTGCAGGATGGTAACTTTATTTTTTTCTGTAAGAATGGACTTGCTATTATTTAGCAATAATCGCATGATGTTAATCTTATTGCGAAGTTTTTCGTTTTTGAATATTACATTTTTCGGTAGATTAATGAATTGAGCCTGACTCAGTATTTTCATATGCCCAAGGTCAGTAAGTCCTTTGCGGGAAAAAATTTTCTCCTTCCTGTAATTTTTTCCAAAGAAGAAATAAAGGATGATTCCAATTATCGGAAGTAGGAAAATGACTAATAACCAGGAAATTGTTTTTAAAGGATCGCCTTTTTGTTGAATAATAAGAATTACGGTGAAAGCGATGGTTAAAATATAGATAATTTCAACAATTGTATTTAGGGTGTTTCTGATTGTTTCCTGAAACATAAATGGTAAATAAGTGATTTAATGTAATTTCTACCCAAAGATAACAAAACATTAAAACAAAAAATAGGGTTGACCTAAAATCAATCAGATCAACCCTATTGTGATTATTAGAATTTAGGATAAACACCTATTTAGCTTTCCCTTGATTGGCAACAGCGGCCATTGCTTTGGCTACTTCTTCTGCATCGCCAAGATAGTAATGTCTGATGGGTTTAAGATTAGCATCAAGTTCGTAAACCAATGGCATAGCTGTCGGAATATTCAATTCAAGAATATCTTTTTCCGATACATTATCGAGATATTTAACCAATGCACGTAAACTGTTTCCATGAGCAGTGATAATCACCTTTTTACCTTTTTTTACCTCAGGCGCAATGGTATTCTCCCAGTAAGGAATAAACCGGGCAACCGTATCTTTCAAACATTCTGTTGCTGGTATGTCTTTAGGATCAACATCTTTGTAGATAGGGTCGTTACCAGGATACCGGTCATCTGTTTTTTCGAGAGCCGGAGGTGGTACATCATATGAGCGACGCCATATTTTAACCATTTCTTCACCATGTTTGGCAGCGGTTTCGGACTTGTCCAAACCTTGAAGTGCACCATAATGACGTTCGTTTAAACGCCAGCTTTTGATAACAGGAATCCACATCAAGTTCAACCCTTCGAGGGTATAATTTAATGTTTTAATAGCTCTTTTTAACACCGAAGTATACGCCAAATCGAATGTAAATCCGTTTTCTTTTAATACTTTCCCGGCTTTTTTAGCTTCTTCAACTCCTTTTTCGCTCAAATCAACGTCATACCAGCCTGTGAAACGGTTTTCCTTGTTCCATTGGCTTTCACCATGACGCAACAACACTACTTTATACATTGTATGTTCTGATTAAATGGTTAATAATTATCGTTTTAAACTATTTTAACAACAATTGCCAAAGATACTAAAAAGCAGAGTTATGACAATTATCCTGTTCGAATTATTACTAATTTGCATTTTCACTAACGCAAATCCTCAATTACCCTGTTAATGAAATTGTTGAATGGCATCATTGCGTTAAACACACGATGAATTTCTTCCATGGGGTTATTATTGCTGATCTGGTCGTCGGAAATACTTTTTGCAAGAGTGTAGCTTTTGTATTTTAACAAACCGATATGAGGCCAATCCTTTGGAAAGTCCTTTGGAGCGGTTTTTAACATGTCCTCCTTGCTGATTTCCCCAAAATGGTTTATAAAATCTTTATGAGAAATAATACCGTTAAATTCCTCAATGTTATGGAAAATCTCATTCCGTATTCCTTTTAAAATATCGGGCTGAGGCATCCAGGCTCCCCCCGCCAAAAGCGAGTTATCGGGTTCGAGATGAAAATAAAACCCG
Organism: Bacteroidales bacterium; assembly: GCA_038213375.1. Lineage (GTDB taxonomy): Bacteria > Bacteroidota > Bacteroidia > Bacteroidales > JAAUTT01 > JAAUTT01. Next base: position 73,483 of record JBBQTB010000004.1, on the reverse strand, counting down.
GCATATTCGCTTTTTCGACCGCCTCCTCTGGCTACGTAAGCTCCAAAATTTGTCTTGTATGGTGTTTTATCGTTTGTGAAACGAATATCCCTGAAAATCCGGAAGATGCAATTTTTGGGTTCAACTGTTCCAACGGTTTTGTCAATTTGAGATACCTCATGAATAAGGCTAAATACAAAGGCTTCAAACTCTTTTTTTGCATCATCGTACATTGGTTTGTTTTCATGAAACCATTCTTTGTAGTTGTTTTCTTTGAGTTTACGAAGAAAGGTGATTGATTTTTCGAGCATGGTTATAAGATTTGGTTAAAAGTTATGGTATTATGCAAATTTAACGTCAATTTTGCGGATAAGGTAAAAGTAAGAAATGAACACTCAATATGTCATAATTGTTGCGGGAGGATCGGGTTCGAGAATGAAATCCTCCTTACCAAAGCAGTTTATTCAACTGGCTGGGCAGCCAATACTTATGAGGACCATCAGCGTGTTTCAGCATTTTAATCCTGAAATGAGAATTATCGTTGTGCTTCCTCAGAACCAAATTACTTTTTGGAAAGGACTATGTCAGAAGCACACTTTTTCTAATTTTCATGAAGTTGTTGCGGGTGGAGAAACACGTTTTCATTCGGTGAAGAATGGTTTATCTGTTATTTCCGGAGATGGTCTTGTGGCTATTCACGATGGCGTTCGCCCATTGGTGAGTAATGAAACAATTAACCGCTGTTTTAAAATGGCTTCTATTTATGGGAATTCCATTCCATGCATTTCTGTTTATGAATCAGTTCGGTGTGTTAAAGGGGTCACTAATGAAATAATTGACCGAGAGAAGCTTAGGTTGATACAAACACCACAGGTTTTTTCCTGTTCCCAGATAAAAGAGGCTTATAACCAATTATATGAAGCTAATTTTACCGATGATGCCAGTGTGTTGGAAAGGATGGGTTATCCAATTCATCTGACCGAAGGTAACCGAGAAAACATAAAAATAACCGATCCGTTTGATTTGTATTTGGCTGAGCATTATTATAAGTTGCAGTCAAAATCTTTTCCACCGAAGTTAGACAAAGAAGGATAAAGAAAAAATGAAATAAATGCAGATGTTTTTTATTACGATAATTTAAATAATAGCCAAGATGCACGAATAATTATTCGCGAATCGTGGCTATTATAATTCTAATATATTGTTTATCCTTATATTACCAAGGTATAAGTTTGAAAATATTGTTCTATATTTATGGAATTGTATTCAAAAAATATTCCTATAATACCTTCAGTAGGTATTTTTTCCAACTCATCGGTAAAAATCGGCACTTCACCGAAAAAGTTATTTTGAAATTCTATTCATAGTTTATTTTTGACATAAAATTGCACATAGAAAAAAGGCAATAAAAATTATTATTAAACTTTAGAAACTTTTGGCATAAAATTTGTTTCCGGTGTCCTCAAAGTTTCCATTGTATATTTTATGTGTGATGAATTAAAAAAAATTTTAGCGAAGGTTCGTTGTCTTTATCTCAAATACGGAATCAAAAGTGTTACTATGGATGATGTGGCCCACGAACTGGGAATTTCGAAAAAAACGCTTTATCAATACGTTAAGGATAAAAACGATTTAGTAGAACATGTTGTTGCCCTTGAAATTGAGGAAGGTCCCATGAGCCCTAAAAATGCTCATTGGGAGAATCTTAACGCTATTGAAGAGATGTTGGAAGTACATAAAATTGTGGATCGGATGGTAAAAACCCATAATCCTTCCACTGAGTACGATCTGAAGAAATATTATCCTGAGGAATATCAAAAGATTCAAAAAGTTCGACGAGAAAGAATTTACAATTTTATCCTGAATAACATCAGAAAAGGGAAAAATGAGGGATTATACCGCGAGGAACTAAATGAGGAATATATTACCAAGCTTCACGTTTCCAGAGTGGAATATGCATTTGACAACGACATTTTTACTACTGACGAAATGTCATCATCAAATTTATTTTACGAAGTTTTTATTTATCATATTCGTGGAATTGCCAATGACAAAGGGATAAAGTTTTTAGAGCATAAATTAAAGGAAATTGAGAATAATAACAATTAATGAATTGAAATATGAATTTAAAGCAAGGATGTTTTGTTAGTCTGGTCATATTTGGTATAGCCACTTTAGGGTACGGTCAGGAAAAAAAGGATACTATAAAGTTATCGGTTTTAGATGCCCAAAAGTATGCCGTTGAAAATAATCGATCGGTTAAGTCGGCGAAAATCGATATTGAAATGGCCAAGAAGAAAATTTGGGAAACAACCGCTATTGGATTACCTCAATTTACGGCAACAGCCGATTATCAGCATACATTTAACCCTCCGATTTTTAGTTTTCCTTCATCAGGGTTGATTCAAAATAAACTAACCGGGGTTGATGCATTAGGAGAAAATTTAAAGCAGTTTTCTTTAAAAAATACAGATTTATATCAGTATGTTTACACTGATCCCTCAAGCGGATCTCCAATAACACCCGAAAACCAAGTTACATTTAATTTTACGTTATCTCAATTGGTTTTTAGTGGCGAATATTTAGTGGGGTTGCAAGCATCCAGAGTATATAAAGAATTATCTGATAAGAGCTTTGTTAAAACGGAACTATCTACCCGCGAATCTGTTGCAACTAGTTACTATACTGTGCTTATTATATATGAAAATCTGAAAGTTTTAGAAGAAAGCTTAAAGGTTATGGATCAGATTTATATGGATATTTCAAAAATGAATACACAAGGGTTAAATGAGGAAACCGATGTAGATCAAATGAAAATCAATAAATCAAATCTTCAAACGGTTGTAACTTCACTTAAAGGACAGCAAGATGTTGCTTTAAAACTACTAAAATTTCAAATAGGACTTGATTTCAGCCAGCCTTTGATTCTTACTGATAGTTTGACAGGAATTGTTGATCAGGGAAATTTCCAGTTTCTATCTTCTTCTGAATTTAATACTGAAACCAATATTGATTATCAGTTGATGCAAACGCAAGAAAACCTTATGGCTTTGAGTTTTAAGCGTGAAAAATCAAAATATCTACCTACAATATCAGCTTTTTACAGACATACAAAATTGCTCAACGAACCATTGATAAACTTTCAACCCAAAAATATTGTTGGAGCTTCTTTGAGTCTCCCAATATTTACCAGTGGTTCTAGAAATTCAAAAATAGGGCAGGCCAGATTAGATTTCGAAAAGGCCAGACTTAATAAAGAAACAGTGAATCAAAGTTTGGTGATGGAATATGATAGGGCACGCAATGATTATCAGACAGCTTTTAGTAATTTTTCGTCTAACAAAGAAAGCATGGAACTTAGTAAAAAAATATATAATAAAACTGTAATAAAATATCGTGCCGGCGTTTCTTCCAGCCTTGATCTTACTCAAAATCAAAATCAATTTCTTACCACTGAATCAAATTATTATAATTCAGTATTAAATTTGTTAAATGCTAAGGCTAAACTAGATAGAATTCTTTCAAAATATTAATTAGTAAATTATATCATTCTATGAAAACATTAAAATTTATAGCAGCAATTGTATTATTGACAACTTTTATTTATTCCTGTAAACCTGATAAACAGGCGGAATTGTCCAAACTGCGCAAACAGCATGATGAATTATCGGATAAAATTAAAAAGTTGGAAGAGCAGGGTGTCGATTCAGCTAAAGTTCAAAAAAGTCAGAGGGTGACAGTGTTAACCGTTAAAACGGAAACCTTCAAACACTTTATCGAGGTTCAGGGCAAACTTGATGGAGAGGACAACGTAGATGTTTTTCCTGAATCGCAAGGCATAATTGATGATGTGCTGGTAAGTGTAGGCCAATCTGTAACTAAAGGACAGGCACTGGCTCACATTAACAAAGGACCGGCTCGTGATCAGCTAAAGGCGCTGGAAACACAATATAAATTTGTACAGGAAACGTTCGATAAACAGCAGCGTTTGTGGGATCAGAAAATAGGATCCGAAATGCAATTTCTGCAGGCTAAAACTGCTAAAGAACAGTTGGAGTCGCAGATAGCAGCAACCAACAAACAAATCGACATGATGACCATAAAGTCTCCCATTAATGGAACTGTTGAAGAAGTGAATGTAAAGGTGGGTCAGATTGCATCCGCTTCAATCCCAACTCCTCCTTTTCGTGTCTTAAACTTTAGTATCCTCAAAGTGAAGGCTGAGGTTGCTGAAGCATATTCGCATAAAGTAAGTGTGGGCGATGCAGTTCAAATCTATTTTCCTGACCTGAATAAGGAAATATCCGCTAAAATAAACTCGGCAAGCAGGTTTATCAGTCCAACCAGTCGTACTTTTACGGTTGAAGCACGAATAAATCCTGAAAAAGATGGATTTAAAGCCAATATGATTGCCATTCTGAAAATTAACGACTACAAAGCGGATAATACCATAATGGTGCAGGTAAATTATATTCAGTCTGACTTGAATGGGAACTTTGTTTATATCGCAGAAAATAAAGGGAACAGAACAATTGCTAAAAAAGCCCCTGTAAAACAAGGACAAAGTTATAACGGAATGATTGAAATTACCGAAGGTTTGAAAGTCGGTGATACACTAATCACTTCCGGATATCTCGATTTGGAAAATGGAGAAGCTGTAAAATTCTAAACAAACAAAGCGTAAAGTAATGGAAAAAAAAATTAAAGAGTTTATGCCAACGAGCTGGAGTATTGATAACAAAACCAGCATATACGTCCTCGCTATTATTATAGCTATTTTTGGATTGATTAACTACAATACAATACCAAAAGAGCAATTCCCTGAAATTATTATACCTACTATACTGGTAAATACAATGTATGCAGGTACCTCGCCTTCAGATATTGAAAACCTGATTACTAAACCACTTGAAAAAAATCTGAAATCGATAAACGGTGTAAAAAAAATTACCAGTAGCTCTTTACAGGATTTCTCTTCAGTTGTTATTGAATTCAGAACAGGAATAGAGGTGGCGATTGCCAAGCAAAAAGTTAAAGATGCTGTGGATAAAACGAAAAAAGATTTACCTAACGACCTTAAACAGGATCCTGACGTTAGGGATATTGACTTTTCCGAAATACCTATCATGTATCTTAACCTTTCCGGGAAATATAGTTTGGATCGATTGAAAAAATATGCCGATATCGTTCAGGATCGTATTGAGGGTCTTAAGGAAATAACCCGTGTAGATATTGTTGGAGCTCTTGACCGCGAAATACAGATCAATGTTGATATGTATAAACTACAAGCAGCCAGCCTTACATTTGGCGATATAATCCAAACGATTAATAGGGAGAACGTTACAATATCCGGTGGAAATATAACCATGAACGGAATGAGCCGTTCAATACGCTTAGTAGGCGAATTTAAAAATCTCGATGAACTAAACAATACTATTGTAAGTACTGCAAAAGGTGTGCACTTGTATCTGAAAGATGTGGCAGAGATAAAGGATGCCTTTGCAGAACAAGAGAGTTACGCGCGTTTAAACGGTGAAAACGTTATCACTTTGAATATCATAAAAAAAAGTGGCCAGAATCTTTTAGATGCTTCCGATAAAATTAAAAGCACGATTGAGGATCTGAAAAAAAACAAGTTTCCTACGGATTTGAAAGCAAATATCATCGGAGACCAAAGCCGATATACGCGTACAACCCTGTCAGACCTAAATAATACCATTATCATTGGTTTTGTTTTGGTTACCATTGTATTAATGTTCTTTATGGGTTTTACAAATGCATTTTTTGTGGCATTGTCAGTGCCTTTATCAATGGCCCTTGCATATATTGTATTGCCCACAATAGGTTTTACAATGAACATGCTGGTAATGTTTTCATTTATCCTGGCGCTCGGTATTGTGGTTGACGATGCTATTGTGGTTATTGAAAATACACATCGAATTTTTAAGAAAGCGAATATGGACATTGCTACGTCGGCTAAATTCGCTGCCGGCGAGGTATTTAAGCCAATACTTTCGGGTACTTTAACAACTTTGGCGCCATTTTTCCCGCTCGCATTTTGGCCAGGGGTAATAGGTAAATTTATGTTTTTTATTCCCGTAACCATTATTATAACTCTTTTTGCTTCGTTAATTGTAGCATACATCATTAACCCTGTGTTTGCTGTTACTTTTATGAAACCTAACGAAGATGAAATACAAACCTTAAGTAATAAACGTATTTTTACAAATGCCGGATTTGTTGTTGGTATTGGAGCTATTTGCCATTTAATGGGTTGGCATGCGTTTGCAAACCTTGTTATTTTTATGGCCATTTCATATATTATACATAATTTTTATGGGTATAAAGTAGTTTTGCATTTCCAGCATTATATTATTCCAAAAACACTTGCCAAATACGAACAATTTCTTACCTGGATTTTGCAAAAACGCAGACCATATCATTTATTGTATGGGCTTACAGGAACATTATTTCTTACCTTTTTTATCATGGGTATTTTTGCTCCGAAAGTAGTTTTCTTCCCTGATTCGGAACCAAATGCCATTTACACTTTGATAAAAATGCCGGTTGGTACTGATGTAAAACTAACGGATTCTATTACTGCCGAAGTAGAAAAACGCATATTGAAGGTTATAGGCGAAAAAAATACACTTGTAGAATCGGTGATCTCGAATGTTGCAGTTGGAGCCTCAGAATCTAATTTTGATTTTGGATCTAAAACATCAAATAAAGGTAAGGTAACTGTCAATTTTGTTGAATATGCCCAACGGGGAGGTATTAGTACTAGTATTTATATGGATAAATTTCGCAATGCAATAAAAGATATTGCAGGTGCCGAAATAACAGTTGATAAGCCTCAAGGAGGGCCTCCAACAGGTAAGCCGGTAAATATAGAAGTCACCTCTGACGACCTTCAGGAATTATTAATTACCTCGGAAAGGTTAATTCGATATCTCGACTCAATTAATATTCCAGGTGTCGAAGAATTAAAAAGTGATTTTGATAGAAACAAACCTGAACTTATCGTCGAAATTGATCGGGTGCGTGCAAACCGTGAAGGAATTTCAACAGGGCAAATTGGTACCGAACTTCGCACTGCTATTTACGGTAACGAAGCGTCCAAATATCGCGACGGTGAAGATCAATATCCTATACAGGTAAGGTATAAGTATGACCAACGTACAAATATCGATCGGTTATTAAATACCAAAATTACCTACATGGACATGAATTCTGGTACTATTCGCCAAATACCTCTTTCAGCGGTTGCAAAAGTATCATATTTAAATTCTTATGGAGGTATTAACAGATTAAATGCCAAGCGTATAGTAACTATATCTTCCAGTGTTTTAACAGGGTTTAATGCAAATGAAATCATAGCTCAGGTAAAAAGGGCATTGCCAACATTCGAAAAATCAGAGCAAGTTGATATCAAAATCACGGGCGAACAGGAGGATCAGCAGGAGACGATGACGTTTCTCGGAAGAGCCGGGTTGTTATCAATCTGTCTCATTTTGTTTATCATGATTACGCAATTTAATTCTATAGGTAAACCTTTTATCATTGCCACAGAAATAGTTTTCAGTATTATAGGGGTATTTTTAGGATTTATCGTTACCCGTATGCCTATCTCTATTGTGATGACTGGTTTGGGCATGGTTGCTCTTGCAGGTATAGTAGTACGAAATGGTATACTTTTGGTTGAATTTACAGATATACTTAAGGAACGAGGCTTAAAAACAAGGGATGCGATTATACAGGCTGGTAAAACACGTATAACTCCTGTAATGTTAACGGCTACGGCAACTATTTTAGGGTTAGTGCCTCTGGCTATTGGTTTTAATATTGATTTTGTAGGATTATTTCGAAACTTTGAACCACATATTCACTTTGGTGGTGACAACGTAGCATTTTTTGGCCCACTCGCGTGGACTATTATCTTCGGACTTTCGTTTGCTACATTCCTAACATTGATTTTTATTCCGGTGATGTATTATATTATGTACGCCGGAACGGTAAAAATACAAAGGAGAACAAACAGTATTAAATACAGTAAGAAAGACTTAAATGATTTGGTGTAAACCACGATTGGAAATTTAAAAAAGCCTCCGGAGAATTTTTCCGGAGGCTTTTTATATTGAAGGTGAGATAGTTTTCGATTGCTTTTCAGCTTCTTATTCATCCAATGGTCTCCGGTTTATGGATTCGGTTATTGATTCCGTACATAACATTTAGGTTATCAAACAAATATAACTTATTTGCTGAAAAACGAAATCTTTAAAAGAACAAAATGTAAAGGATTTTATTGTCCCATGATTATAGACGTTGACTATCAAATGTATATGATTTGATAACATAACCAAACACTTGTAATCCTTTATTTTGCTGGCAATACCGTAAACTATCAATAACAATATGGCGATAAATCTTACGCATTAACACAATCCAGTCTACCTCCTAAATGGTACGGTAATCAAGCGCTTATTGGTCGCATATCTGATAACCTGTTGACATAAATTTAGCCCGACGAAGTCAAAGACTTATGCCGAACTGTTCTCAAAGAAATATACTATTTTATTATGTTTAATAATTACGTATTTTTGCAAAAAGCAATGAACTATAAGACATTTATAGGAGGTATCATGAACACAATTAAAGTAATTACAGAACTTAGAAAATCCAAAGATTAGTATCAAACAGATTGAGGAAATAAAAGCGGGGTTTCTCGTGAAATGATTGGCAAATATGAAATAGGCGAGGCTGTTCCCTCCATTGAAGCTGCTAAAAAAATCGCAGACGCTTTTTAATTTTTTTTGGATTATCGCATGGGAGAAAGAGTTAACGCCCATTTCGACAATATAACAGTTCAACGCATTCAGGATATTGAAAGCCTTGAACCTACTGTAAAAGGTAAATTGTTTTTTTTAGTTGATACGGTAATCCGTGATAATAAAGCAAAAAGGGCTTACATAGTTTAAAACTAAACAACATGGCACAGCTTATTATTCAAATACAGGATAGCAAAATTCCATTCTTCATGGAACTGATTAAAAATTTCGACTTTGTGAAGGTGGATAACTATCCGACCAAAGAAGAAATTAAGGATAATATCCGTGAGGGTCTCAAGGAAATGCAACTCATTGAAAAAGGCGAAATGACAGCTACTCCTTTAAAAGATTTTCTCAATGAGCTTTAGCTTAGAACTTACCGAAAACTTTAAAAAAGAGGCCAAAAGGCTTTCAAAAAAATACCCCTCGATTAAAACTGACTTGGAAGAACTGGGCAAAGTCCTTTCAGAAAACCCCTCTACCGGAAAACATTTAGGTAATCAAATTTACAAAGTACGGCTTGCCATAAAAAGCAAAGGAAAAGGAAAATCAGGTGGCGTAAGGGTGATGACACAGATAAAAGTTGTAAAACAAACTGTTTACTTGTTCTCCATCTACGATAAAGGCGAAAAAGAAAACATTTCCGATAAAGAAATTAGAGAACTTATAAAGGATATTCCTAAGTAAAACACGAAAGCCCTGGACTATTTGCTCCAGGCTTTTGTGTTTTAATGCCGGTTTACAAAATCGGCAGTGTTCCAAGCGGCATTGCAAATGCTGCTTATATCCGGAGGCTTTTTTGCTCTTACGCAATGAGAGGTTTATTCCAGTTCCCATTTTTCTTCCATATCCCAGTTCGATCTTACCTGTAAAATTTTATTGTAATACAGTACTTTTTCGGGTTGAAGCTTTTGGCTAAAATTGCCTGTATCCCAAACTTTGTTGTTGTTAACATCATAAATAACCTTTATCTGATATTTAGCGGGAATAACATAATCAAATATGATAATCTGATCATTAGAGATGAATTGTTGCTGTACTATGGCATCTTTATTTGCCAATAACTGCACAATCATTGGTATTTTAACATTGGTTAATGAAAGCTTTATTCTTCCGTAGAAATCGTCCTTTTGAGTTTTAAAATTGAAACCAATCGAATCATTTACTTCGTTGTATATATCACTAATGGTTGCCGTATCTATGGAAATGGTGTATTCCGTATTTGGTTCAAAAGCAAAATTGATATGGTATTTGCGCACAAAAATACTGTCTTGTTGAAATTTGAATTCTACCGGTTTCTTTTTTTTCGCCTTCTCCTTTTCCTCTCCGGTATCGTCGGTTTTTAGAATTATTATTTTTGATGTATCAATTGAACTCACTGGGCTGCTGGCCTCAATTGTTACCTCACTATTCAGATCAACAACAGACTTGCCTTCCACAGAGCTGGTTATTCGAAAATCAGTGGCTTTCCGTATTTTTTTAGCATCGCGTTTGCCACCTTTTGCGATGGGTAGTTTTTTATTAATTAATTTAATGGTATCCATTTTTTGAATAATATTATTTAAACTGTCGGTGGTATTATATATTACCTGAAGTTTGAGTGTATCATTATGTATTACAGTTGTATCGGTAATCCAATAGGATAGGGTATCGTCAAAAATGGGTTTATCGGCCATCATCCACGATTTGCTGGAGAAATTAATGGGTTGCAACCTAATAGAATCGACAATCGGCATTTTGAAAAACAGTTCGAACCTATTGGGTTTATTCCGTTCATATTTATCAAGATACTGTTTTCTATGCTCTTCAGCGAATGAATAGAGAAAAATCTGTGGTTTCGGAATTTTTCTAACCCGTTTAACTGAATCTATTTTAATGGTATCGAGAATAATGCTGTCTTTTTGTATTGTGAAATGCTGATCGAGTGAAATAAGCGTGTCGGAAAAAGCAATTTGCTCCGTTGGGATATCAAATAAATAATTCTGATTGGCGTCTTTCACCGCGAAAATCATGAATGTATCTGGCCGAATATGATTAAACGAAAACCAGCCTTTATCAGTCGTTTTTGCAATATATACCGGCAGCTGTTTACGAGGGATGGAATCGTCAAATTTATCATACAACATCACGTAATAGCCGTCTTTGTCAGGTTGGTGGTCGAACGCATTTGTAACCTGACCGTGTAACGATAGAGAATCGATTATTCCACAGGTAGAAATAACAAATTCAAAGTTATCCAAGGCATTGCCTTCATCCAGGTCCTGAACGGCGTTTCCAAAAGCGAACCGATAGGTTGAAAAGGGTTTTAAAGGTTCTTCCAGCGTGATAATGATGCTTTTATTCCGTGCAAGCACCGTGGGCTTCTTCTTCATGGGAGGCGACACAATAAACTGTGTGGTAATATCTTTTAGCTGAATGAATTCATCGAAAGTGATTTCAATTTTTTTGCCATGAAAATTTAATGCAAAATTGGGAGGGTTACTGCTGGCCAATTTGGGTGGGGTATAATCCTTGGGGCCACCAGTTGGCGATCCTATTTTGGCGCATGCCGAAATGATCACCATAAGTGGAATAATAACTAATAAATGTTTATATAATCTTGCAATCATCGTAAAATCACTATTTGTTTATAGCCATTGTCAATTAATAGGTTATGGATGGTGAACCTATTATGTTACAAACTTACTAAGTTTATGCAGAATTTACATTGACTATATTGAAATATATCTGCAATTTAACTTGCAATGTGAATGTTTTTTTACCTTTGTTTCCTTATTATTGGTTTCTAAAATTGTTTGTATGATTCTTGATTTCATTCACTGGAACGTAAATCCCGAAATATTTAAGATTGGTGTCTTTGCTGTGCGCTGGTATGGGTTGTTTTTTGCTGCCTCGTTTTATTTTGGATACCTGCTATTTACCAGGTTTTTCAAACTCGAAGATATTAAAATTGAAGTTCTCGACCGGCTAACTATTTATATGGCAGTAGGCACTGTAGTTGGCGCTCGTCTAGGGCATTGTTTTTTTTATGAGCCCCAATATTATCTGGCAAATCCATTAGAGATTCTGGCAATTTGGCACGGAGGATTGGCTAGTCATGGAGCGGCCATTGGTATTTTAACGACGCTATACCTATTCGCCCGCAAGGAAAAGCGATCGTATTTTTGGACTCTCGACAGGGTTGTAATTACAGTGGCCTTATCCGGCTTTTTTATTCGTATGGGCAATTTGATGAACTCCGAAATTTATGGAGTTCAAACATCCCTACCTTGGGGCTTTATATTCGTTCGCGAAGGAGAAACTATTGCTAAACATCCAACACAGATATATGAAGCATTGTCATACCTACTTATCTTTGTTCTTCTTTTGAAACTTTATTTCCAATCAAAAGGCAAGCCGAAAGAAGGGTTGATATTCGGCATATTCCTCATTCTTACCTTTACCATGAGGTTTATGATTGAATTTCTGAAAAATAATCAGGTAGAATTTGAAAGGAGCATGTTTCTGAATATGGGTCAATTATTATCGATTCCCCTGGTGATTGCTGGTGTAGTCATTTTGTTTTATATTTCAAACAAATCTAAATCCATCACCTGATTTTGCTTGGAAATGCATAACCCACTGTATGTTTTATAAATGAAGGATAAAACTTCATCTTTTTCAGTACTAATTACTTAGTCCTACAACTTGACATTCTAAGAACCATTTCAGTTATTTTTTAGTCCGGCGAACCCGGATTGTATTGCTTACGAATCAAAAGAAAATGTCGCATCATCATACTCACTATAAAAAAAATAACTCAGCAGAAAAAAATCTACTGATTACTTCTTTGTTGAATATAGTAATCACTGTTGCTGAGATAGTTGGTGGAATTTTATCGAACAGTTTAGCTTTATTGTCCGATGCACTTCATAACCTGAGCGATGCCGTAGCCGTATTCATTGCCTATTTAGCCAGCCGAATAAGCCATCGCAATTCTACTGAGGAAAAGACTTTTGGATATAAAAGGATTGAGATACTTTCAGCTCTCTTCAATGCTGTTGTGCTGATCGTAGTTTGTGGTTTCCTTATTTATGAGGCGTATAACCGGTTTTTGCATCCGCAGCCAATCAAGGGAGTTATTATGTTTTGGGTAGCCTTAGTAGGTTTGTTAGCTAACCTTTTTGCAGTTAGTTTATTGCATAGCCAGGCAGGCTCTAGTCTAAATGTTAAAGCAGCATACCTTCACTTACTGGGAGATACTTTTTCATCTGTATTGGTAATTATTAGCAGCATTCTTATCTATTATTTCCAATTTTATTGGATTGATCCGCTCATTACCTTGCTAATTAGTCTTTATATCATAAAAGAGGCGTATTCAATTCTTAAGGAAGCTGTTAACATCCTCATGCAATTTACACCAAAAAGTATTGATCTTCAAAAGGTCAAATATGAAATTGAAAAAATTCCTGAAATTGAGAATATACATCATGTTCACATTTGGAGTTTAAATGACCTGCAGGTTCATTTTGAATGTCATATTGATGTGATAAAAGATTTTCGAATTAGCGAAACAGAAGATCTTCGAAATAATTTGAAAGAATTACTGAGTAATGAGTTTGGTATTTCCCACACCACCATCCAATTTGAATTCAATTGTTGTGATCAAAAATCGCTGATTCATTAATTTGACTCGGTTTAATTGCGTGGGTACGAAATAAATTCCCTGTGATTTGTTATTTTTACAGTTTATTCATTTTCAATATCCATATCAATGCAACGCAGCCTTTATCTTTACAATACGCTAACCCGTAAGAAGGAACTTTTTGAACCGCTACATGCTCCTTTTGTTGGAATGTACGTATGCGGACCTACGGTTTACAGTGACACTCATTTGGGTCATTCCCGGCCAAATATTACATTCGATGTTCTTTTTAGATATTTGCAACACATTGGATACAAGGTTCGTTACGTAAGAAATATTACTGATGTCGGGCATTTGGAAAATGAGGTAGATGGGACAGGTGAGGACCGAATCGGTAAAAAAGCCAGACTGGAGCGACTGGAGCCAATGGAAGTGGTTCAGTATTATGTAAACCGTTTCAGGCAGAATATGGCGCAGCTTAATGTTTTACCACCTAGCATAGAGCCGCAGGCATCGGGGCATATTATTGAGCAACAACAAATGGCGGAGAAAATTCTTTCGAATGGATTTGCTTATGAAAGCAATGGAAGTATCTATTTTAATGTGGAAAAATACAATAAGTCATATAATTACGGAAAACTTTCAGGCAGGGTAATTGATGAACTACTTGAAAATACCCGTATTCTCGACGGTCAGGAAGAAAAAAAAAGTAGTTTCGACTTTGCTTTATGGAAAAAAGCGTCACCCGAACATATTATGCGCTGGCCATCGAAATGGGGTGAAGGTTTTCCAGGGTGGCATCTCGAATGCTCGGTTATGAGTACTAAATACCTTGGAGAACAATTCGATATCCATGGTGGTGGAATGGACCTGATGTTTCCTCACCACGAGTGCGAAATTGCACAGAATGTTGCTTCAACAGGCAAAGAAGCTGTTCGTTATTGGCTGCATAATAATATGATAACTATAAATGGTCAGAAAATGGCCCGTTCGCTGGGTAATTTTATCACGTTGGATGATTTATTTTCCGGCCACAATAAATTGTTGATACAGGCCTACAGCCCAATGACCATTAGATTTTTCATCCTACAAGCACAATACCGCAGTACAGTCGATTTCTCAAATGAGGCACTTCAAGCTGCCGAAAAGGGATTTCAGCGTATGATGAATGCAGTTCAAACATTGCAGAAACTTAAACCTTCCGAAACATCCACAATCGACGTTAAAACCTTGCAAAACAAATGTTACGAAGCAATAAACGACGATATTAACACGCCTGTTGTAATAGCCAATCTTTTTGATAGTGTACGTTGGATTAATTCTATTGCGGAAGGAACCGAATCTATCTCAGCCAACGATTTGGAGCTATTGAAAGAAGTTTACCAAACATTTGTTTTTGACATTCTTGGCCTAACCGGCGAAATTAGTGTACAATCAGGAAATAAGCTTGTTGAAGAGTTAATTAGCATGGTGCTTACAATGCGAATGGATGCTAAAGCGAACAAGGATTTTAAAGCTTCTGACAGAATTCGCGACGAACTTCTTAAAATAGGGGTGGTAGTGAAAGATAAAAAAGATGGTTTTGATTGGGAAATAAAATAAGGATGATGTCATTAGAACAGGAGAATATTTATTTATATAAACGCCGCCAATCGTCAGTTGTGAACGTTGGAGCTATTCCAATGGGTGGCCATTATCCTATTCGACTTCAGTCGATGACGAATACGCTAACCTCAGACAGCAAAGCAACTGTGGAACAAATAAAACGTATTATCGATTGCGGTGCCGATTATGTGCGCATCACTACTCCGACTGTTCGTGATGCACAAAATCTCGCGGAAATTAAGAAACAGCTTCGAAACGCCGGTTATACAAACCCATTGATTGCTGATGTACATTTTAATCCCGCTGTTGCCGAAGTGGCTGCCCGGTTAGTGGAGAAAGTACGCATCAATCCGGGTAATTACGTTGATAAAAAGAGATTTGAACAAATCAGCTTTAGCGATGAGATGTATGCCTTGGAAATGGAACGCATTCACAAACGGGTAATGCCTTTGCTTAAGATTTGCAATGAGTTTGGAACCGCTATTCGAATTGGAGTAAATCATGGTTCGCTCAGCGATCGCATCATCAGTCGTTACGGAGATACACCTGAGGGAATGGTAGAATCGGCCATGGAATTTCTAAGGATATTTGAGTCGGAAGGATTCCGGCAAACAGTTATCTCAATGAAATCGAGCAATACACGGGTAATGGTATATTCTACCAGATTGTTAATTAAGAAGATGCAAGACGAAGGAATGTTTTATCCTGTCCATTTAGGAGTAACAGAAGCTGGTGAAGGCGAAGACGGCATCATGAAATCAGCCGTTGGTATTGGTACCTTACTTGCTGAGGGAATAGGTGAAACCATTCGTGTATCACTCACCGGCGATCCTGAACAGGAAATTCCGGTGGCAAAATCGATTGTGGAATATTTTACTAACCGTAACCAGCATAATTCTAATTCCTGTTCTTCTATTCTATCGCTTCCATTTAACGGGTTTGAATATAACCGCCGGCAAAGCCATGGGCTTGAGGGAGTAGGAGGGGCTTCTCCTATCAAAGTGCTGATTACAAAGCATCCAAACGAAAATATTTCAAATTTTGCAGCAGTAGATATTTCTATTTCGGATGAAAAAATAAGCAGCGTTAGGTTTTCGTTTGATGAAACAAATGATTTACTTTTACACCCTCTGGTAATCACATCAAATAGTGATCATACTCCAGAGGAAATTCGTTTGAAACTGGCAAAATTCGATCAATCGAAAAAATACACTCCCGTTATTATCCGCAAAAAATACCCGGATATATGTAAGGAATTGTTTCAAATTAAAGCTGCGTGCGACTTTGGACCTTTGCTTATTGATGGTTTGGTTGATGGTATCTGGATTGAGAATGAGAATTTTCCGGCTGAGGATGTGTATCAGATAAGTCTTAATTTACTGCAAGCCAGTAGACTCCGAATGAGTAAAACCGAATATATTTCGTGCCCGTCTTGTGGTAGAACGTTATTTGATTTATCAGCCACTACGGCAAAAATACGGCTACGGACGTCTCATCTTAAACACCTGAAAATTGGTATTATGGGTTGCATCGTAAATGGTCCCGGCGAGATGGCTGATGCGGATTACGGTTATGTTGGAACAGGTGTTAGAAAAATTACCTTGTATAAAAGTAAAAATATTGTAAAGCGAAACATTCCCGAAAATGAAGCTGTAGATGAATTGATTGACGTTATTAAATCCAATGGAGATTGGATTGAACCTTAAATAAATATAATAATTATGGAGAAAAGAGTTATAGAGCCTTTTAATACAACCACAATGAGGCTTGTGAAGAGCGAGGATTTAAACCATCATGGAACATTATTTGCCGGTAGAACGGCTGAATGGTTTGTGGAATCGGGCTTTATTGCCGCAACATCCATTCTTGATCCTAAAAATGTAGTGTGTTTAAAAATACATGGGATGTATTTTTCAAAACCTGTTCGTCCGGGGCAGATTATCTGCCTTACATCAAAAGTAGTATATGCAGGCAGAACCAGTATGATTGCAAACATTAAAGTGACGGTAAAGGACCAGGAAAAACCGATTGTCAATGGCTTTATCACTTTCGTTCATGTTGACGAAAATACAAAACCCTCGGCGCATATGGTGGAAATACTAGCCGTAACCGATGAGGATAAAATACTTTACGAAACGGCTCGTGGTTTGAGACACAAATAGAATTATTCGGATCTGAAAACAAGAACGGCTGATCTAGTCATAAGGTCAGCCGTTCTTGTTATTTTTCTGTTCTTATTTGATAAAACTTTCTCCCTTTTTGATTTTTACTTCATTTACAAAATCTTTGATCCGTTGCTCTTCTTCCTTTTTGCAAATAAGTAAAACGCCTTCCGATTCAACAACAATATAGTCATCCAGACCTTGTATTACGGCTAATTTATTAGGAGAAATGTTTACAAGGCAATTGCTAGTATTGAATACAAAGATATTTTCTCCCTGCAAGGTGTTTTGCCATTCGTCCTTTTCCAAATGAGAATACAGAGAGCCCCATGTGCCGAGGTCACTCCAACCAAAGTCGGCGCATATAACAGATACATTATCAGCTTTTTCCATTACAGCATAATCAATAGAAATGCTTTTACATTTTGGATATAGACTTCCTATAAAATCTTTTTCTTTCGATGTATTAAGCAGATCAATGGATTCCTGAAACTGGGTGTTCATATCGGGCATATATAGATCAAAAGCATGGAGAATGGAATTAAGTGACCAGATGAAAATACCTGAATTCCAGAAAAATTCGCCACTTTCAAAGAATACCTTTGCCATTTCATGATTAGGCTTTTCAGTAAAAGTTTTCACCTTTCTTATAGCCGGATCGCCTCCTTTTTTATCACCATTCACCTGAATATAACCGTAGCCCGTTTCGGGCCTGCTAGGTTTAATTCCTATGGTTAAAAGAGCATTGGTGTTTTGAGTAAATTCTAATCCTTTGGTAACTACATCGAGAAACTCATTTTCGCGCATAATCAGGTGGTCAGATGGTGCAACCACAATGTTGGCGTTGGGATTTTGTTTCAGTATTTTAAAGTTTGCATAGGCAATGCAAACCGCAGTATTTTTACGCATAGGTTCCAACAATACCTGATTAGCATCAATACCAGGCAGCTGTTCAAGTATTAAGTCCTTATAATCTTCGTGAGAAACAATAAGTATATTTTCCTCAGGGATAATTTTGCTAAATCGTTCAAAGGTTTGTTGAAGAAGGGTTTTTCCAGTACCAAGAATGTCAAGAAACTGTTTTGGTCGGGAGGTTCTGCTTAAAGGCCAAAATCGGCTACCAACTCCTCCGGCCATGATAACACAATAATTGTTTTTGTTCATGAATATTAGGGTTAATTTAAATCAACTAAATTAGAAAATTTCAAAAAGGGTTGTAAAAAGGTTGATATTTTTATTAATTGCTTGCGAAGATCGTTATTGAAAAATTACTTGCCAAATGTTTTACATTAATTAAGAGAAAGAATTGACCAGATATTTTTACCTTTGCGTTTAAAACCCCCATTTTATTATGATTCGAAAGGGATTATTTTTCCACATTGGCAGATATTTTATCTTGATGAAAAAAGTATTTGCTAAACCCGAAAAGCATAAAATCTATTATCAGCAATTTCTGAAGGAGATTGACAACCTTGGTGTTAATTCATTAGGTATTGTAGCCATTATTTCAGCATTTATGGGAGCTGTTATTACTATACAGACAGCTTATAATGTTCAGAATCCTCTGTTACCATCATATCTTATTGGTGTAGCTGCCCGCGATTCAATTCTTCTTGAGTTTTCATCTACCATGGTTGCTCTTATATTGGCCGGAAAGGTAGGTTCAAGTATAGCATCGGAGCTCGGTACGATGCGTGTTAGCGAACAGATAGATGCTCTTGAAATTATGGGTGTAAACTCAGCAAGTTACCTTATTTTGCCTAAAATACTTGCGGCTATGGTTTTTAACCCATTTCTAACGTTAGTAAGCATGGTGGTTGGTATTTCAGGAGGATGGGCAATTGGAACTTTAACCGAAGTGATTACTACACAGGAATTTATTCTCGGTATTCGTTATGCTTTTATTCCTTATTATATTACCTATGGTTTGATAAAAACAGTTGTATTTGCATTTATTATGACTTCGATTGCATCATATTACGGTTATTATGTAGAAGGAGGGTCTCTGGAAGTTGGACGTTCAAGCACACGTGCGGTGGTTTATAGCAGTGTGGTAATTCTCATGTTTAACCTAATTCTTACCAAATTACTGTTGTCATGATCGAAGTTAAAAACGTAACCAAATCTTTTGCCGGACGGGTTGTATTAGATGATATTTCAATCAATTTTGAGCAAGGTAAAACTAACTTAATTATTGGGCATAGTGGTTCCGGGAAAACGGTACTTTTAAAATGCATTGTTGGCCTTCTTGAAATTGATAATGGTGAAATTCTTTTTGATAGTACCGATTTTACGCGTATGAATTTTAAAGAAAAAAAGGAAGTACGAAAACAAATAGGAATGCTTTTTCAGGGAGGAGCGTTATTTGACTCCAGCACAGTCGAAGAGAACGTTCGCTTTCCATTGGATATGTTTACCGATATGTTGCCACATGAAAAACGGCAAAGAGTGAATTTTTGTCTGAAATGTGTAAAGCTTGAAAAAGTAAGTAAATTGTTTCCTTCTGAAATTAGTGGAGGTATGAAAAAACGTGTTGCCATAGCCCGCGCAATTGCTCTTAACCCTAAATACCTTTTATGCGACGAACCAAATAGCGGACTTGATCCAATGACTTCGCTGGTTATTGATAGCCTAATTAAAGAAATTACTGAGGAATTTAATATCACCACTATTGTCAATACTCACGATATGAACTCAGTAATGGAAATTGGCGATAAGGTAATCTTTATTTATAAAGGACAGAAAATGTGGGAGGGTACGAAAGATGGCATATTTACTGCCGACAACCAACATTTAAACGATTTTATTTTTGCTTCACCCATGAGCAAAAAAATACGGTCACTGGCAAAAGGTGGAGGAATTTAGTTACACCCGATAAATTTTTTCAATCAGATAAATGAAACGCTGATGAATAGAATATTGTATCACAATTTCTAATTTCACCAGCGTTAATTGAATTAATGAATATCCTTTTATTTCCCATCAACGATAACGGGAGTATTTTTGTTTCCACCCATTATAATGAGCTTAGCGTTAGGAGAAGTGGCAATGGCTTTGATCATCTCGTATTGCAATTGTTTATCGCTTAATCCAGTGCTTAGAATTTTCTGATAATCAGCAATGCCTTGGGCTTCAACTCTTTTACGTTCAGCCTCCTGCTTTTCCTTTTGCAGTACAAATGTCATCTTCTGGGCCTCTTGTTCAGCGTTGATTTTCCCTTCGATGGTCGTTTTAACAGATGCCGGAAGGGTTATGTTACGAACTAATAATTGTTCCAATACTAATCCCCTTGTTTTGAAATCGATTTCGATGGTTTTGAAAATTCGCGATTGAAACTCGTCTCGTTTTGTTGAATAAAGCGCTACTGCATCATAATATACAGCGTTGTCGCGGATTTTAGTGCGGCAAATAGGCCTTACAATGGTATTCCGATAATCAGTACCAATCTCTTTTAGAATTCGTGGAGCCTCGTTAGGCAAAACCTTATAAAGTACAGTTAAATCGATAATTACCTCTAATCCGTCCGCAGATAAAACACGGATAGCGTCGTCACCCGCTTTATCACCTTCATTGTGGACACCAGACATAGTGTAATTCTGGGTTCGGATATCGAAGCTAACAACTTCAACAAGCGGATTTACAAGGTTTAGCCCACTCTCAAGTGTTTGGTTGTTTACTTTACCAAAAAGCTTTTGTACACCCACCTCACCAGGTTCAATTTGCTTTATGGATGAAAAGGCAATACCGGCAATAATAATTGCTATGCCAACTATTTTAAATAGTCCGCTGAATTTTTGAATTGGTGAGTTGTTTGTGCCAATTACAGCACCAACAATGATTGCAATGATTCCAAGAATAGTTAAAGCTATCATACGTTATCAAATTAAAGGTTTAGAAAACAGTTTATTGAAATGTTACTAATGTACTATTTTTCAAAGTAGTTTCTACAAATTTTATTTTAAACCAAATACTAAGAAAAAGAACAGATTTTCAAATAACAAATACAACAACAATTGATGCTGGAGGCAAACATATGTTAATAATGTGTTTATAAATAATTGTACACATAACCAATTAGTTACATTTGTTGCAATGGAATTAACTTTGAATAAAGGTTAACTTAACATTTCAAGGGTAAATTAGCTGAAGTTATTACTAAAGCAGTTGCACTATGAAAACTGAAGATTCATTTTTAACTGAACCAAATTCAATTGAGGTTACAGAGCTGGTAAATACAAGCGAATTAATCACCGATTATACCTTTCAGTATCGGATATTTCAATTGAATAATATCCTGGATTTCGACTACAACAATTATGGTTTTTGCTTTGAGGTGTAAAGCGTTGTAAATTAATTATATAGCTTAATTAAAAGTTCAAGAATAAGTATTTGCCGGTCTTTGGTAATGCTTGTAGAGTGTAAACTTACAATAAGTGAAATCATCATAGCAATAAGTAAACCGAATACACAACCAAGTGAAAAACTTCCTAAAAAATGAAATAAACTATTTATAATCAATATTATAAATGAGATTATCATAAGGTAAAGGCGTAAAATTGCCATTTTCCTTTTTCTTTTGAATTCTATAAGTTTTTGATTTATAAGTGACACCCCTCCTTTTTCGAAATTATTTCTAATTTCAATATTTTCAATTGCTTCAAATTCGCTTAATAACAGGTATTTAATTTCGCTGGTTTCCATATCATTCTACTTTGACATTTTAAATATTTTATTAATTTTTCAACACAAAGCAAAAAAATCAACCTATACCCTTAGGAATACAGGGTAAAACAAGTTGATTTTTATAAAGTGTTAAAAAGAAAGAATTAAGGAGTATTTTTAAGGTTTTTTAAAAATTACTTTACGTATTCTGCAGCATTTAAAAAGTCGATACTTTTCTTTACACTTTCAAGTTCATTTCCATTAGTATACGCTTCAACCTCTACAATATAATACTTCATACCGGCTAATTTGGCATTATCAAAATAGGGTTTGAAATCTATTTTACCACTAGCTCCAAGTTCTTTTTCGTCCTTTACATGGTAGAAAACGAAACGGCCAGGATATTTTGTGAAATAATCTTCCGCTTTTTTGCCGCCTTCATGGATCCACCACAAGTCGAGTTCGAAAAATACTTTCGACGAATCGGTATGAGAAAGCATATAATCGTAAAAAGTGGTTCCGTCAACATCGGTAAACTCTTTATCGTGATTATGATAACCGAAACGAAGACCTTTAGCATTACATTTTTCTCCAATAGCATTAAAATAATCGCAATAGCGTTTCGAACCAGCCAATCCGGAATAACCAACCGAATCCATAAATGGTTGGATGATATATTTAGCGCCAACAGCTATGTGAGCATCGATACATTGGTCCCACCATGCCATTACTTCATTCCATTTTGCAGAATCTGGAACTGGTTTACCAGTATGGGAACTTAACATGGTTAAATTGTTAGCTTCGAGCAAAGCCTTAAAATCAGCGGGAGCCATGTCATAGAATTTACCATTGCTATAACCGGCGCCTTCCACAAATTTAAAACCCATTTTACCAACTTCTTTGATGGTAAGTTTTGCATCTACTTTCATTGAATCACGAACTGACCATAATTGAAGGCCAATTTCCTTTTTCGGTTTACATGAAACCATCATAATTGCTGCAAGTGCGCAGAATGCAATTGCTCGGGATGTTGCAAATAATTGTTTTTTTGTCATTTTACTTTTTTGTTAGTTTGTTTAGAAAAAAACTTTTGTAAGATATGAAGTTTTAAGCTTAATATGGTTTTTAACTTTTAAAGGATCAAAAAATTGTTAATCACACAATAACTGAAAAAATTCTGCCTGCAAAGGAACACTTTGAATCGTTTTTTGAACCCTTTTCACTCAAGTTGTTCATTATTTATTTAAATTAAAAGGTGAGTTAAACCCGTTTTTATTTCACCAAAGCTCCATTATCTGTTTTATTTTCAGGTACCACAAAAATTAGTTTTCCGCTGAAGTCTTCGGCAAGCAGTATCATTCCTTGTGACTCAATTCCTTTGATTTTGCGAGGTTGGAGGTTTACAAGCACACTTATTTGTTTACCGGGAAGTTCTTCGGCGTTAAAATGCTCAGCAATACCAGAAACAATGGTTCTTACATCAATTCCGGTATCTACTTTCAGCTTCATTAGCTTGGTTGTTTTGGGTACTTTTTCGGCTTCGAGGATAGTACCGGTGCGTATATCCATCGTCGAAAAATTATCGAAGTTTATTGGCTCTTTTTGGGGAGCGGCTTTGGTGTTTTTACGCTCGTTTTCTGCTTTTATTCTGGTTAAGCGTTCCAATTGTTGATCAATGGCAGAATCCTCAATCTTTTCGAACAGCAGTTCAGCTTGATTTATTTTGTGGCCAACCGGTAGAAGTACCGAGCCAATGGTTTCCCATTCAAACTGATTTATATTCAGCATCTTTCGAAGAGACTCAGCTGTCTTCGGAAGAAATGGCTCCATCAGAATCGCCAAATTTGCTGTAATCTGTAACGAAATATTCAGAATGGTTTTCACCCGGTCTTCATCTGTTTTAATGAGTTTCCAGGGTTCAGTATCAGCAAGGTATTTGTTACCCAATCGGGCAAGGTTCATGGCTTCCTTTAAGGCTTCGCGAAAGCGGAATGATTCAAGCGATTCTTCAACATTCTTTTTGATCGAAGCTATTTCGTTAAATGTTACAGTGTCAAAATCAGTAAACTCCCCGGCTTGTGGAACAATACCGCCAAAATAGTTTTGTGTAAGTACTAGTGCACGGTTTACGAAATTTCCAAAAATGGCGACTAGTTCACTATTATTGCGTGTTTGGAAATCTTTCCATGTAAAATCATTGTCCTTCGTTTCAGGTGCATTTGCACAAAGAGTGTAGCGCAATACGTCTTCTTTTCCGGGAAAATCTTCCAAATATTCGTGCAACCAAACGGCCCAGTTTCGAGACGTTGAAATTTTGTCGCCTTCGAGATTAAGGAATTCGTTTGCTGGCACATTGGTAGGTAAAATATAGCTTCCTTCGGCATGCAGCATGGCAGGGAAAATGATACAATGGAATACGATATTGTCTTTCCCGATAAAATGAATCATGCAGGTTTCCTTGTCTTTCCAGTATTTGGCCCAGTCGGGGGTAAGTTCTTTAGTTGCTGATATATAACCTATAGGAGCATCAAACCAAACGTATAATACCTTGCCTTTAGCTCCCTCCACAGGTACAGGAATTCCCCAATCGAGGTCGCGGCTTACGGCACGTGGTTGTAAGCCTTGGTCAAGCCACGATTTACACTGCCCGTAAACATTGGTTTTCCAGTCTTTGTTTTCTTCGAGAATCCAGTTTCGCAAATAAGCTTCATGTTTGTCTAAAGGCAAATACCAGTGACTTGTACTTCGCAAAACAGGTGGTGTTCCACTAAGAGTAGATTTGGGATTGATAAGATCAGTTGCATTTAGGGATGTTCCGCATTTCTCGCATTGGTCGCCATAGGCGCTTTCGTTGCCACAATGAGGGCAGGTTCCGGTAATGTAGCGGTCGGCAAGGAATTGCTTAGCTTCCTCGTCATAATATTGGTCCGTTGTTTTTTCAATAAATTCACCTCTGTCGTATAGCGTCTTGAAGAACTCCGAGGCAGTTTCGTAATGGATTTTAGATGTTGTGCGTGAATAGATATCGAACGATATGCCGAACTTCTCAAATGATGATTTAATAATGTTGTGATATTTATCAACAATATGCTGAGGGGAAACACCTTCCTGACGAGCTTTGATGGTAATGGGAACGCCGTGTTCGTCCGATCCGCCAATGAATAGTACATCGCGCTTTTTCAACCGAAGGTATCTCACATAAATATCAGCAGGAATATAAACCCCGGCAAGGTGTCCAATATGCACAGGGCCATTTGCATAGGGTAGGGCAGAGGTGATCAAATATCTTTTATAGTTCTTCATATCCAATTTTGTATCTTTGTTTTATATTGAATTAGCAAATATAAGGAAAAGTAGAAAGTAAAAAGCATTGCAAATGATAACTCCGCTACCTTTGAAACAGGGCGATAAGATTGGTATCATAGCTCCTTCCCGTAAAGTTACCCGCGAAGATTTGACTGAGGCCGTTAAACTTATCGGGCAATGGGGGTATAAGGTTGAGTTTGGGGATAGTATTTACGATCAGCATTTTCAGTTTGCGGGGAAAGATGAAGATCGTGCCGAAGATTTCATTCGAATGATAAAAAACCCTGAAATCAAAGCAATTTTGTGTGCAAGAGGTGGATATGGAACTGTTCGACTTCTTGAAAACCTCGATCATAAGCTAATTAAAGCAAACCCTAAATGGATTATCGGGTACAGCGATATAACAGTGCTTCATTCCTATTTAAATCGGGTAATAGGCTTCGAAACTATCCATGCTGCCATGCCCATTAATTTAACCCCTGGTTTAACAGTTGACGACTCATGGCAGAAACTTTACCATGTATTATCAGGTGGAATGGTCGATTATAAGTTTCCTGCTTTCGAGTTAAATCGCATAGGGAAAGCCACAGGAATGATTGTTGGTGGCAATCTTTCGGTACTTTTTAGTTTGAGGGGTACATTTTGCGATCTGGAAACCGATGGAAGAATTCTTTTTCTTGAGGATTTGGACGAATACCTGTATCATATCGATCGAATGATGATGAACCTTAAAATTTCAGGGAAACTAAAAAGCTTAAAGGGGTTAGTAATTGGTGGAATGACAGATATGAGAGACAACACCGTTCCTTTTGGTAAAACAGCATATGAGATCATTGCCGATGCTGTGTCCGATTACAACTATCCGGTGGCATTCAATTTTCTGGCAGGCCATTGTCATCCTAATTTGCCCCTTATACTCGGAAGGAATGTTATTTTAGAAGTGAAAGAAGACATAGTGAAACTCGACTTTTATGATGGTAATATACCAAAATAGTGATTAGTACTTGGTATTCATTACTAATCACTATTTTGTAATCACTATTTGATCAAAACTACGATCTAAGATACTTATATTCTTTGGGAACATTAAATATCTGAGCATCTACTTTTTTGCTGTTTATATTTTGAAGAGAAACTCTAAGTTTTTCATCGCGTAAAAGTGTCCTTTCTATTATCAAAACAGGGAAATAGCCCTTTGTTTGCGGAATTTGGTCATAATACAGACAATACTTTGCATAATCTTCAGTTTTTCCAAGCAATTGATAAACTTCATTCAGAAAATTGAGATTTCCTTCATATACCCAATAGGATATTTCACAGTTTAATCCCTGATTACGCATCCGCCATTGGAAACATTTGTAACCATTGATATATTTATAATTTTCCGTTTTAACACAAACAAAATCCTCCTTTCGCACCCTACTGTAATTAATACGTTTTTCGATGGTGGTATAGAGTTTTAAGGTAGGGCTGAGTGCCGTTATATTCTTTGTTACAATATCTACAATTAAACTCTGCAGGATTTGATGCTTGGAATTTTTTTCATCAATTCTTACAAGGTTTTCTTTTACTGAAATTGAAAAATAGGTTGTATCGTAAAGCGTTTCTTTTACAAAAGTGATATTGCCCTCAAAATCTGAAGCGTATAAATTATGAATTGAAATTATTAGTGAAACTGTGAGTAAAAATTGCTTTTGGAAGATCATTCAATTGTTAGTTGGTGAATTCAAGTATTAAATCGTATTTTTGAACTAAAAGGTTACGTTTTTATTCAAATTTTTTGCAATATGAATTCAACGCGTGAAATTGGTAAAAAGGCAGAGGATGCCGCTGTGGATTTTCTAACAAAAAATGGATACGAAATACTCGAACGAAATTGGTTCTCACATCATCTCGAAATCGATGTTATTGCAAAAAAAAACAAGGTTGTTGTTTTTGTTGAGGTGAAAAGTCTTGCCTCAAATTATATTCAGGAGCCATTTATGGCTGTGAATCGAAATAAACAACAGATGCTGATTTCGGCTGCGAATGCGTATATTCGCACCCGAAATATCGACGATGAAGTTCGCTTTGACGTCATTTCCATTATTTTAGCAAAATCCGAAACAAAAATAGAGCACATCGAAAATGCCTTTTATCCACGAGTAAGATAAAGTCATGAACATTGAAAAATTCATAGAATATTGTATTTTAAAAAAAGGGGTGACTGAGGAATTTCCCTTTGGTGAAACAACGCTTGTATTTAAGGTGATGGGTAAAATGTTTGCCTTAACCAATCTGGATGGCGATTTTTCGATCAACCTCAAATGCAATCCCGATCTTGCCTTGGAATTAAGAGAAAGATATTCAGCCGTGCACCCGGGCTATCACATGAATAAAATGCATTGGAATACTATTCAAATTGATGGAAGTATACCTGCCAAACTCGTTTATGAATGGACTGATCATTCATACGACATTGTGGTTGATAAATTAACAAAAAAACTTAAAGCTGAATTCGAACAATTATGAAAAGATTAATAAATTATTTTCTACAGGGGCTCTTGTATGTGGCGCCATTAGGGATTACCATTTATATGATTTATTTGGCCTTTATATTTGTGGATGGTGTGTTGGGGCCACTTATTGAGAAAACATTGAAATTTTCTATCCCCGGCCTGGGACTTGCATTAATGCTCATTCTAATCACACTTTTGGGGTTTATAGGTCAAACTGTTTTAGCTCAGCCAGTGAAACTTGTCATCGAACGAATTATTAAACGCGCTCCCATTTTAAACATGGTATACACTTCCATACGCGATTTTATGGAAGCTTTTGTTGGAAAAGAAAAAAAGTTTAACCAACCTGTACGGGTTATAGTCAATTATCACCCAGAGGTTGAGCGCTTTGGATTTATTACTCAACACGATCTATCCGAACTGCATATAAAGGATAAGGTTGCAGTATATTTCCCTTATTCGTATGCATTTAACGGCGAAGTGCTAATTGTAGCTCCTGATACTGTTTTTCATGTAGATATTCCGGCAGGCGAAATGATGAAATTTATTGTATCCGGCGGGGTTACCAGAGTTTAAACTTGTTTCATTGCCGTTGGCTTCAGCCGACGGCAATGAAATCATAGCTAATGGGTTTATTGATATAATCTTTAGCTGGTACAATATTTATTGTGATAAAAGACAAAAAATGAATCAATCTACTCATTGACAATTTGTTAAATTCAAAAATATCTTCTGTTGGTATTTCCACTTATCAACCAGTAAGTATTTATACCTAGCTAAAAAGGTGTACACAAAATACCTCTTTAATGGTATTTCTTTTCAATCATATCTATTGCACTTTTGTTTGATATTCTGTTTTGGGATTTTAAGTAATTCTTTTAGGCTATTATATTAACATTTAAATAATTGCTTTTAAAAAGAGAATTAGTTAAACCCAACTTAGTTATTTCTCAACGTTATTTGGTTGAAATAAAAACCTGATTTGGAAAATTGTCAGGATGCAGTGGATAAAACGAATGTTTGAATGTTGAAAAAATTGTTGAAAAAGCGACATATATCTCTGGCAGACCATACTAGATATCGAATTTTTAAGGATATACTGGCTCGCAATATCATGTTGGGGCTTACTGTATTTTCGTTGCTGCTTGCTGTTATCATTGGCCTGGGATTGTACTTTAAGTCGGCACCCATATTGAACGAGCACTCATTATGGAGCATGTTGAGTTCAAGCAGCTGGAGACCTTTTAAAGGAGAATTTGGTTTTTATCCTTTTATCATGGGCACATTTTGGGTAACCGCTATTGCCATTGTGATTGCATTGCCACTCTGTTTGCTGAGTGGTATTTACCTTTCGGAATATGCACACCCTTTCATTAAGCGGCTTGTCGATCCGATGATTGATATTCTTGCCGGGATACCTCCTGTGGTTTATGGTGTTTGGGGAGTTCTTGTGGTTGTTCCCTTTATCGGGGATAAGATTGCCCCTCATTTTGTAGAATATTCGGCAGGATACAGTGTTTTGGCGGGTGGAATAGTGTTGGCAATCATGATTGTTCCATTAATTATTAGTATTCTTACTGAAATTTTTGCTTCCGTACCTAAGGAATTGCGCGATGCCTCGCTATCAGTAGGTGCTACAAAATGGCAGACCATAAAATTTGTAATTCTGCGTAAATCTACGCCAGGTATTTTTGCAGCAGTTGTATTGGCTATATCACGTGCTTTTGGCGAAACCATTGCCGTGTTGATGGTATGCGGCAACATATCACAGGTACCTCATTCAATATTCGATTCAGGATATCCTTTACCCGCCCTGATTGCAAATAATTATGGAGAAATGATGTCACTTCCATTATATGATTCGGCATTGATGCTTGCTGCCCTTATTCTGTTTGTAATCATATTGATATTTAATGCAGTATCGCGAATTATTTTGGTTCGCATTGAACGGAGATTTGCCTTATGAGAAGATTTGAAGAATTATTTTTTAAAACATTGATGATATTGGCGACCATTATTATTTTAGGTTCTCTGATGATGATTTTGTTTGCTGTACTTAAACGTGGTCTTCCGGCAATGAACCTTGATATGATTACTAAAATTCCAAGTGGAGGGTTTTACATTGGAAAGGAAGGCGGCTTGCTGAATGCCATCGCAGGGTCGTTATTTATTGTAATTGGCTCCACTGTTCTTGGACTTCTTATCAGTATTCCTATTGTGATCTATATCAATATATATCTTCCGCCAAAATCTTTCCTGGCCAACATTACAAGATTATCATCTGATGTTTTATTTGGTATACCCTCTATTGTTTACGGAGCCTTTGGGTTTACATTAATGGTTTATCTTGGAATAAGGACATCGCTATTAGGTGGTATTTTGGCTGTTACGTTATTAATAACTCCAATTTTAATCCGTTCGATGGATGAAGTTGCAAAACTTATTCCAAGAGACCTGAAAGATGCCGCTCTGTCTCTGGGAGCCACCCGCTATGAGATTATTAAAGTAATTCTGAAACAAATTTCACCCGGAATTACCACAGCCATACTACTTTCTGTAGGTCGTGCCATTGGCGATGCTGCCTCGGTTTTATTTACTGCAGGATATACCGATAGCATTCCAACATCTCTGTCACAGCCTGCCGCAACTCTTCCCTTAGCTATATTTTTTCAGCTAAGTAGCCCTATTCCTGAAGTGCAGGATAGGGCATATGCCGCAGCTTTAATCTTAACAGTGATTGTGCTGGTGTTAAGTTTGACTGCCCGATACTATAGTCGTAAATTTTCTAAAAACAAAATATGAGTCTCAGCTTGGTAATACCCGAAAAAAATATGAGATATCCTTCTGAAGATATTAATGAAAGCCCCATTCTCACTATTGTTAATAATGAGCGAAAAAAGGTAGTACCTTCCTCATCTACCATATTAAATCCGCTCATCAGTGTTCGCAATTTAAATGTGTTTATTCAGAAGAATCACATCTTAAAAAATGTAAACCTTGATCTTCCAAATAAAGCAATCACTTGCATCATTGGACCATCAGGATGCGGCAAAACAACTCTTCTGAAAACATTTAATCGTTTGCTTGAGAATTCATCGGAAATTAAAATTACCGGAGAAGTGCTGGTTGATGGGGAAAATATTCACGATAGTAACATCGATGTCACCCATATCCGAAAGAAAATGGGGTTGTTATCTCAACGGCCCTGTCCACTGCCAATGTCGATTTACGACAATATTGCTTATGGGCCAAAAATACATGGTATCCGTAACAAGAAAAAACTGGATGTAATTGTTAAAAAATACCTCAGTTCTGCTGGTTTGTGGGAGGAAGTAAAGGATCGTCTCAATGCACCAGCTAACAGGCTTTCAATAGGGCAGCAACAACGATTGTGTCTTGCACGTGGTTTGGCAGTTGAACCACAGGTAATTCTTGGCGATGAAGCCACATCATCACTCGATCCCATTTCGAGCAAAACAATCGAGGAATTGTTTGTTCAATTGAAGGAAGACTATTCTATTGCTTTGGTTACGCATACCCTGCGTCAGGCTCAGCGTATTGCCGATCACATTGTGTTTATGTATCTGGGCGAAGTGGTGGAATCAGGACCGGCGGGGGAAGTATTCAATAATCCGAAAGAAAAACTAACCCGCGAATATTTGTCGGGATATTTTAGCTAATTGAACATTCAATTAATGTATGACAGAATTTAAATTAAGAAAAATAAATCATTTACGAGAGCTTGAATCCGAATCGATGTATGTTATTCGCGAGGTAGCTGCACAATTCGAAAAACCAGCGTTATTGTTTTCCGGTGGAAAGGATTCCATTGTGATGTTTCATCTAGCTATAAAAGCTTTTTGGCCTGCAAAAGTTCCTTTTCCTTTGCTGCACATTGATACAGGTCATAATTTTCCGGAAACCCTGGTATTTCGCGATGAACTTATGAAAAAAACCGGTGCAACTTGTATTGTCAGGCTTGTTCAGGATTCGATTGATCAGGGGAAAGTAATAGAAGAAACAGGACCAAATGCAAGCAGAAATAAACATCAGACGGTTACTTTGCTTGATGCCATCGAAGAATTTAAGTTTGATGCAGCCATGGGTGGAGGACGTCGCGACGAAGAAAAGGCAAGAGCCAAAGAACGTTTTTTTTCGCATCGGGATGAGTTTGGCCAGTGGGACCCTAAAAATCAACGTCCGGAGCTCTGGAATATTTTCAATGGCCGGAAACGTATGGGTGAACATTTCAGAGTTTTTCCTCTAAGTAATTGGACAGAAATGGATATTTGGCAATACATCTATCTCGAAAAAATAGACATTCCTAATATTTACTTTACGCATGAACGGGAAATGATTGTTCGCGATGGCGTTTTTCTGTCAAAATGCGACCATATTCAACTAAAAGATTCAGACAAGTTAACCAAAATGCAAATCAGATTCCGCACTATTGGCGATATGACCTGCACCGGTGGTGTTGAATCGCCTGCTTCCTCTCTCGAAGAAATTATTGAAGAAGTAGCTGCTACAAGAACTACCGAACGCGGAACCCGTTTCGACGACAAACGTTCGGAATCGGCCATGGAAGACCGCAAAAAAGAAGGATATTTTTAAATTGCAACTGAATGATAGCGATTTCAACCGAAATAAAGGATAAAATAGAATTTCTGAATCACCGTTTAGAAAAAGAATCAGCGGAAGAAGTATTGCAATTTTTCTTATCGGAATATCAGCATAAAATTGCTCTTGCATCAAGCATGGGCGCCGAGGATCAAGTGTTAACCAGAATGATAAACTCGATTGATCCGGCCACAAGAATTTTTACACTTGATACGGGTAGGTTATTCCCTGAAACCTATCAACTTATTGATGAAACGAACAAGTTTTTCAATACATCTATAGAGGTATTTTTTCCAGACTTCAGGCAAACTGAAAGGATGGTTGCCTTAAAAGGTATTAACTTGTTTTATCATAGCATTGATAACCGAAAAGAATGTTGCCATGTCAGGAAAATTGAGCCATTAAAAAGAGCTTTCCAAAACCTTGATGTTTGGATTTGCGGGCTTCGGCGTGAACAATCGGTAACCAGACTTTCTACTATGATGATTGAGTGGGATGAGGCAAATGGATTAATTAAAGTAAACCCATTGATTAACTGGACTGAAAAGCAAGTATGG
Source organism: Bacteroidales bacterium (assembly GCA_038213375.1). Lineage (GTDB taxonomy): Bacteria > Bacteroidota > Bacteroidia > Bacteroidales > JAAUTT01 > JAAUTT01. The sequence goes on along the minus strand of JBBQTB010000004.1, from coordinate 40,642 downwards.
GATTACATAAAGCAAAACAACGTTCCATATAATATACTTCACGACAAAGGTTTTCCAAGCATTGGTTGCCAGCCTTGTACACGAGCAATCATACCAGGCGAAGATGTGCGTGCCGGAAGATGGTGGTGGGAAGAACCCGAACATAAGGAGTGCGGATTGCACAACCGTACAAAAAACTGATTATAAATACGATAAACAATTATTCTGAGACCTCAACCTTTTGTTATACCAAGGCTTACCAAAGTATAAATCTGTTATAGCCCTAAGGGGTTGGGGTTAAAAATTATAGAACTTTTATGAATAACGATATACAAACAGGTTATTTAAACATGGAAATGCTTCGCTTCACTACAGCAGGGAGCGTAGATGATGGGAAAAGCACGTTAATCGGACGCTTGCTGTATGATAGCAAAGCAATTTTTTCTGATCAGCTCGAAGCCCTTGAATTGGCTAGCAAGCTGCGTGGTGAAGCGCATGTAAACCTTGCACTTCTTACCGACGGACTTCGTGCCGAGCGCGAACAGGGTATTACCATCGATGTGGCTTACAGGTATTTTGCCACTCCCAAACGAAAATTTATTATTGCCGATACCCCCGGACATATTCAATATACGCGAAACATGGTTACAGGGGCATCAACAGCCAATGTAGCTCTCATACTTATTGATGCACGTCAGGGAGTGGTTGAACAAACTATTCGACATGCCTTTATTGCATCATTGCTGAATATTCCGCATATCATTGTGTGTGTGAATAAAATGGATATGGTTGATTATAGCGAAGAAGTGTTTGAAAATATCAGGATTACCTACGAATCTATCACGGCTAAACTCGATATTCTCGACATAAGGTTCATCCCAATTAGCGCGTTGCATGGCGATAATGTGGTAAAACGATCCACAAAGATGGACTGGTACGAAGGTCCAACCTTGATGTTCCTCCTTGAAAATATTCATATTGCAAGCGATAATAATTTAGTGGACGGGCGTTTTCCGGTGCAGTACATAATTCGGCCATATTCGGATGATTTTCACGATTACCGTGGTTATGCAGGACGAATAGCCGGTGGGATCTTCAAAAAAGGGGAGGAGATAACGGTGCTTCCATCAGGGCTAAATTCGAAAATAAAATCCATCGACACATACTCTGGAGAGTTGAACGATGCCTTTGCCCCCCAATCGGTTACCATTACTTTAGAGGATGATATCGATGTTTCGCGTGGAGACATGATTGTTCATAGAAACAACGAACCCAAAGTGGGACAGGACATCGAGTTAATGGTATGCTGGTTAAACGAGAGGCCATTACTTGTTAACGGCAAATATTATTTAAAGCATACTACAAGCGATGCGAGGTGCATCATTAAAGAAATTGTACATAAGGTGGATATCAGTACCATGGAATACGGTACCGAGGATAAATCTGTAAAAATGAATGACATTGCACGGATAAAAATTCGAACAACCAAACCATTATTTTACGATAGTTACAAGAAGAACCGGACTACAGGCAGCCTTGTGTTAATCGATGAAGGAACGAATGAAACGGTTGGTGCGGGAATGATAATATAAATGGTTGATTTGCCACAATGGCGCAAAGAAACAATGAAAGTGAATCTTTGTTCGGCTAAGGTTTTATCTTAATCGAATATATTATTGCAGGCTGAGCCTGTATCATACGACCGACTTAGCACAGCCTAATCCGAACCAAGCGGAGCGTGATGCTCCGCTGTGCCAACTTCCATTTTATAGCCTTTTAACGAAAAATCAAAAAATTGGAACCTATAATTTTTTACTAGGCACTTTCAATAAGGTTACCGAACAAGGTCCTACCGTCGTTTTTATTTTGTTTCCGTTTGAATTGAAAGTAGTAATGACAGGAACAATTTCACCAGGTTTATCCAGCGAATTGAACACTGTTGGATTTGAGGCCGAAAGTACCTCTCTGGTTATGGGTTTCTTTTCAACCGGGGACCCTTCGATAGCAATTTCTAACGAAACCTGTTTGGATGACGCATTCACTAGTTTAATAAGCACTTGGTTTGTTTTTTTGTCGATTACCGCGCTGGCATAAAGGCTATCGGCACCAGCCAATATTAAACCATTTTTGAGGATAGGAACCACATTTGTTCCTTTGTTATTCGAAAACAGTTTTTGCACATAATAATTTGGAGATCCTGCTACCCGAAGGTTATCGAACCAAATCAGATCGGGTCTCCACTGCCAGGATTCTACGTTACCAAACAAAGGAGCGTAAGAGGCCATCTGAACCATATCGGAATTTCGCTCCAAACCGGTCATAAAGGCAGCCTCAGCTAGGGCGCTTTCCCAATTATTTCTCGACTCGGGTGCTTTGTCAGCTTTACTATGAGCAGCGTATTCACCTGCAAAAATTTTTGGACCTTTTCGATCGTATTGATCATATCGCGATGCATTTTTAAGAAACCATGCAGGTTCTTTGTAATAGTGTTCGTCAACAAAATCAGCATTCATTTTTTTCATCTCACCCGACAAGTATTCAAACTGTTTTCCATCGGGAGAAGGACCAACGCTGGAAATTAACTTCACAGCTGGATATTTTTCTTTCAAAACCTTTTCAAACGCTTTATAACGATCCACATACTGAACATCCCACTGTTCATTTCCAATGCCTAAAAGCTTCATATTGAATGGTAAAGAATGGCCCATATCTGAACGGATTTTACCCCATTTACTGTCCGCCGGGCCATTGGCAAATTCAATCAAATCCAAAGCATCCTGAATATAAGGATCGAGCTGATTAAGCGGTACCACTTCGGCGCTATTAAACTGGCAGGCCATTCCACAACTTAGAATAGGTAGAGGCTCAGCTCCAATATCTTCGCATAACAGAAAATATTCGAAAAAACCAAGTCCGTACGATTGAAAATAATCGGGAGTCGACTTATCAGCAAATTCGGTGTTCCAGCGATTGATGATTAACTTTCTGTCCTCGGGCTTGCCAATGGTCTTTTTCCACTGGTAACGTGTGGCGAGTTCAAATCCTTCCACGATGCAACCACCAGGAAAACGAATAAATCCGGGTTTAAGATCAGCCAGCATCTGAACCAGATCGGTACGCAGTCCATTTGCACGACCTTTCCACGTATCGTGTGGAAATAACGAAATCATATCCAGGTCCACTGTGCCTTTACCTTCAAGTATCACATTCAATTTGGCTTTGGCATCAGTTCCAGTGCATACAAACGATATGGAATATTTTTGCCACTTTTCGGTTATATGAATCAGCGAAGCTTCACCAATCTTATCGCCTGCAGAGTTTATCAATTCTATCTTTAAGCGAATAAGGCCTTCACCTGTTTGTCGTGCAAACACTGAAAAGTCTAATTGCTTCCCTTTACTTACTCCTATTCCACGAAAACCCTCGTTAGTAAGCCCATACACTCCTTTCTCGGTGTTAGATGTAACTCTTGCAAAACGAGGATTATTGGGATTTTCTTCTCCCTGGTTGATAATAAGTATGCTTCCTGAGGCATCGCCTTGTTTCAATTCTGTCCATCCCATTAAAGGTCGGGTAAATTCGAAAGAGCGATTCTTTACCAACTCGGCATATATGCCTCCATCGGCAGCAAAGTTGATGTCTTCGAAGAAGATTCCCCACATCGCAGGTTGTACCTCAGCCAATGGCTTGTTAGCCAGTACCGATAATTTTTGTATTTTTTGGGCAACCATTTGGTTTAAAGACAGACAAGCTAAAATTAACCCAAGGGATGCAACTAGTTTTATTTTTTTCATTATTGCAGAAGTTTTCGTTAGGATTAAAGCAAACATACATAATTAAGTGTAATTACAACACATTTAATTTTAGTTTTTCCGGTTTACAATGAATTTTCTATTTCTCGTCTTTTGGTTCTAAAAAATCCCTCCTTTATAACATATCTTTGCCTGACAAGAATCATGAATTGAAAATTTAGGTAACTATAGATTTGTAATTAAAATATTAACATATGGCTATGAGAATTGGATGCGTTAAAGAGATAAAACATCACGAATATCGTGTCGGATTAACCCCATCTTGCGTAAGGTCTTACGTATTGAGAGGACATCAGGTAAAAATTGAATCGGGAGCCGGCAATGCGGCAGGTTTTACAGATGATGAATATGCAGCAGCCGGGGGTATAATAACGTCAGACAAAAAGGAAATATTCGACTGGAGTGAAATGATTGTTAAAGTGAAAGAACCACTTCCAGAAGAATACAACTTTTTCCACGAAGATCAGATTTTATATACCTATTTGCATTTGGCTGCATCTCGCAATCTTACCGAAGCTATGATGCGTTTAAAAGTAAAAGGTGTAGCTTACGAAACCATTCAAACAGCCGACGGTCAGTTGCCTTGTCTTAAGCCTATGAGCGAAATTGCAGGACGGTTAAGTATACAGGAAGGAGCAAAATTTCTTGAAAAGACCTATGGTGGTCGCGGTGTTTTGCTCGGTGGTGTACCGGGCGTTCGTCGTGGTAAAGTAGGTATCATTGGTGGCGGAATCGTTGGGATCAATGCTTGCAAAATTGCTGTAGGTATTGGAGCCGAAGTAACTATTCTGGATGTTAATGCAAACCGGTTAGCTTATCTCGATGATATTTTTGGATCGCGCATCACCGCTCTATACAGCACAGATGCCAATATTGATGCTGTTCTTCAGGAAAGCGATTTAGTGATAGGGGCGGTATTGTTGCCGGGTTCCAAAGCTCCCACTCTGATAAAACGTGAGCACCTTAGCAAAATGAAACACGGAGCCGTAATTGTTGACGTTGCTGTTGACCAGGGCGGATGTGCCGAAACCACCCATGCAACAACACACGACGATCCTGTTTATATTATAGATGGGGTTGTACACTATTGTGTGGCTAACATGCCGGGAGTTGTCGCATTAAGTTCTACACAGGCGCTAACCAGCACAACTTTAAATTATGGTTTGAAAATTGCCGAAATGGGCATCGAAAATGCCTGTAAAAAGTCGAATGATATTAAACTGGGCCTAAATACTTATAAGGGACACGTTGTATATGCCAACGTTGCAAAAGCTTTTGATATGCCGTATGTAAATATTGATGGTTTGTTGTAACTTGCAAAATATTCGGGTTGTGATTTTTTGTTTGTCAGCTTTTTAAGATCACGGCAAAAAGGGAAGGCGAATAGCCTTCCTTTTGTTTGTGATTCGACTGCCTTTGGCGATATCTAAATCACATCATCATAAATAACAGTTATGCCTGAAATACAATTCATCGATCTCGGGAAAAAAGATTACAAGGAGACCTGGGATTTCCAGGAGGAATTATTTAATAAAGTTCTTGAAGAAAAAAAGAACAATCCTGACAGCGATTTTGGAGGATATTTAGTTTTAGTAGAACATCCGCATGTTTACACATTGGGGAAAAGTGGTGAGCCAAATAACCTGCTTATCAGTGAGCCATTTCTAAAAAAGATCGGTGCTACTTTTTACCGGATTAACCGCGGCGGAGACATCACATATCACGGTCCTGGCCAGTTGGTTGGTTATCCTATAATTGATCTGGAAAAGTTTAAGATGGGTGTTAGGGAATATATCGAAAAGTTAGAGGATTGCATCATTACAATGCTTCAGGAATATAATATTAACGGAAGTAGAATGGAAGGTATAACAGGCGTTTGGCTCGATTCCCAAACCACAAAAGCACGTAAAATTTGTGCCATCGGAGTTCGGGTAAGCCGATTTGTTACCATGCATGGTTTTGCCCTTAACCTGAATACTGATCTCAAATATTTTTCATACATCAATCCATGTGGATTTCAGGACAAAGGTGTTACTTCAGTGGAAAAGGAACATAATAGTCACGTTGATTTTGAACAAGCCAAAAAGTTAGCGAAAAGTAAGTTTGGTAATATATTTGGGGCAAATTTTCTGTAGATACAAGATAAAATTTGCCCAAACATATTATTTTAAGTCGTTTTTTGCAATAAATTCTTCCAACACATCCGTTAAATCAGGCTTTCCTATTTCCTGCAAATCGTAATAAACTCTGGTAACAGGTTTATTAATTTTAATGATTCGGTTCAGATCAATTGGAGTGCCTATAACTACTGAGTCGCAAATGGTATTGTTGATTGTCAATTCAAGATCATGTAATTGCTGATCTCCATAACCCATGGCAGGGAGAAGGGTTCCGATATTCGGATAAGTTTTAAACGTGTCGGCAAGTTTACCTGCCAGGTATGGTCTTGGGTCGACACATTCAATAGCTCCATATTTTTGAGCTGCTACGATACCCGCTCCAATTTTCATTTCGCCGTGGGTTAACGTAGGCCCGTCTTCCACTACCAAAACTCTTTTTCCTTTAATCAAAGCAGGGTTGTCAACTTTAATGGGCGAAGCGCCGTCAATAACAATGGCCCTGGGATTTACCTTCGCTATGTTTTCACGAACGATGGATATATCTTTTAAATCGGAGGTATCAATTTTATTGATCACCACTACATCGGCAATGCGCAATGTTACTTCTCCCGGGTAATAGGATAATTCGTGACCTGCTCTGTGGGGATCAGTTACGGTTACCATAAGATCTGGTTTATAAAATGGGAAGTCATTATTTCCGCCGTCCCAAAGAATAACGTCACAACCAGACGGATCTTTCTCAGCTGCCCTCAGAATAGCCTCATAATCAACTCCTGCATAAATAACATTACCCCTGGATACATGTGGTTCGTATTCTTCCATTTCCTCTACGGTACAATTATGCTTTTTCAAATCCTCTACTGTTGCGAAACGCTGTACTTTTTGTTTTAAAAGATCGCCATAAGGCATAGGGTGACGAACAGCTACAACTTTTAAGCCTTTTTGCATAAGAATTTCGATGATCTTACGGGAGGTCTGACTTTTACCACATCCAGTGCGAATAGCACCAACCGCAATTACTGGTTTTACACTTTTCAACATGGTATCGCGCGGGCCTAGTAACATAAAATTAACACCAGCGGCATTAACAATAGCCGAAACACTCATTACTTTCTGATACGACACATCGCTGTAGCAGAAAATACAAGTATCAATTTCGAATTTATGGATAAGACTTTCAAGTTCACTTTCAGGATAAATGGGAATACCTTCGGGATAGCCACTTCCTGCAAGCTCGGCTGGGTATTTTCGACCTGCAATATCAGGAATTTGAGCGGCTGTAAAAGCAATAACCTGATAAGAAGGGTTGTTTCTGAAAAATGTGTTGAAATTGTGAAAGTCACGGCCAGCAGCGCCGATAATGATAATTCTTGTATTTTTCATGCTTAATTTATTTTTTTAGTTTCATTCACATAAAAAGTCTTGATATGTGGTATTATTTTGTGTTTTATGCCATACAGAGCAATGAATGTATAACATTTGTAGTTGTATACACCAAATTTAGTATTTAAAGTCAACTTTGATTCCAACAAATCAACACCTTAAGATATGTTTCATATCATACTATTCAACAAACCCTGCCAGTAGTGCGTTTACAGAACATTGAACTGAACTAATTGTAAAACATGTTTAATAATAGCATGTTTTTTTTGCAATTCGGATTAATTTCGATATACTTGTATATAAGGCATTTTATATCAAACCAAAGAATGAACTTTTTAGCACACATCTATTTGTCGGGCGATAACGATCAAATGAAAATTGGAAATTTCATTGGTGATTGGATTAAAGGCAACGATTATAAGAAATATCCCGAAGGTATTCAAATGGGAATTCTTCTTCACCGAAATATAGATTATTATACCGACAATCATCCGATTGTTCGCTTTAGCAAAAGTCGGTTAAACGAAAAATATCACAAATATTCAGGTGTCATTATCGATATATTTTACGATCATTTTCTGGCTGTCGATTGGCATGTTTTTTCACCAGTATCCCTAAACGAATTTACAAACGATTTAAATAATTGTCTTACTGCGAACATGAATTTTTTACCTGCTAATATTCAGGAATTCATTCCGCCGTTTATGAAAAATCATTGGATAGAGTCCTACGCCACGCCCGAGGGAATTGAAAAGGTTTTGGCAGGGATGTCCCGACACACTTCTCTGCCTGATAAAACCATTGATGCCATAGAGATTTTGAAGACTTATTATACCGAATTCAGAAATGAATTCTACGATTATTTCCCTCAGCTAGTGAAACATATCGAAGAAAAGTTTCATATTTCCATTCAGGGTCAACTTTCGAAACAGATTGATTAAGCATTTGTAAAATGCTATAAATAAGTGATTGTAGCAGTACCAACAAAATTTTATTACTATGGATCCCATATTGAAATTTTCCTGCATTATTGTTTTTGCACTCATTCCTATTGGTTACGCTATTGTTTGGGCAATGTACAGGAATACAGTTGTTTTTTCTGCTGCCTTGACAGTATTTATTACCTCCATGGGAGTTGGAATTGTTGCATTTTCAATTGGCAACAAAGGGTTTATTCACCTTACATGGGGAATTCCGGCATGTCTTCTATGGCTTATAAGTGCAAACATAATTACAAAAACCCTCATTAGAAAACCATTGATGGAATTGAACTCTAAAATTTATGAAGTGGCAAAGGGGAATTTGGAATTAAATATTGAAAACGAAACAATAACCAGAAAAGATGAAATAGGGAAAATCGCACAATCTATTCAGATATTGATAAATGAACTGAGAAAGGTTTCGAGTGAAATAAATAAAAGTGCCACTGATGTGGCACAAATGAGCCTTCAATTGAACACCTCTGCTATAGCGTTATCTAACAGCGCAAATAATCAGGCTGCATCTGTTGAAGAACTATCCTCGAGCATGGAAGAAATGTCAGCAAACATTGCTCAGAATGCCTTAAATGCTCGCGAAACGGAAAATATTGCTAATACTTCATCAAAAGGGATTTTAGAAAGCAAAGGTTTCATGTTCGATGCGTTAACGTCCATAAAAAAGATATCGGAGAAAATCTCAATTGTAAGTGATATTGCATTTCAAACCAACATTTTAGCATTAAATGCTGCTGTTGAAGCTGCCCGTGCCGGGGAACAAGGCAGAGGGTTTGCCGTAGTGGCTTCGGAGGTTCGAAAATTGGCTGAAAACAGCAAAGTAGCTGCCGACGCTATTGTTTCATTGTCTCGCAATGGTTTACAAATATCAGAAATTGCTGGTTCACACTTGGATAAAATCGCGCCTGAAATTGAGAAAACTGCCAGATTAGTGCAGGAAATTACTACAGCCAGTATGGAACAAGATAGTGGGTCGAGTCAAATAAACAATACTATTCAGGAGCTTAATAAACAAACACAACACAACGCAATTACCGCCGAAAAGCTTGTATCGGCCGCTGAAACCTTGAAACAGCAATCCGAAAAACTGATGGATGTCATCGGGTTTTTCCGTCGGCAAAACTAATCGATATTCCGAATGTTGTTTATCGTAAATATCTAATAATATGGATAGATATTAGATAAATTTAGCTCATAAGTATCTATTTGTGATTAGGGCTAACTTAAGCAATGCCAGTCTCAAGTTATTGCCCTTTTTAAGGGGTTGGGGTTAATTTTGATTAAGTCAACGACTCTAATATTTGATTTTTCAAGCAACAGGGTAATTGACATATATCGTAAGGTCGCATATTTATTTACGTTAAAAATTATTTAATGCTCTGTAGGTACTCAATGATACTTTTAATTTCCTCATCCTTCAAAACTCCTTTGTAACTTTTCATTAATCCCTGATTAAACCCTTTTACAATATCTTTGTTTGGCTCCATTATAGATGTCTGGATATAGGCTTCATCGGCAATTACCTCCCGTTCTTTTCCATTGGTGATCACTAAATGCTTGTTGCCAAACAATCCTTTTAGGGTAGGCCCTACGAGTTTTGATCCATCGATGGTATGACAGGAGACACAGGCGTTGCGTTTTATAATTTCGAGGCCAGCCATGCTTGTGTTTTTCTCCACCTTAGTCAACCACGCATCAAACTCCTGCTGAGATACAACCCTTACCACCGATTCCATATAGGAATGGCGCAACCCGCAATATTCGGCACAAAGAATATCAAAATTTCCCATTTGTTGAGGGATAAACCACATCATGGTTTGTTTTCCGGGAACAAGGTCCTCTTTTACGCGAAATGCCGAAATATAAAGGCTGTGAATGACATCGACTGAGGTCATATTAAGTCTTACAGGTTTTTTAAACGGAACAACCAACTCCTGAGAATGCTTTCCGTTTGTATATTCAAAGTCCCAGGCCCACATCCTACCAGTAGTTTTGATCACCATAGCATCCTTCGGGGGATTTCGTTCGGGGGTAAATGCTACATAACCAAAATAGAACATCACCATCACTAAAATAACCGGAATAACTGTCCATGTTATTTCCAATGGCGTGTTACTGGGTATTTGAACTGCTTTGGGATGCCTTTTTCTACTGTACTTTACGGTAAATACAATCATCAGCGTTGTAATGCCTACCAGAAAAAAAAGCGAGATACCAATAATTAACATAAACGCGGTATCAACCCCTTCAACAAAATTAGATGCTCCGTTGAACATATTGGTTAAAAATTTACATTTGAATCAAAATATATCTGCATATCAATGTATTTATTACTTTTAAGCTGAAGCATAGTCCAGAAGGGTTATGCCTGCAAAAACAGCAAAAAGTAAAAAGACCGCCGCAACCAACACTTTTAAAAGGAAGTGATCGAATTTTAGATGCATAAAGTACGTAAGAATAAGAGTAGCCATTGAACACGCTACGAGCAAAGCGACGCCGACTGTCCATGCTTTTAATTGAAGATGCGTGACCCATACCGATACTGACAAAAGGGTAAGCAAAGCAATGAGCACCAGGGCATAAACCTTATATTCTGTGATGTGTTGTTTTTCTGAGTTCATATCTTTTTTATAATGTAGTAATTATCGAGGTGTAAGTTATAAGACGAATAACTAAATAAACTTCTTTACCATTTAGTTTTCTTATCATGGTTGCAGCATCAGCTAATTAAATATAGAAGCGGAAATAGAAATATCCAGATTAAATCGACCAAACACCAATAAAGCGAGCCATTTTGCAAAAGCATATAACTATCGCTGTTGATTGAGCCGTTTTGAACTTTAATAAGTGCAACAAGCAACAAAACCATTCCAATAATCATATGCAAAACATGCAGACCAGTCATAAAGAAATATAGGCCGAAGAATATCACCTCGCCATGATTCAATTTCATTAAAAATTCCGAGCCGGGGTACAATCCTAAACTTATTTCACTGCCCCATTCGTGCCATTTATTAAAAAGAAACACTACTGCAAGTAAAAGAGTAATACCAATCAGTTTAACTGCAAGTTTCGGATCGTTTTTCTGAACCGCGGTTAAGGCCATGGCAACGGTCATGCTACTAATTAAAAGCACAACGGTATTGATCATACCCATGGTTGTGTCCAACTCTTCGGCGCCGGCATGAAATCCGGGAGCATACATTTTCCGGTAAACGGCATATACCAAAAATAAGCCACCGAAAAGCAAGAGTTCCGTAAAAATAAAAATCCACATTCCCAGCTTAGCCCCGAAATCATCGCGGTGCTCGGTGTGTATTGCAACGTTTTCCATTACCGTTTGATGTTTGGAATATTTATATTACTGATAATTATATGGGTCTTCAGAGATGATCGGGATCGTATCAAAATTTTCCAATGGTGGTGGCGATGCAATCGTCCATTCGAGAGATTTACTGTTCCATGGATTTGCCGGAGCAATAGCACCCTTTCGGGCGCTATACATCAGATTATATATCATTAAAATAAGACCACTTGCCAGAATAAAGGCTCCAATGGTTGATATAAAATGTCCTGTATGAAACTGAGGAAGATAATCATAGTATCTTCTGGGCATTCCCTGCAACCCAATTACAAATAAGGGAAAATACAACACATTAAAGCCAACAAAAAGAATTCCCCAGGCAATATTTGCCAGTTTAAAACTATACATGCGTCCGTACATTTTTGGAAACCAATAATGAATGCCTGCAAAAAAAGCAAACCCCATGCCTCCAAAAATAATATAGTGAAAATGAGCTACAACAAAGGAAGTGTCGTGAACATGAATATCGGTAGCCAGCGACCCAAGAACTAATCCGGTTAAGCCGCCAATCATAAAAAGGAAAATGAAGGAGAGCGTATAAAGGAAGGGTGGTTTTAGATCGATAGAACCCTTGTACATGGTGGTAAGCCAGTTAAACACTTTAATAGCGCTGGGAACAGCTACTAAAAATGTTAGTAATGAAAAAATCGTTCGGGCTGTGGAACTCATTCCCGAGGTATACATGTGATGACCCCAAACCAGATAACCAACACCTGCAATGGCTAAGCTCGAAAGCGCTATTGCTTTATAACCAAATACCTGTCGCTGGCAAAAGGTGGGAATTATTTCGGTAATCACTCCCATGGCAGGCAATATCATGATATAAACTGCCGGGTGTGAATATATCCAAAATAAATGCTGATACAATATCGGATCACCACCCAATGCCGGATCAAAAAAACCAATTTTAAATACCCTCTCGGCAATCACCATCAATAGGGTAATACCAACAATTGGTGTGGCTAAAACCTGAATCCAGGCAGTAGCATAAAGCGACCATGGAAACAGGGGCATTCTGAACCACGTCATACCCGGAGCCCTCATCCTGTGAATGGTAACAATAAAATTGATACCCGTAAGGATAGATGAAAACCCAAGAACAAAGGCTGCGGTAACTGCTGCAATCACGTTGGTGCCGGTTTGGGTACTGTAAGGGGCGTAAAACGTCCAGCCAGTATCGGGAGGTCCACTTCCCGCAACTTGAGAAAGTACGGCTAAAACTGCGCCTAGCATGTAAATCCACCACGAAAGGAGATTTAACCTTGGGAAAGCAACGTCTTTTGCGCCAATCATGATGGGTAAGAAAAAATTACCAAAAACTGCCGCCAATCCGGGAATTACAACTAAAAAGATCATAATAATGCCATGCACAGTAAACATCCCATTATAGGTTTGGGCAGTCATAATGGTTTGTCCGGGCTTAATCAGTTCTATTCTCATCAAAACGCCCAAAGTTACACCTACCAGAAAAAAGGTCATAATGGCATAGAGGTAAAGCAAACCGATCCGTTTATGATCGGTTGTAAAAATCCATGCGAATATTCCTTTGAAAGAGCCGTCATGCTCAAGGTAACTTTTCTGCACGTTTGAATTTGTGTTTTGAGACATCTTTATATAATTATTATTTAATCTCTTACGTAAAAAGAGACATTAAGCATTCTTCCTTTTCCTTCTAATAAATAGCAACGAACCAAAAATAAGTAACAGGAACAAAATGATGGTTGCGGATATTTTCAAAATTTCCAAGGCATATCGTCTTCCTGCCGGATCGTAGGCAAAGCAAAATTCCAGAACCCTGTTAATTGTGGGGCGCGATAGTCCTTTTTCGGATTCTACCACTGCCATCTTTAGGTCGAATGGCAGAAATGAAATACCATACAGGTATCGTGTTATTTTACCGCTTGGGCTCAATACCATAATGGCTGCCGGGTGAATAAAATCGAGGCCCGCCTTTTTAAATTTGAATCCTACGGCATTTGATAATTTGAGGATGCTCAAACTATCGCCAGTGAGGTACATCCAATGTGCAGATCTGCTTTTGCTGTGCCGCCGCAGAAAAGTCTCTTTCTTTTTACGTGCTTTTTCGGGTGTATCGCGATAATTAAAGCTTACCGTGATTACCTGATAATCTTTCCCTAGTTCAAGATTGGCTTTCTCAATAACATCTGAAAGGCCATCGAGCAGAGGGCTGCATAAACCCGGACAATCAAAATAGACAAACGAGAGAACTGTCGGTTTGTTAATAAGACTTCGAAGGGATACCAATGAGTCCTTCTCGTTGCTAAAGGTTAAGTCCAATGGAATGGTGTCACTCAGATGCTCAACTATACCTACTTCCACATCGTTTCCAACAATTTGCGCAGGCGTTTGCGAATAGGACGGGCACATAAATAGAGAACAAACAATAATCGATAGAAATGTTTTCATTTTCAAGTTATAATGATAGTCTTACGAGAGAAAAATTACTTAGCATTAAGGTTTAAAGTTATTTGGTTGTTTAGTGAATCCACCTGCTTTTTTTAATTTGCCAATCATGGAAATTATATAAAACAAAAATCCCCAAACGCCAAGAACCACTAAAGAGTATGATAATATTAACCAGATGGGAGCTTTGATACCAATATTCCACATGGCTCTTTCCTGGGTTAATGGTGGTTTTAATGTTGGAATACCTATGGCAAGGATTTCAGTTTTTTTATAATCTCCTGCATCGCTATTCAGTCTGGCAATCAGTTCAACATTCCCGTCTTTGTCTCCCGGAAGATTTTTAGGAATATCGAAAAGTACAATACCCTTATCGTTTGTTTTACCTGATTCGCTCACCTGCAGGTTACCAAAATATCGTTTTACAAACATTGTGATATTAAGGTTCTTTAATGGATTGTTAAGTGTATCGGTGGCTATTACCTGTATTTTCTTTTCCTTTTTAATTACTGATATGGCAAATTTAGTCTGAACATTGGTGGCATATTGTTTTCCCTCGTCAATTGCAGGTTGTATGTAAATCTTATTGAAACTCCTGAAATACGAGATAACATTCCACCGCTCTTCTTCTGCAACAATATCTTTAAATTGAGGCATTGCACCTCGTCCAGTAGTTATTTTATAGAATAGTGCACCATCAGTTTGCTTTTGAAATTTATCCGTTGCCGGATCTCCGGGCGGAGGAGCTAGTTTCACATAATTACCTTGAGAAGGAATCCCATGGCAGCTAGTACAATTTCTCATGAAAACTGCTTCGCCTTTCTTTATCGTTTCACTGGAAAATTTAAACGGACTTACCTTCAATATCTTATCCTCAGGAACTTCCCAAGTTTGAGCGCTAAGTTTTAGTGCAACAAAAATAAGAATCAGGATTAAATATATTTTTCGTATCATAAAAAATTCTTTTTCAGGCTATTTATTGGTTTCCTTTTCGTGAATTGTTTCCAAAACCGGAATTACCGGGAAGATTTTAGAGAGAACTGTAATAATGATAAGCACCAAGATAAACGAAGCCAGTGTAATTGCTGTTTCGATAATGGTTGGTGTATAAAATTTGAAGCTCTCAGGTACATTTTGTATGGGTAGGAATGGGTTTTCAATTGTCGGAACTACGATGAGGTAACGCTTAAACCATGAAGCAATAAATACCGACAGACCAATTAATAACATCGGTAAAGCCCTTCGCATCTGTTTAAAAAGCAATAGTATGATAGGTAGAATTAACCCAAACATTTGAGCCATCCAAAACATGATCGCGTATCTGCCTGCAAAAAGTTCATGTAAATGATGTGCATCAGCTTTTTCCTGTTTGTATGCCGGCACTAAAAACTCGTTGATATTAAAATACAAGTACACCAACGAAACTAAAACCAGTAATTTTCCCATTTTGTCAAAATGCTCATCGGTGATGTATTCCTGCAATTTGTAATTTTGTCGAAAGAAAAACATGGCGATAATCACTGTGGCTGCTCCGGCAACAAAAGCTCCGGTAACAAAGTAAGGTCCAAATATAGAACTGTTCCAACCTGTGCGTGTTGTGGATGCAAACAGCCATGATGTTACTGTATGAATGGCTAATGCTACGGGTACAATCAATACCAGAAGAATTCGAACCGATTTCTCAATTATCTCAATCTGTTTTGCATTTCCTGTCCAGTTTAACGACAATATTTTATAGATAAGTCGTTGCCATTTTGGAGCGTTTTTTAACCGTTGATGACAAATGGATATATCGGGTATCATAGGTAGGTACAATAGTAATGCACTGATTACTACATAGGTTGTAACCACGGTTACATCCCAAAGAATGGGTGATTGAAGTCGTGCATGGGTAAAAACGTATAACAGTCTGTCCGGCCTACCCATGTCCGAAACAATGATTAAACCGGCAACAGCAGCGAAAGCCAATGCAATAATTTCAGCAATTCGTGTAAGGGGAGTAATCCATTTGACACCTGCCAAGCCAAGTACTGCACTTATCAGCATCCCGATAAGGCTTGAAGCAACAAAAAAAACGAAATTTGAAATGTACATTCCCCACGATATATAATCGCCCAAACCCGTAACACCAAGTCCTGTTCTAAGCTGTATTGAGTAAGCATACATGCAGGCGGCAAAGGAAGTGAGAAGAAACGTCATCCATATAATAAAACCTTTGGTAATACCCACCGATCGAAGTAAATCAAGGGTGATTTTTTCAGTTTGTTTGTTAGTTTCCATATGTTAGTTAACATGGCTATTTGATTGCCGTTAAATTAAGTATTTTTCAGTTAACCCCAAACCCTGCATTCGGGATGGCTTAAATATTTGTTAACTGACGTTGTGGACAAAAGTTATACTCCTTCTGTTTTTTGATCTTCCGGAAATGGGAATAATCTATTTTTTGGAGGAAGGTAATAAACTCTGGGCTTAGTTCCAAGTTGTTCCATTAAACGATACCCACCGTTGTCACGCAATAATTTACTTAACCGAACTGTTTCTTTTGTGGTACCATTGGTTACAGCGTCTTCATTTTCGTCTCCAAAATAATATACACCATTGGGACACGAAGAAACACAATAAGGAAGTTTACCTTCTCTGATGCGGTCGGAACTGAATAAACATTTTGTAATTGTGCCTTTCTTTTGTGGAACATTTAATTCCACATTATAAACCTTATCCGTATCTTCTTCAAACAACTTTGGTTCAAGCCAATTGAACGAACGGGCCGAGTAGGGACATGCAGCCATGCAAAACCTACAACCAATGCAACGTTCATTATCAATAAGAACAACTCCATCGGCTCGTTTGAAAGTTGCATCTACCGGACAAACCGATACGCATGGCGGATTGTCGCAATGCATGCAGGGTTTGGGCATAAAATAGGGCGCAGTATGCTCTGAATCCTGCATTTGCAATGTATTTATATGGTATTGCTCGGGTTTTAAATGGTGAGCCGACTGACAAGCCGAAACACACTTACGGGCGTTGCGGCACTTGGCCAGATCGATGATCATTACCCACCGGCGATCCTTAATTCCTTCTCTGCCACTAAGTTGATTGTTAGCCAATTCGGATCTGTTCACAAATTTCAATGAATCGATGTTTACTTCTGCAATTTTATTGTCGGATGTTAAAACTCGTATTGTTTTTTCTGATTTATTTTTTGACCCTTCATAATGGCTACCGGAATAAATAGCCGCTCCTGCTGCTAAGGCGCCAGTGCCTGCCAATCCAACATTTTGTAAAAACTTCCTTCGCGACGATTTAGTTTTGTCTTCTTTGTGTTCCTCCATCGGGTAATGATGTGTTAAATACGTATTGTTTCAAATATAATAAAAAATGTCAATTTCTTCGATATTTTTTATGCTTTCCATTTCAATACCGTAACCTTGATGGCACTAATTCCAAAGCTAAAAGTATTAAATAGTACGAAATGTTTAGCCCAATTATGTTTTTTGAGAAATTATGTTTTTAATGTCATTTATTATTTAAAAATTATTCTTTTAGTATATGATATAAGTTCATTATTTGCAATTTGATAAGTCAATTTATTGTTTATACTAAAAGAAGAATTAAGCGACTTGTATTCCAATTTTGAAATGAAACTTTAACATTTAATTAAAGCCTTTGTTTTTAAAGCATTGATAATATCTCCATCTAGAAATTATAATGTATTGTTTAACCCTTAAAATTTAATTATGAAGGAACAAATGTTTAACACCCCTTTCAAGGCTACGAAAATGCTGGCTATGCTTTTTATTGTTATCATTGCAATTAGTTATTCATGTACCAAAACAGGTCCAGCGGGTCCAGCAGGCCCAGCAGGCGCTGCCGGAGCAACTGGTGCGACAGGTGCAACAGGGCCTTCTGGTATCGTAAATGTTACTTATTCAGCTTGGTTTACTCCAAATATCTGGACCAAAACCACAGTTTTTGGCATGACGCATCTTGATTTTAATCAAGCTGCACCAGGAATTACTCAGGACATCCTTGATAAAGGGGAGATTATTGTTTATGGAAAACTCAATGGATACACTCCCGTAATTTGGCCAACGGACCAAGTATCAAAATTGCCCATTTCATTGACTTATATTTCGGGCAGTACCCAGGAAGACACGTGGTCGGGCCTCGCGACTTTAGGAAACATTCGCATTAATTTTGTGAATAGTTTAAATACATATTCAACCTTAGCAATTAACCATTCGTTTAGGTATATCATTATCCCTGGGGGAACAGCGGGTACTATTGCTAACAGGGATAACGCTACATCCCTTAAATCGGCTAGAGTCGATTATAAAGCAATTACCTACGATCAGGTTTGCAACGCGTTGAATATTTCAAAATAAAGGCAGCACTAAACACGAATCCACAAAGACACGAAAGAATTTTCACCTGATTTCTTTGGGTCTTTGTGTTCAACTATAGTTATTTCAGCGACTTAATATACTCAGCAATTTTTTTTACTTCATCCTTACTGATTAAATCTTTATAAGGCTGCATCAGGCTTGGTTGATATCCCTTTAGAACCTTTGCATTTGGATCGTAAATTGATTCCAGAATATAATCGTCGTCAACCGTTACCTGTTGCTCTTTGCCGTTAACAACCACTATCGTTTTTTCGCCATAGATACCCTTGAAAGAAGGGCCAACGATTTTTGATCCATCAAATGAATGACATGCTGTGCAGCCATTTCGTTTAATAATTGCCAAACCTGGTAATATTAGTTTACCTGTAGCTGAAACTTTTGCCACTGCCGCAGTATCGGTGTACCATTTGTTGAAAACCTTTTGGGGCATAGCCACAACAGCAGTATTCATATAAGAATGTCGTAAACCACAATATTCAGCGCAAAATAAATCATACGTTCCTTCTTTCTGGGCAATAAACCATAAAAAATTCTTATTTCCGGGAACTACATCCTGCTTCACTCTAAAGGCAGGGATATACAGGCTATGAATGACGTCCGATGAATTAACATTGATAATAACGGGCTTATTCATGGGAACAAACAAGGTATCAGTTACTTTTCCATTCGGATACGAAAACGACCAGCTCCACATTCGGGCGTTACTTTTAATAGTAAAAGCATTCTTTGGAGGACTTTTCATCATTTTCCAATCCCTCCAGCCATAGATAAACATGAAACCGACAAGGATTAATGGAATAATTGTCCACACTATTTCAAGTGTTAAATTACCCTCGATATGTTCCGATTTTGGATTTCGTTTCATATTATACCGAAAAACAAAATAGATCATGGTGGCAGTGATGGCCACCAGAAAGAACAGCGATATAAGAAAAATTAACAGCGTTAGTCTGTCGACACTATTTACAAAATTAGAAGCTCCGGAAAACATAGTTCAGATTTTAACGGTAAACAAAATCCAGCATCGTAACAATAATCAATAAAAAGATTAAAGAGAATATCAACCCTACAAATATGGTGAGTATTTTATCCTGAAACTTTAAATGCATATTATAAAAAAGTACAATTATAGCCTGTATTGCCGCAATAAGCATAATTAATCCTATTACAAGCGGAGGAGCAAACTTTACATGAGTTAGCCAAACCGCGATTAACGTAAGTATCGATAGCAGGGTGAAGGTGATCATGTATAACCTGTAACCTTCAATCTTCTTTTTAATTGGTTCCATCATCATTAATTTATAAGGTAAAATAGTGGAAATAGGAAAAGCCATACTAAATCGACTAAGTGCCAGTACAAGCTGCAATTTTCCAGTAAAGCATATTTTGTGGAATGAACACGACCTCTGATAACAGCCGCAAACACAATTACAATAAGAATGAGGCCGGCAATGAGGTGCAGCGCATGTAAGCCGGTCATGAAAAAATATAAACCGAAAAACATCACATCTCCTTTACTCAGACTAATTAATTCAGGCGATCCGGGATATAATCCGTGTTCGAACTTAACACTCCATTCAAAATATTTATTCACCAAAAAAATAATACCCAGCAAAATTGTTATACCCAGCATGGCTAATGTTAGCATATTTTTTGCCTTCTGAATGGCTAAATATGCAATTCCCATGGTCATTCCACTAAATAAAAGGATGATGGAATTTATGGTTCCCACGGTAACATTTAATTCCTTTGCTGCAAGGTGAAACCCTTCGTAGTATTTAACTCTGTAAACTGCGAAAACAAGAAAGAGGCCTGCAAATAAAAATAATTCAGTAAAAATAAACAGCCACATTCCTATTCTCGAGGCATCATCATCACGGTGTTGTATGGTTAAGGTATGTTCCATGTTGTTCGGTTTAAATTACAGTTGCCGGTTGAATCTTATCCTGCAGCCCGCAGCCAGTATTATTTATAATCATAAGGGTCATGAGTAATTTCAGGTATTTCCTCAAAATTTTCAATCGGTGGTGGAGATGGAACAGTCCACTCCAGTGTTTTTCCACCCCAGGGATCCGCCGGTGCTTTTTCGCCATGCCGTGCCGAGCGAACCAAATTTATAATAATAATAGCGAGCCCGAATAGCATAACAATAGCGCCTAAAGAAGAAACAATATTGCCGGAATGGTATTCCTCAAAATAATCATACGTCCTGCGGGGTTGACCTTTCATACCCAGATAAAACATTGTAAAATAAAGTGCCAAAAATCCCATAAAAAATATGAGCCAGCCGGTATTTGCCCAACTTTTATCGTACATACGCCCGTAAATCTTTGGAAACCAATAATGAATAGCGGCCATAAAGGCATAACCCATTCCTCCGAAGACAATAAAGTGGAAATGGCCTACCACAAAGGCCGTATCGGTAAGATGAACATCCACGGCAAGACTTCCCAGAAACAAACCTGATAAACCCCCGATCAGAAACACAAAAATAAACGAGATCGCCCAATATAAAGGTGTTTGAACATTGATAGAACCTTTGTACAAAGTGGCCACCCAGTTGAACACCTTAATAGCGCTGGGAATAGCCACAATAAAAGTTAGCAATGAAAAGAACCAAAGAGATCTGGCACTCATACCAGATGCAAACATGTGATGTCCCCAAACAAAATATCCAATAAAAGCTATGCCGAAGGAAGAGATCACAATAGCTGAGTATCCAAAAATTGTTTTTCGTGCAAATGTTGGTATAATTTCCGATATCACGCCCATAGCAGGTAGAATCATGATGTATACTGCCGGATGAGAATATATCCAGAACAAATGCTGATAGAGGAGTGGATCACCTCCCAAGGAGGGATCGAAAAAACCTATTTTAAAAAGCCGTTCAGCTACAATCATTAAAAGGGTGATACCTATTATAGGCGTTGCCAGTATTTGTATCCAACCGGTAGCATATAGCGACCAGGGGAATAACGGCATTTTCATCCATTTCATGCCGGGAGCTTTCATTCGGTGAATTGTAGTGATGAAATTAATCCCTGTCAATATTGATGAAAAACCAAGAACAAAAGCGCCAAGCACAGCCGAAAGCACATTGGTAGGCACTCTTAAACTATAAGGTGCGTAAAAAGTCCAACCGGTATCCGGTGGCCCGGATCCCAAAAATTGGGATGAAATTGCTATAGCAGCTCCTGTAACATATAGCCACCACGAAAGCAGATTTAGCCTTGGGAAGGACACATCTTTCGCCCCAATCATAATTGGCAGAAAAAAATTGCCGAAAATTGCCGGAATGCCTGGTATTACCACCAGAAATATCATGGTTATGCCATGAAGGGTAAAAAAAGCATTGTAGGTTTGAGCATCCATAATGGTTCTCCCTGGTGCAATTAATTCCAATTTCATCAGCAAACCCAACGTTGCACCAACCAAAAAGAACGACACAATCGTATACAAATATAAAAGGCCTATCCTTTTATGATCTGTGGATAGAATCCATCCCAAAATGCCTTTGTATTTTCCTTGATATTCCAGATAACTGACAGAAGTTTGGCTCATAATAATAATTTTTTAAGCTTTTTATAATTAGAAATATATACTTTTTTTTAAGGGGTTGGGGGTTTATAAATTCATATTTTAGATTTTAGTTTTACCTTATGGAGCATAGGCTTAAAAACGAGAAAAAACACGATAGTTAATAGTATCAAAAGAATCATACCACCTCCAAGTTTAGTAATATCTAGCACATACCTTTTTGCTTGTGTATCGTAACCGTAACAATATTGCAAAAGCTTGTTGATGGTAGGTCCCGAAACACCTTTTGATGATTCGGCAATCCCCATTTTAAATTCAAACGGCAGAAAATATGTCCCGTTAAGGTATCTTGTTATTTTACCATTTGGGCTTATAAATATTAAGGTTGCAGAATGCAGAAAAATATTACCAGCCCGCTTGTATCTGAAACCGAGTGCGTTGGTTGCATTGGCGATATTGGTACTGTCTGAAATAAAAAATTTCCAGCCATCGGCAGCTTCCTTTTTCTTCATGTGCGACACATAATTCTTTTTCTTGGAAATAGCTAAGGAAAGCGGTTCTTCAATATTAAAGCCAATGGTAATTACCTGATAATCTTTTCCGATCTTCAAGTCAGTTTTATCAATTACTTCTGCCAATCCATTCATTAAGGGTGAACATAGCATTGGACACTCAAAATAAACAAAACACAGCACAGTAGGTTTATCAATAATCGTTTTCAGGTTAACTGTATCTTTCTTTTCATTCACAAGCAAGATATTACCCGGAACATATTCATTCAAATGTTCAATAATTCCAATTTCTAAACTGTCGTTATTGGCAACTCCGCTTGCCTTAAGCAGGGAGACATCAAAAATTAGAACAATCAAGGCCAAACTTAAAATTATTTTTACTGTCTTCATAAAAGTTGGTTAACTATTTAATTAAAAGTAGAAAAGGTAAAAAATTAACAGAATCTCCTATGATTCGATAATTCTCATTCGATGAAAGCTTTTTTTGAAAAATGATCATGGTAAACAAACACATTGCCATCGAAAATAGAATTAAGGCTGGATAAAGATCATTCAGAACAAAATACAAGGTTGAAACGGATACAGAAATTGTTAAAATGATAAAAGCAATAACCCCTGTAATTTTAATTCCAAATGTGGTAGCAAATGAAATAAAACCATCCCCTCTATCGGCCTCATACTCATAAATCGAATACAGAAGTGGGATGGAAAGAATAATTAAAAAATGATCTAAGAAAATTAAAATGTCCGAATGCGTGATGGATGGATATTTCGACAAAAACGCAAATCCCCAGGTTCCGGCCATATAACCAATTGTGATGATCAATTCTCTCGGGAAAAATTTAAAAATGCGGTTCACAAAATGATTAGATAAAGTATATGACAGAATGAGAAAATATATAAAAAACCCATAAAAAATCATGTGGTTGTCCAAATTTAACATGATAAGCACCATGGATAATGCTGCTGCAAGAACAAGAAAAACGGTGATAGTTTTTCGGTGCAAATAATGAAAATAGTGTCTTCCCATAGTAGCTTTATCTTTGACTTTTAACCCATCAAGTAAATGATCGAAAGTGTATATCATCCAAACACATAATGGAAGAATAAGCCAGTAAAATGCCGGTAATTTTATGCCGATCACTTTTACTGCCAATATGGAACTTCCTAAACTTCCAATGGCTACATCGATACTCAGGTATTGAAATATTTTAAATATATGATTCAAAATGATGTTGATAACTTTCTTCGATTAAAGGATGATTTTTAGGAACAAGCGCCGCTTTGGATAGATGATATCCGGTAACTAAACCAAACAACCCTGCAAAACCAATAAAAGCGCCAATTTCAATGATACCGATATTGCTATTACCTAAAGTACCTGGGAAGATCTCGACAAATAAATCAATCCACTGGCCGGTTACAAGTATTAATGCAACTATAAGAACTACCCATTTGTTTCGGCTTGTGTTTACAGGAAGTAATACAAAAAAGGGAATTGCCCAGTTGATGATAATATCTAAAGCCCAAATGGGTTGCCATTCGGATGTCCACCGTTTGGCGAAATATATGGTTTCCTCCGGGATATTGCCATACCAGATAAGCATAAACTGTGCAAACCAGAAATAGCCGTAAACGATAGAAAGAATAAAAATGTAACGGGCAAAATCGTGTATGTGGCTTACATTAAAAAAGCCAAAATATCCTCTTCTATTTAAAAGCAACACGATAATAAATATGGTTGCTGAACTATGTAAAAAGGCAGCAATGAAATTCTTTAAAGCGAATATAGTGCTGAACCATTTTACATCTATTGACATGATAAGATCAAATCCGATAGCTGAAAATGTGATGGCTAATACAAAAATGAAAATTTTTGAAAACAATTCAATTTTGATAAAATTCTCTAATCCTCCAGTTTCATCTTCCTTTAAAGAGGCCTTACGAATAATACGTGTAAGTATGATCCAAACCAAAAAAAACAAAATGATCCGTGCGAAAAAGAACGGGATGTTGAGGTAAACTGATCTATGCTGAACTAATTCGCTTGCAGCTACCACTTCAGGACGTGACCACGGATATAAATGATGAACACCAAAATACAAGAAAAGCAGTAGTATTCCCGCTATGGGAATATACATCATCATTGCCTCGGGAATGCGCTTGAAACCTGACGACCAACCTGACTGGGATATAGATTGAATTGCCAAAAAGAAAGCTGCACCGATAGCTAATGAAAGAAAATAAAAGTTATTTAAAAGATAGTTGGCCCAGGTGCGCTGAGGGTCTGATATAAAGCCATATGTGAGCGCAACTATTCCAATGCCTATACATATGCCACAAATGGCTTGAAATGGTTTTGAAAGATGAATTCGTTCCTTCATAGTTTGGTTGACTTTTAAACCTATTTTTGTTCGGCTGAGGTTCTACCTCAGTCGGATATATTGTAACGGGTTTCAGCCTGATGTGGTAAAATCGACCAAGGCAGAGCCCTAGTCGAACAGAGTTTCTAAAAAATATAGAATTTCTTTATTCCTATCAGGTGACTATAGTTTTTTATTAATTGAATTAAGTTTTTATACATCGTAAACCATTTATTTCCCCTTTTTAAGAGGTTGATATTTAGAACTTAACAAACCTTCATCAATTGGATGGTTCAGAGTTTTCTTTTGTAAACTCCTTACATACAATATCGTTTTCCATCTGTCATCGGGTCTTACAATAATGCCATGAGGTCCCATAATGCCATATCCTACTGTAATTGTATGGTACATTTCACCATCGGTTCTATTTATAATCTTTTGACTTACAAGGTTAGCCGGTGGATAAGGATATTTTCCGGAAACATATAAATGGCCTTTTCCATCGGCATTTATACCGTGACACTGAAGACAAATATTCTGATAAACTATTTTTCCACGTGCAATGTTTCCAGTATCCGGCAATAATGGGTTTTTCATTTTGGCTGCTTTGGGTATGTCAGAATCAATCTTTTTATAAGGATAGTGTTCTGCCTCCCTCGAAATAGTGCCTTCAACCGGAGCTTGCAAGGTTTTCCCATCCGGGAAATTCGGATTTGGTGCGTAAGTCTCATAAGCCTTGGAATATGCCATATCCGGGAAATAATCTCTTCCCGGATTGTTCTTGTCCCTGTCGCACGATTGTAAAGCAGGACAACCAATTGCTATCAGGCAAAAGAACCTTGTGAACCATTGGTGAACTTTACGGTTAAAAAGTCTATATTTCATTAATAACTTCATTTGCTCCGGTTTGTTTTAATATATTTTCGGCATCAGGCACTTTATCTGCGGTTAAAACAATAATGAATTTATCGTCCATAGCCCTTTCATCAATTACAATGGCCTTTTTACCAGGGTACAACCTGGCGCTTACCGAAAAAGCGAAAAGACTTAAAAGTGTAACAGTTAATATAGTAAGTACGAGTGTAACAATAATAAACGAAGGAAACGAATTGGATGGTTTACCACCAATATTAAGTGGCCAGCTTATTACAGCAGCATAATATAAAAATGACAGAATCGATGCGATAGCCCCAAGTCCCAAAAAATAGGCAATAATGGGGAGTTTGGAACTTCCTGCAACAGCCTTTACTGCGTGATGAACAGGCACCGGCGCATATATTTCATCTATTTCAATTTTTGAATCCGTCAAATTCTTAACTGCTTTGTCGAACAAAGCTTCATTGTCAAAAACTCCAATATATCTGGCCATTTTCATGGATATTATTTAGTATGAGTTTCCACGCGTTCGTTATCTTCCCCGGCATGCAAAACCGTTTTCAGTTCACTAATTGCCAACATTGGGATATATCTGAAGAAAAGCAATACACCTGTTGAAAATATTCCAATAGTTCCCACAAACACACCAACTTCAACAATTGAAGGACTATAAGTCGCCCAGCTCGATGGTAAATAATCTTTGGCCAAACTGGTTACGATAATGTTGTAACGTTCAAACCACATCCCGATATTGATGATAATGGAAATAATGAAAAGCATGGCCAGACTTTTACGTACTTTTTTAAACCAAAAAAGTTGAGGAATGATGGCATTGCAAATGAACATTGCCCAAAATTGAGGAGCATAATCTCCCGTAATACGGTTATGAAAAAAAGTAAATATTTCGTACTTATTGCCTGAATACCAAGCTATAAATATTTCTGTTACATAAGCTGTTCCCATGATCAGACTTACAAATGTGAGAATTTTTGCGGTGGCATTCAGGTGAGAATCAGTAATATAATCCTGAAGCTTGTAAGCTTTACGAATAATGATCATCAATGTCATAACCATGGCAAAGCCCGAGAATATGGCTCCAACCACAAAATACGGTGGGAAAATAGTGGTGTGCCATCCTGGTTCAACAGAAGAAGCAAAATCAGTTGAAACTATGGAATGCACCGAAACTACAAGAACCGCAGCCATTCCTCCCAAAATAAAAGCTAATGCTTCGTACCGCTGCCAATTGCGTGATGAACCGGTCCAACCCATTGCAAAAAATCCATAAATCGCCTTTCTGGTTTTCGATTTTGTCCGGTCTCTGATGGTGCCAAAGTCGGGGAGCATACCAAGATACCAAAATGAGGCTGAAATTGTAAGATAGGCTGAAATAGCCGTAAAGTCCCAAAATAGGGGAGAGTTGAAATTTACCCAAAGAGGCCCGCGTGTATTGGGATACGGGAAAATATAAAATGCATCCCATACACGACCCATATGCAAGGCAGGGAATAAACCGGCACAAATAACTGCAAATACTGTCATTGCTTCAGCAGCACGATTGATAGAGGTACGCCATTTTTGGCGGAGTATCAATAAAAATATCGAAAAAGCAGTGCCGGCATGTCCAATACCTATCCACCATACGAAGTTGATAATATCCCATCCCCAACCTACACTGTTGTTAAGGTTCCACATTCCAATACCAAATGCAACAGTTACATACATTGAATATACGCCCCATATAACGGCAAGTGAACTTAGGGCCATGGCGACATACCACCATATTGGCGCTTCCGATTCAATAGGGCGCAATATATCACTGGTAATATCTCCAAGAGTCTTATTGCCGTTTATTAATTCACCTCTTACTTTTGTGATGTACATATACTTAAATCGTTCTAAAAACGTAATTTAAAAATTAAGATACAATAGAAAAACATATTTCACTATATTTCTATCTATTTCACTGTCTTTATGTATTTCTCACCTTCGTTAAATACCCTACTTTAGGCAATGTATGAAGTTCCTCGAGCAAATGATAATTTCGTTCATTAGCATACACTTTAAAAATATTGCTATGCTGATCATTCAGGTCGCCAAAAGTCATAGCCTCTGCCGGACAGGATTGAACACATGCCGGTTGAACCTCTCCATCTTTAAGAGTCCGGTTCTCAAGTTTGGCAGTTAGTTTTTTATCCTGAATACGCTGAACACAAAAAGTGCATTTTTCTACTACTCCTCTTTCTCGAACAACCACATCGGGATTTAAAACCATCTTTCCCAATTGTGAATTCTGGTTATAATCGAACTTTGGATTATCTGCAAATTTGAGCCAGTTGAAACGGCGTACTTTATATGGACAGTTGTTGATGCAATAGCGCGTACCCAAACACCGGTTATAAGTCATTTGGTTAAGACCTTCGCTACTGTGGGTTGTAGCCGCAACGGGACAAACATTCTCACAAGGGGCATTGTCGCAATGTTGACACATCACAGGCTGAAATAATACCGATGGCTTTTCGGGTGGACCTGTATAATATCTGTCTACTCTGATCCAATGCATGATACGTCGTTTAGTAACTTGTTCCTTACCAACAACGGCCACATTGTTTTCGACCTGACAAGCTATGGTACAAGCTCCGCAACCTATACACGAATTTAAATCAATACCAAGCCCCCAATGAAAACTATCGTATTTACGCTCAGGGTAAAGTGTTTGGTGAGTTTTGTCAAATTCCTCATGAGCCTCATTGCCGGCGTTGGGTTTATCTGCATATTTGGTCAGCGTAGTTTCCCTCACAATCTCCCTTCCTTCCATGGTATGGTGGGTTTGTGTCTGGGCAAGTGTTACTGTTTTTCCCGTTTTATGGATGCTAATATCAGCTTGGAAATATTGTAAATTATTGTTTTGCTTGTGTACAAATGGGTACATGTTTACTCCTACATCTTCCGCTACCTTGCCAACTTTAATCCGGCCATAGTTAAGCGCTACAGAAATTACGCCATAAGTCTGACCAGGCTGCACTACCACCGGTATTTCAATTTTATTGTCTACCATGATGACGTCGCCTGTTTTTAAATTCTTTTCGTTTGCGAATTTTGGCGAAATTGATGCGTAGTTATCCCAGGTAACTCTCGAAATAGGATCGGGCAGTTCCTGTAACCATGGGTTGTTGGAATGAAAACCGGAAGCAATTGCGATGGGCACAACAAGCTGCAATTCTGTGGATTTAGAAGCCTCAATTTTCAATGCTATTTCCTTAATACCTGAAACTTTAAGTACTGTTAATTTTTCCATTTCGGTAGTTTCCAAATAGCCATTTTGTAAAGTTTCTATCCAGAATGATTCAAAATCATTTTTTCCGTTTTGTTTTAAATAGATCACTTTTTCCCAATGACTCTTCATATATTCATCCCATTTAATTGGTTTATCAGCCCATGTCAATAGGCTTTCCTGTATGGGTCGGGTGTTGAAAAGATGATGGATGCAAGGTTGAGAAATACTATAAATTCCGGTTCGGGGCTCAAAATCGTTCCATGATTCGAGGAAATGATGATCAGGACAAACAAAATCACAATAGGGCATTGTTTCATCCGGGAAACCGGAGAAGGAAATTTTCAAATCAACTTTTTCAAGTGCTTTTATAAATTCACCAGAGGCATAATAATCGTGGCAAGGATTAGCATTATTAAAGAAAATTGCGCCAACTTTTCCGGCATTCATGTTGTCAACCAATTCGAACATTTCCTTGTCCGAACCTCGCTTGATCAGTATAGGTTTGTCTAAATCGAATGTATGTCCATAATTATTGAGCAGTCCGTTGATGGCAATAATTATCTTTTGAATAGTAATATCGTTTGAACCGGAAAGCACAAGCGATTTACCTTTATTACTCAAAAGTTCATTTGAAATTTTTTCTAATTTAAAATCATCGGTTAATGGAGCAACACTCAAAAGCTCCGCTCCTTGTGTGGAGGCAATTAAATTATAGAGATTGGCAAGAATGATCAGTTCCTCGGAGGGCTTTATTTGAATACGTTCATCAGCATTGCTGCCGGTAAGAGAAAGATTAGATTCGAACTGGATATGCCGGCTCATTTTGTAGGTACCTTTCTCTACCTTTCTTTTCGATACATAAGCAAGGGTAAACTCAGTTGGAAGCAGCCACGTACCCAGAAAATCAGCACCAAAATTTACAATTACATCAGCCTTGTTAAAAAGAGGATAAGGGATACCTGTTTTGCCTGTGTTTTCCTTGTAAGCGTCTGCAATACCCGAATAAGATACTACATCATAATTAACAACTTTTGCATTTGGATAATGTGATTTGAAATCTTCAATTGTTTTTAAGGTCGACGGACTAAAAATAGTAGATGTCAAAAGAACTATATCCTGCCCGGTACGTTTGATTTTTTCCAAACCTGCTACTATCTCTTTGTCAGCGTCTATCCATTGAATGGCTTTGTTTTTCCATGAAGGATTTTTAATGCGTGCATTATCATAAAGGCTTAAAATGGAGGCCTGTACCCGCGCAGAAGTGCCCCCCCTTGTATATTTATACAATTCATTGCCTTCCAGTTTTATCGGACGACCGTCACGCACTTTTACCACAATGGGACAAAATTCGTTCCCGTCAATAAAAGTGGATGCATAATGTGATGCTTTCCCAGGCACTATATCTGAAGGCTGAATGAGAAATGGAATAGCATGTTGAATCGGCTTCTGGCAAGCTGATAACAAGGCTGCTGAAGCCACGCTATAACTCATCACTTTTAAAAAATCGCGGCGTGAGGCTGAAGTCTTAAAAGGTATCCCTTCAAGTAATCCAATCACTTCATTATTATGGGATTCTTCCTCAAGATTATTTTTGTCCTTAACAGGCCCATTTTCAATTTCATCGATACTTCGCCAGTATTTTTCCATTTAAAGCAAGTTTTAATAGTGACACTTCATACAATCAGTACCACCAATTTTCTCAACAGTAACCTTATCTATCTTTCCATCTTTTAAGTCTTTATGGAGCTGTTCGTATTTTCCATAAAATTTATTGGCAAATTGAACGCCGGTCTCACGATGGCAGTTGACGCACCATCCCATAGATAAATCTTTAACCTGCACAATTTGATCCATTGATGCAACATCTCCATGGCATTGTTTGCAATCTATTTTACCTGCCACTACATGCTGAGCATGATTGAAATACACGTGATCGGGTAAATTATGTACTTTTATCCATTCGATTCGTTTATTGTTATCAAGTGCCTGATAAATTTTAGCAATCTCAAATTTTCCACTTCTGCTACCATCTTTTACAATTACGTGGCAATTTGCACACACGTTGGCGGGAGGAATTCCTGCAGCTTTGCTTTGTTCAGCATTAAAATGGCAATACAAACAACTGGTTTGATTTTGCCCGGCATGCACCTTATGCGAAAATTTTATTGGCTGATCAGGCTGATAATTTTGTGAACGGCCTAAATCTATTGCCGAAGTTACTATGTACTTTGTTATAAAAATAGCAGTTAGTAAAAGCACAATCAAGTGAACTCCCATTATCTTAACCTTATGAGTAATTGCAAAATCAATAAAAGCCAGCAGGAAAAGCAAAATCAGTAATATAAAAATAATACGGTTTGTAAGAAGCGGTTTGGCCGGCTCTTCTCCTTTTTTAGCCAATTCGGTGAGATAACTTTTTACCTGACGGATTTGTTCGTCATTTAATTCCAGATTTTCGTGGATTTGCGACATTACGTTTCCGGTTGGTTGCATAATTGCCGATTTAAAAGATGCCAGATCTTTTTTCGCATATTTCAAAGCCAAATCCAAAGCAGATGGATTCCAATTTAAGGTATCGATGCGGCCTACATTATGGCAAGATGCACAATTGATGGTTTTTGTGGGAGATGGAACAAAACCATGAAAAATCCTTTCTCCTATTCGGATATCGTTTGGGGAGTTTTCGGCAACTTTTTTTGATGATGCTTTTAATAAAGAATCATTTTGAGCATAAACGGGGTTGACTAAAAAGTAGAATAACGAAAAAAAAGGCAAGATAATTCTAAACATCATAGTGGTAACTGTTTGCGTTTTTTGTTTTGTAGTTTCTGTTTATCTATAAGGTTTTTACCTGTTTATTGTTTTAAATTTTTTATAAATCAGCTTAAGAGTTTTTAATAAAAATATCTATTTAATAATCTGAATATTAACCTTTATTGTAGTTTATTTGAGCAACATAAACCTTATCCATTTAACTTGCCTTATGTCTGGATTTTCTGATATAACAAAAAATAATTGCCATTGTTTAGCACTGTTTAAAAAATGATAACCAGAGAACCAAATAATCCAGTTCTATTTTACGAAGAAGATATAATTAAATAAAATTAACTTAAAGTGACGATTTAGGTTATTTAAGCTGAAGACGATTAGGCATTTAGAAAAATAGGTAGAATCAAATCTACGATATTTTTTCAACTATCACCAAATCCGTATTCCACAAAAGACCTTAGTAGTTAAAAGAAATATTTCTCTTTATTGTCCTTATTACCGTATTTTTAATTAATGAGTTATGGGAAATTACAACTTGGCAACTTAGAATTAAATAAAAGTTGTAATCGAAAGGGAGATTGTTTACTTTTAGGGAGATATAAAAAAGCCCCTGTTAAGTACAAGGGCAAAAACTATTGAAGTAAAATCTTCATTACGGAATAATCCTTATTGTGATTTGCTTCAATACAAAGATATTTAAAAATATATTATGAAAAAAATTTTAGGTCTTGATTTAGGAACAAATTCTATTGGAGCAGCTTTAATAAATATGCCGAAATCAATTGATGATTTTGGCAAAGAAGGAAATATTGAATGGGTTGGAAGCCGAATTATTCCTATTGATGCACAATATTTGAATAAATGGGAATCAGGAAGTAAAGCGGAGACCAAGGCAGCTTCAAGAAGAATAAAGCGTGGAAGTCGGAGATTAAAGCAACGATACAAACTTCGTAGAACAAGACTTATTAAAGTATTTAAAATACTTGGCTGGTTGGATGATAACTTTCCAGAAAATTTTAAAAAGGAAATAAATGATAATGAAAATTTCAAATTTCATATAAGTGAATTTTTACCCTTTGAAAAAGAAACAATTGAGGAAGCAACAAAACTGTTAGGAGTAAAGAATAAAAAAGGGGAATTGAAATTGCCAGAAGATTGGATTATTTACTTTCTACGAAGAAAAGCATTAACAGACAAAATTTCCATTAATGAATTATGCCGTATTACTTATATGATGAATCAACGTAGAGGATTTAAAAGCAGTAGAAAAGATTTGAAAGATGAAAATATTGAAGAAAGAAAATGGGTCGAAAAATTAAGGATAAAAGAGGTCAAACAGGTAACCCTTGAATTAAATAAAAACAGAAACTACAAATTTGAAATTATATCCTATAATGATAAAATAAAACCATGGACTGTTGAGAAAAAGAAAAAACCTGAATGGGAAGAAAAAGAATTTGCATTTTTAATAACTGAAAAAATTGAAACACAAGAAGATGGAACAAGACGTATCAAACAAAATAATCCTCAAATTCCCAAAGAGGATGATTGGGCTTTATGCATAACGGCACAAGACAATCAAATTGGAGAAGAATATCCAGGAACCTATTTTTTAAATGGGTTAGTAAATAGTATAAAAAATAAAACTGATTTTAAAATAAGACAGTATGCTGTTTATAGAAAAAAGTATAAAAAAGAGTTGGAAGATATTTGGAAAAAACAAATTGAATTAAATGAAGATTTAATGAACATTAATTCTGACCAGGAAACACTTATAAAACTATCTACGGTTCTTTATCCAACACAAACTAAAGCTAATAAACCAAAATTTAATGAAATAAAAAGCAATACATTACTTCATCTAATTTCTGAGGATATTATTTATTATCAACGTGAATTAAAGTCACAAAAAAGTTTAAGAAGTGAATGTCAATACGAAAAACATAAAGGAATTGATGGCGAAATGTATGGGGTGAAATGTGCACCGAAATCAAGCCCTGAATTTCAAGAGTTTAGAATATGGCAGGATATTCACAATATTAAAATACTTCAAAGAAATGCAATAGTTGATAATTATTCTAAAGTAGATATCGATGTAACTAATTATTTTATTGATGATAATATCAAGGAGAAACTTTTTGAGTTATTCGATACCGCAATGGAAATCTCGCAACAGAATATTTTTGATTTAATAAATAAAAGCAAGGCTGGGTCTAAATTGAAAAATGAAACTCATAGAATCAATATGTTTTTCAATGCAGACAAAAGACTATTTGGTAATGAAACAAAAGAATATTTCCGCAAGATTTTTAGAAAAAAGGAATGTAATTTTGAAATTAAAGGAGAACTGATTTTAAGTGACAGAGATAAATTCACCAAACTGTGGAATATCTCATATTCTATCAGTTTAAATGATGATGAGAAATCGAAACAAGCAATTTATAAAGCATTAACATTAAAGGAAAACAAAAGGGAAAAGGAAAAAATAATAGCATTTAATTTACCTGAAAATGTCACGCAATTAATCGCTTCTGCTCCAGACATTCAAAAAACAAAAAAATACGTAACATACTCATCTAAAGCTATATATAAATTATTACCTTTAATGAGATGCGGTAAATATTATGATGAAACAAAAATTACTGAAAACGTAAAAGAAAGAGCTAAAAAAATCAATACAAGGTTAGAATCAATTAATAGGATGATGAACAGAATTTGTGAAATAGCTGATGATGACGTTCAAAAACAACTTCTGAAAAGTTTTATTAATAAAAATGATTTACTGAAAGGTTTAAATACTTATCAAGCATGTTATATAGTTTACGATAGGTATTCTGAAAGAATTGATGACAAAAAATATTCTTTGCCGACAGAGTTTAATATCATGAAAGAATTACCTAACAATAGTTTACGAAATCCTGTTGTTGAACAAGTAATTAGAGAGGCTTTGTTTTTAGTTAAAGATGTTTGGCAAAAATACGGACAACCTGACGAAATACATATCGAAATGGGTCGGGATTTGAAAAAAAATGCCATGGAAAGAGAAAATGCAACTAAAATTTCAAATAGAAATTATGAAGAAAAACAACGGATAAAAAAATTGCTTTACGAGCTATTAAATGATGGTTTTGAGCAATATGAAAATTTAGGTAATGACATCACTCAAAGCAAAATCGTACGAGCCAAATTTGAAGTAACCCCAAATCCTAATAGTCCAACAGACATTGATAAATTCCGAATTTGGAAAGACACTTCGGGATTGAAAGATATTGATTTTGAAAGAAAAATAAGGGATGAAAAAATACCCAAAAACCAGGAGATAAAAAAATACACATTGTGGTTGAGTCAAAAATGTGTTTCACCCTATACAGGCAGAATAATACCACTAAGTAAATTATTTGACCAAAGCAACTATGAAATTGAACATGTATTGCCTAAATCAAAAATAAAAAACGACAGCTTTGATAATTTAGTAATTGCCGAATGGGGCGTCAACAAAGCTAAAGGCAATGAATTAGGGGCAAAATTTATTTACGGTAAAAATGGAAAATGTGTTTATGGAGATAAAGAATACCAACTACTTGATTATGCATCGTATGTTGAACATTGCAAAAGGACATTCAGAGGCAAAAAGTTGCAAAATCTTTTGGCTACTGAAATTCCGGACGATTTTATAAGTCGACAAATAAACGACACCCGGTATATTACTAAGAAAATAAGTGAACTGCTTTATCCTGTTGCAAAAGATAAAAAAAGCGGAATCGTTTTTACAATTGGTTCAATTACAAGTGAATTAAAAAGAGAATGGGGTTTGCAAAAAGAATGGAAAAAGCTCATAAAACCACGTTTCGAAAGATTAGAAAAACTAAACGATGCAAAGTATATTATTCAAAATCAAAAAGACAAAAATGACATTGATTTTTATATTCCTGAAAATCCGAATTTAGACACCAAACGAATAGATCACCGCCATCACGCTTTAGATGCTATTATAATTGCTGCAACAACCCGAGAACATATTCGTTATTTGAATACGCTTAATGCAGCAGATACTGACGAGGAATTTAAAAAAGCAAAATTGACTCTTGTAAATGGTAAAATTCGTGAATGGCGATTGCCTTGGGATTTTTTTACCAAAGAAGCAAAAGAAAAATTAGAACAAACTGTCGTAACGTTTAAATCATTTAATAAAATCATTGATAAACCAAAAAATATTTATACAAAATATCAACCCGTTTTAAATTCAAATGGAGATTCATTATTTAGAGATGGCAAGAAAACAATTCCAATATTTGAAAAGAAAGCAGTTAAGCAAATTAAACCTTTAAATGGAAAGCAATGGACGTCAGTTAGGCAATCACTTTTTAAAGAACCGCAAGGCTTAATTTATATTAAGGAAGTGATATCCAAAAGTTTCCGTACACCAAAAGAGATGCTCAATATTGTTAATTTACAAATGAAAAGGATGTCTGCACAGAATACTCCTGCCCAAAAAAATACCGATTATATCTATGACCAGGACATAAGAGAAATAGTTAAGCAGATAATCGAACTTTCTAGTGGAAATATTGAAGCAATTGAAAAATATCTGAAAAAATTTAAGCCCAAGGATATCAATGGTGAACCCATCCATACAGTAAATGTTGCTATATTTAAAGAATATGCAGCTAAAAGAGTTAAATTAGGAAATGATTTTGATCATAAAAAAATTGACAAGCTTCCTTATTCAGAAAAATCAAGAATCCCCATTGAGCTTCATAGCCATCTATTAGAATATGAAAAGAAGAAACTAGAAGAAGAAACTTATAATTTTAAAACGAAAAACATTGAATTAACAAAAGCCCAGGAAAACCTCATTAAAGAAGCTCAGGCGGAAGCTTTTTCGGATGAAGGTCTTGAAGCTCTGGATAAAAAATTAGGAATGAAAATAAGAAT
The DNA here is from genome assembly GCA_038213375.1 of Bacteroidales bacterium. Classification (GTDB taxonomy): domain Bacteria; phylum Bacteroidota; class Bacteroidia; order Bacteroidales; family JAAUTT01; genus JAAUTT01. The sequence continues at coordinate 3,887 of JBBQTB010000004.1, read as the reverse complement.
GGTTACTATCAAAGAAGAAGTTGGAAAAAAAATATCATTGAAAAATAAATTAGTTGAAGCAGATGGAAATCCTTATTTTGTTATGTATGAAAATATTGAAACAAAAGAAAGAAGGGGATTTTGCTCTTTATCATCTTTTGACGTGATTAGACAATTTAAATCAGGACAACCAATTGCAGAAGAAAAAGAAGGATTTAAAACGCTGTTACTCCAAACCAACGATCTGGTTTATGTTCCAACAAAAGCTGAATTAGAAAAAATAAAACAAGGAGCACCAGATAGAGATGCAATTGATTGGAATGATCAAAAGCATATTACAGAGAGGATATATCGTGTAAATGATTTCTCAAAAACGGATATTTATTTTAAACCCCATAGATTCTCAAAGGCAATAGCTTCAAAAGAACTCCATACAAGTTTTGATGATAAGTGTACACGATTAATTATAACGCCTCAAAAAGACAATGAAGGAAATAATATAACTGAAGAAGATAGAATGATAAAAGAGATTTGCATAAAACTGAAAGTTGACCGTCTTGGCAATATCATCAAATCAGAGGGTCAAAAAACGTAATCGGAAACAAAGATTTCAAGCTAGCCCCCGATAATTAAATGCCTTTTATCTAATTTATTCTGTAGGTTATATTTTAGCTTATATTATGTTTATATACAACATAATACATACATAACAAAGTATATTTAAAATTACGTTTTAATTATACTTGGTATTATTATTATTGTATTCATATACAATTTTATACAATGTATAAATTAGATTATTTGTGATTATTTTATTATAATTATAAATTTTACTTTCACTATAAATAAGCTTATTATACGAATATCCATGAATATTTAAAATTATGCTTTAAATATTCATGGATATTCGTATATTTGCCTAATGATAAACCGGATAGCACATAGTAAAATACAATACGCTTTACAGCATTTCCCGGCTGTAACCATCCTTGGCGCACGGCAAATTGGTAAAAGTACCATTGCCAGGGCTATTGCCATGGATTATCCCAACAGCGTGTACCTCGATTTGGAAGATACCTCGGACATGGACAAGCTGAACGATGCGCAGGGGTTTCTCGAAAGGAACACTAACAACCTGGTGATTATTGATGAAATACAGCGTATGCCCCAGCTATACCCGATATTACGCCCATCCATCGACAAACACCGTGTGCCTGGGCGGTTTTTGATATTGGGTTCGGCATCGCCACTGTTAATCAAAGGGGTTTCGGAAACCCTTGCCGGACGTGTACGTTTTATCAACCTCGACCCGGTAAATCATTTGGAAGCCAATACATTTGGTGTTACGCAGGATATGCATTGGTTCCGGGGCGGTTTCCCGTCGGCACTTACCGCACCCAACAACGAACTGATGCACGATTGGATGGACGATTTTATCAGCACGTATATCGAACGCGACTTGAGCTGGCTTTTTGGCCGTGATTTTTCGCGGAACGTAATGCGCAATTTTTGGGGCATCACAGCCCATAACAACGGCAGTATATGGAATGCTTCCACCTATTCGCGTTCGTTGGGTGTATCATCGCCCACCGTAAAATCGTATGTTGAATTGCTCGAAGCTGGGTTTATTATCCGCTTGTTACCAGCATGGTATTTGAACGCCGGAAAACGGCTGGTAAAATCACCTAAAATATATTGGCGCGACTCCGGATTGCTCCATCGCATGTGCCGGATCAACGAGTTTTCCGATCTGTTTGGACATCCCGTGGTTGGTGGTTCATGGGAAGGGTACGTGGTGGAACAAATAGCACAACTTAAAAACCGCGACCTCGATATGTACTATTATCGGACTCAAAACGGTGCCGAATGCGATATTGTATTGGTAAAGAGCATAAAACCTGTGGCATGCATTGAAATAAAAATATCAAACACCCCACAGGTAACTAAGGGTTTCTATACGTGTATCGACGATTTGAAAACGAAACAGAATTTCATTGTTACCCCATCGTCCGACACTTATCCAAACTATGGGGCAACTGTTTGTGGCCTGTCAACATTTCTCGATAATTTTTTACCTGGTATCCAATAAAATAAATGCCTTTCATTTCACAGAAGTTTAGTAACTTAATGGACTAAACTTCTGTTATGATAAAACGAACATTATATTTTGGGAATCCTGCTTATTTACGTTGCCACAACGAGCAATTAACAATCGAAATTCCCGGAGCCGATATGTTGCCCATCACTGACCGCACAATTACCATTCCCATCGAAGATCTTGGAGTGATCATCCTCGATCATTCGCAGGTTACGATTACACACCATTTGATGCATCGTTTGCTCGAAAACAATTGTGCATTTATCACGTGCGATGATAAACACATGCCATCGGGACTCATGCTTAACCTGAACGGGAACACCCTGCAGCAGGAACGTTTTGACGCACAAATAGCAGCCAGTGGGCCCCTTAAAAAGCAACTCTGGGCGTTCACCATTGAAATGAAAATACGTAACCAGGCAGCAATACTAAAGGAGCGAGGGATAAAACATGATAATATGCTCCATTGGGCTGATAGCGTAAAATCGGGCGATTCGGGAAACCACGAGGCTCGTGCAGCAGCGTATTACTGGCAAAATCTTTTTCCAGACGATGTTTCGTTTACCCGCAACCCCGATGGGGGCGCACCCAACAACCTTCTCAATTATGGGTATGCCATTCTCAGGGCAATCGCAGCACGTTCACTGGTTGGTTCGGGACTATTGCCCACGTTGGGTATTTTTCATCGCAACCGTTACAATGCCTATTGTTTGGCCGATGATGTGATGGAGCCCTACCGGCCTTATGTGGACAAGCTTGTTTTACAAATTACCGATAAACAACAAATCCCTGAAGAGCTTACGAAAGACCTAAAAGCACAACTATTGACTATTCCGGCAATGGATGTTATGATTAACCGGCAAAGCAGTCCGCTGATGATTGCCATGCAACAAACAACAGCCTCATTGGCAAAGTGTTTCCTGGGAGAGTTGCGGAAAATAATGTATCCTGAAATCTGAAGAAGAAATGTACGATCGATTTAATGCATATCGAATTATGTGGGTAATGGTTTTTTTTGATCTTCCAACGGAGACTAAAGCAGAAAGGCGTGAGGCAGGATTATTTCGCAAAAACCTCATCAAGGATGGATTTACCATGTTTCAGTATTCTATTTATGTAAGGCATTGTCCAAGTCGCGAGAATATGGATGTTCATACCAGAAGGGTGAAAAATTTCCTTCCCGATACTGGTTATGTAGTGGTACTTTCCATTACCGATAAACAATTTGGGATGATGGAACTGTTTAATAAAGCCAAACCAGCAGACAGGCCTGCTACCCCGCAGCAATTGGAATTGTTTTAAAAGGAAAGGGTATGCGTAAAACATTGAAAGGGATCAATCGGAAATTCAGGGGGGTCAATCGGAATTATTGAGAAGGATCTTAAGAATGAAAAACAAAAGTCTGGTTAAATTTTACCCAGAAGCCCAATGCAGATCTAATATTATTTAAGGGAAAGCCACGAATGCACGAATTATTTATTCGTGCATTCGTGGCTATTTTTTCTTCATAAATTGTCTTTAAAGTTCCCAACTTTTCCGACTGGTCTAATAAAAGGCTTAGGATAAAAAATCCCAAGCCTTTCAATGATTGATTTACACTTTTGGATTACTTTTTTAGCCCCATTTTACGACATATAACAATGATTTACAATTTTATATCATTAGGTATGCTGTAAATCAATATGTCAAAGATACAATTTGAAAGCAAATCACAACACACGGTAGGGGCTGCAATCGATGCAGGTTGCTGTAAATCAATATGTCAAAGATACAATTTGAAAGCAAATCACAACACACTTACTTCCATGAA